>DASTSG010000006.1:0-170900 GCA_035760805.1 Pseudolabrys sp.
ATGACCGAACGCGCGATATGGCTCGCTTCCGGCGTGCGCACGCCGTTCCTCAATGTCGACGGTGGCTTTGCCAATCGCGATGCCGTCGCGCTGTCGGCGCCCGTGGCGCAGGCGATGGCCGCGCGCGTCAAAGGCAAGATCGATCTCGTAGTGTGGGGCTGGGTGGTGCAAAACCTCAACTACGCCAATCTCGCGCGCGAAATCTGGTTTGACGCAAAACTCGATCCGCACGTGCCGTCGTTCACTACCGTGATGCAATGCTCTACAGGCATGGTCGGCGTGTTCGAGGCGGCCGGCATGCTGGGCCAACGCGGGCAGCTTGCGATTGCCGGCGGCGTCGAGAGCATGAGCGGCGCGCAGATTGCACTGAGCCAGAAATTGTCGGTGTGGCTGCGTCGCGTCGTGCAGGCGCGCAATTTCTCGAAGCGCATGTCGGCGATCGGCCAGCTGCAGCTCAAGGACGTGCGGCTCTACATTCCGGAAATCAAGAACCGCGTCACCGGCAAGAGCATGGGCGAGCACACCGAGGACATGGCGAAAGCGTGGGACATCACGCGCCGCGAGCAGGACGAGCTTGCGCTGCAAAGTCATCAGCGCGCAGTGGCGGCGCAGGATCGCGGCTTCTTCGACGATCTGATCGTGCCAGTCGACGGCGTGACGAAAGATCATTTCCCGCGCCGCGATACCTCGCTCGAAAAACTTGGCGCCCTCAAGCCGGCGTTCGACCGCAAAAGCGGGAAGGGGACGATCACCGCCGGCAATTCCTCACCGCTGACCGACGGCGCCGCCGCGATCTGGATTGCAACGGAAGAGGGATTGTCGCGCCTACCGCCTGAGACTCCCCGCGCGCGGCTCGTCGATTTCGAGCTCGCCGCCGTCGATGTTTTCAAAGAGGGCTTCCTGATGGCACCGGTATCCGCGATCCCGCGCATGCTCGCGCGCAACGGATTGACTTACGGTGACATCGCGTTGTGGGAAATCCACGAAGCATTTTCGGCGCAGGTCGCCTGTCATCTCAAGGCGCTTGATGACAAGGCGTTCGTGCGTGAGAAAGCCGGAGTCGAGCACACCTTTGGCGCATTCCCGCGCGAGCGCATGAACCCGAACGGCGGCAGTGTTGCCCTTGGGCATCCGTTCGCGGCAACCGGCGCCCGCATTTTGAGCCAAGCCATCAAAGAGCTTGCCACGATGGCGAAAGGCAGCCGCGCCATCGTCAGCATCTGCGCCGACGGCGGGCTCGGCAGCGTCGCCCTCTTGCAAAGTTGAGTGCATCATGACCTGGCACACCGGGCACGAAACCATCAACGGCTTGTCGCTGTTCTACCGTGACTGGCGCCCACCCGAGCCGACAGGCCTGCCGGTCCTGGCGTTGCACGGCTCTCTCACGCAAAGCGGCTCGTGGATCGCGCTTGCGGAAATGGCGCAAACGCTCCGCATGCTGTGCCCCGACCAGCGCGGCTTCGGGCTGAGCGAAGATCCCGGCAGCGATACGTGTGCAGAGTTTGCTTCCGATGCGATTGCGCTGGCGGCAAAGCTCCTGCCGGCACGCTTTGTTGTCATGGGACATTCGTTCGCGTGCTCGATCGCGCTGGAGGTCGCGCGTACGAGCGCGCACGCCGCGGCCGCGGTGCTGGTCGATCCCGTGCTCCCGATGCGTAAACCAACGACGCCACCCGCGCCGCCGCAGATCGCCTACGCCGACAGCTTCGCGACATTTGAGGACGCGATGCGCCACTTCCGCGACACGGAGGAGGGAGCATGGCCGGGCGACACGTTGAAGCGCTTCACGCACGACGTGACGCTGCGCGATAGCGAAAGCGGGCCGTGGCGCCTGCCTTATACGCTCGAACGATTGCGCCGGCTGCGCGCGTTCACCGCTTCTCCGGCGAGTGACTTCAATTTGTTCGACAAGGCCAAGGAGGTCCGCTGCCCCGTGCTCATTTTCCGCGGCGGCGAGAGCAAACGCTTTCCGGCGGAAGCAGAACAGCCGTTTTGTGAAGCCTTCGCGTCGAAGCCGACAGTTGTCGTTTGTCCAACCAGCGGTCACTTTCCGGCTAACACCGAAATTGAAATCGTCGCCGCAGCGTTGAAACGGTTTCTTCCTGCGCGCTGACGTAACGGTCACCAAATCCACAACGCAACGAGCGCAATCGGCCATGGACATCGGCTGCGTCGGAACACTACCGTTGCTAACGGCGAACGCGCGGTCGGTTCAGGAGGCATGCCATGATATCGAGGCTACCGTTTTGGATTGTTGTGCTCTCGGCCGCCTTTTCGGCTTGCCCGGTGCACAACGCTCAAGCCGAAAGCGATCTGGCGCGCGCATACAAAATCATCGCGTCGAAAAAATTCGTCGATCTCACCCATAGCTTTTCGCCGCAGACGCCCGTGTGGTCAGGCTTCGGGCAGGCGACATTTACGCCGGCTTACGATCCGAAAACAAAGCGGCCCTACACGATCAAGGAGGACGGCTTTCGCACCACCTATTACAACATGGTTGGGCAATACGGCACGCATGTCGATCCGCCGGCGCATTTTGCCGAGAACGGAATCACGATGGATGAGATTCCGCTCAAGCAGATGATCCTGCCGCTGATCGTGCTCGACGACACGCCTTATCTCGCGAAAGACCCGAACCACGCATTTTCGGTCGCCGACCTCAAGCGCTGGGAGAAGAAACACGGGCGCGTGCCGCGCGGCTCATTCGTCGCGCTGCGCACCGACATGTACAAGGATTGGGACACGAATCCGGAGCGCTTCAAACGCCAGCCGTTTCCGGCCTGGGCTTTCGAGACCATCAAGTTCTTGTACGAGCAGCGCGGCGTCACCGCGACCGGCCACGAAGCGATGGACACCGACACCACCGAGAAGATGGAGTCGGAGACGTACATCCTGCAGCACGGTCACTATCAGATCGAAGTCATGGCGAACCTCGACAAGGTGCCGCCGAAAGGCGCGCTGATCGTCGTGACGTGGCCGAAGGTGCGCAAGGGCCTGGGCTTTCCTGCGCGCGCGTTTGCGATTTTGCCATAGCGAGGACGGCGCGCAAATGAGCGGGGTGGCGCCGGCTACGCTCTAACGAAACTGTGCCGCAATCGAAACGATGCGGCTGTCGAGTCCATTGAAGCCGTGATGCGAGTGCGCTTTGCAGGGATTGCCGAAGGTTGTGCCGCCATCGACCCAGACGACGCGCGCTTTACCGCGCGTCCAGCGCACAAACGGTTCGACGCCGGCAGGCCGGGTGAACTTGCAGCCGTCGTGGCGATGCTCAATGACGAGCGTCCGCGGCAATTTGGCAGGAGAACCGAGGATGTTGACGACATTTTCAGAGCTTCCCGATTCATTGCTGAGGAAGCCTGATGTGAGCACCAGCGCGTCCGGCCGCGCGCCTGCTGCGATCCCTTGCGCCGCGCGCAAGGTACCGCGGCTGGTGCCGATCACCGTCACTGGAGATTTGATCTTGCGCATGTAATCGACCGCACGTGCCAGATCGATGCCGGCATCCACGACCAGCACGGCCAGACCGTGCGCCTCATAATCCTTTCGCGTGCGCACGAGCTGGTTGCCCGTCGATTGCGTGATGACGCCGCCTGGCCTCGCTCCGATGCGCCCCTGACCGCCCGGCATCAAAATGACGCTCGCCTTGGGCGCAGACGGGCGCAGCAAGACCGCATTCGATCCGGCGATGTTTACAGTCTCATCGGCATGGGCCATGCCTGTCATCGCGCTGATCAACAGAAACGAAAACGCAATACGTGCGACGATGAACATAAGATCCCTCCCCGATGGTGGCTGCTGCGCGCGTTGTCCTTCGAAAGCTCCGCCTTTAAGCCGTGAACCCGAGCTCCGGATGCGGTGTTGGTATTCGTATCCGGATTTCGCGCCTGCCGCTAACCCGCCGCCCGAAAGGGTGGAAAGTTGAATTCGAACCAGGTTTTACAACCATGACCTCCTCGACCGGCACGACGTACACCAACCGCCTCGCGCAGGCGACCAGTCCCTACCTGCTCCAGCATAAGCACAATCCGGTGGACTGGTGGCAGTGGGGACCGGACGCATTGGCGGAAGCGAAACGCTCGAACCGGCCGATTTTGCTCTCGGTCGGCTATGCCGCCTGCCATTGGTGCCACGTGATGGCGCACGAGTCGTTCGAGGACGAAGCAACAGCGCGTCTGATGAACGAGCTTTACGTCAACATCAAAGTCGATCGCGAAGAGCGGCCGGACATCGATCAGATCTATATGAACGCGCTGCATCTCCTGGGCGAGCAGGGCGGCTGGCCGCTGACGATGTTTTTGACGCCGGCCGGCGAGCCGTTCTGGGGCGGCACCTATTTTCCAAAAGAGTCGCGCTTCGGTCGCCCGGCGTTCACCGACGTGCTGCGCGAAGTTTCACGCATCTTTCGCGAGGAGCCGGGAAAGATCGAGCAAAACCGTTCGGCGCTGCTCGCGCGGCTCGCGGCCCGCGCCCGGCCTGCGGGAAAGGTCGTCATCGGCATCAGAGAGCTCGATTCGATGGCGCGGCAGGTCGGCAATATGTTCGATCCGGTCAACGGCGGTTTCCGCGGCGCGCCGAAGTTTCCGCAACCGATGATGCTCGAAATGCTTTGGCGCGCCGGATTGCGCAGCAGCGACGCCGGTTTCTTCGAGACGGTCGAGCATACGCTTGAGCGCATGTGCGAGGGGGGCATTTACGATCATCTCGGCGGTGGCTTCTCGCGCTATTCGGTCGACGAGCGCTGGCTCGTGCCGCACTTCGAGAAAATGCTGTACGACAACGCGCAGCTGCTCGAGCTGCTCGCGCTCGCTCATGCGCGAAGCGGCAAGCCGCTGTTCAGGCAACGCGCGCACGAAACGGTCGCGTGGCTCGAGCGCGAGATGGTGACGCAAGAGGGAGCGTTCGCCGCATCGCTTGATGCCGACTCGGAAGGCGAGGAGGGCAAATTCTACGTCTGGTCGAAAGCGGAAATCGAAGCGCTGCTCGGCAAAGAGGATGCCGCGTTTTTTGCGCATCATTACGACGTGACGGAGGAAGGTAACTTCGAGGGACACAACATCCTCAACCGCCTTCAGCGCCGCGAGCGTACGCAGGCGGACGAAACACGACTTGCGGCGATGCGCGAGACGCTGCTGGCGGCACGCGCGAAACGCATCCGTCCCGGCCTTGACGACAAGGTGCTGGCGGACTGGAACGGCCTGATGATTGCGGCGCTCGTCAATGCGGGCGTTATGTTCGACGAGCAAGCGTGGATTACGCTTGCCGCGCGGGCTTTCGATTTCATCGCCACCGCGATGACGCGGGATGGCGCGCTCGGCCACTCCTGGCGCGCCGGTCAATTGCTGGTGCCGGGGCTCGCTTCTGACTACGCGGCGATGATCCGCGCGGCACTCGTGCTTTATGAAGCAAGCGGGACGCGCGGCTATCTTGACTGGGCCCTCAGCTGGCAGGAACTCCTCGACCGGCACTACGCCAATGCCGAGAACAGCGGCTATTACCTCACATCCGAACAAGCGACCGACCTGCTGGTACGTCCGCATTCGACCGCGGATGATGCGACACCGAACGCCAATTCGCTCGCCGCGAAAAACCTGGTGCGGCTGGCGGTCTTCACCGGCAGCGACGAATGGCGGGCCAAGGCCGACCGTCTGATCGAAGGCGTGTTGTCGGCGGCGGCCGACAATCTGTTCACTCATGTCGGGCTGCTCAATGCGCTCGACCTGCGGCTGCGCGCGGCGGAAATCGTTGTCACGGGCCCCGAGGCCGACCGCTTTGCTGCAGCCGCGCTGAAGTTGCCTTATCTCGATCGCATCGTGCTGCGCGCGGCATCAGCCGATGCGCTGCCGCCCACTCATCCGGCGCAGGCAAAGGTGGCCGCAACGTCCGGAACGGCAGCCTTTGTCTGTGTGGGGGAGCGGTGCTCGCTGCCGGTCAGCGACGCAAACGAAATCGCGGCCGCCATTGCCGGGATGCGCAGCACTTCTTGACGCGCTATAGATTCAGCCTCGGCATTCCACCGAGACGGAGGAAACAAATGCGCCATATTTTGCCGTTTGCGGCTTTGCTCATTGTTACTTTCACCTTTGCCACCACGCCCGCCGGCGCAGAAGAATGGTGCGGCTTCCAGGAAAAAGCCGGCGCCATAGTGCGCTGCGGCTATTCGAGCCTGCAGGAGTGCAAGGAAAAGGTGGAGAAAACGACCAAGGACCCCAAAAGTATCGTATGCATGCCGAGCCCGTCGTTTGCAAGCGAGCGGCGGGAGGAACCGCTGCGGCGCGGATGACGGCAGCGTTGGGCGGCCGTCAATCAAACCGCCCTACGTATTCATACTCTCGAAGAACTCGGCGTTCGTCTTCGTGTTGCGCAGCTTGTCGAGCAGGAAGTCGATCGCATCCATCGTGCCCATCGGATTGAGGATGCGGCGCAAGACGTACATCTTCTTGAGAATGGCCGGATCTGTGAGCAGCTCTTCCTTGCGCGTCCCGGAGCGCGTGATGTCGATCGCCGGGAAGGTGCGCTTGTCGGCGACCTTGCGGTCGAGAATGATTTCGCTGTTGCCCGTGCCCTTGAACTCTTCGAAAATCACTTCGTCCATGCGGCTGCCGGTATCGATCAGCGCGGTCGCGATGATGGTGAGCGAGCCACCTTCCTCGATGTTGCGCGCGGCGCCGAAGAAACGCTTCGGCCTTTGCAGCGCGTTGGCGTCCACACCGCCTGTCAGTACCTTGCCGGAGGAAGGAACGACCGTATTGTAGGCACGGCCGAGGCGGGTAATCGAATCGAGCAGGATCACCACGTCGCGTTGGTGTTCGACCAGGCGCTTGGCCTTTTCGATCACCATTTCGGCGACCTGCACATGGCGCGATGCCGGCTCGTCGAAGGTGGAGGAGACGACCTCACCCTTCACCGAGCGCTGCATGTCGGTGACTTCTTCCGGGCGCTCGTCGATCAGAAGCACGATCAGGTAGCACTCGGGATGGTTGGCCGTGATCGAGTGCGCGATATTCTGCAGCAGCACGGTCTTGCCGGTTCGCGGCGGCGAAACGATCAGTGCGCGCTGGCCTTTACCGATCGGCGCGACGATGTCGATCACGCGCGCGGAAAGATCCTTCTTGGTCGGATCTTCGTGCTCCATTCGCAGCCGCTCGTTTGGATAAAGCGGCGTCAGGTTGTCGAAGTTGATTTTGTGGCGTGCTTTCTCGGGATCCTCAAAATTGAGGGTATTGACCTTCAGCAACGCAAAATAGCGCTCGCCCTCTTTCGGCGAGCGAATGTGGCCGTCTACCGTGTCGCCGGTGCGCAGGCCGAAGCGGCGGATCTGGCTCGGGCTGACGTAGATGTCATCCGGGCCAGACAGGTAATTCGATTCCGGTGATCGCAAGAAGCCGAAGCCGTCGGGCAGAACCTCGACAACGCCTTCGCCGATGATGTCGATCTCCTGCTGCGCGAGTTGCTTCAAAATCGCAAACATCAGCTCCTGTTTGCGCATCGTGCTTGCGTTTTCGACGCCATTCTGTTCGGCGAAAGCGACAAGTTCCGCCGGAGTTTTGGACTTCAGGTCCTGGAGTTTCATTTCCCGCATGGGGGGTGGTAGTCCTGTGGAGAGAACCCGGCGCCTGCTGTGCACAGAAACGCGGGGTGAGAATTGGAGAGGGGATTGCGGCTCAGGTAACGCGGCAGTTTGGGAAAAAGTGCCCTGGAACCCGATGCTGCGACCGGTCCGACGATCAGACGCTAACCTAACTTCATCCGTCTGCGTTCGGTGGGATCAACGCAACATAGGAAAAGATACGCTTTTTAGCAAGGGGTTCGTCATAGACGCCGCACCGGCGACTTCAAAATGGCTTGACGGTGGCCAGGATAACGATCGCAATCAACAGAACAGTCGGTATCTCGTTGACTATTCGATAGAATTTTTGGCTGTGCCGATTTTTATCGGCCGCGAACTGCTTAACCAGTCGCGCAAAAAAACCGTGCACGCCTGACATCACGAGGACGAGAACGAGCTTCGCGTGCAGCCAGCCGGCGGTGCGGAACGCGTCCCAGCCCATCAGCCAGATCATGGTGAGGCCGAACACCCACGTTGCAATCATCGCCGGATTGATGATTGCTTTGAGGAGACGGTACTCCATCACCTTGAACGTTTCAGACTGCTTCGAGCCCGGCTCGGCCTCGCAGTGATAAACGAAGAGCCGCGGCAGGTAGAGCATCCCCGCCATCCAGGCGATGACTGAGATGATGTGGAAGGCTTTGATGTAGAGGTACATGGGCCGAATGTACTCCGATCTTTCTGCTTGTCACTGTTGAGCAATGGCTGAAACGCCGAACCACCAAGTCTGTGGAACCCCAATCCCCACATCGCCGGCGCCGCAGCGGCAAACCGCCGGGCCGACCAACTACTGACCACCACGGTCAAGCACGCACGCGCTCGAGCATCTGCTCAACGTGCGCGATCGGAGTATCGGGAAGGATGCCGTGGCCAAGATTGAAAACAAAAGGGCCGCCCGAAAACGCCGCCAAAATTGAATCCACGTCACGATCCAGAGCGTCACCTCCTTCGCGAAGAACCTCCGGCGACAAATTACCTTGAACCGGTAAGTGCCTTTGAAGAGAACGACCCTCGTCCAGTCCAACGGTCCAGTCGAGCCCGATGCAATCGATTGCAGTCTGCTCGCAATAGCGCGGCAGAAGCGGTCCGGCACCTCTCGGAAAGCCGATAAACCTTGCGTGTGGAACTTGAGCGCGCACGCCGGCGATAATCTTTCTCGTCGGCGCGATGCACCAGCGCTCGAACTCGTTTTCCGGCAGCACACCTGCCCAGGTATCGAATATCTGTAGAACTTCAGCGCCTGCCCTTAGCTGTCCCACCAGGTATTGGATCGATGCATTCACCAGGACATCAATCAAACGCGCGAAATCCTGTGTTTCCTCGGCCGCAAAGCGAAGGGCCGGCCCCTGATCTTTCGTCGCCCCACCAGCGATCACATACGTTGCCACCGTCCATGGCGCGCCACAAAAGCCGATCAATGCCGTTTTACCGTCCAGCGCTGCCTTGACGATCCGTACCGTTTCATAAATCGGCGTGAAAATTCTCTCATCGGCCTCCTGCGGCAGTCGTCGAACCGATTTGCTGTCCGCCAAAGGCTCCAGTTTTGGTCCTTCGCCTGCAACGAACTCGACCCTGCGCCCGAGCGCGAGCGGCACAATCAGAATATCGGAAAACAGAATTGCCGCATCAAAGCCGAAACGTCTGACCGGTTGCAGGGTGACCTCGGCGGCAAGCTCCGGATTGAGACAGAGATTGAGAAAACTGCCCGCCTTTTCGCGTAGGGCACGATACTCCGGAAGATAACGGCCGGCCTGCCGCATCAACCAGACTGGCGGATCGGCTTGCCGCTTGCCTTGAAGCACCTCGATGAGTGGTTTCTTCACTATGCGGTCCGCACAAACGCTCTCTTCCATATAAATCTTATAAAGCTCTTTGTTGATGTTATTACGCCGTTGATTTGACTCATGCCTTTTAGCCCACAGTCTGTCCACCAGCGGTTCCATCCGAAAGGCGAAACGAGTGCTCTTTTGTGCAGGAGTTTTCCCGTCGGAAATGCCTGAAAAAAGTGCCAATCGAGTGGTTTTCCGCCAAGGACCCACAGGCCCGATTCACATACTCCAAGGCTCCACATGATGCTCGGGCTGTAATCCTCCCGCAGGGACGAGTGTGGACAGGAAATGGAGCTTGCCGACAGGTACCCTTGCGCCCGCCTGAAAGGCATGGCCTTCTCCAGAACTTTCCACAGACTGTCCTTCCCCTATACAGATGCCGGACACAGGCTATTTTCATCTGCACCTCGTTTCCGACGCCACCGGCGAAACGCTGATCACGGTGGCGCGGGCCGCGGCCGCGCAATATGCGAACGTTACGCCGGTCGAGCATCTTTACCCGATGGTGCGCAGCCGCAAGCAGCTCGATCACGCGCTCGTTGAAATTGCCGAGGCGCCGGGCCTGGTGCTCTATACGCTTTTGGAAGAGGATCTGATCGGCATTCTGGAAAAGCGCTGCCGCGAGCTCGGATTGCCGTGTATGTCGATACTCGGACCGGTGCTGCGCGTGTTCCAGTCTTACCTGGGTGCCGAAACGATGCACCGCGCCGGCGCGCAGCACGTCCTCAACGCCGAATACTTTCAGCGCATTGAGGCCCTCAATTACACGATGCTGCATGACGACGGGCAGCACGCAGAGGGATTGCACGAAGCGGACGTCGTCTTGGTCGGCGTTTCACGAACATCCAAGACGCCGACCTCAATTTACCTTGCCAACCGCGGCATCAAAACCGGTAACGTGCCGCTGGTGCCGAACTTGCCGCTCTCACCGGAAGTGGAAAAGCTCACGCGACCGCTGGTCGTCGGACTTTATGCCAGCCCCGAGCGCATCGTTCAGATTCGCGAAAACAGGTTACTCGGATTGAAGGCGCATCGCGAAGGCGATCAGTACATCGACAAGGCGGCCGTTGCGGAGGAGATTGCCTATTCACGCAAGCTGTGCGCCAAACATGGGTGGCCGTCAATTGATGTGACGCGTCGCTCGATCGAGGAAACCGCGGCTGCCGTGATGCGATTGCTCAGCGACCGCAGGCGTCAACCGGCGAATTAACATGACCAGAAGTCAGGGGCCGACGCTTCGTTTGTTACTGCAAAAGGGAGAATTCATCATTACTGCTCCCGGTTCTCGTTTGGCCGGCGACAGGCGGGGTTGCTCATAATGCCGCTCTGGCTTTCGTCCTTGCCGCTGGTGCTCGCCTCCCGCAGCGAAGTGCGCGGCAAAATTCTCGGAGCAGCCGGCTTGCGAATCGAAATCCGCCCGGCGCCGATCGACGAACGCGTCATTGAAAAGGAAGTGGGCCCGCTAAGCGCGGCCAAGGCAGCGACGCTGCTGGCCCGGGCCAAGGCCCTGGCGGTCTCTGCCTCGCTGCCTGGGCGGCTCGTTCTCGGCGCCGATCAGACATTGTCGATCGGGGCTCAGCGTTTCGACAAGCCGGCGGATCGCGAAGACGCTCGCAATCAGTTGCGCGCGTTGCGTGGCAGAACGCATGAATTGCATTCCGCGATTGCCGTTGCGCGCGACGGCACCGTTTTATTCGAGCACCGTGATGCCGCCAAGCTCACGATGCGCAACTTCGATGACGATTTTCTCGAAAATTATCTGGAGTTCGCGCGCGAGGCTGCGTTGCTCAGTGTCGGTGGTTACCAGGTCGAAAGCGCCGGCATCCAGCTGTTTGAGCGCATCGAAGGTGATCATTTCACGATATTGGGATTGCCGTTGCTGCCCTTGCTCGAATTTCTGCGCGAGCAAAGCGTGATTGCAAAGTAGGTTTGCCGGCTGCAATACAGCGGCACATTGGCTGCACCGCAGGAAGAAACATGTTCATTCTGGGCCTGACGGGTTCGATCGGTATGGGAAAGTCGACGACGGCGAAGTTCTTCGCCGAGGAAGGCGTTCCCGTGCACGATGCCGATGCAGCCGTGCATCGGCTCTACGAAGGAGAGGCCGTCGATCCGATCGAAGCTGCCTTTCCCGGCTCGACCGCGAACGGCAAAGTCGATCGCGAAAAGCTTTCCCGACAGGTCGTCGGCAACAGCGTTGCCATCAAGAAGCTCGAACAAATCGTCCATCCGCTGGTGCGCAAATCGGAGGAACGTTTTCTGGCCGAGGCCCGGCGCAACGGCGCCGAGATTGTCGTGCTCGACATTCCGCTGCTCTACGAGACCGGCGCTCACAAGCGTTGCGACGCCGTCGTGGTGGTTTCGGCCCCGGCCGACGTGCAGCGTGATCGTGCGCTGCAACGGCCGGGCATGACCGAAGAAAAGTTCAACGAGCTTCTCGCCAAGCAGCTGCCGGATGAAGAAAAGCGGCGTCGTGCCGATTTCGTGGTGGATAGTTCGCGCGGATTTGAGGCGGCCCGCGCGCAAGTGCGTGAAATCCTGCAGGCTGTTGCTAAAATGAAGCGACGCAGCTAATTCGCGTCATCCCGGGACAGCCATGCGCGAGATTGTTTTCGATACCGAAACCACGGGACTCGATCCGTTCGACGGTCACCGAATCGTGGAGATCGGCTGTATCGAGCTGCTTAATCATATCCCGACCGGCTTGACCTTCCATCGCTATCTCAATCCGGAACGCGACGTGCCGCCGGAAGCGTTCAAGGTACATGGCCTGTCGGCAGAATTTCTCGCCGACAAGCCGCGCTTCGAAGAGATTGCGGACGAGTTATTGACGTTCTTTGGCGACGCGCACCTGATCGCTCATAACGCATCGTTCGATTTCAGCTTTCTTTCCGCCGAGTTCGATCGGATCAAGCGTATCGGCCCGACAAACGAAAGGCTTATCGACACGATCGCCCTGGCACGGCGCAAACATTCGGCGGGGCCCTACAGCCTCGATGCATTGTGCTTGCGCTACGGCATCGATAATTCGCGCCGCACCAAACACGGCGCGTTACTTGACGCGGAAATTCTGGCTGAAGTCTATCTCGAGCTGATCGGCGCGCGCCAGGCGCAGCTCGGCTTGGGCGAGAGCGGCATCTCGATCGCCAACGGCACGAACGGCCGTGGAGCCATCCGCGTCCGTCCGGCTCCGCTTCCGGCGCGAATCACCGAAGCCGAACGGCTGGCGCATCAAAGTTTCATTGCAACGCTCGGCGAAGCCGCGTTATGGCGCCGGTATCTGCCGGGCGAAAGCGGCTGACTGCCTTTGGCGACCTTGGGTTAACCCGAACCGGATCCCGGGCAAATTGTCACGCCTGTGCGGTCGGCGCCGGCTCTGACTGTGCTTGCGCCAGACGTTGACGGTAGAGCGTCACGAAATCCACCGGATCGAGCAGCAGCGGCGGAAAGCCGCCATTCCGCACCGCATTTGCGACGATCTCGCGTGCAAATGGAAACAGAAGTCGTGGGCACTCGATCATCACGACGGCGTTGAGACTCTCTTGCGGCACGTTCTGCACGCGGAACACGCCTGCGAAGGCGAGCTCGAAGCTGAACATCAGGCTGTCGGCAGTCTGCGCGGAGCCCTCCAGCTTGAGCACGACCTCAATATCGCTGCCCTGCAGCGGTGTCGCGCTCACGTTGATCTGAATCTTGATTTCAGGCTGCCCCTGCGCCGGATTGAGAGAGCGCGGAGCATTTGGATTCTCGAATGAGAAATCCTTGATGTATTGCGCGAGGACGTTGAGCTGGGGTGGCGCGGCCTGCGCCTGCGGTTGGCCTTGGCCGCCGTTTGTGTTCGCCATGAGAACTTCCACGTTTACCCGAAACCGGATGTGGACGTGGCTAACACGCCCTGCCGGTTCGGAACAAGGCGGCGCGCGCTTTCAATGCTGCGCGCCTTTATTCCGCCGGTCGGCAAGCTGTTCCTCGGGCACTCGCCGCCACTCACCGCGTTCCAGATCGATAACGTCTTCGCGGCGCCGGCCTCGCCCGCCCACCATGTCACCAAGCAGCCGGCGGAGAGGATGGATCACCAGGATTGCGCCGATCGCATCGGTGATAAACCCCGGAATTAGCAGCAGAATACCACCGATCAGCGTGAAAAACCCGGCCCCGTCGCTTTGCACGGTGGTAAAGCTGCCGGAAGTCATGGCGACCCGGGCGCGCGCGATGTGCATTCCGCCGCCGTACCGGAGGATCATGACGCCGACGAATGAAATCGCCAGTTGCAGAAGAACTGCCGGTGCGAAACCGATCGCGGACGCTACCGCAACGAAGGCGGCCAGCTCCACGACCGGCCAAGCCAGAATTGCCAGTAGCAACCATTTTGCCACATTCATCTTGAATTCAGGCCCCGGTTGGCGCGCCTGTTATGATCGACTAAGCTGCCTCGGCAGCGGGCTCAATATAGCGCACCGAGGCTGGCGCTCGCCTATGGCGCGGCTCATCTACCCGCTTACATAAGATTGGCAGAGCCGGTTGCCATGGCATCGATACCGCCACCGGACTATCGGATTTGCGGTTGCGTTGTTGACAGCCGAGAGCATGCAGGACGTGTTCGACATTTACACCATCATTTTCCTCGCACTCGCAGTGTTTATTTTCCTGCGTCTGCGCAGCGTGCTCGGACAACGCACCGGGCGTGAACGGCCCCCCTACGATCCGTATTCCGCCCGCGAGCCGGCGCGGCCGGCTGCCGAAAAGGTCATTGCGTTGCCAAATCGCCGGCCGGAAGCGCAGGCGAAGGCGGCTCAGCCCGCCGAACCGGCCAAGCCCGCGGAGCCCTGGAAAGGCGTCGCCGAAGCAGGCTCACCGGTTGCCGTCGGTCTGGAGGCAATCGCCGCGAGCGATCCCGAATTCGACGCCAAGCACTTTCTCACCGGTGCACGCGCCGCCTATGAAATGATCGTCACAGCCTTTGCTCAAGGCGACCGGCGCACGCTTAAGGGACTGCTGTCGCGCGAGGTCTACGACAACTTTGAATCCGCCATTTCCGACCGCGAAAAGCGCGGCGAAACCATGGAAAGCAAATTTGTCGCGATCAATTCCGCCGATATTACCGCAGCGGAAATGCGAGGTAAGACCGCGCAGATTACGTTGCATTTCGTCTCGCAGATTGTCTCCGTCACGCGCGACAAGGACGGCAAGGTCGTTGACGGCAATCCGGACGGCGTGACCGACGTTACGGACGTATGGACGTTTGCTCGCGATGTCACGTCGCGGGATCCAAACTGGAAGCTGATCGCCACCGAAGGCGAGCATTGATCGCATGCGGATGCGCAGTGCCTGCTTGTTGCATGTCGGTGCGATGGCGCTCGTGTTGGCGAGTGCGGGCGCATCGGCTCATGGGCGGTCACACCACAATCATTCCCGTGCGCACATGAAGCTTCACAATGCGCAGATCGAGCCCGCAAGCTTTGCAGCATTGAGGGGTTGGGCGCACGATGATCACGCTGCCGCCTTCGCCGCGTTTTTGAACAGCTGCAAGGCAATTCTCAACAGCACCAGAGCGATACGCGCGGGGCGGCCGATTTACGCTGGCCTGTATAACGTCTGCAAACGCGCGGATGCGGCAGCGCCGCTCAATCGCGCGCAAGCGCGCGCTTTCTTCGAGGCAAATTTCGAGCCGGTGCGCGTCGCACCCCTGAATGAAGCGCAGGGATTCTTTACGGGCTATTACGAGGCTGAGTTTGCGGGCTCGCGCTATCCGAGCGACGAGTACACGGTGCCGCTCTATCGCGTGCCGCGCAAGGATATCGGCAAAAGCCGGGTTTTTAACAAGCTAGACCGGAGCGAGATTGAGGATGGCGCGATCGCCGGCCGCGGCCTCGAGATTTGCTACGTGAAAGATCCGATCGATGCGTTCTTTGCGCAAATTCAGGGATCGGCGCGCATCAAGCTCGAAAACGGCAAGCTGCTGCGGCTCAATTATATCGCCAGCAACGGCAAGCCCTATACACCGGTCGGCCGATTCCTGATCGAACGCGGAATCGTTTCGCGCGAAGACATGTCGATGGATCGAATCCGTGAGTGGATGGAAGCCAATCCCGAGGAAGGCAAGGAACTGCGGCGCAAGAATCGTTCATTCGTTTTCTTCGAGGAAACCGATCTCGGCCCGCATGACGAATGCATCGGCGCGCAAGGCGTTCCGCTGACCGCGGAACGGTCGATTGCGGTCGACAATTCGCAGCATGTCTATGGAACACCGATCTGGGTCGAAGCGGATTTGCCGATTGCGAGTGAAAAGCCCGAGACGCCCTTTCATCATTTGATGGTGGCACAGGATACCGGCTCCGCCATCGTCGGGCCGGCCCGCGCGGACATTTATTTTGGACACGGCGTCGACGCGCCGCACATCGCCGGCCGCATCAAACAGTACGGCAATTTCTATATGCTCGTGCCGAAGTCGGTCCGGATCGAGCGCAACGTGAAGACGCCGATTCCGAGGCCGAAACCGACGAACCTCATCGTGAGCCAGGCGGCCACGGCAGCCGGGGATAAAGAAGCGAGCGCCGCGCCGTTACCGAGGCCGCGCATGCAGCCATGAGCGGACGCAATGGCGAGCGCCGCAAGCTGACGCGCGCCGACCGCGAATTGTGGAAGCATTTTACCAAATCGATAAAGCCGATGCCCGGACGGGCTGCGGATAATCCGGCGCACGAAGACGGCGGGTTCGAGCCGATTTCAAAGCCGGTGCCCAAGCGCGGCGATGCGCCGAAGGGGTTCGCAGTCACCCCTAAAGCTCCGCCGTCGCTTGAGCCGCTCGGGCGGCGCTTGAAACAACGCGTTGTAAGAGGTCGAGATGCTATCGAGGACCGGCTCGATCTGCACGGGATGACGCAGCGTGAGGCGCATGCCGCGCTGCTGCACTTTCTCCGCCGCGCCAGCCGGCGTCAGCAAAGGATCGTGCTCGTCGTAACCGGTAAGGGCGCGGGCGGTGCCGGCGACCGTGAACGTGGCGTGCTGCGGCGGCAGGTGCCGCAGTGGCTGGCGCTACCGGAGTTCAGGGCCTTCGTGATTGGTTTCGAGCAGGCCCACATTGCGCACGGCGGCGAGGGCGCGCTTTATGTGCGCGTGCGCCGATCCCGCAGCGAATGACGTTTGGCGGTCGGTCTTAGCTCAGCTTCAGCGGGATTTTTCCCATGAAGTCGCGCTTTCCGATGTCGACTCCATTGTGCCGCAGAATGGCGTAGGCGGCTGTGCAGTGGAAATAGAAATTCGGCAGGACAAAGTGGTTCAGATAATCGCTGCCTTTCATCTCGCCCTTCTTCTGCCCGAGCGGAAAGGTGATGGTACGGTCGGCGGAGGCGTCGATCGCCTTTGAGTCGAGGGTCTTGAGAAACGCGAGGGTTTTCGCAATGCGCTCGTTCAACTGCGCGATCGTCGTCTCGTTATCGTCGAATTTCGGCGGCTCGACGCCGGCGAGGCGCGCGGCGCCGTTCTTCGCTTGATCGCAGGCAACCTGTACCTGTCGCGCCAACGCAAACATATCGGGAGCGAGACGCGAATTCACCAAAACGGTCGAATCGATTTTTTTTGCGGCGGCGAAAGCTTCCGCCTTGTCGAGCACGGCAGAAAGCGCGGAAAGCGCGATCTCAAAGCTCGGAAGCGAAGCGCCCGACATCGAAAACGGCATTGGTCCAACCTATTTCAAAAGCTCGCCAACGCCGCCTGTCTGGTCGGCGCGCGAAACGTTGAAAGCAGCCTCCCACACTGCGACCTTGCCGTCGCGCATCAGCCAGGTCTCGACACCGAAGCCCTTCATTGGCGCGCCGCTTTCCGCATCCTCCCACTCGCCGGACCACACATTGGCGATGGTATCGCCGCTGAGTGAGCGCAACTCCTTGCGCAAGCGATAGTTTTTCTGGCGCCGGCTGCGCGTCGTGAAGAACTCGCGCAAGGCGGCGCGGCCGCGGAATTCGGGCACGGTGCCAAAACGCACGACGCAATCTTCGGTAAAGCCATCAACCAGCGTATCGATGTCCCAAGGCGAGAACAGCGACCGGACGTGCTCGACGAGCGCTTTTGCTTCTTCAATCGTTTGCGGATTTCGGCTTAAAGTTTGAACTGGCATGGGCTTTCTCCCGGTGTGCAGGGATTATTCGGAAATCCACGCCCGAGTCCAGATCGCGAAACGAGAATCTCAGCATTCCGGGGCTGTGCCCAGTGCGGAGCATACTTCGCGACGCCGCGTTCATGGATTCCGGGTTCGCGAACGCTGCTCACGCGCCGGACTGACGGCGAGTCTAAAGGATGAACCGGCTGAGGTCTGCATTTTTGGCAAGATCGCCGATATGCTCGTGCACGTAAGCGGCGTCGATCGTCACGGTTTCGCCCGAGCGGTCGGGGGCAGCGAAGGAAATGTCATCGAGTACGCGCTCCATCACTGTCTGCAAGCGTCGCGCGCCGATATTCTCGATCGAGCTGTTCACCGCAACCGCGATATCCGCGATGGCATCAATCGCGTCTTCGCTGAATTGCAGCGTCACACCCTCGGTTGCCATGAGCGCAACATATTGCTTGATGAGGGAGGCCTCCGGCTCGGTAAGGATGCGGCGGAAATCGTTACGGGTGAGCGCTTTGAGCTCCACCCGGATCGGCAAGCGGCCCTGCAGCTCCGGCAGCAGATCGGAAGGCTTGGACAGATGGAATGCGCCGGAGGCGATGAAGAGGATGTGATCTGTTTTCACCTGGCCGTGCTTGGTGGCGACCGTCGTGCCCTCGATCAGCGGCAGCAGGTCGCGCTGCACGCCCTCGCGTGAAACGTCCGCGCCTGTGCGGCCCTCGCGGCCTGCGATCTTGTCGATCTCGTCGAGAAAGACGATACCATTTTGCTCGACGGTCCGAATTGCATCCTGCGTAAGCTCCTCGTTGTCGAGCAGTTTGTCGGATTCCTCGTTGATCAGCAGATCGTGTGAATCGCGCACGGTGACCCGCCGCGTCTTGGTACGCCCGCCCCCGAGCTTGCCGAAAATATCGCCGATCGAGATTGCGCCCATCTGCGCGCCCGGCATTCCCGGAATCTCGAACATCGGAACGCCCGAACTGCCGGCCTGCAACTCGATTTCGATCTCTTTGTCGTCGAGCTCCCCCGCGCGCAGCCGTTTGCGGAAGGTCTCGCGCGTGGCAGGCGATGCGCCAGGCCCCACGAGCGCATCGATCACTCGCTCTTCCGCGCTCAATTCGGCTCGCGCACGCACGTCCTTGCGCTTGCGTTCGCGCGTCATTGTGATGCCGATTTCGACAAGGTCACGAACAATCTGCTCGACGTCGCGGCCGACATAACCGACCTCGGTAAATTTGGTGGCCTCAACTTTGAGGAACGGCGCGCCCGCAAGCCTGGCGAGGCGGCGCGAAATCTCGGTTTTTCCGACACCGGTCGGCCCGATCATCAGAATGTTCTTCGGCAGCACCTCTTCGCGCAGCTTTTCGTCAAGTTGCAAGCGACGCCAGCGGTTGCGCAAGGCAATCGCGACGGCGCGTTTGGCCTCGTTTTGGCCGACGATGAACCGGTCGAGCTCGGAAACAATTTCACGGGGGGAGAAATCAGTCATCACTTGTTCACTCGTCATTCCGGGACGGCGCCCAAGCGCCGGGGCCGGGATCCATGCTTCGCAGCGCTGAGGGATTTCCGGATTCGCGGGCTTTGCCCGCGCCCCGGAATGACCGCTATCCTTTCAAACTCTCGATCGTCACATTCCGGTTGGTGTAAACACAAATATCGGCAGCAATGTCGAGCGAGCGCCGCACGATTTCTTCCGCATCGAGCGGACCGTCGATCAGCGCGCGGGCGGCGGCGAGCGCATAATTGCCGCCTGAGCCAATTCCCGCGATGCCGGCTTCCGGCTCGAGCACATCTCCGGTGCCGGTGAGCACAAGCGAAACCTGGGCGTCAGCGACGATCATCATCGCTTCCAGCCGGCGCAGATACCGGTCGGTGCGCCAGTCCTTGGCGAGTTCGACGGAGGCGCGCAGAAGCTGGCCGGGGTATTGCTCGAGCTTGCCTTCGAGGCGCTCAAACAGCGTGAAGGCGTCGGCGGTAGCGCCCGCAAAGCCGCCGATCACGTCGCCCTTGCCGATGCGGCGCACCTTTTTTGCGTTTGCCTTGACGATAGTCTGTCCAATGGAGACCTGCCCATCGCCGCCGATCACGACGGTGCCGCCCTTGCGGACGGTCAAAATCGTCGTGCCGTGCCAACCCGGATTTGTTACAGCTTCACTGGTTGTCATGTACTCAAGACCTTAACGGCAAACGCACATGTAGGAATAACATGGCGCCCGTGCAAATATTGTCTTTTGACGTCACTCGCGCTCAATTTCAGCAGAATGCTCGATTAAAGCGGTCGTTGTCATCTGTCGCGTTACGGGTTTTTACGTCGGCTGCGCAAGATCGGCGCCGTTGACAACATGGCCCGGCACCCCACATTCAGCACATGATGATGCTGCGCCAACCAGTACGCCTCTTTTTACGCGCGGGCCGCCTGCAAGCACACAGGTAGCCCGGGCGACAGCCGTCGTGCGTCGTTCCGGGCCTTTCGTCATTTCCTGAAATCAAGAGAATCCAAGATCCAAGCTGCTGTCGTCTCATTCCGGGTTGGGATGTGGCGCGTCATTGCTGGAGAACGACAAATGTCGGACGTCATGACAGAACTGCCAACCATCAGCCTCACGGAGCACGATTTTGTGCGGCTGGACCGCCTTGCGGCGGCGGCCGCGCGGACATTTCCGCGCACCGCCGATTTTCTGGCGCGCGAAATCGCCCGCGCCAATATCATCGACTCCAATGCCCACGCGCCCGGGCTTGTTCGGATGGGCTCGACGGTGGAGTACCGGGACGATGTAACGGGGCAGGAGCGAACGGTGACCCTGGTCTATCCGGAGGAAGCCGATCTGGCCGCTGGCAAGGTCTCGGTCATCACGCCGGTCGGCGTCGCACTGATCGGGCTCTCGGTCGGCCAGTCGATCGAATGGCGGACGCCGGGCGGGGTGCGCTCGCTCACTGTGCTCAAGGTCGACGGCGTCGGCGCCTGATCCGGTGCGCCGGCGCCGTTGCGGCGGTTAACCAAGGCTCCGCCGCGGTGGCGATTTTGCCGCTCTCCTGATAAAAGGCCGCCGAACAGAGAGCAGGCAATGCGCAAGGCCAGCATCAAACGTAAGACCAAGGAAACCGACGTCGAGGTCGAACTCGACCTCGACGGGCAGGGCCGTTCGCAGATTGCGACCGGCATCGGATTTCTCGACCATATGCTCGACCTGCTGGCGCGGCATTCGCGCATGGACATTACCGTCAAGGCAAAGGGCGATCTGCACATCGATCAGCATCACACGACGGAAGATGTCGGCATCGCGCTCGGCCAGGCGGTGAAACAGGCGCTCGGCGATATGAAAGGCATCACACGCTACGCCGACGTGCATGTGCCGATGGACGAAGCGTTGACGCGCGTGGCGATCGACGTTTCGGGCCGGCCGTTTCTCGTGTTCAAGGCCGAGTTCGTACGCGACAAGGTCGGCACGTTCGACACCGAATTGGTGCAGGAATGGTTTCAGGCATTTGCGATGAACGCCGGGCTGACGCTGCACGCCGAGACGCTTTATGGCACCAACGACCATCATATTGCCGAATCCTGCTTTAAGGGTTTGGCGCGCGCGCTGCGAGCCGCGGTCGCGATCGATCCGCGTGCGAAGGATGAGGTGCCGTCGACCAAGGGCTCGTTGGGCGGCTGAAAGTGTCGTCGCCGGGCATGTCCCCGGTGATCCTGATTGGTGAGGTATCGCACTCCCGAACGGGAGCTCCGGGGTCAATCCAGCGGCGACAATTGAGAGACGAGGACGTTCGATGCCCACTTACACCGTGCACGAGCCGCCGTTGCGCAACAACGAAAGCGCGCCCGATCCGGTCCGCTTCCTGTTTGTGCGCGATGGATTTTATTTCTGGGCGTTCCTGCTGCCGCCGATCTGGATGCTGGCGCGTCGGCTGTGGCTTGTGCTCGTGCTTTATCTCATCGTCGATGCGCTGATCGGCGCGGGGCTTTACTTCATCGGTGCATCGACTGCCGTAAAGGTTGCGGTCGGATTCCTGATTTGCCTGCTCGTCGGATTTGAAGCGGGAACCCTGTGGCGCTGGACGCTGGCGCGCCGCAAATGGAAAACGCTCGGTACGGTCATCGGCGAGGATCGCGAGTTGGCCGAGCGACGCTTTTTCGCTGCATGGCAAACCCGTGGGTCGGGCGACGCAGCAACGCCCAACCCTCCTCCGTCCGTGCAAAACCGAAACGCAACGCCCGTGCGGCGGGATCCGCCGGCTTCCGACATCATTGGGCTCTTTCCCGAACCGGAACACCCCCGATGAGCGTTGCGATTGTCGATTATGGTTCCGGCAATCTGCACTCGGCAGCGAAAGCTTTTGAGCGCGCGGCGCGCGAGAGCGGACACGAGCAACCGATCGTGGTGACGCGCGATCCGAAAAGGGTCGCGCAAGCCGATCGCGTGGTGCTACCGGGCGTTGGTGCCTTTGCCGATTGCCGCAGCGGCCTCGATAGAATTCCGGGAATGATCGATGCGTTAAATGAAGCGGTGCGAGCGAAGGGACGCCCGTTTTTCGGCATTTGCGTGGGTATGCAATTGATGGCGGAGCGCGGACGCGAATATCAGGTCACGCCCGGATTGGGTTGGATTTCCGGTGAGGTCGACAGGATTGCGCCGTCGGATGCGAACTTGAAAATTCCGCACATGGGCTGGAATACGCTCAACGTCACCAGACCGCATGCGCTGCTCGACGGCATCGCAACCGGCGCAAACGGGCTGCACGCCTATTTCGTACACTCGTACGAGCTGAAGCCAACCGAGCACAGCGATCTGATCGCGCAAGCGGATTATGGCGGCCCGCTCACCGCGATCGTCGGTCGCGATAACATGGTGGGCACGCAGTTTCATCCCGAGAAGAGTCAGCGGCTAGGCCTGGCCTTGATCGCGAATTTTCTGAAGTGGAAACCGTGAGACTTTTTTCTCCGCCATTCCGGCCGAGCCAACCGGTCCGCGCGAAGCGCGGTCCGATGGCTCGCTCAGCAAGAGCCAAAATCCATACTCCGCGGCGCTGCGGATTATGGATTCCGGGTTCGCGAGCTTTGCTCGCGCTCCTGAACGACGCGTGCGAGTGAGCGCCATGATCCTTTTTCCCGCCATCGACCTGAAAGACGGCAACGCCGTGCGGCTTCAACAGGGCGACATGGCGCGTGCGACCGTGTTCAATCGCGACCCGGCGAAGCAGGCGCATCTGTTCGAGACGCAAGGGTTCGAATATTTGCACCTTGTCGATCTCGACGGCGCCTTCGCCGGCAAGCCGGTGAATGCGCACGCGGTCGATCGCATTCTCGAAACGATCAGCATTCCGGTCCAGCTCGGCGGCGGCATTCGTGATACCGCGACGGTCGAGGCCTGGCTCGAAAAGGGCGTCAGCCGCGTGATCATCGGTACCGCCGCGGTGCGCGATCCGCCGTTCGTCAAACAGGCGGCGCGCGATTATCCGGGCCGCGTTGCGGTCGGGCTCGACGCACGTGACGGCAAGGTCGCGGTGCAGGGGTGGGCGCAAACTTCCGAGCTCTCCGCGCTGGAGATCGCCAAGCGTTTTGTCGATGTCGGCGTTGCCGCAATCATTTACACGGATGTTTCACGTGACGGCATGCTCAAAGGACTTAATCTCGACGCAACGATCGCGCTTGCGGACGCGGTGCCGATTCCGGTGATCGCCTCCGGCGGGCTGGCATCGATCGAGGACATCAAGGCTTTGCTCGAGCCGCGCGCGAAGAAACTAGCCGGTGCGATTGCCGGCCGCGCGCTGTATGACGGACGCCTCGATGCAGCGGAGGCGCTTGCTCTGATTCGCTCGTCACGAACGGCGGCCTGAATGTTCAAAGTCCGCGTCATTCCCTGCCTCGACGTGAAGGACGGCCGAGTCGTCAAGGGCGTCAATTTCGTCAATCTGCGCGATGCCGGCGATCCCGTGGAAGCGGCAATTGCCTATGACGCAGCCGGCGCGGATGAGCTGTGCTTTCTTGACATCACCGCCAGCCACGAGAACCGCGACACGATTTACGATGTCGTGACGCGCACGGCAGAGGCCTGCTTCATGCCGCTTACCGTTGGCGGCGGCGTGCGTACGGTGGATGACATCCGCAAACTGCTTACCTGCGGCGCCGACAAGGTTTCGATCAACACGGCGGCGGTTGCGCGCCGGGCTTTCGTGAAAGAGGCGGCGGAGAAGTTCGGCGACCAGTGCATTGTCGTTGCAATCGACGCCAAGAAAGTATCGAAGCCCGGTGAACCGGATGCATGGGAAATCTTCACCCACGGCGGGCGTAATCCGACCGGTCTCGATGCGGTCGCGTATGCGCGCGAGGTGACGGCGCTCGGCGCCGGCGAGATCCTGCTGACCTCGATGGACCGCGACGGCACCAGGTCGGGCTACGACGTGGCGCTGACTCGCGCCGTCGCGGATGCGGTCAGCGTGCCGGTTATAGCCTCGGGCGGCGTGGGGACGCTCGACCACATGGTCCAAGGCATTCGTGACGGTCACGCTACGGCGGTGCTTGCCGCTTCCATCTTCCATTTCGGCGAGCACACCGTGCGCGAGGCCAAGGAATACATGGCCAAAGCCGGCCTGCCGGTGCGGATGGACGGCTGACGCCGTCGTCGTCGGGCTTGTCCCGCCATCCGGGTGGGCAGGGGCGCGCATCCCTGAGCGGCAATGCCGGAACAGCCCCGGCCATGACACCGGTGGACAAGAGGTGCTATTCAGCCACGGCCATGCCGAAATTCACCCTCGCCGATCTTGAAAAACGCGTGCAGGAACGAGCCAAAGCGGACGCATCGGAGTCCTATACCCGCGCGCTGCTGGACAAGGGTGTTGCCCATTGTGCCAAGAAGCTGGGCGAGGAAGCCATCGAAACCGCGATAGCTGCTGTGCAGGAAGACAAGGAGCGGCTTGTCGCGGAAAGCGCCGATCTTTTGTATCACCTGCTCGTTGTTCTTCAGGCGCGCGGCGTAACGCTGGCCGAGGTCGAATCCGCTTTGGAAAAGCGCACCGGCCAAAGCGGGCACCAGGAAAAGGCCTCGCGCGGCTAATCAGGAATCCTCATGGAGCAGCGGACCGAAGAGGTGCTCTCGCCCTACCGCATTTTCTCACGTGCGGAATGGGCAAGCTTGCGCCGGGACACGCCCATGACGCTGACCTCGGAAGAGGTGGCGCGGCTGCGCTCGCTGCACGATCGGCTCGACATGGAAGAGGTCGAGCAGATTTATTTGCCGCTCTCGCGTCTGTTGTCGCTTTACGTCGCAGCGACGCAGCGGCTGTTCCGCGCGCAACAAGGCTTTCTCGGCACAGAAGATGTGAAAGTGCCTTACATCATCGGCGTTGCCGGCTCCGTTGCGGTTGGCAAGTCGACTACCGCGCGCGTTCTGCAAGCGCTGCTTGCGCGTTGGCCCAACGTGCCGAAAGTCGACCTCGTCACCACGGACGGCTTTCTTTATCCGAACGCCATTCTTGAGCGCGAAGCGCTGATGGAAAAAAAGGGCTTTCCGGAAAGCTACGATCTGCCGTCGCTGCTGCGCTTCCTTTCCGATGTAAAGGCTGGCGTACGGCCGGTGCGCGCGCCGGTTTACTCCCATCTCGTTTACGACGTGATGCCGAACCAGTGGGTGGAGGTCGATCGGCCTGACATTCTCATCGTCGAAGGCTTGAATGTCCTGCAAGCCGGGCGTCTGCCGAAGGATGGCAAGGCCATTCCGTTCGTATCCGATTTTTTTGATTTTTCCGTCTATCTCGACGCCAGCGAAGACGTGCTGAAAACCTGGTACGTCGATCGTTTCCTGACGTTGCGTGGGACCGCTTTCCGCGATCCGAAGTCCTATTTCCATCGGTACTCGAACTTGTCCGACGAGGAAGCCATTACGACGGCAACCGCAATCTGGTCACGCATCAATCTTGTCAATTTGCACGAAAATATTTTGCCGACACGGCGGCGCGCCGATCTCATCCTGAAGAAAGACGCCGATCACACGGTGACCGAAGTGGCCCTGCGCAGGCTTTGACCGCCGTCATTTGCGGGTGCTGACGATGGTGTCCTTACGCAAGAACGCGGAGGTCACGCCGCTTTGCGGTTGCCGCCGAAATGTTCGAGATAGCGGGACTTGACGGCGGACATCGGCAGCACGATCAGCACGTCGGTGGTGCCGAACTCGTGATCGACAACGGCGCCGTCGCCGATATAGCAGCCGAGCCGCAGGTAGCCTTTGATGAGCGGCGGCAACGAGCGCAGCGCCAGTTTCGGATCGATTGCCTCTTTTGACATGCGGTTCATATGCACATAGCGCGACGGAAGCGCTCGTGCTTGCCAGGCCTCCGGCGCGCTCGCGGTATGATGCAGAAAAGACAGCGGCAGCGCGAGACGATCCGGATCGGTGCCTTCAAGGCTCGCGCAACCGATCATCACATCGACGCGGTGCTGCAGGACGTATTCATGGATGCCCTGCCAGAGCAGCTCGACGGTGCGTTTGTTTCGGTACGGCGCGAGAACACAGGAACGGCCAAGCTCGAGGAATTGCAACTTCGCGTGCCGTGCAATCAGCCCGGCGATATCGAATTCACCGGCGGTGTAGAAGCCGCCATAATCTTCCGCGACGGATTGGCGAAGCAGACGATAGGTGCCGACGACTGCGGGTCGTCGTTTTGACGACGTTCCGCCGGTTGCCGCATGGTCGAGGACCAGCAAGTGATCGCAGATGGCGTCGAACCCATCGATGTCACGCCGCGCAAACAAGCGCGCCGGGTCGGGAATGGCCGAGCCTTCCTCATAGAAGACGCGATAGCGCACCTTTTGCGCCTGCCGCACCTCGGCAGCGGTACGCGCGAGCCGGACCTCCAGCGAGCCAAGGCGGCCCAGCGAACGGGCCGGTTCATAGGCGCGGGCAGGCCTCGTCTGCAGGCCGCCATAAGCGCGCAACGCGGGCAGCAATCCGGGTAGCGAACCGCTCCCGGGAGAAGGGCGAAGATATTCCAGCAGCCGCCAAGATGGGCTGCCGAAGTCGCGGTTTGGCATGGGATCGATAATCCTTCCCCGCGAAAAAGCGCCGACTCGCGACAGATTTCGACTTCTGCGAATCAGTGGCCCCGAAGCCTACCCTACACCCGCGGGGCACCAATTTATGACAGGTGGCCGACTTAACTTTCAAGCGGCATGCAGTGCGGGTGATAACTTGGGGATAGTGGCGAGTATCTCAACGAGCCGGTCGCGAACGAGCGGCTTCACCAGGAGATCGTCCATGCCTGCCGCCAGGCAAGCGTCACGATCTTCCATTTGCGCATCCGCCGTGAGCGCAACGATATGCGTGCGCTGCCCGCCGGTTTCCCGTTCCGCGGCACGAATACGCCGTGCGGCCTCCAGGCCATCGATGCCGGGCATCCGCACGTCCATCAGCACCAGATCGTAGGGGTTGCCGGATACGCGCGCCGCGAGCCAGGAAGCGACCGCCGCTTCGCCGTCGGCGGCAATAACCGGACGATGTCCGAGCCGCGCCAACAAGGCGAGCGCAAGCAGCGCGTTTATTTCGTTGTCCTCGGCGATGAGGACCGAAAGCCCTGGCGGATCGCTTTGTGCACGCCCTTCATGGTCCGCCGGCGCCGGCACTTGGTCGAACGTATTGCCGTCGCGCAAACGGGCAGCGAGCGAAGCCGCGCGGACCGGTTTCATCAGGTAGCCGGTAAAGCCCGCCTCCTTGAGCGCGGGAAGGTCGTGCCGCTCGGCCGGTGTTATCAAAGTGATCCGTCGTCGTGCATCGATTGCAGCAGCGCCGCCGGAGGCGACGATTGCCCGGGCTGCGGCGTAGTCGACCAGCATGACATCGCAATGCGCTTCTCGCAGCGATTCGTACATCGCCGACTCGTCCTGCACGACGTTGACGGTTGCTCCCCAACCGGCGAGGCGTCGCGCCAGGAGTGCGGACTCGATTCCAGCGGACGAGACAACGAGTACATTGAGGCCGGCGAGATTCGGCGCGACAAATGGATTGCCGTTCGCGGATGCCGGCAGGCGGCTGGTGAACGTGAATGTTGCGCCTTCGCCGGGCTTGCTCTCGAGTCTGATTTTGCCGCCCATGCTTTGGACAATACGGCGGGAGATCGCAAGACCCAGTCCGGTGCCGCCGAATTTGCGGGTCGATGAATCGTCTGCCTGTTCAAAGTCCCGGAAAATCCGCGCCTGATTTTCGAGGCTGATACCGATGCCGCTGTCACGGATGGTGAATTTGATTTCATCGGGTTCGTCGCCCGGTTCGACCAGGACTGCGACACCTCCATGTTCCGTGAACTTGATGGCGTTGCCGGCGAGATTAAGCAGCACCTGCCGCAAGCGCGCGGAATCGCCGACGACATTGGCCGGGACGCGATCGTCGATGTAGGAGGCAATCTCGATATCTTTCGCCTGCGCGCGCGGCGCGAGCAGTTCGGTGATGCTCTCGACCAACTCCGGAAGCGCAAAATTACCCGCCTCCAGCTCCAGCTTGCCCGCTTCGATTTTGGAGAAATCAAGAATTTCGTCGATGAGCGACAGCAGAGCCTCACCCGATGTTTTGGCGGCCTTGGCGTAGGTCGCCTGCTCCGGCGTCAAGGACGTGTCGAGCAGCAGGCCGGTCATGCCGAGGATGCCGTTAAGCGGCGTGCGGATCTCATGGCTGACCATGGCGAGAAAGCGCGACTTGGCACGGTTTGCGGCTTCCGCCTCGTCCCGGGCCCCCGCGAGCGCGTTCTGCACCTCCACGCGGTCCGTTACGTCTCGGCCGACACTTTGTATTTCGGCGCCGGTCTCGCCGCGCACGCGAACTTCGCGCCAGGCGATCCAGCGGTCGCCGGTTGGCGAACTGATTTTCTGATCGTGCGTGCGCGTGCCATCGGCGAGCATCGCGCTCTTTCCCTGCTCGATAACGACGGGCGTTGCGTCGGTGCCGATCAGTTCGTCGCGGCTTTTGCCGAGAAGCTCGCAAAATGCGTCGTTCACGTAAATGATGCAGCCGTTGAGCGTCCGGCGCACAATGACATCGCCTTGCGCATCAAGCAGACTGCGTGCGCGTTCCTCCGCTTCGCGAAGCTCCCAATTACGGTCGGCGAGATCGTCGATCCGGCATTCCAGCGCGCGAATTTCTTCCAGCCGCACGCGGCGGCGATAAAGCAGGTAGGCGATAATAGCGCACGCCGCTGCAAATAGCGCGCCGATGCCGCTGGCGTACGCGTAGGGATTGATCTGAACGCCGGAGACGAGCACGAGTGCGATTGCAATGACCGCGATCGTGCTGACGACGGTGCGGCCGAACAGAACCAGTGCCGCCTGATCGCGTTTCGAGCTCTGCTTTTCGGACTGCGATGGCATTGCCTGACGCACCCGCTGCTGTTTCCGCAATTTGAGGCTGCTTATATTGCAAATTCATTTGCCTGCACGCGCGCGTCGCGCTCCTGAGCCAATGTGGTGAAGGCGCGGTTAAGGAATGCGCGCGGATTCGATTCGAAAATTGGGCATCGGGTTGCAGAGCGCGTGGCCCGAAACGTCAAAGGCGGGCCGACTGCGTGTATGTCATGAAGTCGCGCTACGCTCGCGAGCTTGCTCAAAAATCGAATGGCAGCCCGGCCCCTTAAGCTGCTCGCCGCACCTCATCGGCGAGCGCGCGATAGGAGAGCGCCTCGGCAAGATGCACGCGGCCGACGGTTTCCGCTCCATCGAGGTCCGCAAGCGTACGGGCAACCCGCAGCACACGGTGATAGCCGCGTGCTGACAACTGCATCGCGTCGGCAGCGTCCTTGAGCAGGGCAATGCCGGATTTGCCGGCCTGCGCTACTTGCTCGAGAATCGGGCCCTGCGCCTGCGCATTCGTGCGCACGTTGCTGAGCCCCATCGCGGCATAGCGCTCGGCCTGAATGTCGCGGGCTCTTGCGACACGAGCCGCCACTTCGCGACTGCCTTCCGAAGGAGGCGGCAGGATGAGATCGGCAGCGGTGACGGCAGGCACTTCAATGTGAAGATCGAAACGGTCGAGCAACGGCCCCGACAGCCGCGCTTGATAATCGGCCGCGCAGCGCGCGTTGGGTGCGCGTCTGCAGGCAAAGCCTGGATCGTTGGCGCGCCCGCAGCGGCAGGGGTTCATCGCCGCCACCAGCATGAAGCGCGCGGGATAGGTGACGCGATGGTTCGCGCGCGCGATTGCCACTTCTCCAGTCTCAAGCGGCTGGCGCAGTGAATCGAGCACCTGTGATGAAAACTCCGGTAGTTCGTCCAGAAACAGCACGCCATTGTGGGCGAGAGAAATTTCGCCAGGCCGCGCGTGCAATCCGCCGCCGACCAGGGCCGGCATTGAAGCGGAATGATGCGGCGAGCGAAAAGGTCTGCTGTTGGTGAGCGCTCCGCCTTCGATCTCGCCGGCAACGGAGGCGATCATCGAGACTTCCAGCAGTTCGGATGGCGTCAGTGGCGGCAAGATCGTCGGCAGCCGTGCGGCGAGCATCGATTTGCCGGCGCCCGGTGGACCGATCATCAGCAAGTTGTGTCCGCCGGCAGCAGTAACCTCGAGCGCGCGCTTGGCGCTTTCCTGTCCTTTGATATCCGCAAGATCGAGCGGTACGCCGTCGAGTTCGCGAATTTTCGGCTCCGGCCGCGAGAGCACCTGCGTGCCCTTGAAATGGTTGGCGACCTGAATCAGGGAGCGAGCGGCGACGATCTCGATTTCAGGTGAGGCCCACGCCGCTTCCGGCCCGCATGCGGCCGGGCAAATCAGTGAATCACCCCGTGCATTGGCGCCGATCGCCGCCGGCAGCACACCGGCGACTGCGGCAATCGATCCATCGAGTCCAAGCTCGCCGAGTACGGTAAAGCCGTTCAGCGCGTCGGAAGGAATGGCGCCGATTGCCGCCATCAATCCGAGCGCGATCGGCAGGTCGTAATGGCTGCCTTCTTTTGGGAGATCGGCCGGCGCCAGATTGACAGTGATGCGTCGCGCCGGCAGCGCCAGGCCTGAGGCGATCAATGCGGCGCGCACGCGTTCCTTCGCCTCCGATACGGCTTTGTCAGGCAAGCCAACGATGTTGAACGCAGGCAATCCCGGCGCAACCTGCACCTGGACGTCAACGGCGCGGGCCTCAATGCCCTCGAACGCCACCGTTGTGACACGCTGAACCATATCCCCAACCCCGGTTTGTGCCCGTTAGGGTAGAGGAACCGCAGTCCTCGCGCAAGAACATTTAGAGAACAGGAATGAAGATTCGAGCCGGTGCGGCCGCACTCCGGGCAGCAGAGAAGCCTAAATCATAAGCCAAAGCGGCGGCCGGAGAGGCGAATGAAGAAGACGGGGCGCGACTTCGAGGCCGGTGTAGTCGGTCGTCGCAATGGCAAGCTTCAGTCGAGCTACTGCGTTCACGCTTTCGGGCGTCTGGCCTCGATTTTGTCCCAGATCATGGCGGCGCCGTCGGGGCCGCCGAGATTTTTGATGGCGCGCAGGCCGGTCGGCGAGGTGACGTTGATCTCGGTCAAGTAGTCGCCGATCACGTCGATGCCGACGAACAACAAGCCGCGTTCACGAAAGATCGGCCCGAGCCGGTTGCAGATTTCAGCCTCGCGCTTCGTGAGCTCGGTTGCTTTTGGCGCGCCGCCGCGCACCATGTTCGACCGAAGATCGTCCGCCGCCGGCACGCGGTTGACCGCTCCCGCATATTCGCCGTCGACAAGAATGATGCGCTTGTCGCCCTCGCGCACCGCCGGCAGAAATTTTTGGATGACCCAGGCTTCGCGAAATGTCGTGGCGAACATGTCGTAAAGCGAACCGAAATTGAGATCATCTTGCTTGACGCGGAAAACCGCGCCACCGCCATAGCCGTAAAGCGGCTTCATCACGATGTCGCCGTGCTCGGCGCGGAACGCCCTGATCTCGGCGAGGTCGCGCGTAACCAGGGTCGGCGGCATCAGATCGGGAAATTGGGTGACGAGCACCTTTTCAGGCGCGTTCCGGACTGCGGCCGGGTCGTTCACCACAAGCGTTTTGGGATGAATGCGCTCAAGCATATGCGTCGTGGTGATGTAGGCGAGGTCGAACGGCGGGTCCTGCCGTAAAAGCACCACGTCAAACTCGGTCAACTCCCTGCGGCGAGCTTCGCCGAGCCGGTAGTGATCGCCAGGCACGTCGCGCACCTGAAGCGCTTGCACGGCGGCGAAAATTCGTCCGTCGATCTGGGCCAGCCGATCCGGCGTGTAATAGGCGAGCTTGTGGCCCCGGCTTTGCGCTTCCAGCAGCAACGCGAATGTCGAATCACCCCGGACATTGATCCGCTCGATCGGATCCATTTGCACCGCGACGCTCAGACTCATCGGTGCCGACTTTCTTCGAAAAGATAAGGAAAACAAGTCTTTAACATTTTACCGCCAGTATGCTCCTGCAAGGGGACCAAAATCAGGGTGGGTGTTCGTGACTTTGCCGAAGCTTTCGATTGCCGCCAAGCTCTATGCGATCTTTGCCTTGATGGCCACCATGACGGTGGCTCTGGCGGTTGTGGCGGCGCATAACGCACGTCAGCACGAGGCGCTGACCGACGCATTTCAATCCGCCAACGCGGGAAGCTGGAATGTCGAGCGCGTAAACGGCCTGATGTACGCCACGGTAGCCAAATCTCGCGCTATTTTTCTTGCGCCGGACGATCAAACCGCGGCGAAGCGGGCCGACGAACTTGGCAAAATAACCGACCAGATCAGGTCCGTCGTTGCGGACTGGCAAGGGTCGGTCATGGGTTACGATGCCGCTGATTTCAGCAATTTTGCCGTGCGCATCGACTCGTTCTTGCAATATCCGGCCACCCTCATCAACGTCGCCAAAAGCCAGGGTCCGGAAGCTGCGCGTGCCTGGGCGAAGAAGAATGACCTTGCACAAATTCGTGGCGCGCTGAGTCATGATCTGGAAAAACTCGCGGAAAACTATTCGAAACGCGCCAGTCAGATTTACACGACGATAGACAGCAGGATCAGCCGCACCGCGCTGATGATGAGCATACTGTCGGGCCTCGCGGTCGTGCTGGCCGCGTTCGGCGCGTGGATGATCTCGCGCGGAATCGCCAATCCCCTGAAGCAGATCACGAAGGTGACAGAAGCCGTTGCCGAAGGTCGCGCCGACACGACGGTCCCGTTCAGCGACCGCAGCGACGAAATCGGCGCGTTGGCGCGTTCCATTTCCGTCTTCCAGCGCGCCATGTCGCATAATGAGGAGCTCAATCGTACGGTCTGCGAAGATGCGCAGGCGCGCGCCGCTCGGCAGGAAACGATGTCTGCGGAAATCGCGCAATTTTCCGCCGAGGTCGAGGCAACGCTCTCCGAGCTCGGCCGGATTTCCGATGAAATGGTGAGGGCGTCGGCCAAACTTGCGGGTGCCGCAGATGACGCGGCGAGCAAGACCGCGCGCGCGGCTGCCGCATCGACGGAAGCGTCATCCAATGTACGCGACATTGCTTCCGCGGCCGACGAGCTCTCAGCGTCGGTGAATGAGATCGACCGCCAGGTTGCGCAATCGAACGCCATCGCGAACAAAGCGGTCAGCGAGGCCGAGCGCACCAACATCGCCGTCAAGGAACTGGGCGAGGCCGCCGCACGCATCGGTGATGTGGTCAAGCTCATCACCGACATTGCAGAGCAAACGAACCTGCTTGCTCTCAACGCCACCATCGAAGCGGCGCGCGCGGGCGAAGCGGGCCGCGGTTTTGCCGTTGTCGCTGGCGAGGTGAAAGCGCTTGCCGGCCAGACCGGCCGTGCGACCGAGGAAATCGGCGCGCAGATCGCGGGCATGCAGCGCGCCACCCAGCGTTCGATTGAGGCAATCGAGGCGATCGAGCGCACGATTCGCGAGATCGGTGACATCAGCGGCGCGATTGCGGCCGCCGTAACCGAGCAGGGGGCCGCAACGCAGGAGATCGCCCGCAGCGTCGAAATTGCCGCGCATCGCACGGTCGAGACGGCCGATGAGGTCACCCTTGTCGGTGCTGCAACCGACGACACGCGTTCAAGCGCAGGCGCGGTGAAAGCAGTTGCCGACGATCTTGGATCGATCGCCGGGCGCTTGCGCAATCAGGTCGCCCAGTTCTTTGACCGGCTCAGCGCCTGATCGGCATCGGTGATTCAGGTCTCGAATGCTGCCGGAATGTGACGGGGCAATTTTCCCGGCGTAACAAGCATCGCGTCGAAGCGGATATCCTGAATCGTGTCGTCCGGATGCTCTGCCAGCCAGATTTCGGCAGCTGACGCGATACGCTGGCGCTGACGGGACGTAATCGATTCTGCCGCGTCATCAATTTTCGCACGCGCCTTTACTTCGACAAAGATCAACAGGTTGCGCCGGCGGGCGACAAGGTCGATTTCGCCGGCCGGGCTTTTCCAGCGCCGCGCCAGAATGCGATAGCCCTTTGCGAGCAGGAAGGCGGCGGCGCGCGTTTCAGCCGAGATGCCTGTTCGGAAGGCAGCCACGCGTTCCGGCCGCGGTGCCGGCTTTGCCTTGGCATCGGAATTAATCGGCCGCGGCATCGTCGTTTCCTTTGCTGAGAGCGAGCGCGCGCTGATAAATTTCGCGGCGCGGCCGCCCGGTAACGGACGCGATCTCGGCGACGGCATTCTTTAATGATGTGCGCTCAAGTGCGTTACGCAGGATGTCATCGATGCCAGCTTGACTTTCCGCCGGCTCATTCGGCGGTGCGATCACGATGACGAATTCACCACGGCTCTCTGCGCCTGAAGCATAAACGCGTGCGAGTTGATCGAGTGTCGCACGCTGCACGTCCTCATGCAGCTTTGTCATCTCGCGACAGATTGCGGCTTTACGCGAGCCGAACTGCTTCGCAAGTTCGGCAAGCACATGGGCGATGCGTGAACCGCTCTCGAAAACAACGAGCGTTGCCGGAATGCGCGCCAATTCCGCAATCCGCTTTTGCCGCGCCGCTGCTTTCGGCGGCAAAAATCCTTCAAAGAAAAAACGATCGGTCGGCAGCCCCGCTACGCCAAGGGCCGCAAGCACGGAGGAGGCGCCGGGCACGGCCGTGACACGGTGACCTGCATCGCAAGCTTCTCGCACCAGCTTGTATCCGGGGTCAGAGATTAGCGGCGTGCCTGCATCGGATACGAGCGCAACCACCTCGCCGCGCGCGAGCCGTTCCAAAAGCTTCGGTCTTGCGGCGGCGGCGTTGTGCTCGTGGTAAGGCGTGAGGGGTGTTGTGATGCCATAATGTCCGGTGAGCTTGCGGGTGACGCGCGTATCCTCGCAGGCAATCACGTCGGCGGCGGCAAGCGTTTCAAGCGCGCGCAGCGTAATGTCGCGCAAATTTCCGATCGGTGTTGCGACCACATAAAGCCCGCCCGCAAGGCGCGGCGCGGCCGCCTGCGCGCCGGCAAGCACATAGTTCCGCTCGGTATCCGAATCGTTTTCGCCCTTGTCCCGACTGCTGGTCATGCCCCACTCTAGTCGAGTACGGGCATCCGCGTCTTGCTGGGGACAAATCTTCCTTTTTCTTCATAGGCTTACGATTTAAGCGACAAAATCGCCCCTTAAACGCCCGCAATCTACGGCATAGTGTGGACCGTAGGGGGAAGGGGAATGCTCAGGCAATTTCGGACACAGCGGAAAGTGCGCGGTTACACGCGGCGTGGGTGCATGGTCTTCGCCCTGGTGGCGGCGGCATTGCTGAGCGCCTGCGCCAGTAATGATTTTGAGCGGACGACCGCTGCAAGCCCGCAAGGCCCCGGCCCCGCGGCATTACCGCCTCCGGCCAATGGACAAATACGGGTCGGATTAATTTTGCCGTTGTCGGCGGCGGGCAACGCCGGCGTTGCCGCGCAGTCCATGAAGAACGCCGCCGACATGGCACTTGCCGAGTTCAAGAATCCGAACATTCAGCTCTTGGTCAAAGACGATGGCGGCACGCCGCAGGGCGCCCAGTTGGGCGCGCAGCAGGCGTTGGATGAAGGGGCGGAGATCATTATCGGGCCGCTGTTCGCGCAATCGGTCGTGGCTGCCGGACAAGTTGCGCGCAGCCGCAATATTCCGGTGATTGCGTTTTCCACGGACGCGACGGTTGCTTCGCGTGGCGTCTATTTGCTGAGCTTTTTGCCCGAGGCGGACGTGCAGCGCATCGTCGACTATGCCGTCTCGCGCGGCCGCCGATCGTTCGCTGCATTACTGCCAGACAATGCATATGGCGGCGTGGTTGAAGCAGCGTTCCAGCAGGAGGTCGCACGCCACCGTGCGCGCGTGGTTGCGCTCGAGCGTTATCGGGCCGATGGCGGCGGCATCGCCGATCCGGTTCGCCGCGTTGCGCAGGCGGCCTCGCATGCCGATGCAATCTTCATCCCGGATAACGCGCAGGCTGCGCAAATTGCAAAGATGCTTGCGTCGGACGGCGTCAATCTGAAGCGCGTGCAATTGCTCGGAACCGGCCTGTGGGACGATTCGCGCGTGTTTGCAGCGACCGAACTTGACAATGCCTGGTACGCCGCACCGGATCCCTCGGGATTCCGCAGCTTCGCTGCGCGCTACAGGGCGCGCTTTGGACAAGACCCGGTTCGTACTGCTGCGCTCGCCTATGATGCCGTGGCGCTGGTGGCGGCGCTGGTGAAGACGCAAGGCGCGCAAGGTTTTACCGAGCAGGTGCTGACGAACCCTTCGGGTTTCTCCGGCATCGACGGCATTTTTCGCTTTCGCGCGAACGGTACTAACGAGCGCGGCCTTGCCGTTCTGCGCGTGACGCCGAACGGCGGGCAGGTGATCAGCCCGGCTCCGCGGGCATTTGGATCGGGGACTTAAGCTTAGTCGCTGTCATCGACGGGCTCTCCCGCCATTCCCAATCAAGGCGCGGTGCAGTCACAAGGGGTGTTACCGGTGCAGCGTTATGCCGCCAGATCGGCGACGACGGCATCGAGTACCGGAAACCCCGCAAGCGTCACCCGCAAGCGTCCGTCGATGGTGGTTTCCACCGCGCCTTCCTCGCGCAAAATCGCGATGCGCTTTTCATCGAGCGTTCGCCCCGCGAGCGCAGCGTAGCGCGTCGGATCGATTCCTTCCGCAAGGCGCAAGCCCATCAAAAGAAATTCGTCGGCCTGCTCAAGCGGCGTAAGTCTGTCGTTCACGATGAGACCATGGCCGCGTGCCTCGACCCGAATCAGCCAGCTCTCCGGCCGCTTTTCGGTTTCGGTTGCGTGGCGATACCCGTCAATGTTCAGACGGCCGTGTGCGCCAGGGCCGATGCCGGCGTATTCATGACCCCGCCAGTAAACGAGATTGTGCCGGCACTCGGCGCCGGGACGGGCATGATTCGAAATCTCATACGCCGGCAGGCCGGCCCCGCCGCAAACGTCCTGTGTGATGTCGTAAAGATCGCGGCCAAGGTCGTCGTCGGGAATAGCGAGCTTGCCAGCGGCGTGCAGCGCGGCGAATGGCGTACCGTGCTCAATGGTCAACTGGTACAGCGACAGATGCTCCGCTGCTTCAGCGATCGCGCGCTTGAGTTCGGCCGCCCAGGATTCGGGTGTCTGACCCGGACGTGCATAGATGAGATCGAACGAGTAGCGTGCGAAGATCGATCGCGCAATTTTCACCGCCTCGAGCGCCTCCTCGGCCGTGTGCAGGCGTCCAAGTGCCTTGAGCGCCGCGTCGTCGAGCGCCTGCACGCCAAGTGATACCCGATTGACGCCGGCCGCGCGGTAGCCGCGAAATCGTGTGGCTTCGACGCTGGTTGGATTGGCTTCGAGTGTGACCTCGGCATCGTTTGCAATCGTCCAGTGCCGGCCGATTGCATCGAGAATTGCCTCGACCGTCGCGGGCTGCATGAGCGAGGGCGTGCCACCGCCGAAAAAGATTGTCGAAACCGTACGGCCGGGTACACGCGCGGCCGTCGCCGCAATTTCAGATTCGAATGCTCGCACATAACGAGCCTCGTCGATCGCCGCATGGCGCACGTGACTGTTGAAGTCGCAGTAAGGGCACTTCGAGAGACAGAACGGCCAGTGCAGATAGACGCCAAAGGCGGAATCATTTGTGGTTAACGACATCTTAAAATTATACGCCAAGCTGTCGGCATGCGGCCAGCGAGTTTCGTTCCCGCGGCAAAAAGGTGATTAAAATTGTAATCAATTTCACCGGCGCAAGCAGGCATCCGCCAGCTTCATAAAGGCACGCGCGCGGTGCGAAAGACCTTTTCCTTTCGGCGGCAAGCCGTGCTTCTCGTCGGCATCCATTTCGCCAAAGGTGCGGTCGAATCCGTCCGGCAGGAACAACGGATCGTAACCGAATCCGCGCGTGCCGCGCGGCGGCCAGACTGCGGTGCCGTCAACACGGCCCTCGAAATCTTCGGTGTGTCCGTCGGGCCAGGCCAGACATAAAGCCGCAATGAAATGACAACGGCGCTGTTCCGGTGTGCGCGCGTTGCGCTCGATCAACAGGGTTTGGATGCGGTTCATCGCAAAGCGGAAATCCTTGTCCGGCCCTGCCCAGCGGGCCGAATAGATTCCGGGTTCGCCATCAAGCGCATCGACGACGAGACCGGAGTCATCGGCGAACGCCGGCAGTTTCGTTGCCCTGGCTGCCGCAAGCGCCTTGATGCGGGCGTTTTCTTTGAATGTCTTGCCCTTCTCCTCCGGCTCGGGAAGTCCAAGGTCAGCCGCGGATTCCGCCGTAACGCCGTAAGGCGCCAGCAGTTCGCGCATTTCTCTGAGCTTGCCCGGATTATGCGTCGCGATGACGATCCGTCCGCTTAGGTGCCTGGCCATGACGGCGTGTTACATCACCGCCATTTTTTGCAGATCCACCAGCTTGCCGATCCCCTTGCGCGCGAGTGCGAGCAGTGCGCTGAACTGTTCCTCGCTGAACGGCGTTTTTTCCGCCGTCGCCTGGATTTCGACGATAGTTCCGCTGCCTGTCATAACGAAATTCGCGTCCGTTTCGGCCTCCGAATCCTCGGCGTAATCAAGATCAAGCACGGCAACGTTCCTGTAAACTCCGCACGAGACCGCTGCGATGTGGTCGCGCAAGACGTCGCCGCGAAGCATGTCACGCGCCTTCATCCAGGAAAGGCAATCGGAGAGTGCAACCCATGCGCCGGTAATCGATGCCGTGCGCGTGCCACCGTCAGCCTGGATGACGTCGCAGTCGATCGTGATCTGCCGTTCGCCGAGAGCCGAAAGGTCGACGACCGAGCGCAACGAGCGCCCGATCAACCGCTGAATTTCGACGGTGCGGCCGCCCTGCTTGCCGGCACTTGCTTCGCGGCGCGTGCGCTCGGACGTTGCGCGGGGCAGCATGCCGTATTCGGCTGTGATCCAGCCCCGTCCCTGTCCTTTGAGCCAGGGCGGCAGCCGTTCTTCAAGGCTCGCGGTCACCAGCACGTGCGTGTCGCCGAATTTTACGAAACAGGAGCCCTCGGCATACTTCACCACACCGCGTTCAAGCGACACGGCGCGCAGCTCGTCTGGCTCACGGCGGCTCGGCCGCATTGCTTATTCCTTCCATTGAATGTCTTTTATGGCGTCCACCATACCGATAACCCCGGCTTGAACAAGGGCGGCCGAATGATCAAATTCTGTAAGCGATCAGGAGTATAAAGCTGTGGCCTTTCATGATGTCCCGGCCGGTGCTGCGTCGATGAGTCTGGCGGCGCTCAATGAGCGCTCGCGCGAGATTTTCCGGCATATCGTGGAAAGTTATCTGGCCACCGGGGAACCGGTCGGTTCGCGCAGCCTGTCACGCATGCTCCCGATGACGCTGTCGCCGGCCTCCGTGCGCAACGTGATGTCGGACCTCGAACAGATCGGGTTGATATTCGCGCCCCACACCTCCGCCGGCCGTCTGCCGACCGAATTGGGCCTGCGTTTCTTTGTCGATGCGCTCATGGAAGTGGGCGATCTCAATGAGAGCGAGCGGCGCTCGATCGAGGCCCAGGTCGCGGCTTCCGGCGGCAACAAGTCCATCGAGGCCGTACTGACCGAGGCCTCGCAAATGCTGTCAGGGCTGACGCGTTCGGCCGGCGTCGTGCTGACCGCCAAATCCAATGTGCGGCTCAAGCACATCGAATTTGTCCGGCTCGAGCCGGAGCGCGCGCTGGCCGTTCTGGTTGCAGAAGACGGACAGGTCGAAAACCGGATACTCAATGTGCCGGCCGGCTTGCCGGCCTCGGCATTGACCGAAGCCTCCAATTTTCTCAACGCACGGATCAACGGCAAGACGCTTGCCGAGCTGCGCACGGAGATCGAGCATTCTCTCGCGGAAGGGCAGGCTGCGCTCGACGAACTCACGCAGAAGATTGTGGCAGCGGGGCTGGCGAGCTGGTCGGGAGGGGACAACGAGGACCGACAGCTCATCGTGCGCGGGCACGCCAATCTGCTGGAAGATTTGAAGGCACTTGAGGACCTGGAGCGCATTCGCTCCCTGTTCGATGCGCTGGAAACCAAGCGGGGCGTTGTCGATTTGCTTGGCCGTGCCGAGCAGGGCGAGGGCGTGCGCATCTTCATCGGCTCGGAAAATAAGCTGTTCTCGCTATCGGGATCTTCGACGATTATTGCGCCCTATCATGACAGCAAAGGCTCGATCATCGGCGTTATCGGGGTGATCGGTCCGACACGACTCAACTATGCGCGCATTATTCCCATGGTCGACTACACCGCGAAGGTCGTGAGTCGGCTGCTTGCGAGTTAAGACCGGGCGGTCCGGAACGCTTGATTTTTTTCGGTCTGCCCCTGATATCCCACCGGTCGATGCAACGAACGGAAGAAAGAATGGCCGATTCGAACGATAATGCCGGGGCATCACTCGCCGAAGGCCTGGACAATAAAAGGGAACCCTCGTCAGGCGAGATGGTGCCGGCCGAGCAGGTAACGGCAGCACTCGAGGCCGCCGCCGAATTCAAGGACAAGCACCTGCGCACTCTCGCGGAAATGGAGAACTTGCGCCGTCGAACGGAGCGCGAGGTTGCTGATGCGCGGGCTTATGGCATTGCGTCCTTCGCCCGTGACGTCTTGCAGATTGCCGACAACATGCACCGTGCGCGCGAGTCGATCGGGCCCGAGCTGCGCGAAAGCGCCGACGCGAATGTGAAGGCGTTGCTCGAAGGGGTGGAGCTTACCGAACGCGAGTTGCACAAGGTGCTGGAAAAAAACGGCGTGACCAAGTTTACGCCGCTCGGCGAAAAGTTCGATCCCAATTTTCAGCAGGCGATGTTCGAAGTGGCCGATGATTCGGCAGCACCCGGCACGGTCGCCCAAGTGATTCAGGCAGGTTACAAAATCGGCGAGCGCGTGCTGCGGCCAGCTTTGGTGGCGGTTACCAAGGCGGCACCGAAGAATGCCGCGCCCGCGTCAAACGAAAATTCGGATTCCGGCAGCGCCTGAACAGAGGCGCTGACCCACGCACGGTGGCGCAAATTGTCAAAATCTTTGCGCCCCTACAGAATGATTCTTCCAGCGACAGATAACGCTGCACCGCGCCCCGTCGGCATTTGCGAAAAATCGCCAGTGCGTTTGACGCCAAGGCTTCCGCCGCGGTCCATCGCGGCGAGGCCGTGTTTAAAAAGCCGTTTCCGCGTCACGCGGCCATGAATTGCGCGACTGCCGCCCGGACGACGCCTTTGTCGATCATCAGCTCCATGACGTCGACACCGGCGGATGGGTCAAGACGAGAACGCCGACCAATGCTGATTTCAACGCGCCTTATTTTCACGATGGTCGTTTCGAAAACTCTGATCAGGTGGCCAACTATTTTGATCGGTACTATGATTTGGTCTGAGCACGCAGGAACGATCTGACCCCCGTTTCTTACCTTGACGCTGTCGGCGATGCGAAGGAGCCCTTCATTCGCGCCACGGTGCAGAACGAGCTCGATGAGCTTGCGAAATTCGCGAGCGTGCTCGATGACGCGATTCCCGCGATTGCGTTGGCCGTAGATGCCGTCGGCAACGAATGGCGCGAGCTGGTCGAAAAATTCCCGAGCCGAACCGATACCACGATGGCGCGTTGCGGGCGGGCTTCAATGGTGATCCGACGGCTTCCGGTTGTGGCGCTTGCCGCGGTGCTCGGCACAACAGCGGCGAACGCCGACGGGAAGAAACCGGCCGCCCCGCCATCGATCTGGGATCAAAAGACGTTTAGCGGTGACTGGAACGGCCTGCGCACCTCGCTCGCGCAAAGCGGCATCGAATTCACGCTGCGATACATTGCGGAAGGGTTCGATGTCGCGTCCGGCGGCATCTCGCGACGCTCCAGCTACGAAGGCCGGCTCGAATTCTCCGTTGATACGGATCTGGCGAAACTCATGGGCTGGCAGGGTGCCAGCACCCATGCGACTTTGTTCAACATCCACAACAGCGGGCACAACGTTGCCGAGAATGTCGGAAGTATCGCCGATCCGAGCAATATCGATGCGGTTCCGACAACCCGGCTGTTCACGGCCTGGTTTCAGCAGGGTGATCCTGAAAAGGACTTGTTTTCGTTGCGGATCGGTCAGCTGGCCGCCGACGACGAATTCTTCACCAGCAAGACCGCGGGCGGACTGATCAATGGCACGTTCGGATGGGCCGGTATCCTCGCCGCCAATATCAAGAACGGCGGCCCGGCTTATCCGTTAGCCGTTCCGGGTGCACGCGTTCAGGTCAACCCGACGAACGCCGTGTCTGTGCTCGCCGGCGTGTTTTCCGGCGATCCGGCCGGACGCAACTGCTTCGACAATCCCCAAATTTGCAACGATCACGGCACGACATTTAGTTTTCAAGGCGGCTCACTGTGGCTTGGTGAATTGCACTACAAGGTCAATCAGGGCGAGCACGCCATCGGATTGCCTGGCATCTATAAGATCGGCGGCTGGTACGCCACGGCGGATTATCCCGATCAGCATTTCGGTGTGAGCGGAGCGGGTAGCATGGTATCGCTCGGCATCGACCCTACAGCTGATCCGGTTCGGCATAGAGGCGATTGGGGCATTTACGCCATCGCCGATCAGATGGTCTGGCGCCAGGACGACCACAGCATGAACCTGTTCTTGCGTGGCGGCGTTTCACCCGCAAACCGCAATCTGCTCTCCTGGTATATTGACGGCGGCGCCGGCTTCAAAGGGATTGTGTCCGGCCGGCCAGATGACGCGCTCACCTTTGGTGTGGCTTACGCAAACGTCAGCCGTGACGCGATTGAAGCCGACAAGGATGCGCTTGCGGCCAATGGGCCGCCGTCCTTCATTCGCAATTATGAGCTTGTCTTTGAGGTGAACTATACGTTGCAGATCGCGCCGTGGTGGATCGTGCAGCCTGACTTTCAGTACATCGTTCATCCCGGCGGCAATGTGGCAAACCCGGATAATCCGGCTGTGGCGATTGATGACGCAGTGGTGTTTGGAATCCGCAGTACCTTCACGTTTTAGCGGCATTCGCGGCAAGCTGATTAACTCAGCGGGAGGAAATACCGTCTCGCACCGTGCGGAAGCGCGGAAAGAGCGCATTCCATTTGTCCTTCGGCGTGACGCCGACGACGCGCAGGAAACCGGTGCCGCCGAAACGCACCCATTGAACCACGGACAACGGATCGCCATCCGCGCCTTTCGCTTGCGCCCGGATTTCGATGGCCGGAAAGCTGTGGATGCGGATCGTTTCCATCGATGTCAGACTGAGGTCGGCAAGCGGAGACCGTAACAAGAGTTGCCGCGAAAACTCGGCGCGATCACTTGCTTTTTGTGGTGCGCCCTCGCCAACAGCGACAATCATGTAAGGATTCCGGCTTACATCATCACTCGGACCGTCGATCAGAATGGCCGCGCCTGTCGGAAGGACGCGGATCACCCGGAAGTCCGCGAGCTGGCCGAGCTTGAACGGCATAAGGCTCAGTTGCTCGGCTATTGGCGGCGGGCGGAACGTCACCGATCTCAACGCCGCGCGCACAACGGCATCGCTGTAGACCGAATGAGCGGCGTCTGGTACTTCGACGTCGATAAGTGTGGCGAGGTTCGGAACCGACCGGGACATCGATTTTGCGATCATCAGCCAGCGATGCACCGTTGTGCTGCCCATTTCCTGATCGAACCCGATCAGGAAACCGATGCCGCTGTTGAACGGAAAGCTCTCCCGGCTTTTGATTTTCACTTTCGAATCTTTAGGAGGTGCGAACGCTCCTTTCTCGAGGCTCTCATAAGCGGCAGCGGGCAGATCGAGGATTTTGATGCTGGCCTTGTGGTCTACATCCTCGAAGCCCGAAAATCGCGCGCTTGCAGTCATGCCGGCGGGAGGGGAGAGTCCAACGCGCAAGCCCTTTGGATACAGTGTGTCTGCACCCGCGGGCGCGATGCAAATGAACGCGGCCAGGAAACTGGCGATCAGAACAATGGTACGGGGGCGGAGCATCAGACTCCCATCGTGTCTTCAAGGATTTGGGCGCCCGGGTGCCTATCCCGACACGATCGGACCGGCAATGGCGCCCGGCAGGGCAGTATGTCACCTGCACGCAGGAAACGGCCGGATTTGCGACACTCTGTCTTGCACCGAGCGGGGTGGCCCACCTATATGACTGACGAAGTCGCGGAAATGCGGCGGTATTAAGCACTCAGGGGGTCGGATCGGAGCATCGCGGATGGTCCGCAGGAGGCTCCGTTCGGGCGCCAATGGGCCCGACCGGCCTGCCGCAAATTGAGGGGAAGACACTATGGGCAAGGTCATCGGTATAGACCTCGGCACCACTAATTCGTGCGTCGCCGTTATGGAAGGTAAGACGCCGAAAGTCATCGACAACGCGGAAGGTATGCGCACGACCCCGTCGATCGTCGCATTCAGCGACGATGGCGAACGGCTCGTCGGACAGCCGGCAAAGCGCCAGGCGGTTACTAATCCGGAAAAAACTTTTTTTGCGGTCAAGCGCCTCATCGGCCGTCGCTACGACGATCCGATGGTCGAGAAGGACAAGAAGCTTGTCCCATACAAGATCGTCAAGGCCTCGAATGGCGACGCCTGGTTGGAGGCGGATGGCAAGACTTACTCGCCGTCGCAAATCTCGGCCTTTGTGCTGCAGAAGATGAAAGAGACGGCCGAATCCTATCTCGGCAGCAAGGTTGATCAGGCGGTCATTACGGTTCCCGCGTACTTCAACGATGCGCAACGCCAGGCGACGAAAGATGCCGGCAAGATTGCCGGTCTTGAAGTGCTTCGCATCATTAACGAGCCGACGGCGGCCGCACTTGCCTACGGTCTCGACAAACAGAAGAACGGGACGATCGCGGTCTACGACCTCGGCGGCGGCACGTTCGATATTTCGATTTTGGAGATCGGCGACGGCGTGTTCGAAGTGAAGTCGACGAACGGCGATACGTTCCTCGGCGGCGAAGACTTCGACATGCGCCTTGTCAATTATCTCGCCGATGAATTCCAGAAAGAGCAGGGCATTGATCTGCGCCGCGACAAGCTCGCGCTGCAACGGCTGAAAGAGGCCGCGGAGAAGGCGAAGATCGAGCTTTCGTCCACGACGCAGACCGAAATCAATCTGCCGTTCATTACGGCAGATGCGTCCGGTCCGAAGCATTTAACGATGAAGCTCACCCGTGCCAAGTTCGAGGCGCTGGTCGACGACCTTATCCAGAAGACGGTGGAGCCCTGCCGCAAGGCGATCAAGGATGCCGGTATCTCGGCGGGCGAGATCAACGAGGTTGTCCTGGTCGGCGGCATGACGCGCATGCCGAAGGTGCAGGAGATCGTGAAGCAATTTTTCGGCAAGGAGCCGCATAAGGGCGTCAACCCCGACGAAGTGGTTGCAATCGGCGCGGCGATTCAGGCCGGCGTGCTGCAAGGCGACGTCAAGGATGTGCTCTTGCTCGACGTGACGCCGCTGTCGCTCGGCATCGAGACGCTGGGCGGCGTGTTCACGCGCATCATCGATCGCAACACAACGATCCCGACCAAGAAGAGTCAGGTGTTCTCGACTGCAGAGGACAATCAGAATGCGGTGACGATCCGCGTTTTCCAGGGCGAGCGCGAGATGGCGGCCGACAACAAGTTGCTCGGCCAGTTCGATCTCGTCGGCATTCCGCCGGCACCGCGCGGTGTGCCGCAGATCGAGGTCACCTTCGACATTGACGCCAACGGCATCGTCAACGTGAATGCCAAGGACAAGGCGACCAACAAGGAGCAGCAGATCCGCATCCAGGCGTCGGGCGGCTTGTCCGAAGCCGACATCGAAAAAATGGTCAAGGACGCGGAGGCGCACGCCGAGGAAGACAAGCAGCGCAAGGCTGCGGTCGAAGCCAAGAATCACGCAGAAGCGCTGGTACATTCGACCGAGAAGGCACTTGCCGAGCATGGCTCTAAGGTGAGCGAGGCGGATCGAACGGCGATCGAAAACGCGATGGCGGACTTGAAGGAAGCGTTGAAGGGCGACGATTCCGCTGCGATCACGGCCAAGACGAATGCGCTGGCGCAAGCCTCGATGAAGCTCGGCGAGGCGATGTACAAGCAACAGGCGGAGGCGCAAGGTGCTCCCGGCGCCGCATCCGACGGCGACGGTTCGGCGGCAAGCGACGGCAAAAAGGAAGATGTCGTCGATGCCGAGTTCACCGAGGTCGACGACGACAAGAACAGCAAAAAGTCGGCGTAAGCGCGACTTGGCCTTATACGATGGCCGTGTACTAGGATCACCTCCCCCCTTGCGGGGGAGGGTTGGCCGCGGAGCCGGTCGGGAGGGGGTAAGCTTTCGTTCGTTTTTCGAGCACAGCCCCTCACCATGAACGTGGGAGGCGCCACGTTACCTGCAGGATGGCATTGCGCCACAATCTTTTTCGGTTAGAGAAGCTGCATGTCCAAACGCGACTACTACGAAGTGCTCGGCGTTTCGCGGACCTGCACCGAGGCCGAACTCAAGAGTGCGTATCGCAAGCTCGCCATGCAGCACCACCCGGATCGCAATCCGGGCGACAAGGATTGTGAGCGCCGCTTCAAGGAAATCAACGAAGCCTATGATGTGCTCAAAGACAGCGACAAGCGCGCTGCCTATGATCGCTTTGGGCATGCGGCGTTCGAGCAAGGTATGGCTGGTGGCGCTCACGGCTTCGGCGCCGATTTTGCATCTACCTTCTCGGATATTTTCGAAGATCTGTTCGGCATGGGTGGTGGCCGGCGTGCCCGCAGCGGCGGACGGGAGCGCGGCGCCGATCTTCGCTACAACATGGAAATCAGCCTCGAAGACGCTTACCAAGGCAAAACCGCACAGATCAAGATTCCAACACCCGTCAGCTGCGAGATCTGCTCCGGCACCGGCGCAAAACCGGGGACGCGACCGAAGACCTGTGCGACATGCGGCGGCGCCGGAAAGATTCGCCACGCGCAAGGCTTCTTCACGCTCGAGCGGACGTGTCCGGCATGTCAGGGGCGCGGCCAGGTGATCGATAATCCTTGCCCGTCGTGCTCAGGCACCGGCCGCGTTACCCGGGAACGTACGCTCTCGGTCAATATTCCGGCTGGCGTCGAGGACGGCACGCGCATCCGATTGGCCGGAGAAGGCGAAGCCGGAGTGCGCGGCGGGCCGCCAGGCGATCTCTATATTTTTCTCACGCTTGCTGCGCACGAGTTCTTCCAGCGCGACGGCGCCGACCTGCACTGCCGCGTTCCGATCTCGATGATAACGGCTGCGCTCGGCGGTGAGTTCGAGGTGCCGACGGTCGACGGAGGCAAATCGCGCGTGAAGGTCCCGGCCGGCACACAGTCGGGTCGGCGATTCCGTCTCCCCGGCAAAGGGATGCCGGTGCTACGCTCGAAACAAGTTGGCGATATGTACGTTCAAGTTATAGTGGAAACGCCGCAGAATCTGACGAAGCGCCAGCGCGAATTGCTGGTGGAATTCGACAAGCTTTCGTCACAGGCCACGCAACCTGAGTCCGAGGGATTTTTTAGCCGAGTCAAGGAGTTCCTGGATGGTTTTGGAAATCGTAGCAGCCATTCCGGATGATATCTTGACCCCCCGCCGCTGCCGCTATACCGGTGATTGCTGCGGCGAGGCTCGCCGCGTACAGGCGTGACCTCGTACGATGTCTCCGCAAACTGTCGCCCGCGTCGCCAAGAAATCGTTGCGCCTCGACGACGAGGTGCGTTTCATTCGTTCGTGGATTGAGAAGCCGCTGTCGACCGGTGCCGTTATGCCGTCGAGCCGCGCTCTCGCGCGCACGATGGCAAGCTATGTCGATGCCGATGCGCGTGGCCCGGTCATCGAGCTTGGCCCCGGCACGGGCCCTGTCACAGAAGCACTGGTCGAGCGTGGCATCGATCCGGCGCGCCTTGTGCTGGTCGAGTTCAACCCGATGTTCTGCCGGCTGCTGCGGACACGCTATCCGGCGGCGACAGTCGTGCAGGGCGATGCCTATCATCTGCGGCGTCTGCTCGAGAGCCTTTTGCGCGATCCGGCCGCCGCGGTCGTATCGAGCTTGCCGCTCGTCACCAAGCCGTTGCGGACCCGGCTTCGCCTGATCGCCGATGCGATGGCGTTGCTGACGCCGGGCGCTCCCTTTGTGCAGTTTACCTACGCGATGGTCGCGCCCATCCCGAAAAGCCTTTCCAGCATCACTGCGGAGGCATCGGAATTGATTTGGCGCAACATTCCGCCGGCACGCGTATGGGTTTATCGCGGCCGCTAAGGGATCACGCGACACTTGCAATTGTCATGGCCGGGCATGTCCCGGCCAATTCGTTTAGGACGGCGGAGAAGCGCGCGCATGACGACCCGATAGTCCGCGTGTTATGCAAAGCGCACACCCACGGACCTATCGATGCCCGGCCCAAAAATCCTCGTCATTCCCGGCTCGCTGCGGACCGGCTCTTACAACGTCAAGCTTGCAGCGTTGGCGGTGAAAGAGCTCACGCTCAACGACGCGGAGGTGACGCGTATCTCGCTCGCCGATTACCCGATGCCGATATACGACGGCGATCACGAAGCCCATGCCGGACCGCCGGAAACTGCCGTTAGGCTCAAGCGGATGATGGCGGCACACCATGGCGTGTTCATCGCAACGCCGGAATACAATGCATCCGTTGCACCGATCTTGAAGAATGCGATCGACTGGGTGTCGCGCGTGCGCGAGCGCAATGAAGCGCCTTATGCGGTTTTCAAGGAGCGCGTGTTTGCGCTCGGCTCGGCCTCCCCGCAGGCGGCCGGAGGCTTGCGTTCATTGATCGCGTTGCGGCAAATCCTCGAACTCGGCTGCGGCGCGATCGTGCTGCCGGAACAAGTCGCTGTGCAAAATGCCGAACGCGCTTTCGACGAGAGGGATAATATCGCCGATCTTGCTGCGGCCGATGCGTTACGGGCGCAACTTGCACGCCTGGTCGAGATGGCGCGGCTGATGATGTGAGGGTGGATGAAGTCGCGCGACCGCTTGATCGTTGCTCTCGATCTGCCGTCGGTTCAGGCCGCAGCGGCGATGGTCGCGCGGCTCGGCGATACGGCGGCCTTTTACAAGATCGGTTACCAGCTTGCCTATGCCGGCGGGCTGCCGTTCGCAGCGAAACTGATCGCCGAGGGCAAGAAGGTATTCCTCGATCTCAAATTGCACGATATCAGCAACACGGTGCAAAAGGGCGTCGAAAGCGCCGCCAGGATGGGAGCAACGTTCCTCACCGTGCACGGCTATCCGCAGACCATGAAGGCCGCTGTTGAGGGCAAGCGCGGCTCGGCGTTGAAAATTCTCGCTGTCACCGTGCTTACCTCCTATGACGATGCCGATCTGCACGATGCAGGCTATCGCCTGACGGTCAAAGAGCTTGCAGCGATGCGCGCACGGCAGGCGCGGGATCTTGGTGTCGACGGACTCGTCTGTTCACCCGAAGAGGCGGCAAACTTGCGTGCGATCACTGGCGATCGAATGGTCCTGGTGACACCGGGTATTCGGCCCTCAGGCAGCACGGCGGGTGACCAAAAGCGCGTTATGACGCCCGCCAAAGCAATCGCGGCAGGGGCCGACTATCTTGTCGTCGGGCGGCCGATCATTGAAGCGGCCGATCCGAAAGCAGCGGCTGAAAGCATCGTCGCCGAGATCGGCGACGCGGTTTAGAAGGAGGAAAAAACATGGCCAAGGGCTATTGGATCGCGCAGGTCGAAGTCCGCGATGCCGAGGGCTACAAACAGTATACCGCGATGCTTGCGGACATTTTCCGCAAGCACAACGCGCGTTATGTAATGCGTGGCGGCCGCGTTGAGGTCGTCGAGGGGAAGAGTCGCAGCCGCATCGTGGTGGTGGAGTTTCCGAGCTACGAAGCCGCGCTCGCTTGTTACCGATCGCCGGAATACGCCAAGGCTGCGGCGCTGAGGCAATCGTCGGCCGATGCCGACCTGATCGTCGTGGAAGGCTACGACGGCGCGCAGCCCTGACCACGCATTTGCCTCACTTGGGCGCCCAGTCGCCTTTTTCGTTTCACCCCGCTATACCCGCGGCAGACGGAGGCCAAGACGATGGCTGACATGCGGCTTGTGGTTGCCGGCGCAGGCGGGCGGATGGGGCGCACGCTGGTGAAGGCGATTGCCGAAAGCAAGGGCGTCACGCTGGTCGGCGCGCTGGAGGACGCGCGCTCGCCGCTGATCGGCTGGGATTCCGGAATTCTCGCCGGCATGGGCGAGAACCGGATCAAGCTCATCGGCGACCCTGCTGCGCTGATCGATACGCTTGATGGCGTCGTGGATTTCACCGCGCCGGTTGCGAGTCTCGCGCTGGCCGGCCTTTGTGCCAAAGCCGGCAAGATTCATATCATCGGGACCACCGGCTTTAGCGCCGCGGATGACGCCCGCATCGCCGAAGCCGCCAAAAAAGCCGTCATCGTGAAGTCCGGCAACATGAGTCTCGGCGTTAATTTGCTGGCGGCGCTCACCAGGCGCGTCGCAAAGACGCTCGATGCCTCGTTCGACATCGAGATTGTCGAGATGCATCACAACCAGAAGGTCGACGCGCCCTCAGGCACGGCGTTGCTGCTCGGCCGCGCAGCGGCGGAAGGGCGCGGCATCGAGCTCGAGAAGCGCTCGATCAAAGCGCGCGAAGGCCATACCGGCGCACGCAAGCCGGGCGATATCGGTTTTGCCGCGTTACGTGGCGGCACGGTGGTCGGCGAGCACACCGTCATATTTGCCGGCCCCGCCGAGCGCATCGAACTTACGCACAAGGCCGAGGACCGCATGATCTTTGCGCGCGGTGCGCTGCACGCGGCGCTTTGGGCGCGCACCCAGAAGCCCGGCCTCTATTCGATGGCCGATGTGCTGGGACTTGCACACTTCTAACCGTTTTCGAGAAGGGTTTTCATCGTGGCGAATGAAAAAACGACAGCGAAGCCGGTAAAGGTTCCCATCATCCCGCTTGCATTCGCCCTCTTCCTGATCGCCGGCTACATTTATGTCGTTCTGATACCGGCCTTTTCCAAAGCGGACGGCGTTCCGGAGGATCTTTTTGCCCTCATCGCGCAGCCGGCCCTCATCGTTGTTGGGATAGCCGCGCTGATATGGGGACGGTCCTGGTTCGACAGGAAAACCGGAGAGCGCAAGTGATGACTGAGGCGGATCGTTTGCTGGTGCTCGTTCGTCACGGGCAGAGCGAGTGGAATCTGAAAAACCTGTTTACGGGTTGGCGCGATGTCGATCTGACCGAGCAAGGCGTCAACGAGGCGCGTGAGGCCGGCCGCAAGCTCAAGTCGCAAGGCATCAAATTCGATATCGCGTTCACGTCGGCGCTCAAGCGTGCACAGCGCACGCTCGACCTGATGTTGGAGGAACTCGGCCAGAACGTACCGATTGTCAGGAATCAGGCGCTTAACGAACGCGACTACGGCGATCTCGTCGGCCTCAACAAGGACGATGCGCGCAAGAAATGGGGCGAGCAGCAGGTGCACGTCTGGCGCCGTTCGTATGATATAGCGCCACCCGGCGGTGAGAGCCTGCGCGACACGGCGGCGCGCGTGCTGCCCTATTACATTCAGGAAATTCTTCCGCGCGTGCTGCACGGCGAACGCGTGCTCGTTTCCGCCCACGGCAATTCACTGCGCGCGCTGGTCATGGTGCTCGATAGGCACACGACCGAAAGCATCACCAAGCTCAATCTGGAGACCGGCGCGCCGATGATCTATCGGCTCAATGCGGACTCTACGGTGGCCTCCAAGCTTGATCTTGCGGCGTAATTAAAGACCGCGCTGCAATGTCCCATGGCATTGCACGGCCGTGCTTTCAGGCCGCAACCTTTCCCGCTTCCCAGCCGAGCATCGCGCGCTTGCGCGTAATGCCCCAGTGATAGCCGGTGAGATCGCCGTTTTTGCCGACGACGCGATGGCACGGCACAACGAAACAAACCGGGTTTTTCCCGACTGCGGCGCCGACCGCGCGCGCCGCTTTCGGGTCGCCGAGCTTTCGTGCGATGCCGGAATAAGTGTCGAGATGGCCCATTGGAATATCGAGCAGCTTCTCCCAAACCCGAACTTCAAAATCGGTTCCGATCAAAACGACCCGCAGCGGCTGGTTGGGCTGCCACAAAGCGGTATCGAAAATGCGCCGTGCGAGCGGCTCGGTCGCCGCGAAGTCTTCGATGTAGTTTGCTCTTGGCCAACGCGAGCGCATGTCCTTGAGCGCGGCGCGTTCCTTACCGGCATCCGCCAGCGCCAGTCCGGCCAGTCCCCGCGGCGTCATCATCACCAGCGCCGTGCCGAACGGGCTCGGATGGAATCCGTAAGTAAGGGTCAGCCCCTCACCGCCCGCCTTCCATTCGCCGGGGGACATCGCCTCGTGCGTGACGAACAGATCATGCAGGCGACCCGGACCGGACAGGCCGACTTCATACGAGGTTTCCAGAACGCTTGCAGACGAGCGCAGCAATTTGCGTGCGGAATTCAGCGTCAGCGCCTGCAGGAAGGCTTTCGGCGTTAGTCCGCACCAGCGGCGGAACAAATGATGCAGTTCGGTCGCAGTGACGCCTGCAGCTTCGGCGATCACCTCGATTTCCGGCTGCGAGCGCCAATTGCCGCGAATGTGTGCGATCGCGCGTCGAACGACGTCGTAGTCGGCTGCGGCTGTCGGCAGCGGCGCGAGGTCGGGAAATCGGTCGGAAAGAGCCTGGTTTGCGAAGCTCATGCTAGTGCCGGTATTTGCGAGGTCCATTGACATGGGCCTTTATCTAGGCCCGGCCGCAACTCCTAACCACCCGATTTCTGTCACTGGGCCATTGAGCCGCGACCCCGTGATCGGATTCCAGCACGGCGGGCCAAGGGATTCCGCCTCGCGGTCCTTTTCGGTCGCGTCCAGAATGTCGATCATAGTACCGTTCTTGTCGGGCCGCGCTTGGCTTCGACAAGCGCGGCGGACAGCGCCGTGGCAAAGCTCGCCTTCTCGTCCGGTCCGAGGAAGTTTCCGATCGCGAGCGATTTTCCCCGCGAAACCAGAAAGAGCCGCTCGATCCCGAATTCCTGATGGCTGATCTTGTCAAGCCGTACCCAAAGCGGATTGAGAGCCCATTCGCGCACCACGCCGCGGTGGCTTACTTTGCGCACCTTCAGCGTGAATGGTGTGACCATGATTTCTTCGTAGGCGGCTGCTCGCGAGTAGTTGATGCGAAAGGCGATGAAGAGCAGCAGGACGTCCAGCCCGCAAAAGCCGCATACCGGCCAGGCGCCGGCGAGCAGAAACACGATGCCGGCCACGAAGCTGCTCACTCCGAACACCATCATCACGAGGATGAAGCCAACTCTCCCCAGCGACCGGTGCGGCGTGATCACTGCGGAAAAGATCGTGGGTTCAAGATCGCTGGCGTTGTCGGCAGTCATGGCGCTCATTATACCGGCATCATGGCCAAAAAGGCGATCCGCAAGCCGATCAACAAACGTGTCAAACGGGCGCTGCGCAAGGCCGATAAAGCGAAAGCGGCGCGCGGTAAGCCGTTGCGCAAGCAAGCGGAGGCGGATGCCAAAGCTGCGCGCGGCGCGCTTCCGCAATGGACAACCGCCCAGATCGAGGAAGCGTTCCGGCGATTTCAGGCGGCAAAACCCGCTCCCGAAACCGAACTGAAGTATCGCAATCCGTTCACGTTGCTGGTTGCGGTCGTCTTGTCGGCCCAAGCCACCGACGCCGGCGTCAACAAGGCAACCCCGGCGCTCTTTGCCGTCGCCGATACGCCGGAAAAAATGGCGGCGCTCGGCGAAGCGCGCATTCGCGAGTACATCAAGACGATCGGACTTTACCGCAACAAGGCCAAGAACGTTGCCGCATTGTCCGAGAAGCTTGTGGCGGAGCACGGCGGAAAGGTACCGAGGACTCGCGAAGAGCTGGAAGCGCTACCGGGAGTCGGGCGCAAGACTGCGAACGTGGTGCTCAATGTCGCCTTTGGCGAATCCACGATTGCTGTCGACACGCATATCTTTCGTGTCGCGAACCGAACGGGCCTTGCCGTCGGCAAGAATCCTCTCGAGGTCGAGCAGAAGCTCGAAGCGGTGATCCCGCCCAAGTACAAGCGGCACGCGCACCACTGGCTCATTCTGCACGGCCGTTACACGTGCCTCGCGCGCAAGCCACTTTGCGAAAAATGCATCATCGCCGACTTGTGCCAGTGGCCCGGAAAGACAATTGCGGTCGGCGCTGAAGGCAAGCGGATGGGGACTGTGACAGCGGTGGGGGCCTAGGATTCGGCGGCAATCAATTCGACGTGCTTTCCCAGATGCTTGTGAACGTGCACCATGTAAGCCATGGCGAAAATCGGCGTGGCCAGGTTGACGATCGGGATGGATACAAACACCGCGATCAACATGCCGGCGATGAAAACGTAGGCGGCGTGTTGCTTGCGCAGCATCTTTGCCTCGTCCGGGGAACGGAAGCGCATCGCGGCGAGCTCGAAATATTCGCGTCCGAGCAGGTAGGCGTTCGCAAGGAAAAGGATGACGAAACCAAGACCCGCAAGCAGGATAAAGGGCAGCGCGCACGCGTAAACGATGAGCGCAAGAACGGCGAACTTCACGCCCTCGATCGCCGCTCGGGTAAATGGCAGGGCGCGGCCTCGCGGTTCGGTCGGATAGTGTTCAAGCTCGACTGCATCGGCGACCTCGTCGACAAAGAAACTGCCGACAAACGCCGTGATTGCCGGCATCAGGAACAACGCGCCGGTGAAGATGCCGAGGCCGGCCATCACCGATAAAACCCAGGCAAGGAGTTGCCAGACTGCGTGCGGCGCAAACCCGTAGGTTGCCTCGGCCCAATTAGCTCCGCTTTCTGCGAGCGCCGAAAACACCCACTGCAATCCGATGGCGATGACAATGATAAGTATCAGCGCAAGCCCAACGGCCTTTGCAAGCACGCCGCGCAAAGGCGCGGCAAACATTTGCGTAAGCGCTTTGAGGGCAGCGTCGAGCATGCCGCGACAGGTAAGCGCAACGACGGCAATGGGCAAGGTGCCGAGCGGGCCCGCCGCACAGCGTTACGCTGCCGGCGTCAGTGTCTCGGCATGCTCCGGAACGAGCGGCGCCTCAACTGGCGTCGGTAAATCGGTCCACGCCAGCGACTTGTAGTCGAAGCCCCTCACCAGCGTCGGTTTGACGACAGCAAAGTAGGGTGAGATGTCGAAGTCGCGCGGCGCAAACAACGACGAGTGGCGAATCTCGAGAATCTCCTGCCGTGCCGCTTCGCTTTCAAGATGCGTGATCTTCGGGAGAATTGGATAGCGTACGTTTTCGAAAGCTTGCGCGATCAGGGCCGAGCATATGATCCGGGTCGGATGGCCGGAGCCCAGCGCGATCATCCGCCGCCGCCAACGCTGTGGAACAGGCAGCGGGAACAGGTAACGCATCAGGTCGATGATGTTCTTGACGTCGTAATCGAAGCCGATGCGCTCGGTCGCATAGGCACAAACGCGCGCAGCATCCTCTTCGGTAATGTTGGTCGGCCGGCAGATGCGCGTGTGATAGCGGGCGTACTTGGAGAGCGGCGCGGCGGTCACGCCCTCCCCGAGATTGGCTTCGACCAGCACCAGCGGCTCGCCGCTCTCGCTGACGCGGTCGCCGATCGGCCCAACATAAAGTGCCGCGTGCGACCAGGTGGATTGCGTCAGGTATTTGATGACGCCGGCGATATGGCTGTTGCCTTCAACAAGAAGAACGTCGGCCGGCTTCAACACCGCGCGCAAGACATCGCCGTCGCTCGGTGTAAACGGCTCGTAACCTTGCTCGGGCTTTTCGAGATAATGAGCGAGGAACCGCCCGGCCTGACTGAACATCCAATTCATAACGCCAATGTCCCCCGGCATCGGCTGCCGTCGTCGCGCGCCCTGCCGCCCATGCGCGTCTTGCTCCGGCAGAATGTAGCGGCGAGTCATTGCAATTTAGTTCATCGCGAAAGGCCGAACGTTACCGAATCTTAGCCATGAAATTTGCAGCCGAATGCGCCTTCGGGCAGATTGCACCGAGCACCGTCAATCATTCGGATACCATGCCGAAGCTTAACCGCCGTTCGTTCATTGCAGCAGCTTCGGCCTTTGCTGTGGCGCCTGCGCTGGGCGCGGTTCCGTCGTCAGGAGAAGTCGACGTCATCATCGTCGGCGCAGGTGCCGCAGGAATCGCTGCCGCGCGGCGGATTGCGGCGGCCGGCAAGCGATTTGCGCTCATCGAGGCATCCGATCGCATTGGTGGGCGTTGCGTGACCGATACGGCGACTTTCGGCGTGCCTTTCGACCGCGGCGCGCATTGGCTTTACACGCCCGCCTCCAATCCGCTTGTCAGGCTCGCCAGCGCGACCGGGCTCGACCTCTACGAGGCCCCGCGCGGTCAGAAATTGCGGGTCGGCCCGCGCGCCGCGCGCGAGGGCGAGCTCGAGGACTTTCTCGCCTCCGTCGTGCGTTCAAGCCATGCCATTCGCGAGGCCGCGCGCGACAAGACCGATATGTCGGCCGCGCGCGCGCTGCCGAACAATCTTTCCGACTGGCGGCAAACCGTCGAATTTGTCCTTGGTCCGTTCCACAGCAGCAAGGATTTGCCGCGTGTCTCGGCGCTCGACTTTGCGCGTTCGGCTGAACGCGACCGTGCCAATTTTTGCCGCCAGGGTCTGGGCAGTTTGCTGACGAAGCTTGCGGCTAATCTGCCAATACGGCGCTCGACCCCGGTCCATTCGATCGAATGGATCAAGGGGCTGACCGTCGAAACCGATAAGGGCACTCTGCGTGCACAGGCTGTGATCGTGACGGTGTCAACGTCCGTGCTGTCGCGCGGCAAACTCAAGTTCACGCCGGAGTTACCTGAGCGCTGGCGTAATGCCGCGGCGGCGCTTTCGCTTGGCAGCTACGACCATATCGCGCTGGAATTGCCGGGCAACCCGCTCGGGCTGCAAGCCGATGATCTCGTTTTCGAGAAGTCATCGAGCAATCGCACGGGGGCGCTGCTTGCCCGCGTGTCGGGCACGGACTTGCATGTCGTGAGCGTCGGTGGCGATTTTGGGCGCGATCTCTCCGCGCAAGGACGGGATACGATGGTTGCATTCGCCGGTGAATGGCTGGCGTCGATTTTCGGCAGCGCCATCGGGACGAAAATCGTGCGCGCGGCGGCCACGCAATGGGATGCGGAGCCGTGGATCATGGGTGCAAGCTCGGCCGCGTCCGTCGGCAATCAGGATGCGCGGCGAGCGCTGATGGCACCATTGCGCGAGCGCGTGTGGTTTGCCGGCGAGGCCGTGCACGAAACGCTTTATGGAACGGTCGGCGGTGCATGGGAATCCGGCACGCGCGCGGCTGAAGCGGTCTTGCGCAAGATCGGAGCGATCAAGCCGTCGGAAACAGAGAAGCGTCACCTCAAACGTGAGCCGCGACGCCGCGAACATCGCCCACCACGCCGCAGGCACAAATGACGGCGCGCGCAGGCCGAAAACCGAAAGCGCTCATCGCGTGGTCGAGTGGCAAGGACAGCGCCTGGGCGCTGCATGAGGCGAGGCGCGCCGGCGACTTCGATGTTGTGGGCGCCCTCACGACGGTTACCGACACGTTTGCGCGCGTCAGCATGCACGGCGTTCGGGAGGAGTTGTTGCGCGCGCAGCTCGACGCAGCCCGATTGCCGCCGATCATTGTGCATATTCCGTATCCCTGTCCGAACGAGATTTACGAGCGCGAGATGAACGCGGCGATGCAGGCGGCAAAAGCGCAGGGTATTACGCACGTTATTTTCGGCGATTTGTTTTTGCAGGATATACGTTCTTATCGCGAGCGGCAGCTCACAGGCAGCGGGATCACGCCCGTATTTCCAATCTGGGGCGTGCCGACGGCCTCGCTCGCGCGCGAGATGATTGCTTGCGGTCTCGAGGCGCATCTTGCAGTCGTCGATTTGAAGAAGCTGCCGTCACGGTTTGCCGGCCGCAAATTTGATTCCGCGCTGCTTGGCGAACTTCCAACTTCAATCGACCCGTGTGGCGAAAACGGCGAATTCCATACGTTCGTGTCGGCTGGCCCGATGTTTGCGGGCAAAATTGCGGTGACACCGGTCGAGACGGTCGAACGCGACGGCTTTGCGTTTGCAGATTTGATGCCTGCCTAGCAGGCTGTGATTCCTTCCAAGGTCATTCCGGACGCTACCGGCGGTAACCTGGAATCTATATCGAACGCGCTTCGGGATTTAGCGCGGGACGGCAAGTTAACCCCGCAGCTCACCACCCGTGCGCTTGTTCACTTCCGCAACGATCTTGCCGGCAAGCGCTTCGATTTCATCGTCCGTCATCGTCCTGTCGCGCGGCTGGATCGTGACGGCGATAGCGATCGATTTCTTGCCGGGATCGATGCCTTTTCCTTCATAAACATCAAAAACCGACACCGACGCAATCAGCTTGCGCTCAGCGTTCTGGGCTGCCCGCACGATGTCGGCGGCTTTGACTGCGCGATCTACCACGAAAGCGAAGTCGCGGCTGATCGGCTGGAATGGCGATAGCTCGAGGACGGCTTTCGCGCGCGTTGCTTTGACTTTCGGCTCGGGGATTTTCTCCAGGATTACCTCGAAAGCGACGAGCGGCCCGTCCACTTTGAGTGCCGCCAAGGCGCGCGGATGCAACTCGCCAAAATGGCCAAGAACGTTTTGCGGCCCGATCTGGATGGTGCCACTGCGGCCGGGATGAAACCACGCCGGGCCGCCGGGTACGACCTGCAGGGCCTGCAAGGGCGCGCCGGCTGCCGCAAGAACGGCAAAGGCGTCGGATTTTGCGTCGAAAGCATCAGCCGCGCCGCCGCCGAACCAATGGCGCCCGAGTTCATTGGGATTGGCAAAACCACGCCGCACGCCGCTTGCGGCGGTGAGCTGATCTTCCGGACGGTCGCCCCTGAAGATCTGGCCGACTTCAAAAATGGCGAGATCGCCGAATCCACGGTCCGCATTTCGTTGTGCCGCGGTCACGAGCCCCGGTAAAAGGCTCGGCCGCATGTCCGACAATTCGGCAGCAATCGGATTGGCAAGGGCAAGCGCGGCATCGCCGCCGCCGAACAGTTCCGCTTCGCGTTTGGACACGAAGGACCACGTCACCGCCTCGAGCATGGCGCGCGCCGCAAGGGCGCGTTTTGCCTTGCGTGTGCGATTCTGAATTGGCGTCAGCACTGGCTTGCGCGCATTTGGCCCGCGCGGAAAGGGCGTCGCCGGCACCTGATCGACGCCCGTGATACGCACGATCTCTTCCACGACATCGGCGCGCCCGTCGACATCAGGTCGCCACGACGGCACCGCCACCTTAACGCGCTCGCCTTGTCCCGCCGTGAAGAAGCCGAGCTTCTCCAGGGTGCGGCGCACATCCGGCAGCGGAAGTTTCAATCCTGCGAGCCGCGTGAGTTCGCTCAGCGGAAAATCGACAACCTTTTCCTTCGGTGTGGGATCGCCAGCGATTACGATCTCCGATGGAGTGCCGCCGCAAAGATCGAGCACCATCTGCGTGGCGAGCTCGAGCCCGGGGAGCGTGAAGGCCGGATCGACCCCGCGTTCGAAGCGATAGCGCGCGTCGGAATTGATACCGAGCTTGCGCCCGGTCTGCGCGATGTTGAGCGGGTCCCATAGTGCCGATTCAATCAGCACGTCGGTGGTCTCCTCAGAGCAGCCGGTCGCTTCGCCGCCCATGACGCCGGCAAGCGATTCGACTCCGTTTTCGTCCGCGATGACGCATATGCTTTGATCGAGCGTGTAGGTCCTCCCGTCGAGCGCGAGCAGCGTTTCACCATTTCGCGCTCGCCGCACCGTGAGATTGCCGTGAACCTTGGCCGCGTCGAACACGTGCAGCGGACGGCCGCGATCGAAGGTGATGAAATTGGTGATATCGACCAACGCATTGATCGGACGCAGGCCGATGGCCGTGAGCCGTTTCTGCAGCCAATCAGGCGAGGGGCCGTTCTTGACGCCTTTGACCAGCCGCAACGCAAAGGCGGGGCACAGCGATGGCGTCTGCCCGAAATCGAGCGTTACTTTCACCGGGCAAGGGAACGTGCCCTTCACCGGTTTTGCCGTGCGATCCTTGTAGATGCCGATACCCGCAGCGCCGAGGTCGCGCGCGATGCCGGATACGCCCGTGCAGTCGGGCCGATTCGGCGTGACATTGATGTCGATGACCGGATCGCCAACACCGGCGTAGTCGGCATAGCTTTCGCCCACGGGCGCATCGGCGGGAAGCTCAATGATCCCGTCGTGATCATCGGAGACGCCGATTTCCGCGCCGGAAATCAGCATGCCGCGGCTTTCCACACCGCGAATGACGCCGACCGACAGCGTGATGTTTTTCCCGGGGATGAATGTGCCGGGCGGCGAGAACACCGCCTTCATGCCGCCGCGTGCATTGGGCGCACCGCAGACGACCTGGATCGGCTTGTCGCCCTTGCTGACTTGCCCGATATCCACCATGCATACGCGCAGGCGATCGGCATTCGGATGCTTCTCGGCGGAGAGTACAGATGCAATCACGAATGGCTTGAGCAGCGCTGCCTTGTCCTCGACGCTTTCGACCTCGAGCCCGATCATCGTCAGTTTGTCGGTGATCTCGGCAAGCGAGGCGTCCGTATCGAGATGCTCTTTCAACCATCCGAGGGTAAATTTCATGCCGCTCCCCTCGAACGATCGCCCGGCAAGTCTTTGCTCAACATCAGCGGTGCGGTCATGAACTCAACCCTCCCGCAAGTGTCGGAAAGTCGAGTGGGCGGAAACCGTAGTGCTGAAGCCAGCGTACATCGGCTTCGAAGAACGCGCGCAAGTCCGGCATGCCGTATTTCAGCATGGCGATGCGGTCGATACCCATGCCCCAGGCAAAGCCCTGATACTCATTCGGATCGAGTCCGCAATTGCGCAAGACGTTCGGATGCACCATGCCGCAGCCGAGAATCTCCAGCCAATCTTCGCCTTCGCCGAAACGGATTTCACCTTTCTCGCGCTTGCACTGGATATCGACTTCAAGCGAGGGCTCGGTGAACGGAAAGAAGGACGGGCGAAAACGCATCTTCACGTTGTCGACTTCGAAGAACGCCTTGCAGAATTCTTCCAGAATCCATTTCAGATGACCGAGATGTGATGACTTGTCGATGACAAGTCCCTCGACCTGGTGGAACATCGGCGTGTGCGTCTGATCGGAGTCGCTGCGATACGTGCGGCCCGGGATGATCACGCGGATCGGCGGCTTTTGGCTCAGCATGGTGCGCACCTGCACCGGCGAGGTGTGCGTGCGCAGCAGCATGCGCGAGCCGTCCGGCTTCGGCGGGAAGTAGAACGTATCGTGCATGTCGCGAGCCGGATGGCCCTCGGGAAAATTCAATTTCGTGAAGTTGTAATCGTCGGTTTCGATGTCGGGGCCTTCCGCAACGGCAAAGCCCATGTCGGCGAAGATGGCGGTAAGCTCGTCGATGACTTGCGTGATCGGGTGCACGCGCCCAACTTCGGCAGGCGCCTCACGCACGGGCAGCGTGACATCGACGCTTTCGCTGTTGAGTCGCGCGTCGAGCGCAGCATTCGCGAGTGCATTCTTGCGGGCGAAGATTGCGGCGGTGACTCGGTCTTTCAAGCCGTTGATGAGCGGACCCTGTTTCTTGCGTTCGTCCGGGGTCATCGAGCCGAGCGTCTTGAGAAGCGCAGACACCGAGCCGTTCTTGCCGAGCGCGGCGATGCGCACGGCCTCGAGCGCCGCTTCGTCTTTTGCGGCCGCGATGTCTGCCAGGACTTGCCGCTCGAGGTTCGCGATATCGGACATGAGCTGTCTCTTAAGGCGTCATCATCCGCGAATGCGGTCGATCCGGTAACCCCTGCTTGCGAGATTACGGCCGGCCGGTGACTAGGGCATGCCCGCGTTCGCAGGCACAACAGCAAGTGGTTACGCGGGCAGCGCGGCCTTGGCTTTCTCGACGATAGCCTGGAAAGCAGCCGGTTCGCGGATAGCGAGATCGGACAAAACCTTACGGTCCACCAGAAGCCCTGCCTTCGCCAGACCGTCGATAAAGCGGCTGTAGTTGAGGCCGAAAGGGCGCACAGCCGCATTCAGGCGCTGAATCCAGAGCGCGCGAAATGTGCGCTTGCGGCGCTTGCGGTCGCGGTAGGCGTATTGCTGCGCCTTTTCCATCGCCTGCTTGGCGACACGAATCGTGTTCTTGCGGCGGCCGTATTGGCCTTTGACGGCCTTGTAGACCTTCTTGTGCTTGGCGTGCGCGGTGACGCCACGTTTGACGCGGGCCATGACTGATCTCCTGAACGAGCGCGATGGTTAAAGGATTGCGGCTGCCACGATCGGCATTCGCGAAATACGAGCTTAGCTGTTCGGCAGCCAGTACTTCTTGATGGTGTCGCCGTCGGTTTTGAACAGCACGCTGGTGCCGCGATGCTCGCGGATCGTCTTGGTGGTCCGCTTGATCATGCCATGGCGCTTGCCGGACTGCTGGTATTTGACCTTGCCCGACGCGGTGATCTTGAAGCGCTTTTTGGCGCCCGATTTGGTCTTCATCTTGGGCATTTGGCTCTCCTCAGGCGGCCCTTATCGCAAGGCCAAAGGGCCCGCGTGGCCGGTTCGGCGTTCCGCGGAAGGAACGGTGCTCGGAATGAGCTTAAGTCGCCGCCACGGCAGCCCTGTCAGCCGGGCGGCGAGCGGCGGCGTTATGGCAGAGATGTCAGGGACTTGCAACCGCTCGAAGGGGCCGGCCCGGGACGGCTTTCCGGGTCGCGGTGATTAACCGCAGTCCGTGCGGGTTCACTGATGCGGCGAGACAGTTATAATGCATAGACTGCCAAAATATCAGCCACAAGCCCACTGTCACGGCCAATTAAAAAGGTCTTGCGGAAGGAATAATGCATGAAAAGAAAACTTTCCTTTGCCGAAATAAACGAGAACAAAGTTGATTTCAGTACACTTTACTCAGAACGCGATCCCAGGAGCTATTTCAAATACTTGGGAGAACTGGATTACATTATACCGCATCTCGCGCAGCCGATATTTGCGCAACTGATCGCGGCCCGAAGTGAAGTACAGGACGAGCCAGTCACCGTCCTCGACCTCGGCTCCTCCTACGCGGTCAACGGCGCGCTGATGAAATTCGGGCTCACCTACGAAACCCTGCGCGATCGCTACACTGCCCCGGCGCTTCAGAGCCTGTCGAGCGACGCCTTGCTGGAACTGGATCGTGCGTTCTTCAAGGCGTGGCCGCGGAAAAGCAATTTGCGCGTGATCGCGCTCGATGTGTCGCAGAATGCGATTCGGTATGCGCAGGAATGTGGCGCCGTCGACCTCGGCCTTACGCTCGATCTCGAGGCGCGCGACCCGACTGCCGAAGAGGCACAAATTCTTTCCGGCGTCGACCTCATCGTTTCGACCGGCTGCGTCGGATACGTGACCAGCAAGACGTTCCAACGCTTGTTGCGCGTTACGCGTCACGGCCGCACGCCGTGGGTGGCTTCGTTCGTGCTGCGAATGTTTCCTTATGACCAGATCGCGGCGACGCTAAGCGGACAAGGATTGGTCACCGAGCAGTTCGAGGGCGCAACGTTCGTGCAGCGGCGGTTTGGCAGCCGGGAGGAGATGGAAGCGACCGTTGAAGCGGTCGAACGTCGCGGTTTGGACACGCATGGCCGCGAGGCGGCGGGACTCTATCACGCCGAGCTTTTCATCTCGCGCTCGCCCGGCGAGATCGAGCGCAAGCCGATTCAGAAACTCGTTTCGGTCGTCAGCGGCGCCAACAAGCCATGGTCTGTCGGCATGCGCGTCATGGGCAGCTTCGGCGAGGCCGCAAGAAGGCGTGTCCGCGCCGACCGACCCCATCTGGCACTGGCGCGCGCAACAAACGCGCATTCTGCATCGGCATAAATGCCTGCGCCGCCCGCAATCCGGGCGGCGCTTTTGTTTCGACGCGGCTCTTAACGCGGTGCGAGCACCATCACCATCTGGCGTCCTTCAAAACGCGGCTCCGACTCGACCTTGGCCAGCGGTCCGGTATCGGTCTTGACCCGGTTCAGGAGCTGGAAACCAAGTTCCTGATGCGCCATCTCGCGGCCACGGAAACGCAAGGTCACCTTCACCTTGTCGCCGTCCTCGAAGAAGCGCTTCATTGAGCGCATCTTCACGTCGTAGTCGTGGTCGTCGATCATCGGCCGGAGCTTGATCTCCTTGACCTCGACGATCTTCTGCTTTTTGCGGGCTTCTGCTGCTTTTTTCTGCGCCTGGTATTTGTACTTGCCGACATCCAGGATCTTGCAGACCGGCGGGTTGGAATTGGGAGAAATCTCAACCAGATCCAGCCCGGCGGCTTCAGCGAGTCTCAGGGCAGTCTGAATATCGACGACGCCTTTGTTCTCGCCGGTATTGTCGATCAACTGTACTTCGCGGGATCGGATCTCCTCGTTGATGCGCGGGCCGTCTTTCTGAACGGGCAGCGCGGACTTCATCGGACGACGAATGGCTATGTTCTCCTTATGCTGTTGCGACGTCTCCCTTTCGCGGCATTGACCGCCTCCGGGCTTCTAAAGATTGGGAGAAACCGCGAATAAGTCAACGGCGGGCTTCACCCCGGTTGTCCACAACAGCAACCGGGCGAATGCCAAATTGTTCAAATTGCTCCGGTTTTGCTCCGATTGCGGGAGAGGGCGGCAGCCTGGCGATAAAATGCCAGGGTCTGCTCGGCAATCGTCGTCGGATTGAAGTGATTGAGCACCCACTCGCGACCGCGTGCGCCGATGGCGCGCCGCGTTTGTTCCGGCATGGCGAAGAGCCGTAGCAGCGCTGTGGCAAGACCCGAATCGTCGCCCGCCGCAAAACGCAATCCCGTGATCCGGTTATCCGGCACGGCGGGCGGCGTGAGCACCACTTCGGGTCCGGCGCCGAGATCAGAGACGATGACCGGACGGGCCATCGCCTGCGCTTCGAGCAGCGTCCGCTGCACGCCCTCCGGCTGGATCGCCGCCGAGACGACGACCGAGGCGGCCGCAAACGCCGCCGGCATGTCGATCACCGGAGCCGCCATGCGGATCACGTCGACGGTGCCGGTGCTCAGCACCAGGTCCCAAAGTTCGCCCGTGTAATGGGTGCGGCCGCGGTCTTCGCCGACGAAGACGCAGAGAAAGTCTTTCAATCCGGCGTTCTTGAGCCGTTGCACCGCGCGCACGGCGATGTGGTGACCTTTCCGGCGCAGGATGCGGCCGACGATCAGAATCACCTTGGTTTCAGGCGCGATGCCCCACACGTGGCGGACGGCGTCGATGCGTTCCTGCGACACGCGAGCAGGATCGAATGCGTCAAGATCGATGCTGGCCGGAACGACCGCAATGTGCTCCCACGGCGTGCCGTAGCGGTCATGGATGAGCTGCGCAATTTGCTCGCTTGCCGCAGTCATCCGCACGCCGCGCGCCATGATGCCGTTGTAATAGCGCTTGAAGACATTCTGCTCACGGAATCCCTTGTACCAGCTCGTGACAAAGGGAACCCCGGCCAGCCGCGCTGCGAGGTAAGCGCTCCACGCTGCCGCGCGTCCGTGCGCGTGAATGACGTCGCACCTGCGTTGGCGTGCGATGCGCATCAGCAAAAGCGCATTGGCGAGAATGACGGCGGGATTTTTCGTCTCCATGTTGCACGCGATGAATTCGCCGCCGGCGGCTGTAACGGCCGGCACAAGCCGTCCGGCACGCGCAACTACGGTGGTACGATGGCCTGCGCGCGCGAGAATACGAACGAGCGAAACCACGCCGGCATCCGCCGCGCCGATATCGAGTGTCGGCGCCACCAGCAGGACGCTGATCGGTTCGCGGCTTTGTGCAGCTTCAGGACCTCTGTCGTTGGCGGCGACAAGACCGGAGCGCGGACTCGTTTCGGTATCCTCGAGATCGTGCGCGGGTAAACTCGGCATGCGATCAACCTTGCTTCGGCATGTTTGCCGCCGCGCCGCTGTTGTCGCGCTTGCCTGATTTCGCCATTGCGAATCGTATCGTTTCCTGCCGCCGTGAAAATGTATAAACCGCGCAAGGAACGGCGGCAACGTCACGAACCTGGCGTCGATGGCGTTGTGCGGGTTGTGCTGCGCCTTTCATTAAGGCTGCCGTGACTGCGGCAGGTTTGATCGAAGCGGATGAAGCGGGAAGACATGAGCGAGCCCTTATTGAAAATCATAACGGTTGGCGCCGACAACGCGACGCGATCAATTGCCGTGCGCGCCCGCAATGGTGCGAATCCGGGCCTTTTCTGGCTCGGCGGCTTCAAATCGGACATGAAAGGCACCAAAGCCGAGGCGCTCGACCGCTGGGCCGAGGGGCAAGGCCGCGCCTGCACGCGCTTCGATTATTCCGGCCACGGCGAATCCGGCGGCGAATTCACGCAAGGGACGATCGGCCGCTGGCTGGAAGAAAGCGTCGTGGTGTTCACGCAAGTCTGCAGCGGGCCACAAATCGTGATCGGCTCATCGATGGGCGGCTGGCTCGCGCTGCTGCTCGCGCGCGCGCTGAAAGGGCGCAAGGACGCGCCGCCGATTGCTGGCATGGTGCTGATCGCGCCCGCGGCCGACTTCACCGAAGAGCTGATGTGGAAGAAATTTCCGAAGGCGATCAAACAGGAGATCGAGGGCAAGGGATTCTGGACGCGGCCTTCCGAATATTCGCAAGAGGGCTATCCGATCACCAGGGGACTGATCGAGGACGGCCGCAAGCATCTGTTGCTCGGCGGGCTGATCGAAACCGGATGTCCCGTTCGCATTCTGCAGGGCGTACAGGATCCTGACGTGCCGTGGCAGCACGCGGTCGAACTCGTGTCGCGCTTTGCGCGCGACGACGTCGTGCTCACGCTTATCAAAGACGGCGACCATCGCCTGTCGCGGCCCGAGGACATCGAGCGGCTGCTAGCGGCGGTGGCGGAGTTTTGAGGGCTCGCCTGGTTGCGTACAAATGGTGTGAAATCGTGCTATAATGCACCTATGAAAAAACGCACGTCGTCCAAGAAAACTGCTTCCAGGAAAACCGGAACCGCGTGGGTCATTGGGCATAGCTTTGAGAAGATTAGCGCTGTTGAGGGCATCGTCCTGACGGGCGAGATGCGGGCAAGAGCTGGTAAGCTCGCCCGCGACGGGGTGCCGTTCGAGGAACGGCGGCGCGCGATTATCAGGGCGTACCGCAAGCCTTAGGCTTCCCCGATGTACGATGTCGAGGAAGACAAAATCTACTGTTATCCAGGCACGGCCGTCCTAAAGAACAAGCTCGACATCAAAGACGCTGCGGTGCTCGCCAACTTCGAAGCGGAAATGAGCAACTTGCAGGCTCAGGTGCCGATTCAGGTTGTGGCGCTGGACTATGACTTCTACCGCGCGCTCCATCGTCACTTGTTTTCCGAAGTCTACGACTGGGCCGGCGAGCCCAGGAAGATTCGCATCGGCAAGGGCGGTAATTGGTTCTGCTTTCCCGAAAATATCGACGCCGAGATGAGCAAGCTGTTTCAATCGCTTGCTGAAACCGACGAATTGCAAAACCTGGATGCGGCGGAATTTGCCAAGCAAGCCGCGCATTTCATGGCGGAGCTCAACGCGATTCATCCGTTTCGCGAAGGCAACGGGCGAACCCAGCTTTCATTTCTGAAGCTACTCGCCGAGCGGGCCGGACATCCATTGGATATGGAAAAGATGGAGCCCACGGCAGTGTTCGATGCCATGATCGAAAGTTTTGCGGGCAGCGAAGATGCCTTGGAAAAGGTCATCGCCGGGTTGCTGTAACGCGTCGCCTGTCGTCACGCGCCGGTGTCGCCAAAGGTGCATTCCTGTGCGCGACGACGTCGTGCTCACGCTTATGAAAGACGGCGACCATCGCCTGTCGCGTCCGGAGGACATCGAGCGGCTGCTGGCGGCGGTGGCGGAGTTTTGATTCTGTCATGCCCGCGCAGACGGGTATCCAGCTTGCAGCTCGGATGGAGCGAAGCGAAATCGGGGAAGGATGACAAGCTGCTCCGGGTTTCGGTGCACCTAGGCTACGCACTTGCTGTTTTGATTTAAGCGATTTGAGATACGCCTCACGTCGTCTTCTATCGCGTTGTCAGTGACGCGCCAGAAATCGTGCGTGAGCTCGATGGACACTAGGATGTTAACGAGCAATTTGCGGGGCGGCCACTCAAAATAATTTCAGCGTGCGGCGGAACGGCGACAGCCACGAGACGTTTTAGCCGCAAACCTGCGCGGTACTCCGAGGGACTCAGAAGTCTTTGCAACCAGCTTTAATGCTCCGATGACTTACGCTGAATGAAGCGCCTTGTCGCAATCGCTAAGTGCAGGGGGGTTTTGGCAACAGCAGAAAGCCTTCGTGACTGCCGATCACGGCTAAAACAACAGCGCTGGAGAAAGCGCCGCCGGCAGTAACGACTTCAACCCTCAAATGGCAGGAAAGGAAGTCACAATGAGTACAATCAGAACCAGAGATGGAACTGAAATCTATTACAAGGACTGGGGTGCAGGCCCGGTCATCACATTTTCGCATGGATGGCCGCTTAATTCCGATGCTTGGGACGGTCAGATGCTATTTCTAGTGCAGCAGGGTTATCGCTGCATCGCGCACGACCGACGTGGTCATGGCCGTTCGAGCCAGGCTTCGGCCCACAATGACATGAATGGATATGCTGCCGATCTTGCCGCCATCATCGAAGCCCTCGATCTGTGCGAGGCGACGCTTGTCGGTCACTCGACGGGCGGCGGTGAAGTCGCGCGCTACATCGGACGATATGGTACTGACCGCGTCAAAAAAGCTGTTCTCATAGCAGCAGTGCCGCCGCTCATGTTGAAGACTGACGCGAATCCGGAAGGCTTGCCGATGGAAGTGTTTGACGGCATCCGCGCCGGGCTCGCGAAAGACCGCTCGCAGTATTACAAAGATCTCGCCATTGCCTTTTATGGTGCGAATAGACCTGGTGCCAAGATCTCGCAAGGTATCTTGGATCAGTTCTGGTTGTGGAGCATGCAGTCGGGTCTAAAAAATGCCTATGAAAGCATCAAGGCGTTCTCCGAAACCGACTTCACCGAGGACCTCAAAAAATTTGACGTGCCAACGCTTGTGATGCACGGCGAAGATGATCAAATCGTGCCAGTGAAGGATTCTGCCAAAAAGTCAGCCAAGCTGATTAAAGGGGCGAAGGAAATCTACTATCCCGGTGCGCCGCATGGCCTCACGGCGACACACCAGGATCAGGTCAATGCCGACCTGCTGGCGTTTATCGCCCAGAAAAAAGAACGGAAAGCGGCCTAGCAGCGGTTGTGTTTGGCGGCACGGCGATCAAAAAGGCGGATTAGCTTCGCTAGTCCGCCTTAGCTTTAAGCCTTGGTGAAAGACGGGGCCGACGCCACCCGCCACTCCTCACTCACCGCGGCATCGGCATCATCACGGTTGAGTGCCACGAATTCCTCACGCGGCAAGAGCTGCGACAGCGCCCACACGGCAGCCCCGCGCACTAACGGCGAAGCATCGTCGAGCAGCCGCTGAGCATCCGGCGCCAGCGACGCATCGCCGGAGTTGCCGATGGCGATCAGTACATTGCGGATGAAGCGATCGCGGCCGGTGCGCTTGATCGAGGTCTTCGTAAACATCGTGCGGAATTGTGCATCGTCGAGCCGCGCAAGTTCAGAAAGCTGCGGTGCTCGCAGATAATCGCGCGCCGCCAATTTCGCTTCGCGTCCGACCTGCGCAAACTTGTTCCAAGGGCATACCGCAAGGCAATCGTCGCAGCCGAAGATGCGGTTGCCGATCTTGCCGCGCAGTTCGCGCGGGATCGGACCTTTATGTTCGATGGTGAGATACGAAATACAGCGCCGCGCATCGAGCCGGTAAGGCGCGGGAAACGCGGCGGTCGGGCAGATGTCGAGGCAAGCCTGACAGGTGCCGCATTTGTCCGGCTCCGGCGCGTCCGCCGGCAGATCGAGCGTGGTGAAGATCGCGCCGAGAAAAAGCCACGAGCCGAACTGGCGCGAAACCACATTCGTGTGCTTACCCTGCCAGCCGAGACCGGCGCTGGCGGCAAGCGGCTTTTCCATCACGGCAGCCGTATCGACGAAAACCTTCACGTCGCCGCCCGCGTTTTCGGTGAGCCAGCGCGCGAGTTGCTTCAGCCGCGACTTGATCAATTCGTGATAGTCGTCGCCGCGCGCATAAACCGAGATCGCGCCGCGATCACGTTTGGCAAGAACGCTGAACGGGTCCTCGTCCGGCCCGTAGTTGAAGCCGAGCATGATGACCGAGCGCACGTCCGCCCAGAGCGCGCGCGGATCGCCGCGCCGTTCGGCGGTCGCTTCGAGCCACGCCATATCGCCATGCGCGCCGTCGGCGAGAAATGCGTCGAGATGCTTTTTTGCTTCCGAAATCGAATCCGGCCGCGTCACGCCGATGACGCCGAAGCCTTGCGCGCGCGCCTGAGCGATGAGCGCCGCCTTGAATGCGGCAGGATCGACGACGCGGCTCCCGCCGCCCTTGTGGGGAAGGGTTGGCGAGCGTTGCGACTTTGCGTTCAGACTCATCGCGGACCCGCTTTCCGACGTGCCATGATCGCAGAGCCGCACTCATCGCGCGCAAGCAGCCGCAGCGGAAGCGGAAAGGCTTTCGGCGCGCGTCGGAAATTCGTCGGCTGCGCGCGATGGGAAAGTATTGCGTGCGCTGGTGGGGAAATCAGAAGTCGAGATTGGTGTAGTTCGCGGATGGCGGCAGCCCGGCCACGGTGTCGGCCAGAATCGAGCGGAACGACGGGCGCGATTTCACCCGCGCGTACCAGTTCTTCGCTGCCTCGTCCTCGTTCCACGGCACATCACCCAGATAATCGACCGCGGAAATATGCGCCGCGGCCGCCAGATCGGCGTAAGTGAGGCGGTCGCCTGCGAGCCAGTCCCGCGTCTGCACCAGCCAGCCGATGTAGGAGAGATGGTAACGGATATTGTAGCGCGCCGCGCGCATTGCATCCGTATCTGGCGGGCCGCCGCCCTGTTCACGCGTCATATGGCGCTTGAACACGCGCTCGGTAACCAGCGGCCCGCTGACCTCGGCGTAGAATTTGTCATTGAACCAGCCGGCGAGCCGTCGCACTTCCGCGCGTTGACCGGCCCCGGCCGGAAACAAGCGCCGGTTGCCGGCATCGGGGCCGCGGGTCTCTTCGATATATTCGATGACGGTGGATGCGCCCGGAATCGCCGGCTGCCCCTCCTCGACCAGGACCGGAAGGGTGCCGGCGGGATTAAGCATGAGGAACTCTTCGCGGCGTTCCCAGAACTTCTCTTCAATCAGCCGCGCTGAAAGCCCGTATTCCCCCAAAACAAGGCGCACGAAACGAGAATGTGGACAAAGCGGCTGATGAAACAGCGTCAGCATCGGTCCCCGGAAAAAAATAAATCTGTCGTTTACGGGCAAACGCAGCGGGAATCAGATACGTGCACTATAGAAGCCCGCTCGGTCCTCGCAACCTATCGGGCGCACGACTTTCGTTTCCGTCACGCGCGAAGAGTTGGTGCCAAGCAGACCCAGTATCGCCATCTTTCCCGTTCTTAGCTGCCCGCGCTCTGGAGCCTTTCATGGATATCATGGCGATCAAGGCCGCGATCCTCGGCATTGTCGAAGGGTTGACCGAGTTTCTGCCGGTTTCCTCGACCGGCCATCTTTTATTGTTCGAACATTTTTTCGGCTGGGGCGACGATGCATTCGGCAAGTCATTCGCAATTCTGATTCAACTTGGCGCCATTCTCGCGCTGCTGACGATCTACTTCGGGCGTCTGTTGTCGCTTGCGCTCAGCATGTTCACGAGCTGGGCGGCGGCGCGCTTCGTGCTCGGCGTGCTCATTGCTTTTTTACCCGCAGCTGTCATCGGCGCGCTCGCGCACGACTTTATCAAATCGACACTGTTCGACGTGCGCATCGTGCTGGTCATGTTCGTCGTGGGCGGTTTCGTTCTGCTTTGGGTTGACCGGCTTTATTTGAAGCCGCGCCACCACGAAGCGACCGAATTTCCGCTGTGGATGTATCTCGGCATCGGCATCTTCCAGTGCCTGGCGATGGTGCCGGGCGTTTCGCGCTCAGGCGCGACCATCGTCTCCGCGATGCTGTTCGGTGCCGATCGCCGCTCTGCGGCGGAGTTTTCGTTCTGGCTCGCGATGCCGACGATGGTCGGGGCGTTTGCTTATGAGGCCTATAAAAGCCGCGCCGAATTGACGAGCGGTGATACGACAGTGATCGCTATCGGATTTGTCATGTCGTTCATCTTCGGCTGGATCGTCGTGAAGACATTTCTGCGCTACGTGCAACGGCACACATTCGCGCTATTCGCGTGGTGGCGCATCGTCGTCGGCGTGGCCGGGCTTTTGGCGATTTACGTGTTTTGAAGTTTCAGGCGAGGCTGCGGCGGAACTGGCCGGTCTTCCGGAAGCGCCACAGGTAAGTCGGGACGATTGCCGCAATCGGCTCCGGATTGATATCGAGCCCGTGCAGCGTGCGGCGGTCGCGCTCCGCCTCCTGCGAAACGACATTGTCGCTCCGCAACAGTTCGACCTGGTCGGGCGTGAGCGGCGGCTTCGGCAAGAATTGCAGGAACATGGCCTGCAGCCGCGCGAGCGCGAACGGCAGCGGCACCAGCAGCCTGCGACGCTCGATCGTCGCAAGCACAAACTGCATCAGTTCCTTGAAGGTTTTTACCTCCGGACCGCCCAGCTCGTAGACGGTACCCGGGCGCGCTTGATTCTCGACCGCCTTGGCGATCGCCTCCGCCACATCGCCCGCGTATACCGGCTGAAAGCGCGTGTGGCCGCCGCCGACGAGCGGCAGGACCGGCGACATGCGCGCCATGCTTGCGAAGCGGTTGAAAAAGTCATCCTCCGGCCCGAACAAGATTGAGGGCCGCATGATGGTCGCTGTCGGGGCGGCGGAGAGCACGGCCTCTTCGGCCAACGCTTTGGTTTGGCCATAGCGTGACGATGAATTCTTGTCGGCGCCAATGGCGGAAACATGCACCAGCCGGCTACCGCGCGCCCTTGCTGCAGCCGCGATATGCTCCGCCGCGGCGACGTGGACAGCGTCAAACCGCTGGCGCCCTTTCTCGAACAGGATGCCGACGAGGTTGATCAGGATATCGGCACCGCGCGCCGCCGCTTCGACCGACTCGGCGTAGCGCACATTCGTTTGCACGGCATGGATTTGGCCGACGCGGCCGAGCGGCTGAAGATGGCCGGTAAGTTCCGGGCGGCGGACCGCGACGCGGATGCGGTAGTGCCGCTTTGCCAAGGCTCTGACCACATGGCGTCCCAGGAAGCCGGAGCCGCCATAGACTGTGACAAGCGTTTCGAAATTGCTTTTCGCGACCATGTGGCACCCAATCCGACGTGTGGACAGCCTTTGAATCGGCAAATACAGGATAGGCCGAAGGCTGTATAGGGGCGGTAAGCGCTTCAATTGACAAGCCGAAAGCGGCTCCGTACCTAGTCCACACCAGCCCAGGTGGCGGAATTGGTAGACGCACTAGTTTCAGGTACTAGCGGTGAAAGCCGTGGAGGTTCGAGTCCTCTCCTGGGCACCAATGCAAGCATGTAATTCCGACTGTCGGATTTTATTGTAGTCAGATGAATTGACCCGGGATGCGAGAATGAACGTCCGCCTGCATCGTGGCGACCTGCCCAGTCTTGAGGCCTACAAGGGCGTGGTAGCCATCGATACGGAAACGATGGGGCTTGATCTGCGTCGTGACCGGCTGTGCGTGGTGCAGTTATCGCCGGGCGATGGGTCTGCGGATGTCGTGCAGATCGCTGCCGGAAAGCCGGATGCGCCTAACATCAAGCGGCTACTCGCCGACAAGTCGATTCTGAAGATTTTCCATTATGCGCGTTTCGATCTGGGCGCGCTTTACAATGCCTTCGGGGTGATGGCCGAGCCTGTCTACTGCACCAAAATCGCCTCGCGCCTGGCGCGCACGTATACCGACAAGCACGGCTTGAAAGATATTGCGCGCGAGATTCTGGGCGTCGAAATCTCGAAGCAGCAGCAATCGTCCGACTGGGGTCAGGCCGAATTGAGCGATGCGCAAGTGAGTTACGCGGCGTCCGACGTTTTGCACCTTCATGCCTTGCGGCAAAAGCTCGATGCCATACTCGAGCGCGAAGGCCGCAGCGGACTCGCCGCGGCCTGTTTTCGCTTTCTTCCGGACCGTGTGCGGCTCGACTTGGCAGGTTGGGCCGAACAGGACATTTTTTCGCACTCGTCATAGCGCTGTTTCGGGTGCGTCAGTGACAACAGTAGATTGAGCGCCGCGGGCAGGCCATATTTGCCGGACACATTGAACCGGCAGCAGGCAAGCGGGAAACTGCCGAAAGCATGAATGGCGTCACGATACGACGAGGCGATCCGCGGAGCGCGCGCGCCTCGTGGGATATGGACCGCCGCAATAGCGAGCGGGCGTTTCGTGTTGCGCGCCGGCACAGTCGTACCGTGCGCTTTTTGCGTATTGCCGTTCCTGTTGCCGTCATGGTCGGCGTGGTGATCGTTTTTTCTATCACCTATTTCAATCCGCTTCGCATGTTGAACAAGCTGCCGATCAACGCGGGAAACGTCGTGGTGTCGGGGACCAAGATAACGATGGAGGCGCCGCGGCTCTCCGGATTCACGCGGGATGCGCGCGCCTACGAATTGACCGCTTCGAAGGCGGCGCAGGATCTCAAGCGGCCTGATATCGTCGAATTAAAAAATATCCATGCCAACGTGCAGATGCAGGACAAAAGCACGATGGAAATGACGGCGGTGAACGGCACCTACGACACGAAACATGAAATGCTTACACTCGAGAAGAATATCGTGCTGACGTCGTCGAGCGGCTATCGCGGGCGTTTGAGCGAAGCGGTGGTCGATATCCGCAAAGGGAACGTCACCTCAAGAAAGCCGGTCAAAGTGGATTTGCTGCAGGGCACGCTGGATGCGAATGGGCTTGAGGTGACCGAGTCCGGGGACAGCATTCGCTTCAATGACGTAAAGATGGTGCTGATGCTGGACGGCTCGAAACCGCCGGCGGGCAAGGCGAAGCCATGATGCCGGGTGCACTGAAACGTCCGGTGCTCGCATCGGCAGTATGCGCTGCGTTTGCGTTTGCCGCGGCCGCTGCGCCAGTTTCGAAAGGACCGCCTAACGCGCTGCAAGGTTTCTCGCAGAATCGCGATCAACCGGTGCAGATCGAAGCGGCAACGCTGGTGGTCCGCGACAAGGACAAGACCGCCGTCTTCAGCGGCGACGTAAAGGTGAAACAAGGCGATACGACGCTCAGATGCAAGTCGCTGGTCGTCTATTACGAGCAGAGCGGTGGGGATTCAAAGAGCGGTTCCGGCACGACCATGACCGCCGCCAAGCCGGGCCCGGGCGGTGAACAACACATTAGACGTCTTGAGGCGCGCGGCGGGGTCGTGGTCACGCAGAAGGAGCAGACTGCGACGGGCGATATGGGCTTGTTCGATATGAAGACCAACTCCGTGACGCTCAGTGGCCACGTGACCATGACGCAGGGAGAAAACGTCTTGCGCGGCGACAGGCTCATCGTCGATCTCACCAACGGCGTGTCGCGGGTCGAATCCGGCAAGGACGGCCGCGGTCGGGTGCAGGGCCTGTTTCACGCGGGCGGCGGTTCGGGCTTCAATCCGCCGGGCAACCTCACGCACCCGGCACCCCAAGGGCGCTCTCGCTAAGCCGCAAAAAGCAGCACACTCCGCCACAAAGGGCTGGAATCGGCTAATCTGGAATGCGCCGCGCCGGATAACAGATGCGGAGCTGCCTCGAGGTCACCTGTTGAAGATTCTGTCGTTGTTCCACCGCAAAGCTGAGCCGCCGCATCGGCAAATGTCGCCTGGTGAGGCACGGCTCGTGCAGACGGTCGTGAATGCGCAAGAACAGGCACGACGGGCCAATCCGGCGGTCCAGCAGCATGCTTCGCCACAGCCCCGCCGCGACGGTAATGGCCGGCATCCGGGGCGCCACGGCTTTCTGGCCGCCCACGGCGTTGAGAAAAGCTTCGGCGGCCGCATGGTGGTGAAAGGCGTCACGCTTTATCTGCGACGCGGTGAGGCGGTCGGCCTGCTCGGCCCGAATGGTGCCGGCAAGACGACCGTGTTTTACATGATCACAGGGTTGATCAAGGCAGATCGGGGCCGCATCGAACTCGACGGTTACGACGTCACGGCGCTGCCGATGTACCAGCGTGCGCGGCTCGGCATCGGGTATTTGCCGCAAGAGGCGTCGATCTTTCGTGGGCTCAATGTTGAAGAAAATATACGTTCTGTGCTCGAGGTCGTCGAACCCGATCGCCGCCGCCGCGAAGCCGACCTCAAAGCCTTGCTGGAAGAGTTCAACATTGGACGCTTGCGAAAAACGCCTTCGATCGCGCTCTCAGGCGGCGAGCGCCGGCGCGTTGAGATCGCGCGCGCCCTGGCGACCCGACCAAGCTACATGCTGCTCGACGAACCCTTTGCCGGCATCGATCCGATTGCGGTCGGTGACATCCAGGCACTGGTTCGGCATCTGACCAATCGCGGCATCGGCGTGCTGATTACCGACCACAATGTACGCGAGACGCTGGGGCTAACGGACCGTGCCTATATCATCTATTCAGGCGAAGTACTGATGGAGGGACGGGCGGAGGATATCGTTAACAATCCCGATGTGCGCCGCCTTTATCTCGGTAACGAATTTCGCATGTAGTCATGCCTATGTCTTGAGCAGCCATTGCTTATCGATTGATTTACCTCTTCGGCCTGCGAAGCTGATATAACGAAGCAAGAATCAGACCAGCTCGCCAGGAATCGAAATGGCGCTGTCGCAACGACTTGAGTTTCGCCAGACGCAAGCGCTGGTGATGACGCCGCAGTTGATGCAGGCGATCAAGCTGCTGCAGCTTTCCAGCCTCGATCTTGCGGCCTATGTCGACGGCGAGCTTGAACGGAATCCGCTGCTTGAACGCGCCTCCGATGATGAGAGCCCGCAGGTACGCGAAGACAACGAGAATGGCGAGCAGCCGCCTGAGCACGCTACGGACGATTTGATCGGGACCGAGCTTGAGACAAGCCGCAGCGCAATGGAAGCCGGGCTTGGCACGGAGCTTGAAAACACATTTCCCGATGACGTTGAAAAAGCGCTATTGACGGCGACACAGCACGCAATCTCCAGCGCCTTTGCCGGCGGTCCGCATTCGGCGCAGGAAGACGGCTATAATCTGGAAGCCTTCATTTCCGGCGAAACGACGCTTGCCGACCATCTCGCCGAGCAGTTGGCGCTTGCGATTTCCGACCCGTCCAAGCGCATGATCGGCCAATACCTCATCGATATGGTGGATGAGGCCGGTTACCTTAATGGCGACCTCGAGAGCGTTGCCGAAAAACTCGGCGCCTCGCGCACTGAGGTCGAAGCGGTACTGGCAATCCTGCAAACGTTTGACCCGGCTGGCGTTTGCGCGCGCAACTTGTCTGAGTGTCTTGCCATTCAGCTCAGGGATCGCGACCGGTACGATCCGGCGATGCAGACGCTGGTCGAACATCTCGATCTTTTGGCGAAACGCGATCTTGCTGCCTTGCGCAGGCTGTGCGGCGTGGACGACGAAGATTTGGCCGACATGATCGCCGAGATACGCAACCTGAACCCGAAGCCGGGCCTTGCGTTTGGCTCGACAACCGTGCAGCCGGTGGTGCCGGATGTGTTTGTACGCGCGGCCCCGGATTCCACGTGGCAGGTGGAGCTCAACTCGGACACGCTTCCGAAGGTTCTCATTAACCGGCGTTACTATGCGCAGGTTTCACAGACCACGCGGAGCGACAAGGAAAAATCCTATATTGCCGAATGCCTGCAATCCGCGACCTGGCTCGTTCGCGCACTCGATCAGCGTGCAAAAACGATTCTGAAAGTTTCGAGCGAAATCGTGCGGCAGCAGGACGCATTTCTGGCCAAAGGCGTGCAGTACCTGCGGCCGCTCAATCTGAAAACCGTAGCCGAGGCGATCGGAATGCATGAGTCGACTGTCTCGCGCGTCACGGCGAATAAATACATGGCAACGCCGCGCGGGATTTTTGAGCTGAAATACTTCTTCACGCCCGCAATTTCGGCAGCGGATGGCGGCGAAGCTCATTCAGCGGAAGCCGTACGCCATCGCATTAAACAGCTGATTGATTCAGAATCGGCAGCCGATGTTTTGTCCGACGACACGATCGTCGAGAAACTGCGTGAAACCGGCGTCGAAATCGCCCGTCGTACGGTTGCGAAATATCGAGAAGCGATGCGGATTCCATCTTCGGTACAGCGTCGCCGGGACAAGCAGGCAGCAGCCTCCTGAACTTGTCAGCTTCCGGTGCATTGTCTGTCGCCGGCGCAAGGGCTGCCGGAGGAACCATCCACAGAGGCGCGGCGTTCTGTCGCGCGAACTACAGGAGATGGCTTCATGTCATTTCGCGTTTCGGGAAAAAACCTCAACGTTGGTGCCGCTTTGCGGCAGCGCATCACGGAGCGCGTCGATAGTGCGACGTCGAAGTATTTCGATCGTGGTTACTCCGGCCACGCCACGGTCGGAAGAGATGGATTCGGCTTTCGGACAGAATGCGCCGTTCATCTTGATTCCGGTGTGACGCTTGAGGCTGGAGGAATGGCGGCAAATGCCTATCTAAGCGCCGATCAGGCAGCTATGCGCATTGAAAAGCGCCTGCGCCGCTACAAACGTTGGCTCAAGGACCACAAGCAAGCGCATCCTCTAAGATGATTCGTACGCCCAGGATGCAAGAATGTCGGCAAGGGGTTCATGCGGCTGGCCCCATTGACGGGCCTTCCCTGCGTCCTTATGGTCCGCCGCCTTCAACACCCACATTGAACCGCGACGCAGCTTTCCCCGATCATTGGACATGTCCATGACGCTCACCGACCTCGTCGCGCCGAACGCGATAATTCCGGCACTGAAAGCGAGCAACAAAAAGCAAGCGATCCAGGAAATTTCGGCGCGTGCGGCGGAACTAACCGGCGAGAGCGAAAACGGCATCCTGGAGATATTGCTGCAGCGGGAGAAACTCGGCTCGACTGCGGTCGGCAACGGTGTGGCCATTCCGCATGGCAAGCTGCCGAAGCTTAACCGCTTGTTCGGGCTGTTTGCACGACTGGAAAAGCCCGTCAACTTCGAAGCGCTCGACGGACAGCCGGTCGATCTGATTTTCCTGTTACTTGCGCCTGAAAATGCCGGCGCCGATCACCTCAAGGCGTTGGCGCGGGTTGCGCGTTTGCTGCGCGACGCCGAAATCGCGCGCAAGCTGCGTGAATCGCAGGACGCGGAGGGGCTCTACGCGGTGCTGGCGCTGCCGCCGGCTAGCAGTGCAGCCTGACTGGCATCAGTGATCAGTTGCAAAAAGCGGGAGCGATCAGCTCCCGCTTTTTGATTCTGATCACTGATTGCCGATTTCTGATCCCTGTCAGTGTACGCTGACTGGTTCGAGCTCCTGGCTCCACGCGTTGGCGATTGCTGCCTCGCGCGTATCGGTCAGCATGATCGGCGTGCCGTCCGCTGCATGGAGCACGAACAGCTTCAGACCGGGCGCAATCTGCGGCGCCTGCGGGAAAAGGGTTTTCACGTCTTCGGAACGGATCGCCTTCACATACGCGAGCCGTCCGCCCCCGAGACGTGCGAGCGCTTCCTGCGTGATCGCGGGATGCGTAGTTGCTTCGTTTGTCTGCTTCTCGTTCGTCATGGCCCTCGACTCCTTTCTACGATTTACCTGTCGAGTCCTGTTATCCGTTCCGTCAGTCGTGTTCTGAGATTGCGATTGTCTTGACGATTCGTTCCGGCTCGGGCCGGGCGAGGTCAATCGAGAGCAATCCATTCTTGAGGTCGGCGCTCAGAACCTCCATGCCGTCGGCGAGCACGAACGTGCGCTGGAATTGGCGCGCCGCGATGCCGCGGTGGAGGTATTGCCGAGCTTTGTCGTCCTGCTGCCGCCCGCGGATCACCAGCTGGCTTTCCTCCAGCGTCACGTCGAGCTGATCGCGGGTGAAGCCGGCAACAGCCAACGTTATACGCAGCCGCTCAGGATTCTTCCCGTCGCGAGCTAGGCGCTCGATGTTGTAGGGCGGATAGCCGTCCGAACCTTTGGTGACGCGGTCGAGCACGCGCTCGATCTCGTCAAATCCCAACAGGAACGGACTAGACAGTGACGGAACTCGTGACATGGATCCCAAAGTCCTCAGGTAAGCGACTTTGATGGGGCCCCTCGCGGGCACCCCCGGCCGCCGTGCGACTGCCCGCCGGCCACCGCTAATATGGGCGGCGTAAGTAAAAGGTTCAAGAACGTGGAAGACCTCAAGTTATCAGCCGGTTAGAGTGGCCGACAGGCCTTGGGGAACTCCCTAAACGGCCAATCCGCCATGGGACGCCTGCCGGCGAGCGCAGCACGGGGTTTAGAGTTGCCTGTGAAGCCGGCGCGGTGCGCAAGGTCCGCTGCTGAACGGGGTCACTTCCGGATGCGCTGGCGCGCATCCGGTCACGCGGGCTGCCGCGTCTTCAGCTTGAACAGATCGACGGCATTAGTGCGGCCGATCTTCTCGCGATCCACTTCCGAAATCTTTGCGTTGTCGATCCAGTGGCAGGCTTGCCCGACGTCCTCAAAAGGCCAATCGACCGAAAACATGATTCGGTCACTGCCGATTTCGGTTATCGCCTGCACGAGCGTCGAGGTGCTGTAATTGCCGGACGTGGTCAGCCAGAAATTCTTGCGGAAATAATCAGCGACGCTTCCCTTTGCGGCGTACCGGTGCGGCTCTTTCATCCAGCCGTTGCGCCCGTCGATCCGCCACAGCTGCGCGGGAATACCTTCCCCGAGATGGCCGAGTACGATTTTCAGCTTCGGACATTCATCGAACAGGCCGCTGCCAATCAGCCGCAGCGCATGCACCGCGGTTTCGGCGTTGAAAGCCCAGTTCGGTCCAAGCAGCCAGTTGTGGCCGTCATATCCTGGAATCTGTCCGGGCAGCGGATTACGCGGATGCAGATAGAACGGAACATCTAACGATTCGACCGTTTCCCAGAAAGCCCGGTATTGCGGCAGGTCGTAATACAGCAGCTTTTTTGGATCGCCGGTTTCGCTAAAACCATTGACCAGCGCGCCGATGAAGCCGAGTTCTTTGACGCAGCGCTCGATCTCTATCGTTGCCGCATCCGGATCCTGCATCGGCAGCGCGGCAAAACCAGCGTAGCGATCAGGGTGCCTGCGTATTTTTTCTGCGAGCGCATCATTCGCCTGGCGTGCAACGTCGATCGCGCGTTTTCGCTCCGCGATCGCCTGTATTGCCGGTGCATTGAGCGACAGGAGCATTGTGCTGACGCCATGCGCGTCCATCTCCTGCAGCAGACGGTCGTTGATATCGAGCAGCCGGCTTTTCAGTTCCGGCCACACGTGCGCGCCGAAGACCTGCGAGTCGCCGAGCGTCGCTTCAATTGCGAAATGTTCTTCGAGCGCGATCTTGTCTTTCATGGGAAGTCCTCAGCGCAAATCGTTTGGCGGAAAACGCTCGACCCGATCGACCGAAGGCCGCGTAAATTGGTGGAGCCAGGCGGGATCGAACCGCCGACCTCCTGCATGCCATGCAGGCGCTCTCCCAGCTGAGCTATGGCCCCTTCGGGGTGCAAGTAATCCTATCAGCGCTCAGAATATCGCAATTTCCGGCAATTGATACCCGACCCCTGACACCCGGTAATCAGCTTTCTTCCTCTTTTGGAATTCCCTCGCCGATAATGTCGGTCACATCGGCATCGCCTTCTTCTTCTTCCTCGATGAAGGCATCGTCGTCCATGCTTTCGTCGATCTCGACGTCGTCCTCGCCTTCGACCCCGACGGCTTCCGTCGGAATCGGCTTCTTTCCCTGCTGTTCAGCCTCGGCGTCCTCGAGCGACACAAACTCGGCATCCGCCGTTTCAGGCACAATGGTTTCAGCCTCGGCCGTCGGATGTGTGACCGTGCCCTCCGGCTTCGGCGGCCGGGCCGCCGCGGTCGCGATGGGGACGATCTTGCCGGTATAGGGCGAGATCACCGGCGTCTTGTTGAGGTCGTAGAATTTGCGGCCTGTGTCGGGACAGACGCGCTTAGTGCCGAGCTCTGGTTTCGCCACGGACTGGGTTCCTCGGAGAAGATCTAGAAATCGGTGCTTCACTTGGCTAGTTGCGCCGCCGCTGTCAATAGCGCGGAATGCCCGGAGACGGCCGCAGCGCAGTCGGGATGACGCAGCGCACACGTGCGTGGTAGGAGGGCGAATATTTTAAGGATACCGGCCGGTGACGACTGCCGACATGATGCCATTAACCGCCCGCCGCTCAGCGGCGCTGCATGGCCGCATTCGCGTGCCGGGAGATAAATCGATTTCTCACCGCGCGCTCATCCTTTCCGCGCTGACAGTCGGAGAAACCCGCATCAGCGGCTTGCTCGAGGGCGCGGACGTTCTGCACACCGCGGACGCCATGCGCGCGCTTGGCGCAAAGGTAGAGCGCAACGAGGAAGGCGTCTGGATTGTCCACGGCGTAGGCGTCGGCGGGTTTCGAGAGCCTTTGCAGGCCCTTGATTTTGGCAATTCCGGCACTGGCTGCCGCCTGGCACTGGGGGCGGTTGCCGGGTCGCCGATCAGCGCTACTTTTGACGGCGACGCCTCGCTGCGAAAGCGGCCGATGCGGCGCATTCTCGATCCGCTGGCGAAGATGGGCGCGCATGTGGTCGATGCCGCCGAGGGCGGATTGCTGCCGATAACTTTACGAGGTGCGGTTAATCCGATTCCTATTGTCTACGAATCACCGGTGCCGTCCGCGCAATTGAAATCGGCGGTGCTGCTGGCAGCGCTCTCGGCACCTGGCGAGACGACGGTGATCGAAGCCGAAGCCACCCGCGACCATACCGAGCGTATGCTCAAGCATTTCGGCGCAAAGGTCACAAGCAAGCCCTACGGCAATCACGGCCGCCGCATTACGTTGCAGGGACAGCCAGAACTCGAACCCGCGCCGGTTACGGTGCCGGCCGATCCGTCCTCGGCTGCCTTTCCGATCGCTGCGGCGCTGATCGTTCCCGGCTCCGATGTGATCTTCGACGCGGTGATGACCAATCCGCTGCGTACAGGACTGCTGACGACGCTACGGGAGATGGGCGCAAATATTGAAACGCTGGCGACGCGCGACGATGGCGGTGAAGAAGTGGCCGATCTGCGCGTGACTACGTCACAGCTGCGTGCTGTCGACGTGCCGCCAGAACGGGCACCCTCAATGATCGATGAATATCCGGTCCTCGCGGTTATCGCGTCCTTCGCTGAAGGAACCACCCGCATGCGCGGACTCAAGGAGTTACGCGTGAAGGAGTCCGACCGCCTCGCCGCAACCGCGGACATGCTGCGCGTCAACGGCGTCGAAACAGAAATCGACGGCGACGATCTTGTCGTGAATGGCAAGGGCCGCCCAGCGGGCGGCGGCATGGTTACAACGCATATGGATCACCGCATTGCGATGTCGGCGCTTGTGATGGGGCTTGCAAGCGAAAACCCGGTTCAGATTGACGACAGCGCTTTCATCGCAACCAGCTTTCCGGATTTCGTTGAATTGATGCGCTCGCTCGGCGCTGATTTGAGGTAATGGACTTGCTCGTCGTCAATTTTTTTCCGGCACGCCGCGAAACCACCTGGGAATCCACGCGCCGAAGCAACGATTGCGGATTGCGGGCCGGCATCGGGACACTTTTATGATTATCGCCATCGACGGTCCTGCAGCATCCGGCAAAGGCACGCTCGGCAAGAAGCTGGCCGCCCATTATGCTCTTCGGCATCTGGACACCGGCTTGATCTATCGTGCGGTTGCCAAAGCTGTGCTCGATTCCGGCGGGCGCCCGGACGATCCCGCCGTCGCAATCCAGGCTGCGAGAGCTCTGAATCCGTCGGATTTCGATGAAGCCGCGCTGAAAACCCATGCGGTGGGTGAGGCGGCATCCATCGTCTCCGCGATTCCCGAAGTTCGCGCGGCACTTGTGGATTTTCAGCGGGCGTTCGCGGCGAAGCCGCCGGGCGCCGTGCTCGACGGCCGCGATATCGGCACCGTGATCTGCCCGGATGCGGACGTGAAGATTTACGTTACCGCCACCCCCGAAGTGCGCGCGCAGCGCCGGGCCGCCGAATATCACGCGCAAGGCAGGGACATCGACGAGGCCGCGGTGCTTGCCGATATTCGCAGACGCGATGAGCGCGACAGCCAGCGCGCTACCGCGCCATTAAGGCAAGCACCGGATGCATACTTGCTGGATACCACCCATTTGAGTATAGACGCAGCTGTCCGGGCCGCTATCGACATCGTTGAGGCCGTCCGAGCGGGCCGAGGGCGCGGCTGACCGCCCCTCGTTGTTGGAGGACAAAGCCCCGCTCGGCCTCTGCGTGAAGCGAAGTCCGACACGAATCATCGTTTTAAAGCACGGTTCTTGCGCCGGCATCCGGGATTCCGGAGCCGCCGTCGGTCTTGCGGACCTTCGGCCCGTGTTTTTGAACACCAATCAGCTCGCCGGCGCTCGCACTTAGGAGACTACATGGCCACCGTCGCAGAACCATCGCGTGAAGATTTCGCCAAGATGCTCGAAGAGTCCTTTTCCCACGGGAGCCCTCAGGAAGGCACCGTCGTGAAGGGTAAGGTCATCGGGATCGAAAAGGACATGGCCGTCATCGACGTCGGCGCCAAGACGGAAGGCCGCGTCGCGTTGCGCGAGTTCGCAGCCCCGGGCCGTCAGGCCGATATCAAAGTAGGCGACACCGTCGAGGTTTATCTTGAGCGGGTCGAGAATGCACTCGGCGAAGCGGTGCTGTCACGCGACAAGGCACGTCGCGAGGAAAGCTGGGGCAAACTCGAGAAAGCATTCAACGCCAACGAGAAGGTCTCGGGCGTCATTTTCAATCAGGTCAAAGGCGGCTTTACCGTCGATCTCGACGGCGCGGTGGCCTTCCTGCCGCGCAGCCAAGTCGACATCCGACCAATCCGCGATGTCTCGCCGTTAATGAACGTTCCGCAGCCATTCCAGATTCTGAAGATGGATCGCCGCCGCGGGAACATCGTTGTGTCCCGCCGCACCGTGCTGGAAGAAACGCGCGCCGAGCAGCGTCAGGAACTGGTGCAGAACCTCGAAGAGGGCCAGGTGATCGACGGCGTCGTCAAGAACATCACCGATTACGGCGCGTTCGTCGATCTCGGCGGCATCGACGGCTTGCTGCACGTCACCGATATCGCGTGGCGGCGCGTCAATCATCCGACCGAAGTGCTCAACATCGGCCAGCAGGTGAAGGTCAAGATTATCAAGATCAACCACGAGACGCACCGCATCTCGCTTGGCATGAAGCAACTGCTCGACGATCCGTGGCAGGGCATCGAAGGAAAATTCCCGGTCGGAGCGCGCTTCAAGGGGCGCGTGACCAACATCACGGACTATGGCGCGTTCGTCGAACTGGAGCCTGGCATCGAAGGCCTGATCCACGTTTCTGAAATGTCGTGGACCAAGAAGAACGTTCACCCCGGCAAGATCGTCTCTACTTCGCAGGAAGTCGAAGTGCAGGTGCTCGAAGTCGATCCGGTCAAACGCCGCATTTCGCTCGGCCTCAAGCAGACCATGCGCAATCCGTGGGAGGTCTTTGTCGAGAACCATCCGCCCGGCTCGACCGTTGAAGGCGAAGTCAAGAACAAGACCGAGTTCGGCCTCTTCCTTGGCCTTGATGGCGACGTAGACGGGATGGTGCATCTCTCGGATCTGGACTGGAAGCGTCCGGGCGAGCAGGTGATCGAAGAGTACAAGAAGGGCGATATAGTAAAGGCGCAGGTTCTTGACGTGGATGTCGAGAAGGAGCGCATCTCGCTTGGTATCAAGCAGCTTGCCGGCGATCCGATGGCGTCGGGCGCGGCGGGTGAGCTGAAGAAGGGCTCGGTCGTGACCTGCGAAGTCACGCGGATCGAAGAAAATGGCCTTGAAGTGGCTATCGTCGGCACCGAGCTCACCGCCTACATCAAGCGGGGCGATCTTGCGCGCGACCGCGGCGATCAGCGCACCGACCGCTTCCAGGTCGGCCAGAAATTCGACGCCCGCGTCACTCAATTCGACCGCAAGACGCACAAGATCGCCGTGTCGATCAAGGCGCTCGAAGTTGCCGAGGAGAAGGAGGCAATCGCACAGTATGGCTCCTCCGACTCGGGCGCGACACTTGGCGACATTCTCGGCACCGCGCTCAAGCAGCGCACCGAAAAAGAGAAAACGGAAGAGTAAAGGCTCTCCTTATGTGCCGCGTCCGGCTTTTCCCATAGCGATTGTGGGATCGCCGGGCGCGGACCTATATTTCGACAACATTTGATTCGTTTGTATTCGTCTCGAATTAACGACGTGCCGGTAAGCACGTTGCATGGTCCGGCCGGGAACAACGGGAGCGCGGAGTCATGTCGCTCGATGCGGATACTATCGTCGATCGTCGCCGCATGCGGCGAAAGCTTACCTTCTGGCGCGTAACCGCCATCGTCATTGCGATCCTTGCAATCGTCGGCTCTGGTGTGCTGCTCGCGCCAAGGACGGACATTTTCAAAACGGCTGGCGCGAGCGGCTACATCGCGCGCATTCGAATCGAAGGATTGATCCGCGACAATCAGGAGCGGGTGGAGGCGCTCGACCGCCTCGCGAAGTCGAGCGCGCGGGCCGTCATCGTGCACCTTGATAGCCCTGGCGGCACAACCGCGGGTTCGCAGGAACTATTCGAATCACTTCGTGCGGTGCAAGCAAAAAAACCGATGGTTGTGGTGGTCGATGGTCTTGCGGCATCCGGCGCCTACATTGCCGCAATGTCGGCCGACCACATCGTTGCGCGCGACACATCGCTTGTCGGCTCAATCGGTGTGCTGTTCCAATTTCCGAATTTCACGGAAGCTCTCAAGACGATCGGCATCAAGGTAGAGGCGATCAAGTCTTCACCACTGAAGGCAGCCCCCAACGGGTTCGAGCCGACGAGCCCGGAGGCGCGCGCGGCGATCGATTCGCTTGTGGAGGATTCATACGCGTGGTTCAAAGGTCTGGTGAAAAATCGCCGCCATATGAGCGATGATGAACTCGCGCGCGTGTCCGACGGGCGGGTCTTCACAGGACGGCAGGCAATCGGGCTCAAGTTGATCGATGCGCTTGGAAACGAGAAAACGGCACTTGCCTGGTTGCAAAGCGCGAAGAAGGTGCCGGCCAATACGCCGGTCCGCGATTATTCGCTCAACTCCCGGTTCGGTGACCTGACATTCCTGCATGTCGCCGCCTGGATGTTTGAAGCCATGGGGCTGAAGTCGTTGGCGCACCGTGTTGAAACCTGGAGTGCGGTGCAATCGGTCGAGCGCTTGAACCTTGACGGCCTTTTGGCACTTTGGCACCCTTCGGTTTCCAACTGAGGACGGTGTCTTATGATCAAGTCAGAGCTGGTCCAAAACATCGCCGCCCGAAATCCGCACCTTTATCAGCGCGATGTTGAAAACATCGTCAACGCGATCCTCAATGAAATCACGGCCGCGATGGCCAAGGGAGATCGCGTTGAGTTGCGTGGCTTCGGCGCTTTCTCGGTGAAGCATCGGCCCGCCCGTACCGGCCGCAACCCGCGCACGGGCGCGCACGTCTCGGTCGAGCAGAAATCCGTGCCTTTCTTCAAGACCGGCAAGGAAATGCGCGAACGGCTCAACAAGAACGGCGCGGCCTAGCGCGCGGTTCAAGCCTTTGTCCGAGATGCTATTGTGATGGCCGGGCTTGTCCCGGCCATTCTGTTTCGGTGAGGTGCAAACGGTGTTCCGCAAGATCCTTTCAGCCGCGATCCTGATCCCGCTCGCCGTGATCCTGATCGCCTTTGCGGTGGCCAACCGGGGATCCGTGACAATCTCCTTCGATCCGTTCAGCGCCACGCAGCCGGCTTATTCGGCAAACGTACCCCTGTTCGGCCTGATGTTTCTGCTGGTCATAATCGGCGTCATTATCGGCGGTGTCGCCACCTGGCTCGGCCAGCATCGCTACCGCCGTGCCGCTCGCCGGCTCGACGCCGAGGTTCGGCAGCTGCATGAGGAAATCGATTCGGCGCGGCGGCGCTTTGCCTCCGATGCCGCACCGGGCATGGAACCCCGGCCGGTGCTGACCATTCCGCCGCCGGTCTCCTGATCGATCCTTTGGCAGCCTTTGCGGGTTGCGGAAGAAGGGGCTAGAAACCGCCCCACAATGTCGTTGCTCATCAAAATATGCGGCCTGCGGACGCCGGAAGCGCTCGACGTAGCGCTCGAATCGGGAGCCGACATGGTCGGCTTCGTTTTCTTCGCGCCCAGCCCACGGCACATCGGCTTGCCGGCTGCGCGCGAACTCGGGCAACGTGTGCGGGGCCGTGCGAAGAAAGTGGCGCTCACCGTCGACGCCACCGACGAGATGCTGTTCGACATTGTCGAAGCGCTGCGGCCCGACATGCTGCAGCTGCACGGCAACGAAACGCCGGAACGTGTTGCCACCGTGCGCTCGCGCTTTGGCCTGCCGGTCATGAAAGCCCTGCCGATCGAACGCCGCTCCGATCTTTCCCCTATCCGCCTTTATGCCAAAGTTGCCGACCGCATTCTGTTCGACGCGCGCGCGCCGCAGAATGCCACGCGCCCGGGTGGGCTCGGCAAACCGTTCGACTGGACATTGTTGAAAGATATCGATCCGGAGATTCCCTTTATGCTTTCCGGCGGTCTCGATGCGCGCAATGTCGCGAAGGCGCTTCGTATCACGCATGCACCGGCGGTCGATGTTTCCTCCGGGGTAGAGCGCAAGCCGGGTGAAAAAGACCTAGACAAGATTCGCGCTTTCGTCCGCGCCGCGCGGCAGACGGATGTCATGGATCTCGGTGCGGCAAATCTTGTGGATCGCGCATGACGGTGCAGCAGCCAAACTCATTCCGCACCGGCCCGGATGACCGTGGGCACTTCGGCATCTACGGCGGGCGCTTCGTTGCCGAGACGCTGATGCCGCTCATTCTCGATCTGGAGAAGGCGTACAATGAAGCAAAGGCCGATCCGGAATTCCAAAAGGAGATGGATCGCCATCTTGCAACTTACGTCGGCCGGCCGTCGCCGCTCTATTTCGCCGAGCGTCTCACCGCGCACTGTGGCGGCGCGAAGATCTACTTCAAGCGCGAGGAGCTCAATCATACGGGCGCGCACAAGGTGAACAATGTGCTTGGCCAGATCATGCTGGCAAAGCGCATGGGCAAGACGCGGATCATCGCGGAAACCGGAGCCGGGATGCATGGCGTTGCCACGGCCACGCTCTGCGCGAAGTTCGGGCTGCCGTGCATCGTCTACATGGGCGCCGTCGACGTCGAGCGGCAGCAGCCGAACGTGTTGCGCATGAAGATTTTGGGTGCCGAGGTGCGCGCGGTCGAGTCCGGCTCGCGCACGCTCAAGGATGCGATGAATGAGGCGCTGCGCGACTGGGTAACAAACGTCGCCGATACATTTTACTGCATTGGCACAGTAGCCGGTCCCCATCCTTATCCGGCAATGGTGCGCGATTTCCAGTGCGTCATCGGCCGCGAAACGCGCGAGCAATTGCAGGCGGCGGAAGGCCGGCTGCCGGATTCGCTTATCGCCTGCATCGGCGGTGGCTCCAATGCCATGGGGCTTTTCCACCCGTTCCTCGATGATCGCGGGGTCGAAATTTACGGTGTTGAGGCGGCAGGTCTTGGATTGAAGTCGGGCAAGCACGCTGCATCCATTGCGGGCGGCAAGCCGGGCGTGCTGCACGGCAATCGTACCTACCTGCTGATGAATGGCGACGGCCAGATCGAGGAAGCGCACTCCATTTCCGCTGGCCTCGATTATCCGGGTATCGGCCCCGAGCATGCGTGGCTCAAAGACATGGGACGCGTGACCTTCCTGTCGGCGACCGATGACGAGGCGGTGGCTGCGTTCCAGCTTTGCAGCAAGCTCGAAGGGATCATTCCGGCACTCGAGCCGGCACACGCGCTCGCGAAGGTGCTCGAGCTCGCGCCCAAGAAGCCGAAGGATCATCTGATGGTCGTCAACCTCTCCGGCCGCGGCGACAAGGATCTCGAGTCGGTCGAGCGGTTTCTGGAGCGCCGAAAGTGATGGGACGCGAGATTGTTCTTCACCTCTCCTCGAACCCCGTCCGCTCCATCCGCCTTTGTGGGGGAGGGTTGGGGAGGAGGGGCGCTTTTCATTGCATGGCTGCGATTACCCTTTACCCGCCCGCCGCCGCTAACGCTTTTGCGGGCGACCTTCCCCATAAGCGCAGAGGCGAAGAGAGTGTGCGGCGCGCTTGCGGAATTGCCGCATGAGCACGCGCATCGACAAGCGTTTCGCGGATTTGAAGCGCGAGGGCCGCGCCGCGCTCGTGACGTTCACCATGGCCGGCGACCCCGACTATGGGACTTCGCTTGCGATCGCGAAAGCATTACCGAAGGCCGGCGCGGATGTGATTGAGCTTGGCATGCCGTTCACCGATCCGATGGCGGATGGCCCCGCAATTCAGGCAGCCGGCGTGCGCGCGCTCAAAGGCGGCCAGGACATGAAGAAAACGCTGTCGCTGGTGCGAGAATTTCGAAAAGAGGACGATGCAACGCCGATCGTGCTGATGGGTTATTACAATCCCGTGTACATCTACGGCGTCGAGCAATTTCTCAACGATGCGAAAGCAGTCGGCGTCGACGGCCTGATCGTCGTGGATCTGCCGCCCGAGGAAGACGAGGAGCTTTGCGTGCCGGCGCTGAAGGCGGGACTTAATTTCATCCGTCTGGCGACGCCGACAACCGACGACCAGCGCCTGCCGGCGGTGCTGAACAACACGTCGGGATTTGTCTACTACGTGTCGATCACCGGCATCACCGGCACGGCTGCGCCGGATGCGAATAAAGTGGCCGCAGCGGTCGCGCGGATCAAACGGCATACTAAACTGCCGGTCGCGGTTGGTTTCGGCGTCAAAACGGCAGCCCATGCGCGCGCCATTGCTGAGGGAAGCGATGGCGTGGTCGTTGGCTCCGCACTGGTCGAGGCACTGCGAAAGACTCTCAATGGCGACGGCAAGGCGACGGAGGCAAGCGTAAAGGCCGTAACCGATCTTGTCGGGACGCTCGCGGAGGGCGTGCGTGCGGTCCGTCGGGCGACAGCGAAAAGCTAGGCGCCGCGTCATTGTCCGCGCAAGCGGATGGTCCAGTAACACCACCGAATCCTACGATGGCGTGACAGATGAATAATTCTTATGTTGCGAATACATGCCCTGCTTTCGCGGAGCAGGATAGGGAGTAGCCATGAACTGGATATCCAACGTTGTCCGGCCCAAGATTCGCAGCTTCCTGCGCCGCGAGGTGCCGGAGAATCTCTGGATCAAATGCCCTGAAACAGGACAGCTCGTTTTCTACAAGGACGTGGAGGCGAACCAGTTCGTCATTCCAAGTTCGAACTATCACATGCGCATCAGCGCCTCGCTGCGCCTGAAGTCGCTATTTGACAACGGCGAATTCGAGGAGATTGCGGTCCGGGAAGTGCCGATCGATCCATTGCGCTTTCGCGACGAACGCCGCTATGCCGATCGACTCAAGGATGCGCGCAGCAAGACCGGAATGCAGGACGCCGTGAGAATCGGCGTCGGCACGCTCGATGGATTGCCGGTGACAGCCGCCGTGCAGGATTTCGAATTCATGGGTGGATCGCTCGGCATGGCGGCCGGCGAGTCCGTCATTGTCGGACTGGAAACGGCGGTGAAGCGCCTTACGCCTTTCATCATGTTTGTGGCATCCGGCGGCGCGCGCATGCAGGAGGGTATTCTGTCGCTGATGCAATTGCCGCGCACCACGGTCGCCGTGCAGATGCTACGCGAAGTGAGAAAACCGTACATTGTGGTCCTTACGAACCCGACGACAGGCGGCGTAACCGCCTCCTATGCCATGCTGGGAGACGTGCACATCGCGGAACCTGGGGCGCTCATCGGCTTTGCAGGGCCCCGCGTCATTGAGCAGACGATCCGCGAAAAGCTGCCGGAAGGCTTTCAGCGCGCGGAATACCTTGAGCAGCACGGGATGGTAGATATGGTTGTGCATCGACACCGGCTGCGGGAAACGCTCTCCGAGTTGTGCCGACTATTGACCAAGGCCCCCGCGAAAGGCGGGTCGCCGACGGCGCAATTACCCGTTCCGGCCCGCGCTTAATTTCTCCACATTGTCATGGGCGGACTAGATCTGGCCATCTCGCTTGCCAAGGCAAGGCTGTGCCACATATGTCGGAATGGCCGGTCGCGGCGCTGACGCGGGGGCCCGCGACAACGTAAGGTTATGACTCCAGTCGATTCCATTGTTGCACGCCTGACGGCGCTCCATCCCAAGCGCATTGATTTGTCGCTTGATCGGATGCAGCGGCTGCTTGCGGCTCTCGGTAATCCAGAGCGCAGGCTTCCACCCGTTATTCACGTTGCGGGTACTAACGGCAAAGGCTCGACGATTGCGTTCCTGCGCGCGATTCTGGAAGCGGCGGGATTGCGTGTGCACGCCTATACGTCGCCGCACCTCGTACGCTTCAACGAACGTTTTCGTCTGGGCGCGAGGGGCGAGGGCGAACTGGTTTCGAACGAGGAGCTGTCGGCGACTCTGGAAGAGTGCGAGCGCATCAATGCCGGCGCACCGATCACCGTATTCGAGATTACCACCGCGGTCGGCATGGTACTCTTTGCGCGCCATCCGGCGGACGTTACGCTTCTGGAAGTCGGTCTCGGGGGGCGCCTGGATGCCACCAACGTCATCGATGCGCCACTCGTCTCCGTCATTACGCCTATTGCCATCGATCACACCGATTTCCTCGGCGATACCCTTGAGAAAATTGCATTCGAAAAGGCTGGCATCATAAAGCCTGCCGTGCCGGTTATTGTTGCTGCCCAGCCGCGTAGCGTTTTGGCCGTGATCGAACGGCAGGCCGCGCGCTGGCGGGCGCCGTTAAAAGTTGCTGGTGAAGACTGGACCGCGACTGAAGAACGCGGCCGGCTTGTCTACCAGGACGCAGCCGGCCTGCTCGATCTGCCGTCGCCGAAATTATACGGCCGTCATCAGTTCGAGAACGCCGGCTTGGCGATCGCGACCTTGCGAATGCTCAAGCCGCTCAAAATTCCACCGGTGGCCTACGAAGCCGGCATGGTGAAGGCCGATTGGCCGGCACGCATGCAGCGGCTCACGCAAGGCCGTCTCGTTGAGCTCGCACCTGCCGGCAGCGAACTCTGGCTTGACGGGGGACACAATCCGGATGGTGGACGCGCCACTGCCGCCGCACTTGCAGATCTTGAGGAGCGCGTTTCGCGGCCGCTCGTGATCATTGTCGGGATGCTGTCAACGAAAGACTGCACGGGATTCTTGCGCAATTTCACAGGTCTTGCGCGCCGGGTGATCGCAGTGCCGGTGCCGAATGCTGAAAAGGGATTGCCGTCCGAGGCCGTCGCCGATGCCGCACGCGGCATCGGGCTCGCGGTTACTAGCCGGGATAATCTCGAACAGGCGTTCGATGCGGTACGCAAACTCGATCTTGAGCCGCCGCCGCGCATTCTGATTACCGGGTCGCTTTATCTCGCGGGTGATGTTCTGCGCGAGAACGGTACGCCGGCGCAATAAGCTCGATATCCGACGAGGATGAAGGGGCGACTACTTTAAGAGCGCGGCCAAGTCGGCCTTTTTCTGGCGCACCTGTTCCATCGTGCATTGCTGCGGCGACTTGTCCGGACGCCAGCGTATCAGGCGTGTGCCGTGGCGGAAACGATCTCCCGTAAAATGATCGTAGCACACTTCAACGACGAGCTTCGGCTTGAGCGGCTTCCATTCCGCAGAGCGCTTCGTCGACCAGCGGCTTGGTCCGCCCGGCTTGTTCCCGGTAAAGCCTGGCGGCGCGACGAGTTTTTCGAGCCGTACGGTGAGCCCTTTCTTTTCCTCGGCCTTGATGGTGGAAGTGAAGCCGATGTGATTGAGCAGGCCGTTCTTATCGTACAGTCCGAGCAGCAGTGAGCCGACGACCGGCTTGCCTTCGTTATAGCGGAAACCGCCAACGACGCAGTCGGCGCTGCGAAAGTTCTTGATCTTCTGCATGGCACTACGTTCGCCACAACGGTAATCGGCGTTGCGATCTTTGGCGATGATGCCGTCGAGGTTTGCGCCGACGCTTTTCAGCCATTTGCGGGCGTCGGCAAGCCGCGTTGTTGCAGGCGACAGGCGGATGCATCCGCCCTCGCGCACGAATTTGTCGGCGAACGCCTCCAGGCTTGCCCGGCGCTCGGTGAGTGGATGTGTGGTGAGCAATTTACCGGTTTGGTCGACCAGTAAATCAAACACGATGAAAATAACCGGCGTTTCGGCAGCCAACCGCTTGATCCGGCTTGCAGCCGGGTGAATGCGCTGCAAGAGGGCGTCGAAAGAAAATCCGCCGTTGCTCGGTACGGCAATTTCGCCGTCGAGGACACAACGCCTGGCGTCCAAAGCGCGCACGCACGCGACCAGATCGGGAAAGTAACGCGTCAGAGATTGCCCCGACTTCGACTGCAATTCAATTTCGTTGCCATCCCGAAAAATGAGGCAGCGAAAGCCGTCCCATTTGGGCTCATATTGCCACGTGTCTCCAGTCGGAACTTTGTCGACCGATTTGGCTTCCATCGGCGGAAAGGGTCGGTGCAGCGGCAGGCTCATAACGCCACAACAACGCAAACGGCCGGCTTTTGGCCGGCCGCCGTAGCGATATTTGCGAGATCGGGGATCGCGTTATTCAAACCGAGTCGCTGATCCACTGCTCCAGCTTCTGTCTGGGCGCCGCGCCGACCTGGCGCGAAGCGATCTCGCCATTCTTGAACAACATCAGCGTCGGAATTGACATGATGCCGTACTTTGCCGCGGTATTCGGGTTCTCGTCGACGTTGAGCTTCACAATCTTGACTTTGTCGCCCATCGTACCGGCGATCTCCTCAAGTGCGGGCGCGATCATTTTGCATGGACCGCACCATTCCGCCCAGAAATCGACCACCACAGGCTCGGCAGCCTTCAGCACATCCGATTCGAAGCTTGCGTCCGACACTTTGCCGACGGCCATGGAACACCTCATTTCGTGAATATAAGCGCGACTCAGCGCCGGGAAGGATGACCGAAACCTATGAACGCGCCCCGGGGGCGTCAAGCCGCCTCACGCCCTGGTGACCTCAGCCAGCGCGGCATCCAGAGCGCCGGGCGGAATCTCCATCAAATCAGGAACTTCCGTCCAGACCAGCGCGGCGCGGATGGGTCTGCCGGGATAAAGGCTGGCAAGGACGGCGCGATAGAGGGCCAGTTGCCTGATATAGTTTTTTGGAACGGTCTCGATCTTGCGCGGCGCTGGCCGGTTTGTTTTGAAGTCGGCGATCAGCACGGCATCTTGTGTGACCGCAAGGCGATCGATCTGGCCCGATACGCGGCCCTGCGGCAGGTCGCCGACGATCGGCACCTCCGCACGGCTGCCAGAGGCAAACAGCGCGGAAAAGCGTTTATCTGACAAAACGGCGATTGCCTGGTCGGCGAGGGCTGCCAAGGCGTGCTGCTGCCCTTCATCCATTTTGGCCGCAGCACGGCGGACAAAATCGTCCGCCGCTTGCTTGCGCCGCTCGGGCGGGATGTCCGGGAGTGACTGCATCAGCCGGTGCAGAATGCGTCCGCGTGCACGCGCAGCATCTGCGGCGGGCGACCGCATGACAGGCTCGTCATCGTCGCCGGCGGCCGAAGGTGTGATGAGGCGAAGGGGGGGTGGTTCAGCCGTGGCCGGACGCTCCAGCCAGTCGGGTTTGCTGATCGTCGTTGCGCTCTTGCGTTGCGCCGGCATTGCCGCTGCGACCGGCTCGACCTTGCGGTAGCGCCACAGCTTGTGGCCGTCCTGTTCGTGCTCGCTGAAGCCGGACTGCTCTTTGAGGCTGTTGAAAACGAGATCGTACCAGCAGCCGTCCGGCCGCTTTTGCGATTCGATGCCGCACACGATCAGCCGCTCCGCGGCGCGGGTCATTGCGACGTACAGGAGACGACGGTGTTCGTTCCGCGTTTCGGTCCGCGCGGCCTCGCGCGCTGCGCCCATTGGGCCGATGTCTTCCCCCGCGCTTTTGACCCAGACGAGGGGTGCCACACCGGATTGTACAGGCAATGCCAGCAACGGCGGCGGATGATGGCCTTCCGGCCGTGTGGTCGTGTCGGCGAGATAGACGACTGGCGCCTCGAGTCCTTTGGCGCCGTGCACCGTCATCACGCGCACTTCGTCGCGCACGGTTTCCATGTCGCGCTTGACCTCGGATTTGGCCGCCCGCAGCCAAGCGACGAAGCCTTGCAGGGAGGGTGTTTCGCTGCGCTCGTAATCGAGTGCGAGATTGAGGAATTCATCGAGCGCATCGGTTGCCTCGTGGCCGAGCCGTGCAATGAAGCGCTCACGCCCGCGCTCCGCGCCGAGCAAGCGCGCATAGAAGTCAAACGGTTTGGTGTCGCGCGCGCGAGCCGCGAGCGCGTCAAGGCGTGCAAGCACCGCGGAGAATTTGGCGTCGCCGGATGCTTTCTGCTGCAGTACATCGCGCAGCGACCTTGCTCCCCGGTTGTAAGCGAGTTCGAAAATATCCTCGTCGTCGAGGCCGAACAGCGGACTTTTGAGGACCGTGGCGAGCGCGAGATCATCGTGCGGCAGCAGCAACGCGTCGGCCAAAACCAGCAAATCCATCACGGCGATGTGTTCGGTGAGCACTAGCCGGTCAGCGCCGGCGACCGGAATGCGCGCGTTCTTCAGCGCGCGGATGATTGCCTCGAACAGTGCGCCGCGCCGGTTCACCAGCACGAGGACGTCACCGGGCTGCGCCCCGGCATCCATCAAAGCCTGTACCGATTTGGCGATGCGCTCGGCGAGCCGCACAGCCGGCTTCGTTCCAGACAATGTATCGAAGGGCGCATTCCAGGGGTCTTTTTCGCTCGTCTCTTCCAGCGGCTTCTCGGTGTCCCAGATTTCCACCTCCCCGGGAGCGGCGCTCGCCAAGGCGATATGTTCGGGAACGCCCGCAACGTCATGGGTGAGACTCTTCGCCACGTCTTGCGGCTTGAACACGATGTCGACCGCGGAAAGCACGTTCTCGCCTGAGCGCAGCGACGTATCGAAGCGCATGTGGCGGAAATCCTGCTCGCTTCGCCGGCAAAGCGCTTCGAATTCGCGGCGCATCGCTTCGAATTCGGCGGGCGCAGCACCCTGAAACGAAAAGATCGATTGCTTCTCATCACCGACGGCGAAAATGGTGCGCTTCTTGTCACTTGCGCCCTTGCCGGCGAAAAATTCCGAGACCAGATGCCGGATGATGCTCCATTGCTTGGGACTCGTGTCCTGCGCTTCGTCGATCAGAACATGCTCGATGCCCTTGTCGAGCTTGTAATGCACCCAGGCTGCGGAAACGCGCGCAAGCAGGTCCTGTGTCTTGTCGATCTGGTCCTCGAAATCGAGCAAACCGCGGCGATTCTTTTCCGCATTAAATCGATTGAGCACCGCCTTGGCGACGGTGATAAGTGCGATTGTGCGCTCGCGTGCGGCAATCGCGCGGCGGCGCTTGACCAGCGCCCAAACCCGGTCGCGCTCCTCGTACAAGCGTTCGCAAAGGGCGTCGTGCCGATCGCTGATTTCTTTGGTGAAGATGGTGTCTTTAGGCTTCTCGCGCGTTTTGGTGCAGAAGATATCGATGTAATGCTCGATCTGCTGCAATCCTGCAAGCGTCGGCAGCAATGTGAAACGCTGCGCCTGCTCGCGGTCCGTCTTTTTGCCGCCGGCAGCGATTGCTGCAATGGTGGACCATTCAGATGGCGCGATAACGCTTTTGCCGAAGAATTCGGCGGCAACGATGTCCTCACTGTCTGCCGGATCGATACCGAGCATATGCGATAGTTCTTTCGCGGCGCCCTTGAGTCCGCCTGCCGCCGCAAGCCAAGCCTCGACTGCGTCCCGTTTTTCGATCGCCTTACCGATCAGGTCGCGGAACGTCCCATCGGCGACGGCTCCAATGGCATAGCGCAACGCTTCGCCCGTTTGGTTTTGCGGATGGGCGGCTGCATCGAGCAGGACTTCGTTCGTCATGCGCTCGAGAAGTTGCGCTTCCTGCGCCTCGTCGAGGACGGAAAAACGCGCTGCGACGTTTGCTTCGAACGGGAAGAGATGCAGGATGTGGGTGCAGAAAGCATGGATCGTCTGGACCTTAAGGCCGCCCGGCGTCTCAAGCGCCAGTGCGAACAGCCTGCGCGCGCGTGCGCGCATCTTTTCGCCGGTGTCATGTGCGCCGACATTCTTCATCGCGGCAGCAAGCTGCTCGTCGCCGAGCGCGGTCCAGCGGCGCAATTCGTCGAACACACGATTCGCCATGTTGCTGGCGGCGGCTTTTGTATAGGTGATGCACAGGATGCGCGCCGGATCGACGCCGGACAGCAGCAGGCGAATGACGCGTTGTGCAAGGACGTGCGTCTTGCCGGAGCCCGCATTGGCCGACACCCAGGCCGAAACGTCGGGATCCGATGCCTGCCGCTGTCGCTCCAGAACGGTTTCGGAGATGACGCGCGTGCTCATTCGCCGCTCTCCGCGGCGCCCCCGGTGAGCGACCATTCTTTTACGCGCGCGAGATGATCGTAGTCACCGTAGTGATTTCTCCACATCGGATGCGCGAGCGGCCGATATGGGGTTTCAAGCTTTGCAAATTTCGCCGCGACTTCGGTGAGGCGGCGCAAGGCATTGTCGGCCTGTTCGTTCGGGTTGCTGTTCTTGAATTCGATGACTTCTTCTTTGCCGGGCGGCTCGTTGCCGCGCAGCGCGACATAGGTAAGCTCCGAGACGCTGACGTCTTTCGGAATGTCACCGAATTTTCCTGCGCGCAGAATCGCCGCTTCGAGCGTGAGCTGCGGTGAAAGGCCGGATTGCACTTGTTTGCTGCTCGGCGGCTTGCCGGTCTTGAAATCGAGAATCGCAAAGCTTCCGTCAGCGCGCTGCTCGATACGGTCGGCGCGCGCGGTGAGCGTGAACGTGCGCTCGACGAGAGGGATGGGAAGCTCGCCGGAGCATTCGGAATAAAGCGCTTTGAGCCCGGCGCGGCGGTTCGGCTCGAAGGTCTCGACCAGCCAGCGCGCGATGCGCAGAAAGCGAGGCCACCAGAATGCTTTTGCCTCGGGAAAATCTTCCAGTGCAGCGAAACGTTTTTCGCCGAAGGCTTGCAGGCGGGCGAGGGCATCGTCCGGCATCGCCTCGGGGAATTGCTTTGCGAACTCGGCAATAGCCTCATGGATGATCGTTCCGCGATCGGCCGCACCGGGCGGCGTATCGACCGTGTCCAGCGGATAGAGCCGCAGCACGTGCTTGGCGTAGATCGTGTACGGGTCGCGAAGCCAGTTTTCGATATCGGTGACGCTCAATTTTTTCGGCCGCGCGTCCAGCGGCGGTTTCGGTTTCGGCATCTCGATGCGTAACGGCTGCGCCGGCTCATCAAGTGCACGCGCATACGCGAGATATTTTTCGCCTCGCTTCAATGCGCTGTTCCATGCGGATTCGCCGGCGACCGCAGCGAGCCGCTGGATAAAACGTGATGCAACCGTCGGCGTGCCGGCGACTTTGGCGGCACGGCTTAGAATGACCTCTTTGGCGCCAAGCGCTTGCGCAAAGTCGTGCGCCGACAATCCGATTCGCCGCTCCGGCAGATCGAGACCGAGCGTGAGGCGCATCGGGCGCGACAACCATGCATCGGCGCTCGCCTCAGGCGGCCAAATGCCTTCCGCAAGGCTGCCGAGGATCGCGCGATCGACATGCTGCAAGCGCGATTCGAGCGTGCCGAGGATACGGATGCGTGCCTGGGTTGGCGGTTGGCGCGTGGGCCGGTTGGCCAAGGCGGAATGAAAGAGCTCAAGATAGTCGTCACGATCGATGAGGAGCGTGCCGTAATCGATGATCTCGTCAAAGGCAGCATCCAGCATTGGCTGCCCGCCGGCGAGCGCCTCAAGCGTCTCACGATGTGCCGCGGCGATGGACGATAGCGGCTGCTCGCCCGGCTTCAGCGCTTCGAGCGACGCGAGTGCTTGTGCCAGTGACTTCACCAAGGCTTCCGCAGAATCGAGTTCTGGTTCGGTCAGCGCGCGTCTCGGGTCACTGTAATGCAGTGTGTGACGCGTCGTGCGCAGAACGGCAAGCGCATGCGTGAGACCGGCGGTGCCAGGCCTTGGGCGCGGCCCTCGCAGCACCGCGCGCTCCAATGCCAGGACGCCTGGCAGGCTGAGGTGGCAAAGTGGATGCTTGAGCATTGCAAGCAGTGGCACCGGTGCCAAACCACCAAGCGCTGCTTCCGCGACCAGTCGCGCGAATACCCCTGCGGGCGTATCGGCGAGATCGTCGCCGGCCGAATCGTCGGCTTCAATATTCCAGCGCGCGAGCGCCGCCCGTACGCGGCGCGCGAGCGCACGATCGGGGGTAACAAGCGCGGCGGTTTTCTTTTTTTCCTCGAACGCTTCGCGCAGCGCGACGGCGATCGCCAGCGCTTCTTCCTCCGCATTGGCGGCTTCGATCACCCCGATGTTTTGCATCGCCGCCTCGATGCGCGGCCGGATCTCCGAAAGACGTGCGTGCCACCGCGCCGTTTGCTCAGCGGGCCGCATCGCTTCCGACAGCAGCAATTCGCGGCCCTGCGGCATTGCAAGATTCAGCACGGCCTCGCGAACAATGCCGATGCGGCGGAGCAGGGCCTGCATGGCGAATTGTGGATGTGTCGGATGGTCGGCTTCGGCTTTGCCGCCGATCGCGCGCCAGGCGTCCTCATCAAGATCGGTGTCGAGCCCGGGCAAAATCACCGCGCCTTTCGGCAGCTTTGCGATCGTTTCAAGTAGACCTGCTGTCGCGGGAATCGACCCGGTTGAGCCGGCAGCGATCACGGGTGCGCCCGATTGCTTCAGGCGCGCGGCCTCGGCAGCAATCAACCTGTTCTGCCGCACGGCCGGTTCGATCAGATTATTTTCGGCAAGAAATTTCGGCCAAGCGTCGCGTGCGATCTTCAGAAAATCAAGAGTCTTTTGCCAATAGACGTCGAGTTCCGCCGGCACCAATGAATCGAGTTTACCCCAGGGAACCTGGCGGGTCGCCATGTCGTCCATGAGGCGTGCAAGGTCGCCGGCGAGCCTGAAGGCCGCCGCCGGACTGTTGGCGACGAGCGCTGCGCCGCCTTCCGTGCGCATTCCTTCCGACTTGGCCCACTTCAAGATCAGCTCGGCAAGCGCGATGTTTCGCTGAAATGGTCGGAGCGTGTCCTCAACGTCGAGATCGCCGCTGCTCGTTGCTGTCTGCGCGAAATCGAGTTCGTCTTCATCGATATGGCCGAGCGGAACGATGCGCGGCAGGATCGCCGCCTGCTGTTTGTACGTGTCGAGGAAGATGTCGCGGGCAAGCCGGCATGCGCGCCGCGTCGGCAAATAAAGTGTTGCCTGTGCCAACGCGAGCGGATCGCCCGGTGCCGGAAAACCGAGCCCCAGGCGGTCGTTGACGAGCGCATCGATCAGCGTGGGAAGGAAGGGCGCCGATGCCGGAATGTTGAAGACGCGGGGGCTCATTTTCATTGTCATTCGTGACGACACAGAAAGTCCGCACCGGGAATCCATAACTCCGCCACGCGCAAAAGTCGCGTTCTCGCCGGACAAGTATTCCGGATTTCCTCGCTGTGCTCAGGGGTGGAAAAGCCGGCTCGCTAGCGTGCGCTCGCCTCGATCGCAGCTTCCGCTGCACCGATCGCATCGGGCGTTCCGACGTGCATCCACATACCGTCAAGACGCAATCCGTAGAGGCGGCCAGCGTGCTCGGCGCGGTCGAACAGCGCCGTCAGCGGAAAATCGCCCTTTGGTGCGTCGGCAAACAGGGACGGCGATAGAATCGCCGCGCCGGCGAAAGCAAATGGCGCAACTTCGCGCTCCTTACGCCGCTGCAGGCGCCCGTTGGGGGTCATCACGTAATCGCCGCTGCCGTCGTAACCGATGCTGGTCGACGGTGCGAGCAACAGCAGAGCATCCATTGCTTCGGCGTCGAAGGCTTCAGCGAGGCGCGTCAGATTGGGCCGCGGACCCTCGATCCAGATGGTGTCTGAATTGATGTGAAAAAACGGCGCGTTCCCAAGCTTCGGTAACGCTTTCAGTACGCCGCCACCGGTGCCGAGCAGCGCACCGCGTTCGTCGGAAATATCGATGCGCGGCTTTGTTCGCGCCGAGAGATGGCGCGTGATCATGTCGGCGAGATAATGAACGTTGACGACGACCGTCTCGACGCCGGCTTCTGCAAGCCGGTCTAGGACGTGGTCGATCAGCGGCTTGCCGGCGACTTCGATCAGCGGCTTCGGCTTGGCATCGGTGAGAGGACGCATGCGCGTGCCGAGCCCGGCGGCGAGAACCATTGCGCGGCGGGGAGATTTTTCCGAACTGGCCACGCTCAACTCCGAAGCGCCGGCACGTTCGCCGCGTACCATGCATTCAATGCGGCAAGTGCCGGATGCGACAAGGCACGGTGCAGGTACCGTCGCACACGTGGCAAATGTCGCAGATATTGCGGCTTGCCGTCGCGGCGGTCGAGGCGTGCGAAGATACCGAGAATCTTCGAGGCGCGCTGCGCGGCCAGCGTCGAGTAAACGCGCACGAATCCAGGCGTATCGAAGTGTTCATTCGCGGCAAGCCGGGCACGGGTATAACGCGAGAGCAGCGCAATCTCAGTCGTTTCCGGGACGTCCACGCGCGCGTCCTGCAAAAGCGAAGCGAGATCGTAGGCGGGATGTCCGATAAGGGCATCCTGGAAATCGATCAGACCGATGCGTGCGACGCCGCGACGATCGGGGAGCCAGATCAGGTTGGGCGAATGAAAGTCGCGCAAAACCCAGGTTTGCTCGCCGGCCACCGCGGGCCGCAGCGCGTTGCGCCAAAGCAAAAGATATCCCTCGCGCGCGGCCGGTAGAATGCTGGCGCCGAGCAGCGGCAGGTACCAATCGGCAAGCAATTCGAGTTCGATCAGCAGCGCATCCATGTCGTAGGGGGGCAGCCGGTAATCGACGTCCGGGGCGACGGCAAGCACCGTCGGCAGTGTTTCGCTGTGCAGCTTTGCGAGCACGTCGACGGCAGTCGCGTAACGTTCCTTGATCGGCTCCGGCGGATTGCCTTCGACGACCGGCACATTGCCGAGATCTTCGAGAATGAGGATACCATTATCGCGGTCGGCGTGAAGAACGGCGGGTGCTGACAGACCACGCTCCCGCAAAGCGCCGGCAATCGCGATGAACGGCGTCACGTCCTCGGCGAGATGCGCGATGGCGCTGTACGGCTTGCCGTCGCGGATGGGCGGGCCGTCGGGCCTGCGCGGCGCGTTCATGAGGATGAAGGTGTCTTCACCACGCGTCAGCCTCTCGTAGGACCGAGTCGAGGCGTCACCCTGGATGCGACGGCGATCGGCGTTGCCAAATCCGGCTTCGTCGAGAAAGCGCCGCAGCACGGCAATTCGTTCGGCGCGCGCGGCCATGCTGCCGAAACCGGTAACGCGCGCGTTACGGAATGTGAGGCCGTGCTCCGGCGAAAGTGTCAGGGCAATATCGAGCCGGTCGCGTGGCAACAATGCGCCGGCGCGATGCGGCCATTCGAGCAAAACCAGCGCCCGCTCCGGCACATCGTCGAAGCCGAGCTCAGAAACTTCCGATGTCGCCGAGACGCGGTAAAGATCGCCGTGCACGATGGTGATGCCCGGCAACTCGTAGACCTGCATGAGCGTGAAGCTCGGGCTCGGAACTTCAATCGTTTCGTCGTGGGCGAGATGACGAATGAGTGCGCGCGCGAACGTCGTTTTTCCGGCGCCGAGATCGCCGGACAACGTGATGAAGTCGCCTGGCTCGATGAGTGCCGCAACATCGATCACCAGCCGACCGGTCGCCTGCTCGTCAGCGAGCGCAACCGTGAACTCGTAGTGGTCGGATATCGTACGAAGCATCGAATCGCCCGCCATCAAGCCGCGCCCTTATAGACGGCACGCATGAAAGATTGCCAGTTCGGAGAGGCGCCGGCTGCCACCGAACGGCCGCTATTCGACCACCGTGTCGACGCTAATTCCCCTCTCTTACCACGACGTTGCCATCGTGCGGTGGCCGGTTCCGTTGCGCAGCGCCCGACAGGAACACTCTGCCGCTTCAATCATTTCCAAACCGGTTTGGGGCAGCGAAAAGGAGACTGCGATGCGTAAGCTTATGCTTGCTGTTGCCGCCGTGGCGATTGTCGCCACGCCGGCCTTGGCGCAATCCGGGCGCTATTATGGTCATGAGTACCGCGGCTACGCGGCGGATCCGGCCTATACTGCTTATCCCGCCTATCCTGATTATCCCGCACGTGCAGCGGTTGTCGGCGCGGGAGTGGTAACCGGCACCGTTGTCGGTCTTGGATTTTCCGAAGGCTGGTGGGGCCCGACTGTTGCCGGCACTGTCTTTCCGACGACAGCAGCCGGAGCCGCTACGGTCGGCGGCGTGGCAGGTATTGGCACCATTGCATTGCTTGATGCAGCCATTCAGCCCTGCCGCGGATTCCAGGCTCTTCTTGGCCTGAACAAAGAGGCGTGCGTCAACGGCGAGTTCGTCGGCTACGCACCGCCGCCTCCGCCGCGACGCGGCTATCGCTACCGTTGATCGTTGCTCGACGGTTTAACGGCGAACCTCCGCGCCAAGGCGCGGAGGTTTTCGTTTGCGAGCCCTTGCTTAAGCAGCGCTCTGCTTCGCGCTGTGCTCGACGGGAAACGTGCAGATCACGGTTGTGCCGTGGCCGACAGCCGATTCGATCGCGACGGTGCCGCCGTGCAGATCGACAAACGAGCGCACCAGCGAAAGGCCGAGGCCGGCGCCGCGATGCCGGGACCCGCGTGAATCGGTTTCGAACAAATCGAACACACGATTTCTTTTCTCGGCTGGAATGCCCGGCCCGTGATCGGTCACCGAAAAAACGACCGCTCCCGGCCGCCGTTCGGCAGTGAATATCACCGTCTCGCCGGCCGGCGAGAAACCGATCGCATTGGCGAGAAGGTTGAACAGAATCTGGCGAAGCCGCCGCTCGTCCGCCGTGAAACTGCCGATCGCGGGCGCCACACGAACATCGAGCGTTATATTGTTTTTCACCAGACGATCTCGCACGCCTGCGGCGGCCGCACGCATCGCTGCAAGAATATCGACCTCGGATTTGTGAAGCGGCATGGCGCCGGCATCGATCGTCGCCAGATCCAGAATGTCGTTGGTGATCGCGAGCAAAGAATTGGTCGAGACGGTAATGTAATCGACGTACTCGCGCTGCTTCGTGGTCAATGGGCCAAAGGAAGGATCACGCAGCAAGTGCGCGAAGCCGATAATGTTGGTGAGCGGCGAGCGCAACTCGTACGAGACGTGGTGAACGAAATTGATTTTGATGCGATCGGCCGCTTCCAGCGCCTCGTTGCGTTCACGCAACGCGCGTTCGACGTTTGCGGTAGCGGTAACGTCTTGGAATGTGACCAGCGTGGCGCCGTCGGGCAACGGCATGCTGGCGTAATCGATGAGCGCGCCGTCGCGCCGCTCGATGCGTCCTTTGACCGAGCGCCGGTCGTCGATAGCGGTTACCGCTGCGCGCAATGAACGCCAGACGGCGTTTTCATCGTGCAGCGCCTGGCACCAGGCGGTTACGGCCTCAACGTGCGGGCGCTGGTGCAGCGCCTCCGGAGTAAGCTTCCACATGGAGGCGAAGGCTGGATTAAACAGGCGTACGCGGCCGTCACTGGCAAACACCGCGACAGCCTCCGTTAGGTGGTCGAGCGTTTCGCTCTGAACTTTTATCAGCGCCTCGAAGCGTCGGTGCATATCGAGGCGTTCGGTGACCTCGTCGAACAGGTACGTGACGCCGCCTTCCGGATTGGGCGTCGTGACGACGCGAACGGCGCGGCCGTCCGGCAAATGCCACAGATGCTCTTTCGGCTCGACAGCGCGATAAGCCTCATGCAACTGCGCCTTCCATTGCCGGAAATCCTGCTCTTCGGGCAATTTGCGTTCCGCGCGCAATTTGTCGAGCACAGCGCTGTCAGCCGGTGCGCTGTCGAGGAAGCTCGGGTCGAGATTCCACAATGCACGGAAGGCGGTGTTGTAAAATGCAAGCTTCTGATCGGCGGCGTACACGGCAACACCGGTGGCGAGCTGGTCGAGGACGCGCCGGTGAGCATCTCTCATATGCGAGAGATGAGCCCGCAGGGCTTCAACCTCGCTGATGTCGATCGCAATGCCGGCGCTGCCGTGGGCGCTGGGCACATCGACAACATGGAGGTGACGCCGTTCGCCGCCGATCACGGCGCGCACGGTGGCGGAAAATACCTTGCTTGCAGTGAAGGCATCCGTGCGCTCATCGCGTGCCGCGCGGGGAAGCAGTTCGCTGCCGCGCGCAATCGCGTCGGCCGGATCGGCGGCATCGACGGCGCGTGCATAGGCCGGATTGGCGAGAGTCAGGTTGCCGGCGCCGTCTCGTGCCCATAGCGGTGAGGGGAGCGCGTCGATCAGCGCATGCAAGGTATCTACCTGCTCGCGCAGATGTGCGTAGCGGGCGGACAGCTCGGCATGTTCGCGCTTTAATCCGCTGATATCGCGCAGACGCAGCACCGCGCGGCCGGCGATTGCGCGGCCTTCGGCTTCGATAGGGCGTCCGTCGCTGGTCACAAGCGTCATGGCAAAGCCGCGACCGCGATTACGCAAAGCTTCGACAGCACTCTCGATTGCTTGCGCTGCGGCCGGCGCAAGCCAGCTGCCGAAGGCGAGCACGCGCTGTCGATGCATCTCCGGAACGATTAGTCCGGTATCACCGACGATCTCGGGGCTGCCTGCGGAAGCGGGCCACGAGACCAGAACTTGCGGCTCCGACAGTAACAGCGCCTTGAGACGGTCGATTTCCGCCTTTGCTGTCAGGGCGTCGGCCTGCGCTTGCTCCGCGGCACGTGCCGACTCTGTCCGCGTTCGCACAAGCATGATGGCGGTAAGCACGGCAAAGCAGAGCAAGCCAAGCGTGAGCGCGAGATCGATGGTCTCTTTCTGGTTAAGGGTAGCAAGCGCGCCGAAATAGATGCGGGCAAGCGGAAATGCGCTCTCGGCGTTGGCCGGAGCGGCTGCAAAGACGGAGAGCGTTACGATGACGCAGGAGGCGAGGATTTGACCTCGCCTCGGACGAGAACGCAGCCTCTCGTTCACCGCCCGGATCGTCTCCGGCATTCAGACTTGCCCCAGGATTCGAGCAGCGTCCGCCACGCCGCCCGCGAATCAACCGACTTTAACTCCAAGGGGAATCCGGCCGAAAGAGTCCAGACCGTGAACGAGACGCCGGGACCAGGTCCGAGCGCGGTTATTTCATCGAATTGGCCTGCTGCATCATGCCTTCGACGGTGATCTGCCGCAGCGCCGCTGAAAACGCCTGCTCAGCCTCCGAGAGGGCCGGCCGCACGACGCTGGTGAGCAAAGTGGATGTCGCAGCCGAATCGTCGACCTCGTCTTCGGTTGCTTTGCCGGCAGCGCGCAGAATGTCCTCGGCGGTGATGGCGCAACCCTGTCGTGCCAATTCGTAGCCGCCGTGCGGTCCACGGATCCCGCGCAGTATTCCGTCGTGCACCAAGGCTTGCAGAACGGGCTCCAGGTGCCTTGGCGGCAGCTTGTGCTGGCGCGCCAGCGCCTTTGCCGAAACCGGCCGCCCATTGCTGTTCATTGCGATGTCGATGACGGCGGTAATGGCGAGAGTGCAGCGACGGGACAGGAGCGGCATGGCAGGGTCTCGTGACTTCCGCAAAAGGTAATATGCTACAGGACTTTTGTCGTCCAGCCGGATATTCCGCAGGCAGGTCTGTTATTCAGAGCCGGTCGAACCGAATCCGCCGCTTCCGCGTGGCGTTTGGGGAAGTGCGACGACTTCTCGCAGCATGGCTTGAGCAACCGGCGCAACGATGAGCTGCGCGATCCGCATGCCGCGTGTGACCGTCACCGCTTCGGCGCCGAGGTTGACGAGCAACACCTGGATCTCGCCGCGGTAGTCGGCGTCGATGGTGCCGGGCGCATTCAGCACGGTCAGCCCGTGACGTGCGGCAAGACCCGAGCGCGGGCGCACCTGGCCTTCCGTGTCGGGCGGCAGGGCAAGGCAGATACCGGTCGGCACGAGCGCGCGGTCACCCGGAGCGATGACCACGGGCGCGTCGGCCGGAACGGCAGCCATCAAGTCGAGGCCGGCAGCGTGCGCGCTTTGGTACGACGGCAGCGGCAGGTCGGCCGCGTGCGGCAAGCGCGTGACGAGGATATCGATGGACGTCATGTGCGCGAGCCTCGATCGCCTTTCCGGGACCACGCGTGAAGGCCGACCTCGCAAACAGTCAGGCTCGTCATCCTGACATCTCCTTCGCGATCCGCTCCACCAGCATCCGCGCGACGCCCTCCTTCGATTGTGTGGGCCAATCTTCCGAACCCGTGGCCGTCACCAACGTGATGGTATTTCGGTCGCCGCCCATGATGCCGGTCTTTGGCGAAACATCGTTCGCAAGAATCCAGTCGCAAGCTTTGCTGGCAAGCTTGGCCTTCGCATTGGCGACGAGGTTTTCGGTCTCGGCGGCAAAGCCGATCACCAGCTTCGGCCGCTGTGACTTGCGTTTTGCAATCGTCGCGAGAATGTCGGGATTTTCGACCAGGGATAATTCGGGCGCGGTTCGGCCGGCCTTCTTTTTGATTTTTTGTGTGCCGGCTTGGGCGACGCGCCAGTCGGCGACGGCTGCCGCGAAGATCGCGACATCGACGGGAAGCGTCCGCTCCACGGCTTTGAGCATTTCGCGCGCCGTCTCGACCTTGATGACGGACACGCCCGGCGGATCGGGCAAATTCACCGGTCCGGTTATCAACGTTACCCGCGCTCCCGCCTTCATGGCAGCAAGCGCGATGGCGTTTCCCTGCTTGCCCGACGAACGGTTGGCGATGTAGCGCACCGGATCGATCGGCTCATGCGTCGGTCCCGATGTGACAAGCACGCGCTTCCCTTCAAGCGCGCGCGTCCGCGGCGCAAGCAGGCGCTCGGCAGCAGCGGCGATTTCCAGCGGCTCCGCCATCCGGCCGAGCCCGCGTTCATTTGCTTCCGCCATTTCGCCTTCGTTCGGCCCGACGATTTCAAACCCATCGGCGGCAAGCTGCGTTAGATTGCGTTGCGTGGCTTTGTTGGCCCACATATGCGGATTCATTGCGGGCGCGAGCAGCACTTTTGCCGACGTTGCGAGCAGCACGGCCGTCGCCAAATCATCCGCATGACCGCCGGCGATCTTCGCCATCAAGTCGGCGGTTGTGGGAGCAACCACGACAAGATCGCATTCGCGCGCCAAGCGAATGTGCCCGACGTCGAATTCATGCGCCGGGTCAAACAGGTCCGTGAACACGCGTTCTCCGGCAATGGCACCAGCCGATAGTGGCGTGATGAATTCCTGCGCCGCTTTGGTGAGGATGCAGCGCACGACGATATCGCGCTCTTTCAGGCGGCGGATCAGATCAAGCGCCTTGTAGGCAGCAATGCCGCCGCCAATGATGAGCAAAACACGCCTGTAGCCGGCGGGCGTGGAGGGCGCGCGGCGCGGCGCGGCCGCTGGATCTTGCGGCGTTGGAATTTCGCCGGCGTTCTGCTCCGCAGCCTCGCGCAAGACGTTGCGTACTTCGTCTTCCATCGAGCGGCCGTTGCGGGCGGCACGCAGGCGAAGCTTCCTTTTCAGCGCGTCGTCAAGCTGACGGATGGTGATGCTGGCCATGCCGGCCATTCTGCCGCGTCGGTGAAATCATTGCAATCAATGCAATCAGTATAAGGAAAAAGCGATCCAGATCAATACGATAACGCCCATCCAGATGCCCGCGGTCAGCCAGCGGCTACGCCGTGCCTCAGCCCGGCCGATTGCCGCCACCGTTTCCGGTGCCAGCACAATGCCGTTCCGGGTGGCTGCATCGATCTGTTCGGTGAGCGTGCCCGCGCGCATGAGCAAACTTGGCACGTCGCCGAGAAAGCGGCCGATCTCGCCCGCGCCTTCGATCGCATCCTCCACCTTGCCGAGCGGCCCAAGCTTGCGGCCGATCCATTCGCGCACCACCGGGTCGGCGGTCTTCCACATGTCGAGCTTGGGATCGAGCGAACGCGCCACGCCTTCGACGACGACCATCGTCTTTTGCAACAGCAGGAGCTCAGGCCGCGTACGCATGTCGAACAGGCCGGTGACTTCGAACAGCAGCATCAACAGCTTCGCCATCGAAATTTCTTCGGCGGTGCGGTTGTGGATCGGCTCACCGATGGCGCGGATTGCCTGCGCGAAATTCTCCACCGAGTGCGTGCGCGGAACGTAACCGGCATCGAAGTGCACTTCGGCAACGCGGTGATAGTCGCGCGTGATAAAGCCGAACAGGATCTCGGCAAGAAAGCGGCGCTCCTTCGGCCCGAGACGGCCCATGATGCCAAAATCGACGGCGACCAGATTGCCGTCATCATCGACGAACAGGTTGCCGGGATGCATGTCGGCGTGAAAGAAGCCGTCACGCAGGGCATGGCGCAGGAAGCTCTGGATCACCTTGCGGCCGAGGGCCGGCAGGTCGTGCCCCTTCGCCGCGAGCGCGGCGTGATTGTTGAGCGGAGTCGCCTCGATCCATTCCAGCGTCAGCACTTCGCGCGCCGTGCGATTCCAGTCGACGGCCGGCACGCGGAAATCCGGATCGTCTTTGGTGTTTTCCGCCATCTCGGATAGCGCCGCCGCCTCGAGACGAAAATCCATTTCGATCGCAACGGAGCGTGCGAGCGTGTTGACGACTTCGATCAGGCGCAGCCGCCGTGCTTCGGCCGACCACTTTTCCGCGAGGCGCGCCACGAAAAAGAAGCTGTCGAGATCGGACCTGAATCGACGCTCGATGCCGGGGCGCAAAATCTTCACCGCGACCGTTTTGCGCTCGCCGTTTTCCTCGACTTCCGCGCGATGCACTTGCGCGATCGAAGCCGCTGCGACCGCAGGTCCGAACGTGGCGTAGACCGATGAAAACGGCTTATCGAAAGCCGCGGCGATGGCGTTTTCCGCGTCGGCCTGCGCAAACGGCGGCATCTTGTCCTGCAGGCTCTCGAGGTCGCGCGCGATCGTCGGACCTACCACATCCGCGCGCGTGGCAAGGAATTGCCCAAGCTTTACGTAAGTGGGCCCAAGCCGCGTCAGCGCGGCGGCGAGCCGGTTTTGACCGGAGACTGCGTTCGGCCGCTGGAAAAGTCGCCCAATGGCGATCGCGGCTTTCGCAGCGAACGGCAGCGGACGTGTGTCGACAAGCGCGAGCACGCCTTCGCGTGCAAACACGAAGCCGGCGCGAACAAAGCGCGCGAGATGCGAGATGCCTAAGCTCACAACTTCCACCCCGAATGCATCGCCACCACCCCGCCGGTCATGGGCGTGAACGAAACGCGGCGAAAGCCGGCAGCTTCGATCATCTGGGCGAATATCTTCGGCTTGGGAAACTTGCGGATCGACTCGACGAGGTATTGATAGGCCTCGCGGTCCCCCGTCACGGTGCGGCCGATCGCCGGAATGACGTTGAACGAATAAAGTTCATAGAGCCTGTCCATGACCGGCACATCGACAGACGAGAATTCGAGACACAGGAAACGTCCGCCGATCTTCAGAACGCGATACGCTTCCGCGAGAGCGCGTTCGATGCGCGGCACGTTGCGGATGCCGAAGGCGATGGTGACGCAATCGAAGGTGCGGTCCGGATAAATGAGCTCCTCGGCATTGCCCTGCTCGAAGGTCACGACGTCGTCGCGGCCACTTGCAATGGCGCGCTCGCGCCCGACGGCGAGCATGCGCTCGTTGATGTCACTGACCGTGACGCGCGTGCCCGGCCCGCCGGAGTCGACGATACGAAATGCAACGTCGCCAGTGCCCCCGGCGAGATCGAGCAGGGCGAACGGCCTGTCCGAGCGGGGAGGGTTGACCGCGGTGACCAGGGCATCCTTCCAGGCCCGATGCAGCCCGCCCGACATCAGGTCGTTCATCAGGTCGTAGCGGCGCGCCACCGAATGGAAGACGTTGTCTACTAGCCCCTGTTTTTCGCTGAGGGGCACGGTTCTATCGCCGAAATGGGTCCGCTCGCTTGAACGGTTGCTTCTGCCGGTAGGCACGATTGCCAATTCTCCTTTGCGGTGAGGACCATAGCGCGGCGCGCGCGGGGGCGCTATCTATCCAGTTCCTGTCATTCCGGCCGCGGCCACAAGGCCGTGAAACCGAAATCCATAACTTCGGCGCTGCGGAGCATGGGTTCCGGGTTTGCTCGCTGTTGCTCGCGCCCCGGAAGACTCCGAGATAGATCATGCCCGAGCTCCCCGAAGTCGAAACCGTACGACGCGGCCTTGCGCCGGCGATGGAGGGCGCGCGCTTTGCGAGGGTCGAGGTGCGCCACCGTGGCCTGCGCTGGCCGATCGCCAAGGATTTCGAAAAGCGGCTTGAGGACACGACGGTCTCAGGCCTCGGCCGTCGGGCGAAGTATCTGCTCGCCGATCTGTCCTCCGGCGACGTGCTGTTGATGCATCTCGGCATGTCGGGCTCTTTCCGCGTCGCCAAGGAGGGACAAACCCGCAACGAGAAAATTCCTGGAGCGTACTACCACGAGCGCTCCAAAAGCACGTCGCACGACCATGTCGTGTTTCATATGTCAAATGGCGCGGTGGTCACGTTCAATGATCCACGCCGCTTCGGATCGATGAAGCTCGTGCCGCGCGAAAAGATCGATGATGAGCCGCTGCTGCGCAATCTCGGCCCCGAGCCTTTGGGCAACGCGTTCGACGCCGCGATGCTGGCCAAGGCATGCGCAAAGAAGAAAACGTCGTTGAAAGCCGCCCTTAGCGACCAGCGGGTCGTCGCCGGGCTGGGCAACATCTATGTCTGCGAGGCGCTGTTCCGCGCGCATCTTTCACCGAAGCGCCCGGCGTCGACCATTGCCGATCGCAACGGCAAGCCGAATGAACGCGCGCATGCGCTGGTCGATGCCATAAGGACCGTCCTCAACGATGCAATCGAGGCCGGCGGCTCGTCGCTGCGCGACCACCGCCGTGCCGACGGCTCACTGGGCGATTTCCAGCACCATTTTCTGGTTTACGACCGCGAGGGCGAGCCATGTCCGACCCGAAGCTGCAAGGGCAGGATCAAACGCATCGTGCAAACCGGGCGCTCGACCTTCTATTGTCCCAGTTGCCAGAAATGACCCCGTTGCCGTCGCCGGTTGTGCGCCGGCGGCCGCGCCTGCGAAAGCATTGTCCGCTTCCGACCGGGATGGCCGGGACAAGCCCCGCCATGACAGAATAGTGATGATCGCCAGCGAAGCCGGAGAACACTATGAGCTTTGAGCATATTCTTGTCGAAACCAAAGGCCACGTAGGCATCATTCGGCTCAATCGGCCGCAAGCGCTGAACGCGCTCAATCTCAAGCTTAAGGCGGAACTCGGAGAAGCGATCAAGACGTTCGACGCCGACCCGCAAATTGGCTGCCTGATTATCACCGGCAATGAAAAAGCCTTCGCGGCCGGCGCCGACATCAAGGAGATGGCTGATAAAACGTATAACGAAGCGTTGATCGGCAACTTCGCCGGCGACTGGGACGAGGCCGCGCGGGCGCGCAAGCCAATCGTCGCCGCCGTCGCCGGCTTTGCGCTAGGTGGCGGCTGCGAACTCGCCATGATGTGCGACGTCATTATTGCCGCGGACAACGCAAAATTTGGTCAGCCGGAAATCAAGATCGGCGTCATCCCGGGGATCGGCGGCACGCAGCGCCTGGTGCGCGCGGTTGGCAAATCCAAGGCGATGGAATTGGTTCTGACCGGCCGCATGATGGATGCCGAAGAAGCCGAGCGCGCCAATCTGGTCGCGCGCGTTGTGCCGCTCGCAAACCTGATGGACGAAGCGATGAAGCTGGCCGAAACGATCGCCGGCATGTCGCTGCCGTCGGTGCTGCTTGCGAAGGAGGCGGTAAACCGCGCATTCGAAGTGCCGCTTGCGGAAGGCATCCGTTTCGAGCGACGCGTCTTCCATTCGCTGTTTGCAACCGAAGACCAGAAGGAAGGCATGAAAGCCTTTGTCGAAAAACGAAAGCCGCAATGGAAGAATCGCTAAACCGCGAATCATTGGTTTGATGCTGGGAAAAGAAGAGCTCGAACGTTACGCGCGGCACATTGTCCTTCGCGAGGTCGGCGGTGCCGGCCAGGCAAGGCTCAAGGCTGCACGCGTGCTCGTCGTCGGCGCCGGCGGGCTTGGTTCTCCGGCATTGCTTTATCTTGCCGCCGCGGGCGTCGGCACGCTGGGCATCGTTGACGACGACACGGTGTCGCTCTCAAACCTGCAGCGGCAGATTATCTTTTCGACGGCGGACATCGGTTCGCAGAAAGCAGCGACTGCCGCGGCAGCGGTGGCCCGGCTCAATCCGCACGTAGTGCCGGAGACGCATACGCTGCGCCTGACGGCCGCGAACGCGCTCGATGTGATCGGGCCCTACGATTTAATTCTCGACGGCTCCGACAATTTCGCAACGCGCTATCTCGTGTCGGATGCCTGTTACTTCGCCAAAAAGCCGCTGATTACGGCGGCAATGGGTACGTTCGATGGCACGCTCACGACCATTCGTGCGCATGAGAAGGGTCCCGACGGAAAGCCCAATCCGACATATCGCTGCCTTTTTCCCGATCCGCCGCCGCCCGGCACGATTCCCGCCTGCGCAGAGGCCGGAATTCTCGGCGCCCTGCCGGGCATTCTCGGCTCGATGATGGCGCTCGAAGCGATCCGCGAGATCGTCGGCTTCGGCGAAGGTCTGGTCGGACGGCTGCTGATGGTGGACGTGCGCTCAATGCGATTTGAAACGCTCAGTTACGAATGGGATCCGAACAATCCGCTCAGCGGTGAAAAGCCGACGATCAAGGATTTGCCGGCGGTGCATGGCGGCTCAATTTAGAAGCAGAACTGGAATGATGCCAAAGCACGGTTTCGTCCGGCGACGGTAACGTGACACATAGTGTGATCATGCTCCGAAGTCTAGTGTGATCATGCTCCGAAGTCTGCGGCGCGGCCGTTCGTGCCGCTCCGCGCCCCGGAACAAGATCCTACAGCATGCTCGGCAACACGCGATCCGGCGGCTTGTGGCCGTCCATGAAAGTGCGGATGTTGATAATCACTTTCTCGCCCATATCGACACGGCCTTCGAGCGTGGCCGATCCCATGTGCGGCAGCAGCACGACCTTGCCGGCACGCGCGAGTTTGACAAGTTTCGGATTAACCGCCGGTTCGCGTTCAAACACGTCAAGGCCTGCGCCTGCGATGTCGCCTGCCTCGATGAGGCGCGCCAACGCGTTCTCATCGATCACCTCGCCACGCGACGTGTTGACGATGTAGGCGTCCGGCCGCATCAGCTTCAGCCGGCGCGCCGACAGCAGATGAAACGTGGCGGGCGTATGCGGGCAATTCACCGACACGATGTCCATGCGCGCGAGCATCTGGTCGGGGCTTTCCCAATAGGTCGCATCAAGTTCTTCCTCAATCCGAGGCGCGACCCGGCGGCGGTTGTGATAGTGGATCTGCAGACCGAACGCGCGCGCACGGCGAGCGACAGCCTGGCCGATGCGGCCCATGCCGATAATGCCGAGGCGCTTGCCCCAGATGCGATGACCGAGCATCCAGGTCGGTGCCCAGCCGTGCCAGCTGCTGTCAGTGGTCAGCACAGTCGCACCTTCGGCAAGCCGCCGTGGCACAGCCAGGATCAACGCCATGGTCATGTCGGCGGTGTCTTCCGTCAAAACACCCGGCGTATTGGTCACCGTAATGCCACGCGCGACAGCAGTTGCGACGTCGATATTGTCGACACCGTTGCCGAAATTGGCGATCAGCTTGAGCTGTTCGCCGGATTTGCCAAGGATGGCCGCGTCGATCCGATCGGTAACAGTGGGCACCAATACGTCGGCCGACCGAACCGCATCTGCGAGTTGCGCCTGTGTTAGCGGCTTGTCGTCGGCATTGAACCGTACGTCAAACAGCTCGCGCATGCGCAATTCGATGCTGTCGGGCAGCTTGCGCGTAACAATGACGAGCGGCTTTTTTGATTTTGCCATACCTCGGCCTCGGCGAAGCAGCACTCCAAATTGCCCCGATCTCGGCGTTCAGGCAGCGGATTTAATCCTCATTAACCGGGTTCACCGAAACTGTGCGCACCGCCAGCGTGCAATCGGGACTTGAATCCCACCCTTCCTATCAGATGACCATAACAAGAAAAAGCATCGTTGCCTTGTTCCGAAATCTCGGTTGCGGGGCCCTCGTCGTCGTTGCTGCGGCGCAATTTATGCAAGCCGCATTTGCCGCGTCCGCTCTGACGACCGGGTCGGTGAGTGGATTGCCGGTCCCCCGCTTCGTCAGTCTGAAGGCCGACCGCGTCAATGTGCGCGTGGGCCCGAACCGGGATCAGGATGTCCGTTGGGTCTATACCCGCGTCGGCATGCCGGTCGAAATCACAGCGGAGTTCGAGAACTGGCGCCGCATTCGCGACTGGGAAGGCGCCGAGGGCTGGGTTTACCACTCACTGTTATCGGGCAAACGCACTGCGGTTGTGGTCCCAAAACTCCATGCCGAGCTTGTTCCGCTCTACGACAACCCGGATGTCGAGTCGCGCGTGGTCGCGCAATTGCAGGCGGGTGTCGTTGGTGCATTGAAATCGTGCACCGGGACCTGGTGCCATTTCTCGGGCAAGGATTTCGACGGCTGGATAAGGCAGGATCGCCTTTGGGGCGCCTATCCGAACGAGAAACTGGACTGAACGCCTGCCGTTGCCGCGTTCGTGCCGGCAATTTCGATCCGAACGGCGCGGCTTGCATGGTACGCGACGGTAGTCCAGCCGCGCCCGAAAAACGAAAAGGCCGGGACGATCCCGGCCACGGCAATCAATCTGCAGTGCGATCTAACTCTTCCGCCGGAGCCGCACAACCACATCAATGCGTGCAATTTCATATCCTTCCGGCGGTGTCGGTATTTTGTCCATGACTGCTTCCGCATCCGGAATGTCCAGCAGTTCATCGTCATCTTCGACAAAGAAGTGATGATGTGCCGAAGCGTTCGTGTCGAAATACGCCTTTGAGCCATCCACGGCCACCTGGCGCAGCAATCCAACTTCCGTGAACTGGTGAAGTGTGTTGTAGATCGTCGCAAGCGACACCGGCACCTTGGCGCGCGTTGCCTCTTCGTAAAGCATCTCAGCGGTAAGATGGCGGTCGCCCTTACCGAACAAGATCCACCCCAATGCCATGCGTTGGCGTGTGGGGCGCAATCCCACCTGACGAAGCATTGCCTTCACGTCGTGCCACGGGCAGCCGGTCAGTCCCGAGCGGTCGGTTCTTCCCGAATGTGCGACGCTGGACTTGGCCTGCTGCGTCAGCATCATGGTACGGGTCTCAGTCATTTCGAAAACGCCTAAACAGCCCGGCGGACAACGCCTGGCAACTGATGTTCCACAGGACCATATACGATGCCGTTCGGCAGATGCAACTACCTCGCAACTAATGAGAATCGTTCTAATGCGTCCTGGGATAAAGGGAACTAGCCGCGCCCCGCCCGCTTTGCCACCTCGAGGACGTGTGTTAGGGATTTGGCATGGGAACACAGCAGGCTCAAAAGCCCACAATGGCCGCGCCGGCGCAGGATCGCCGGAACAGCTTCGAGTATGAGGATCTTTTGGCATGCGGCAGGGGCGAATTGTTTCCGGAAGGTCCGCAATTGCCGCTCCCGCCGATGTTGATGTTTGACCGCATCGCAAAGATCACGGAGGACGGTGGCGTGCATGGCAAGGGCTTGATCCATGCAGAGCTCGATGTGAAGCCGGACCTCTGGTTCTTTCTTTGCCATTTCAAAGGCGATCCGGTGATGCCCGGATGTCTTGGGCTCGATGCCCTGTGGCAACTGGTCGGGTTCTTTCTCGGCTGGCTGGGCGCGCCGGGGAAAGGCCGCGCACTGGGTCTCGGCGACTTGAAGTTTTCCGGACAAGTCCTCCCGACCGTCAAGAAGGTGATTTACGGTATCGACGTGAAGCGTGTGATGCGCTCAAAGCTGGTGCTCGGCATTGCCGACGGTTGGCTGTCGGCTGATGGCAACGTGATTTATCGCGCCAGCGATCTCAAGGTCGGGCTGTTCAAGCAGGATCAGATGCTGCAGCCGAGCGGCGTGTGAGCGGCGAAAGGGCGCGCCTGCGGCACGCATGGCGCCTTGCGGGATTGCATTGGCCGGCCCAAGTGTGGCCCAATCATCGAAGGAAGGGCGGGGGCAAAGGTTTGACGATATGAGACGCGTCGTCGTTACCGGAATGGGCATCGTCTCATCCATCGGCAATAACACGCAGGAAGTTCTGGCGAGCCTGCGCGAGGCCAAATCCGGCATTGTTCGCGCCGAAACCTATGCCGAACTCGGTTTTCGCTGCCAGGTGCATGGTGCGCCGACACTTGTGCCGGAAGAAGCGGTCGACCGGCGCGCCCTGCGCTTTCTCGGCCGAGGCGCGGCGTGGAATCACGTCGCGATGGAGCAGGCGATCCGCGATTCAGGCGTCGAGGAAAAAGACATTTCCAACGAGCGCACCGGGATCGTTATGGGATCCGGCGGCCCGTCAACACGCACCATCGTCGAAGCGGCGCTGACCACAAAAGAAAAGGGTCCAAAGCGCGTTGGCCCGTTCGCCGTGCCGAAGGCGATGTCGTCAACCGCATCCGCAACGCTCGCGACCTGGTTCAAGATCAAGGGCGTCAACTATTCGATTTCGTCCGCCTGCGCGACCTCCAATCACTGCATTGGCAATGCCGCCGAGCTGATCCAATGGGGCAAGCAGGACATGATCTTCGCCGGCGGTTGCGAGGATCTCGACTGGACCATGTCGGTGCTGTTCGACGCGATGGGAGCAATGTCGTCGAAGTTCAACGACACGCCGGCGAAGGCTTCGCGCGCGTACGACCGTGATCGCGACGGCTTTGTCATTGCCGGCGGCGCGGGCGTTCTCGTGCTGGAAGAGCTCGAACATGCAAAAGCGCGTGGTGCCAAAATCTACGCCGAGGTGTGCGGTTACGGTGCAACGTCCGACGGTTACGACATGGTTGCGCCGTCCGGTGAGGGCGCAGTTCGTTGCATGAAGATGGCGCTGGAGACGGTGAAGGCGCCGGTCGATTACATCAACCCGCATGCGACAGCAACGCCGATCGGCGACGTGAAAGAAATCGAGGCGATCCGTTCCGTGTTCGGCGACAAGTGTCCGCCGATCTCCGCAACCAAATCGCTCACCGGTCACTCGCTCGGTGCTGCCGGCGCGCAGGAGGCGATCTATTCGTTGCTGATGATGAATAACGGATTCATCTGCGAGAGCGCCAACATCGAAAATCTCGATCCGGTTTTCGATGACATGCCGATCGTGCGCGAGCGGCGTGATGGCCTGAAGCTCGGTTGCGTGTTGTCGAATTCGTTCGGCTTCGGTGGAACCAATGCGTCGGTCGTGTTCAAGCGGTTGGATGCGTGACTGCTTTTCCAATGTTTCCATCCGACATGCCCCGCGAAAGCGGGGCATTCGGTATTCACCGCCCTTGCGTTTCAGCAACGGTGGGGGTTACTGGATCGTCCGCCCTCGCGGACGATGACAGCGTATGGTGAACGTCATGTCGGCATTGATGCAAGGCAAACGCGGGTTGGTGATGGGGGTCGCCAACGACCACTCGATCGCCTGGGGCATCGCAAAGATGCTTGCCGAGCACGGCGCCAAGCTTGCTTTCACCTATCAAGGAGAGGCATTGGGGAAGCGCGTGAAGCCGCTTGCTGAATCCGTTGGTTCCTCGTTCCTGATGCCGTGCGATGTCGAAGATATTGCATCGGTCGATGGCGTGTTTGCGGAAGTCGAAAAGCAATGGGGCACGATGGATTTTCTCGTGCACGCGATTGCGTTCTCCGACAAGGCCGAGCTCAGGGGGCGCTATGCCGATTCCACGCGCGAGAACTTCATCCGCACGATGGTCATCTCATGCTACGCGTTCACAGAGGCAGCCAAGCGCGCGGCGGCGCTGATGCCGAACGGCGGCGCGATGGTGACGCTGACGTATAACGGCGGTGATCGTGCCATGCCGAACTACAATGTCATGGGTGTGGCGAAGGCAGCGCTGGAGGCTTCCGTCCGCTACCTTGCGGTCGATTTCGGGCATCAGAAGATCCGCATCAATGCGATTTCTGCGGGACCCATTCGCACGCTCGCCGGCGCCGGCATCACCGATGCGCGCTATATGTTTGCGTTCCAGCAGAAATATTCGCCGCTTGGCCGCGGCGTGACGCTGGAGGAACTGGGCGGCGCCGGGCTTTATCTCTTGTCGGATTTGTCCTCGGGTGTGACCGGCGAAGTGCACTTTGTCGATTCAGGCTACAACATCATCGCCATGCCGCAGCCGGATGCACTGAAGGCGGCCGGTGGCAAGGTAGAGAACGGCGGCAACCTCTAGATGTTATTCCGCTATCCCGGAATGACACAGCAAAACGGCCGGGAAATTTCCCGGCCGTTTCATTTCCTGTCGTGCTGCGCGTGCTAGGCGGCTTTCTTTTCAGTCATGTGCAGATCGAAACGATCCGCGTTCATCACTTTCGTCCACGCGGCGACGAAATCTTGCGCGAATTTCTCCTTCGAATCCGCGCAGGCATAGACTTCCGCAAACGCACGAAGCTGCGAGTGCGACCCGAAGATCAAATCGACCCGCGTGGCGGTCCACTTCTTGTCCTGCGTCTTGCGGTCGCGGCCCTCGTACAATCCGTCGCCGGTCGGCACCCATTCGTTATCCATCGTGAGGAGGTTAACGAAGAAATCGTTGGTGAGCGTTCCCAGCCTGTTCGTGAATACGCCGTGCCTGGAGCCGCCGAAATTAGCGCCGAGCACGCGCAGACCGCCGATGAGTACCGTCATCTCCGGCCCGGTGAGTGTCAGCAATTGAGCACGGTCCACCAGGGCCTCCTCGGGCATCATGAACTGGTGCTTGTTGCTGATATAGTTGCGGAAGCCGTCCGCGCGCGGCTCGAGTGGCGCAAACGATTCGACGTCTGTCTGCTCTTGTAAAGCGTCCATGCGGCCCGGTGCGAAGGGCACTTTTACCTCGACCCCGCCATCCTTCGCAGCCTTCTCGACCGCGGCATTGCCGGCAAGAACGATCAAGTCGGCGAGCGATATTTTCTTGCCGCCGGTCGCCGAAGCATTGAAGTCCTTCTGGATCGCTTCGAGCTTCTGAAGCACGGCCGCGAGTTGCTTCGGCTCGTTGACCTCCCAGTCCTTCTGCGGGCTGAGGCGAATGCGTGCGCCATTGGCGCCGCCGCGCTTGTCGGAGCGGCGGAACGTGGAGGCCGATGCCCATGCCGTTGAAACGAGCTGGGGCACCGTCAGGCCGGAGGCAAGTATCTTCGCCTTGAGCGCAGCGATATCCGTCTCGTCTACCAGCGGATGATCGACTTCCGGGATCGGGTCTTGCCAGATCAGTACTTCCTTCGGAACGAGCGGGCCGAGATAACGCTGGATCGGCCCCATATCGCGATGCGTGAGCTTGAACCACGCGCGTGCAAACGCATCGGCGAACTCGTCCGGATGCTCATAGAAGCGCCGCGAAATTTTTTCGTAAATCGGATCGAAACGCAGCGACAGGTCGGTGGTCAGCATGGTCGGAACGTGCTTCTTCGACTTGTCGAAGGCGTCCGGGACCGATGGCTCGGCATTTTTCGCCTTCCACTGCCAGGCGCCGCCCGGGCTCTTCGTCAGCTCCCATTCGTTTTCGAACAGCGTTTCGAAGAAATTGTTGTCCCACTTCGTTGGCGTCCGTGTCCAGGTGACTTCCAGGCCGCTACCGATCGCATCGCTCCCTTTTCCGGTGCCGAATTTGCTCTTCCAGCCGAGACCCTGATCCTCGAGGGCGCCGAGCTCGGGTGCCGGTCCGACCAGCGAGGGATCGCCGGCTCCGTGCGTTTTGCCGAAGGTGTGTCCGCCGGCGATCAGCGCAACGGTCTCCTCGTCGTTCATCGCCATGCGGAAGAACGTCTCGCGGATATCCTTGGCCGCAGCGACCGGGTCGGGGTTTCCGTTCGGACCTTCCGGATTGACGTAGATCAGGCCCATCTGGACCGCCGCGAGCGGTTCGGCGAGCTGTCGCTCGCCGCTGTAACGTTCGTCGCCGAGCCATGAGCCCTCGGGTCCCCAATAGAGCTCTTCGGGCTCCCAGACATCGGCGCGGCCGCCGGCAAAGCCGAACGTCTTGAAGCCCATCGACTCGAGCGCGACGTTGCCGGCGAGGACCATCAAGTCGGCCCAGGAAATTTTCCGGCCGTATTTCTGCTTGATCGGCCACAGCAGCCGGCGCGCCCTGTCGAGAAGCACGTTGTCCGGCCAACTGTTGAGCGGGGCGAAGCGCTGCTGTCCCGCGCCGGCACCACCGCGACCGTCGGTGATGCGATAGGTGCCCGCGCTGTGCCACGCCATGCGGACCATGAGGCCGCCGTAGTGTCCGAAGTCGGCCGGCCACCAGTCCTGCGAGTCCGTCATCAACGCATGCAGGTCTTTGATCACGGCATCGAGGTCGAGGGTCTTGAATTCTTTGGCGTAGTCGAAATCCTTGCCCATCGGATCGGACAACGACGAGTTCCGATGCAGCATTTCGATGTCTAGTGCCTCCGGCCACCAATCGCGATTTTTGCGTCCGCGTGCACTCGTGAAGGGGCATTTGCCCAAATTCTTGTCGTCAGTTTTTGCGTCCATGTTTTTCCTCCGATTGCGGCGTGTGGCTGTGGCGCGTGGGCCGCGCGCTCCTGAAGCGCTTTTACAAACGGATGGCGATCAGGTCTAATCGTATTGATTGCGCCTTCTGATAAGCTTAGCTTATCGACGTGATTACCTTGCGTCAGTTGCGTTACCTGGTGTCGCTTGCGCGCACGCGCCATTTCGGCAAGGCGGCGGAGGAGTGCGCGATCACCCAGCCGGCGCTGTCCATGCAAATTCGCGAGCTGGAGCGCGAAATCGGCGCAGTGCTCGTGGAACGGCGTCCGAACGAGATTGTTCTCACGCAGACCGGCGCCGAGGTTGCGACACGCGCCGAGCAAATTCTCGCCGCCACCCGCGATCTTGTCGATTTCGCGCGCCACCGCGACCTCCTCACCGGCGGTCTGCAGCTCGGCATTATCCCAACGCTCGCGCCCTATATTCTGCCGCGCATCCTCCCGCGACTACAGCGGCATTATCCGAAATTAAGGCTGAAAGTGCGTGAGACGCAGACCAGGACGCTGGTCGAGGAGCTTGCCGCAGGCGCGCTCGACGTTGTCATGCTCGCATTGCCGATTGAGAGCTCCGATCTCGAGACACGCACGCTGTTCGATGACCCGTTCCTGCTGGCGGTACCGACATCTGAGAAATTGCGTGGCCGCGTCAGCGTCGATGAGGTGGATCAGCAGCGGCTGATCCTGCTCGAGGAAGGACACTGCCTGCGCGACCAGGCGCTTGCTTTCTGCGGTGCCCCACGACGCGACGCAACGTCAAATCTCGGCACGACAAGCCTTGGCGCGACCTCGCTCACGACGGTGATGCAGATGGTCGCGAATGGCTATGGCGTTACATTGGTGCCGGAAGTTGCAGCCAATACCGAAGTGCGCGACGGGCGCGTGAAACTGCTGCGCTTCACCGAGCCGACGCCGGGGCGCACGATCGGTCTTGCATGGCGGCGTACCTCGCCGCGCCGGCGCGACTTTGAAGCGTTTGGCGACGTGGTGTGCCGGGCGATCAAGACGGCGTCTGCAAAAGCGCGTACAGCACAATAAAAGGCGGCCATGAGGGGCCGCCCAGCATTGTTCTGTGATGGCCGTGCTTGTCGCAGCCGTCTCGCTTAGGTTGGCAACATACCAGCCTGAGCAAGGTCACCGGGACATAAGGGCGTTCACGCACCGCTTCGGCGCGGGCTGTGCCCGGTGACGACAATCGATTACTCCGCAGCGCCGCTTGCAGGCTGTGGCTGCTCGCCATTGTCCGCGCGCGGCTTGTTCTCGATGTCCTCGCCGGTGGTCTGGTCCACGACCTTCATCGACAGACGCACCTTGCCGCGCTCGTCCATGCCAAGCAACTTTACCTTGACCTTGTCACCTTCCTTGACCACGTCGGTCACCTTGTTCACCCGCCGTTGGGCAAGCTGGCTGATGTGCACCAGCCCATCGCGCGAGCCGAAGAAATTCACGAAGGCGCCGAAGTCCATTACCTTGACGACGGTGCCATCGTAGACGTGGCCAACCTCCGGATCGGATGCGATCGATTTGATCCAGTTGATCGCCGCCTTTATCGACTCGCCGGATGCGGAGGCGACCTTCACCGAACCGTCATCTTCGATGTTGATCTTGGCACCGGTCTTCTCGACGATCTCGCGGATCACCTTGCCGCCGGTACCGATCACTTCACGGATCTTGTCGGTCGGGATTTTGAACGTTTCGATACGCGGCGCATGCTCGCCGAGCTCGGCGCGTGCGGCAGTGATAGCCTTGCTCATCTCGCCGAGGATATGCATGCGGCCTTCTTTCGCCTGCGCGAGAGCGACTCGCATGATCTCTTCCGTGATGCCTGCGATCTTGATGTCCATCTGCAGCGACGTGACGCCCTGATCGGTGCCCGCCACCTTGAAGTCCATATCACCGAGATGATCCTCGTCGCCGAGAATGTCGGAGAGGACGGCAAAACGCTGCCCCTCAAGGATTAGGCCCATCGCGATACCGGCGGTCGGCCGCTTGAGCGGCACGCCGGCATCCATCAATGCCAGCGACGAGCCGCACACGGTCGCCATCGATGACGAGCCGTTCGACTCGGTAATCTCCGAGACGATGCGGATCGTATAGGGGAATTCCGCGGCGCTCGGCAGCATCGGGTGGATCGCGCGCCAGGCGAGCTTGCCGTGACCGATCTCACGCCGCCCAGGCGCACCGATGCGGCCGGTTTCGCCGACGGAATAAGGCGGGAAGTTGTAGTGCAGCAGGAATGTCTCTTTATACGTTCCCTGCAAGGCGTCGATGAATTGTTCGTCCTCGGAAGTACCGAGCGTGGCGACGACCAGGGCCTGCGTTTCACCGCGCGTGAACAGCGCCGAACCGTGCGTGCGCGGCAAAACGCCGACTTCAGCAACGATCGGGCGCACTGTTTTCACGTCGCGTCCGTCGATGCGCTTTCCGGTGTCGAGGATATTCCAGCGCACGATTTTGGCTTCGAGCTCCTTGAACACAGCCGCGACTTGCAGCTTGTTGTATTTCGGCTCGACGCCCTCCGGGAAGAAATGCGCCATCACCTTTTCCTTCACGGCGGCGACGGCATCCTGGCGGTCCTGCTTTTTCACGATCGAATAGGCGGCGCGCAGGTCTTGCTCGGCGAGACCGAGAATTTCCTGTTCGAGCGCCTTGTTGTCGGGAACGGTGAGCTCGCGTGGTTCCTTTGCAGCCTTTTCGGCAAGCTTGATGATTGCCTCGATCACCGGCTGGAAGTGCCGGTGGCCGAACATCACCGCCCCGAGCATGATTTCTTCGGACAGCTCCTTTGCTTCCGATTCAACCATCATCACGGCGTCCTGCGTGCCCGCAATGACGAGATCGAGCTCGCTCTCCTTCATTTCATCGAGCGTCGGATTGAGCACGTATTCGTTGTTGGTGAAACCGACACGCGCGGCGCCGATCGGCCCCATGAACGGAACGCCGGACAGTGTGAGCGCCGCCGAGCTTGCCACCATTGCAACGATGTCGGGATCGTTCTCCATATCGTACGAGAGTACGGTCACCGTCACCTGCGTATCGCAGCGCCAGCCGTCGGCGAACAGCGGACGGATGGGACGATCGATCAGGCGTGACGTCAGCGTGTCTTTTTCCGTCGGGCCGCGCTCGCGCTTGAAATAGCCGCCGGGAATTCGGCCGGCTGCGTAATATTTCTCAGTGTAGTTGACGGTCAGCGGCAGGAAATCGACGCCTTCTTTCGGCTCTTTTGCCGCCACGACGGCGGCAAGCACCGTCGTTTCCCCATACGTCGCGACAACGGCGCCGTCAGCCTGGCGCGCTAGCTTTCCTGTTTCAAGCGTGAGCTTGCGCCCACCCCAATCGAGCTCAACTCGATGTGTGTCGAACATTTTGTCTTTCTCTCATGTTTTTCGGCGAGTCCCGAAAGCCATGAGCAAGACGGCGAGAGGCTGTCGCGCGCCGCCGTGCGGCGAATATTGCGAACAGCGTCTGGCGATCCTGCCATGGCGTTCGAACCTTGCCTGGTTGTCCGGACGAACTTTTTCGTCCGCCACCGTAAGCGTCCGCGGCGCCCATCGCCGGCGGACAGAATGGCGAATGCACCCTTGCATCCGCACGGAAACGCGTGAGGCACGTCACGCCTTACGCGCAAATTTAAATCAACGGCGAATACCAAGCTTCTCGATCAAATTCTTGTAGCTCACCTCGTTGGTGCGCCGCAGGTAGTCGAGCAACTGGCGCCGCTGGCCGACAAGCTTGAGCAGCCCGCGCCGTGAGTGATTGTCCTTCACGTGCGTCTTGAAATGCTCAGTGAGGTTGTTAATGCGCTCGGACAGAATCGCAACTTGAACTTCCGGCGATCCGGTGTCTCCGGGCTTCTTGGCATACGTTTTGATCACTTCGGCCTTGCGGCCGGCCGTTATCGACATCGGTCATCCTTTCTTTAAGCTGGCTCGGCCTACCAGACCGGCCAGGTTGAACACGCGCTTCGGGATGATTTGTCCGCTGTCCACTTCGGCGAGGGCAATCAGCCGGCCCTGCACCGTGACGTAGACCGGACCGCTGAGAACAGGTGCGTCCCGACCGCGCAACAAAACGGCTTGGCCTCTCTGAAGCCTTGCCGCATCATGCCCGCTGACGGCCAGCGCCGGGATGTCGTCCAGCGCGGTCTCGACGGGCATCAGTGAGTCGGCGAGGCTCCCCTCGCCAGCAGCGGCTCTATGGCATACCGCCTCAAGTTGTGCCAGCGGAATCATGGTTTCTTCGTCAAAGGCCCCGACTGCACATCGCCTCAGGGCGCAGACATGCCCCCCACAGCCGAGCAACCGGCCCAGATCGCGGGCCAGCGAGCGGACGTAGGTTCCCTTGCTGCATTCGGCTTCAAAAACGGCGTGGTCCGCATCAGGCGTCTCGATAAGGTCGAGACGGTCGATGGTTACCTCGCGGGCATCCAGTTCGACGGTTTCGCCGTCGCGCGCCAGGTCATAGGCGCGCTCGCCTTCGATCTTGACCGCCGAGTAACGCGGCGGCACCTGCATGATCGTGCCGGTAAACGCGGGAAGCTGGGCGCGGATGGCATCGGCTGAGGGCCGCTCCTTACTGGTCGACGTCACGCGGCCTTCGCTATCGTCCGTGTCGCGCTCCTCACCCCATCGGACCGTGAAGCGGTAAAGCTTTCGCCCGTCCATTACGAAGGGAACGGTCTTGGTCGCATCGCCAAGCGCGATCGGCAACAGGCCGGATGCAAGCGGATCAAGCGTGCCGGCGTGTCCTGCACGTTTGGCATTGAACAGGTGCTTGATGACACTGACCGCGTGCGTGGATGTCATGCCGACGGGCTTGTCGAGCAGCACCCAGCCGTGCACATCGCGCTTTTCGCGTTTGAATTGCTTCTTGGGTCTATCTTTCGCCGCTCGCTCAACGTGCTCCTTACCTCGTGCATCCCCGGCTTGCCCGGGATGCGCACTATCTTGCGGGCGAGGGTTGGGGAGGGGGATAGCCATTTGTTGAGCAAGATTGCGATTGCCCCTTTCTCGGCTGTCTTCGCTTGCGCGAAGCCGGTCGCTCCCCCCTTCAAGGGGGGACGTGAACGGAGTGTGCCGTACGCTGTCGGGCTTATTCATTCTTTCTTTTCATCCAAATCGCGTTTTACCGCCGGCGAGCGCAACAGCTTGTCGATCCGTTCCGCCTCGCTGAAACTTTCATCAACACGGAAGCGGATATCCGGTGCAAACTTTAGATTGATCCGCTGCGCGATCTCCGCGCGCAAAAATCTCTTGTTACGTTCGAAGGCGGAAACGACTTCCGCTGCATCGCGGCCGCCGAGCGTAATTACGTAAATCGTTGCGAGCCGCAGATCGGCGGTCATGCGTACTTCTGGAATGGTAATGAGGTGCCCCTCGATCACCGGATCGGAAATATCGCCGCGCATCAACATTTCGGCGAGCGTATGACGGACAAGTTCGCCGACGCGCAACTGCCGTTGCGAGATGCCGGGCGAAGCATCGCGATGCTGTTGTTTGTGCTTGTGCCGTGCCATTACGTTTCGCTCCGCTGTCATCGCCCGCGAAGCGGACGCTTCCAGTAGTCCCCGGCGTTGCGGGCTACTGAATGCCCCGCTTTCGCGGGGCATGACTGGTTGGTGTGTTGGCGAAGTGCCTCACGCAGATCCAAGGATTGGACTTAGAGACTGCGTTGAATCTGCTCCACCCGGTAGCACTCGATGACGTCGCCCTGCCGCATGTCCTGGAAATTCTCGAAGGCCATGCCGCATTCCATGCCGCTGCTGACTTCCCGCACGTCATCCTTGAATCGCTTGAGCTGCGACAGCTTGCCCTCGTGGATCACGACGTTGTCGCGGATCAGACGTACGTTGGCGCCGCGTTCCACGGTGCCGTCCGTCACACGGCAGCCGGCGATCTTTCCGACTTTGGAGATGTTGAATATCTCCAGAATTTGTGCATTGCCCAGCATCGTTTCTCGCAGCGTCGGTGCGAGCAGACCGGACATTGCCTTCTTAACGTCGTCGACCAGATCATAGATGATATTGTAGTAACGGATTTCGATGCCGCTACGCTCGGCCGCCTCGCGCGCCTCCTTGTGAGCGCGGACGTTGAACGCGATGATCGGCACGCCGGAAGCTTCCGCAAGCGTCACATCGGATTCGGTAATGCCACCCACTCCCGCGTGCAATACGCGCGCGACGACTTCATCGGTCGACAGTTTGTCGATTGCACCGACGATCGCTTCGAGCGATCCCTGCACGTCGGCCTTGACCACCAGCGGAAATTCCTTGCGGCCGGAGCTCTTCGCCTGCGCCATCATCTGCTCGAGCGATCCGCGCATGCCGCTGGCGCGCGCCACCATCTTTTCGCGCTTCTGCCGCGCGCGGTAATCGGTGATTTCGCGGGCGCGCGCTTCGTTTTCAACGACCGCCAGCCGGTCGCCCGCCTCGGGCAGTCCTGAGAAACCAAGCACTTCAACAGGCGTCGAAGGTCCCGCGCTTTTTGTCGCCTCTCCGGTATCGGACACAAGCGCGCGCACCCGGCCCCATTCGGCGCCGGCGACGACGATGTCACCGGGCCTCAGCGTGCCGCGCTGAACCAGCACGGTCGCGACCGGGCCGCGCCCTCGGTCGAGCTTGGCTTCGATCACCGTGCCTTCGGCCGGGCGGTTCGGGTTTGCTCTCAGGTCGAGCAGTTCGGCTTGCAGGCCGATCATCTCGAGCAATTTGTCGATGTGCAGTTTCTTGAGGGCGGAGACTTCTACATCCACAACCTGACCGCCCATCGATTCGACCTGAATTTCATGCTGCAGCAAATCCGTGCGCACGCGTTGCGGGTTTGCGTCCGGTTTGTCGATTTTGTTGATGGCGACAATAATCGGGACCTTCGCTGCTTTGGCGTGATTGATCGCCTCGACCGTTTGCGGCATCACGCCGTCGTCGGCGGCGACGACCAGAACAACAATGTCGGTGACCTTGGCACCGCGAGCACGCATCGCCGTAAAGGCCGCGTGGCCGGGCGTATCGATGAACGTGATTTTGGCGCCGGACGGCGCACGGACCTGATACGCGCCAATGTGTTGCGTGATGCCGCCGGCCTCGCTCGCCGCGACCTCCGCCGAACGGATGGCGTCGAGCAACGAGGTTTTGCCGTGATCGACGTGCCCCATCACGGTGACGACCGGTGCGCGCGGTTCGGTCTGCGCCGGATCGTCGGGCGCATCGAACAGACCTTCCTCGACGTCCGCTTCCGCCACGCGGCGCACGGTGTGACCGAGTTCTTCCGCAATGAGCTGGGCCGTGTCTGCATCGATGACGTCGTTGATCGTCACCATCTGGCCCTGCTTCATCAGCAGGCGGATGACGTCGACCGCACGCTCGGACATGCGATTGGCCAGTTCCTGGATGGTGATTGCCTCCGGGATCGTGACTTCTCGCACGAGCTTTTCTCGCGGTTCGGCAGAAGTGCCGCCCTTCAGGCGCTGCGTGCGGCGACGGAATGAAGCAACGGACCGCTCACGGACGTCGTCTGCGTTCAAAGCATTGATAACGGTGAGCCGTCCGCGTTGTTTTTCAACGCCGGCGCGCGGAGCCGGACGTGGGGCAGCTGGAGCACGCCCACCACCAGGACGACGCGCGCGCGGAGCCTCATCCTCGTCGGCCTCGAGCGTGAGGCGCGCGGCGGGCTTGCGAGCGGTGTCTTCTTCGCCGAAGCGCTTCTTGGCGACTTCGCCGGCCTTGCGTTTCGTTTCTTCCTCGTGCTTGCGCCGCTCTTCTTCTTCGCGCTTGCGCGCCTCGGCGGCTTCGCGCTCGGTGCGTTCGCTGATCTCGCGGCTTGCGCGGCGGCGCGCCTCTTCCTCGGCCTGACGACGCTCTTCCGCTTCACGCACGCGCGAGTCGGCGAGTGCGTGCGCGCGCGCAGCGCGTTCCTCTTCGGTGAGCGTCCGCAGAACAACGCCGGAAGGCTTCGGCGCTTCGGCGGCGGGAGTGGGCGCCGGTGCCGGCGCGGCTTTGGCTGAAGCGGCGCGCTTGTTTGGCGCTTCTGCTGCCGGCCCAGCGTCCGGCTTGGCCTCACCGGGCGCGCCGATCGTGCGGCGCTTGACCTTCTCGACCACCACCTGCTTGCTGCGGCCGTGACTGAAGCTCTGGCGCACCACGCCGGTTTCCGTGCGCGGCTTGAGCGTCAACGTCTTGCCGGAGACGCTCAGCTTCTTGTCACTCGGGGTCTTCGTTTCACTCATCTATGTCTCGATTCCTCGAACGCCTTTGTCGGGCGCGTTGATTTGGGCCTCGTCATCCGCAAAGCCGATCCTGAAGCGATGCAATCGCTTGGCACGGGCGATAAAGGTCTCGCTCACGGGCCCCGCAAGCAGGGCTGCATGTACCACATTTGGGCGGTTCAGTGCCAAATCCAATTGGGTACCGGTAAATGTCTCGATGATCGGCAAATCGGGCCTTTTCCGGGTTCCTTCACGGTGTAGCACTGCGTCAATCTTGCGCTTCCCGTCGATCGCTGCATCCGAGGCATGGATCAGGGCGACCAGGTTGTCGTCCGTGATTGCCGCTTCGACTTTGGAAAATCCGCTCACGACGCGGCCTGCCTTTCCGGCGATCGCCAGCGCATCGAGCGCCGCCCGCACAAGCAGATCTTCGGTTTGCTGTTCGAGCTTCTGGGGCACGTGAACGTTGCGTTTGAAGCCACGCGCAAACACATTCCGCCTCACCGCTTCCTCAAGCGCGCTCCGGGTGCCGGTGATCCATAAGCCGCGTCCCGGGAGCTTGCGTTTCACGTCGGGCACCGGTTCGCCGTTCGGACCGATCACGAAGCGGATCATCTCATCGACCGGCCTTAATACGCGCGAAAGCGCACAAAGCCGCTCACCGCCATGTGCGATGACGGACGTTCCGCGATCAAGCTCTTCGTAGTTCGCGAGCATTCGTTCGATCGATCTCTTGATCAGGCCGGGGCCGCCGGCGTTTCCGCTGCCGCTTCTTCGGTGGGCGGTGGCGCCAGTTCGGCCTCGGTAACCCAGCCGGCTTTGAGCCGCGCCTGCATGATGATTGCTTCGGCTTCGTCGCGCGAAACATCGAACCCCTCCAGAATGCCCGGCTCGCGCTTGGACTCGCCATCCTTGCGCTCGGTCCAGCCGGTGAGGTCATCCGTTGCGCAGCCGGCAAGATCCTCGACCGTCTTCACGCCGTTCTCGCCGAATGCGACCAGCATTCTGGTTGTGACGCCGGGAACGTCCTTTAAAGCGTCCTCGACTCCGAGTTCTCGCCGTCTGGCATCGAGCTCGGCTTCCTGTTTTCCAAGGTACTCACGCGCGCGGTCCTGCAGCTCCTGCGCGGTCTCCTCGTCAAAGCCCTCGATGCTGGAAAGCTCCTTGAGATCCACCAGCGCGAGCTCCTCGATCGAACCGAAGCCTTCGGATGCGAGCAATTGGCCGACGACCTCGTCGAGATTGAGCGCCTCGACAAAGACCTTCGTCCGAGTCTCGAACTCGGCCTGACGGCGCTCGGATTCTTCCTGTTCGGTCAGAATGTCGATGTCCCAGCCGGTGAGCTGCGAAGCGAGTCGCACGTTCTGGCCGCGCCGGCCGATCGCGAGCGACAGCTGCTGATCGGGGACGACGACTTCAATGCGTTCCTTGTCTTCATCGAGCACGACCTTGGCGACTTCCGCCGGCGCCAGCGCGTTCACCACAAAGGTGGCGACGTCCTGCGACCACGGAATGATGTCGATTTTCTCACCCTGCAGTTCGTTCACGACTGCCTGCACGCGCGAGCCGCGCATGCCAACGCAGGCGCCCACCGGATCGACCGACGAATCGCGCGAGATCACCGCGATTTTGGCCCGCGAACCCGGATCGCGCGCCACCGCCTTGACCTCGACGATGCCGTCATAGATTTCCGGAACTTCCTGCGCGAACAGCTTCGCGGTGAATTGCGGATGCGTGCGCGAGAGGAAAATCTGCGGTCCGCGCGCCTCACGGCGCACGTCGTAGATGTAGGCACGGATGCGGTCGCCGTTGCGGAACACCTCACGCGGCAGCAATTCGTCGCGCCGTACGATCGCTTCGCCGCGGCCGAGGTCGACCACCACATTTCCGTATTCGACGCGCTTGACGACGCCGTTGACGATCTCGCCGATGCGATCCTTGTATTCAGAATATTGGCGATCGCGCTCCGCCTCGCGCACTTTTTGCACGATCACCTGCTTTGCCGATTGCGCAGCAATGCGACCGTATTCGAGTGGCGGCAGAGGGTCGGCAATCGTGTCACCGATCTGCGCGGCCGGGTGGCGCTTGCGCGCCTCGTCGAGCGTGATCTGGTTGGACGGATTTTCAACCGTCTCGACCACAAGCATATGCCGCGTCAGACGAAGATCGCCGGATTTCATGTCGATCTCGGCGTGCACGTCCGTCTCTGCGCCGTAGCGCGAACGCGCCGCCTTTGCGATGGCGTCCTCCATCGCGGTGATCACGATGTTCCGGTCGATCGCTTTTTCGCGGGCGACCGCATCGGCAATCTGCAACAATTCGAGCCTGTTGGCACTCACAGCCATAGCTCAGTCTCCTTGCTTCATGGCTTGCCCGGCATGGCCGGGCTGATGACGTTGTTTTCTGGCTTGTCGCTTCGCCGCCTTCGCTTCGCGTTCGGCGGCCTTTCCGCGCCGCAAGGCTTCCATCACCAGATCGTCGGTGAGGATGAGTCTCGCTTCGCTCATGTCCTCGATCGGAATAACGACCTCGACTTCTTCACCCGGAGCGACGTCCTCGCGGCGAATGCGCGCGGCTTCGCCTTGCGTCCCGAGCAACGTGCCGTTGAAGCGGCGTCGGCCGCTGATCGGTATCAATGTCTCGATCTTCACCGCATTGCCGGAGTAACGGTCAAAATCGGAGCGGCGGACCAGAGGACGGTCGATGCCCGGTGAGGAAATTTCCAGGCGATAGGCGCGGTCGATTGGATCAGCAACATCGAGCACAGGAGAGAGCGCGCGCGATACTGCCTCACAATCCTCCACCGCCATGCTGCCATCCGGCCGCTCGGCCATAATCTGGACCGTACAACCCTGCAGAGCAGAAATCTTGACTCGCACCAGACGGTAGCCGAGCTCGCGAAGGACAGGCTCTGCAATCGCCGCCACACGGGCAGCAAGCCCCGGCTCGACAATCAGCCGCGGTTCCGACACGGCCGCCTCGGCGGCCGGTGCGCCTGCCTCGAATTCGTGACTCTCGCGCATTTCGGTAACAAAAAAGAGCGGGTCCCGAGGGGCCCACTCTCAAAACCTGTCTGGTTATGAGGTGTCTTACTGACGGTTGAAATATAGCGAATTAAAGCCCGGATGCAAGGCGGGGAGCCGATTTTGAGGCTAAACTGTTCATTCAGAATCTGCCCTTAAATTTGCGTAAACCGGCTGCCCAAGACGCGCGCAGCCGTTTTTGCAGGTTCTTCAATGGGCGTCCCTGCTTCGCTGCTTCCCGAATTGGAAGAGGTGATACAGCACGGCTCGGCGACAAAGCGCGCCGAGACGCTGCGGCGAATTACCACGCTCTTTCTCGAGAGCGCTGACCGCATCAACGATGATCACGTCGCGCTTTTCGACGACGTGATGTGCTGCCTCATCGAGGAGATCGAGGCGAAAGTGCTTGCGGAACTTGCGCAGCGCATTGCGCCGGTACCGAATGCACCGGGGCGCGTTGTTCGCACGCTCGCTCATCACGACGATATTGCGGTTGCCGGCCCGGTGATCGCCGAAGGCAATCTTCCAGACCCCGTTCTGGTGCAGATAGCCGAAACGAAAAGCCAGGCACATCTGCTCGCGATGTCCAGCCGCAAAGGCATCAGCACGGTTGTTTCCGACGTTTTGGTAGAGCGCGGCAATCACGAGGTCACGCGCAGCCTCGCCGGCAACCGGCACGCCAACCTGTCGGAGAGAGCACTTACGACTCTGGTCGAGCGCGCAGAACAGGACGACGTTCTCGCGGAACGCGTTGGGTTACGCACGGACATTCCGCCGCGCCTGTTTCGACAACTGCTGATGCAGGCAACCGAGGTCGTGCAGAAGCGGCTGCTCGCGAAGGCGACGCCGGAAATGCAGATCGAGATCCGCCGCGTGCTCGCCAAGGTTTCGCAAGAGGTCGGCAACAAGGCGGCGCCTCGCAGTTACACCGCGGCGCTTGAAATGGCGCGCGCGCTGAATCGCGAACGCAAGCTCAGGGAAGCTGAAGTCGCGACTTTTGCCAGAGCGGGGCGATACGAGGAAACCATCGCCGCGCTCGCAACGCTTTGCGCAGTTCCTGTCGAGGCGGTCGATCGCCTGCTCAATGGAGACCGGCCCGATCCGGTGCTGATCCTGGCTCGCGCCGCAGGTTTCAGCTGGCAGACGGTGCGCGACATTCTGACCGTTATCGCAAAGCGATCCGGCAGCCGGGTCGCATCGAGTCAGGCGCTGGAAGCGGCACAGGAAAATTTCGAGCGGCTCACGCCCGGCACGGCGCAGCGCGTCGTCCGCTTCTGGCAGGTACGGCAGGGGATGGGGTAGCTGCCAGCGCTTTACGACAGCGACTCGTTTTCGTACGGCGCTACACGGTCCGGAAATTAAGATAAGCGGGAACGCGGCCTTCGCGCTTCGCTTTCATTTCGTAGCGCGTGCTGACGAAATCGGGCCACGGCTTGCGCCAGTCATCGGCGCATTCGGCGGTCCAGACGAAATCTGGTGAGCGCAGCACGCGTGCAAGTGTCCAAACGGCATAGTGCGGGATGTCGGTGGCGAAGCGCAATTCGCCGCCCTTCCGCAAAATGCGTGCGAGGCGCGCCAGGCTTTCGTCCTGAATGAAACGGCGCTTCCAGTGCCGCCGCTTCGGCCACGGATCGGGATAGAGCAGGTCGACACGCGCGAGCGTGCCAGCCGGTAGCCAGTCGAGCAGCTCCATGGCGTCTCCGCAATGCAGGCGGATGTTGGAGAGTTGTTTCACCTCGATCGCGGCAAGCGCCTTCGCTATCGCGTTGAGGAACGGATCGCTGCCGATGAAGCCGGTACGCGGATTAGCCTCAGCCTGCGCGATCAGATGCTCGGCGCCACCGAATCCGATTTCGAGCCGTATCTCGTCGACCTCATTTGCAAATAGCGCGCGCAGATCGCTCGGCGCGGGCTGGGTGAGATCGAGCGCAAGCCGTGGCAGCAACGTGTCAAACAGCGCCGCCTGCCTCGGCTTCAAGGAATGTCCCTTGCGCCGGCCGAAGAAGGCGCGCTTTCGCTGATCGTTTTGAGCCCGCTTGTTATTCATGCGTGTCATCGTCCGCGAAAGCGGACGATCCAGCAAATGCCGGCGCAGCAACTAAGGTGGCAGCGCATGGAAACACTGGATGCCCCGCTTTCGCGGGGCATGACAGCAAAAAATGCGACGCGGCTGGACGCGCTTACTTCACCGCCCGCCTGATCGCATCGGCGAGATCGGTCTTCTCCCACGAAAAGCCGCCGTCCTTTTCCGGCGCGCGGCCAAAATGTCCGTAAGCCGCTGTGCGGCGATAAATCGGACGGTTGAGCTTGAGCGTGCGGCGAATGTTGGTTGGCCGCAGCGGGAACAGTTCGGGCAGCACCTTCTCGAGCTTTTGCTCCGGTACTTTGCCGGTGCCGTGCGTATCGACGAGCACCGACATTGGGTCGGCCACGCCGATCGCGTAAGCAAGCTGGATCGTGCAACGTTCGGCAACACCGGCAGCTACGACATTCTTGGCGAGATAACGCGCGGCGTATGCGGCGGATCGATCAACCTTGGTTGGGTCCTTGCCCGAGAAGGCGCCGCCGCCATGCGGCGCGTAGCCACCGTAGGTATCCACGATGATCTTGCGGCCGGTGAGACCGCAATCGCCGTCGGGACCGCCGACCACAAAGTTGCCGGTGGGGTTGACGAGGAAATCGGAAGGCCGTTTTGGCATCCACCCCTTCGGCAGCGCCGATTCGACGGCGTCTTCGATCATCTCCTTGATGATATTCGGCGTGTACTTCTTGCCGTTGCGGCTTGTAGCCTTGTGTTGCGTCGAAACGACGACTTTGGTGCAGCTGACAGGCTTGCCCTCCACGTATTTGACCGTCACCTGGCTTTTGGCGTCCGGCTGGAGATCGGCAAGCTGTCCGTTGCGGCGCTTCTCCGAGAGAACCTTCAGAATCTTGTGCGCGAAATAGATTGGTGCCGGCATGAATGAGTTCTTTTCATAGACCTCGCTCTCCGTGCAGGCGAAACCGAACATCATGCCCTGGTCGCCGGCGCCTTCTTCCTCGCCGCTCCGTTTCTTTTTGGCATCGACGCCCATGGCGATGTCCGGCGATTGCCCGTGCAGCAGCACCTCGACGTCTGCGCCGTAATAGGAGAAGCCGTCTTGATCATAGCCGATATCTTTGACGACGCCGCGTGCGATCTCGCTAATCAATTCGCGATCAACGACGGCCTTGTCGCCGATCCTGCGGAAGAGCTGACCACGGCCTTCACCAGCGATGACGATTTTGTTGGTGGTGCACAAAGTCTCGCAACCGAGCCTTGTGTTCACGAGGCTGTCGTCGGCGATGCCGAGCTCGATGTCCTTTTCAATAAAGGCGTCAAGAATGGCATCGGAAATCTGGTCGGATACTTTGTCGGGATGTCCTTCGGATACCGACTCGCTCGTGAAAAGAAAATTCGTGTGAGCCACCGTTGAAACTCCTCCCCCTAGCGCGTTCGCGCGGTGTCGTGCTTGGTCGAGGCGTTTTCTTGCAGTGTACCCGCATGAGGTCAAGATGCGGGCAGGGTGGGCAGTCGTTTTGGGCGCGTTGGGAGCCTGCGACTAATCCTCACCAGCAATTTGTTCGACCAGATCAACGATGCGCCGGCGCAGCTTGCTGTTTTTGATCCGCATGAAAGCTTTGGTAAGCGCGAGCCCGTCTGAGGTTGCGAGGAAATCTGACACATAGGCCGGTGAAGGAGCCTCGCTCATACCGCTGGAGTGGCTTGACAGGTGGGGCGCACCTTCGAAGAAGAATGAGACGGGAACCTGCAGGATGTGCGCAATCTGCTGTAGGCGGCTGGCACCGATCCGGTTGGTTCCCTTTTCGTATTTCTGGACCTGCTGGAACGTGAGGCCGAGCGCGTCACCGAGCTTCTCCTGACTCATGCTCATCATCATCCGGCGCATCCGGACGCGGCTGCCTACGTGCTTGTCGATAGGATTAGGGGCCTTTTTGGCCATAACGATCTCCTATACCGCCTACACGAATCGTAATGTCACATATGCAGCATGAAACGCAATCGGTGTCTGTGGAGCGATGACGCTCTATTGGCAGGTGTGGTGGATCCGGCCAGCTTTTCACCAATTCCGCAGCAGTGAGCGACCAGCATAAAGGCCGAAAATGGGAGCCAATTTAAGTAAGGCCACGGGTAATTGAGCTTAACGTTAAGCGCGCAGCCGCCGCCGGCCGACGGCGAGGACGCCTACTACCAAGAGTAGAATAACAGCAAAGTTGCCAACTTTCGCGTAAATTGTGGGCGGTAATGGGTCCGGCAAGCGCGCATCAAGCACGCCTTCCTCACCGAGCGGCAACGATTTGATGATCCGCCCGACCGAGTCGACGACGGCCGAAATGCCCGTATTGGCGGCGCGGACCAGTGGTAGCCCCTCCGCGATCGCCAGCATGCGCGCCTGCTCGAAATGCTGATAGGGCCCCGAACTGATCCCAAACCAGCCGTCATTCGTGACGTTCACCAGCCAGCCCGGCCGCTCGCCTGGGGGGACCGCGGCGCCGGGGAAGATAGCCTCGTAGCAGATGAGCGGCAGCGCCTTAGGTGCGCCCGGCACGGATAAGGTCCGGCGGCGGTCGCCGGCGAGAAAGCCGCCGCGTAACTTCGTGAGTTGCTGCAGTCCAAGGCGCTCGAGCAAATTCTGGAGCGGCAGGTATTCGCCGAACGGCACCAGGTGGACCTTGTCGTAAATGGCTCTGATCGTGCCGTCGTGATCGATGACATAGATAGAATTGTAGGCACGCGACACGCGTTCGTTCGGGGGCGTGTCGGCGGCGCGGACGGCGCCCGTGATCAATACCGTATCGGGCTGCAGCATGCGCACGATGCGTGCCAGAGCCTCCGGTTCGCGCGTCAGGAAAAAGGGAAAAGCCGCCTCTGGCCAGATCAGGTGCGTTACGTCTTGCAGGCCGCTCGATTGCGGCCCGGTCGCGCGCTCGGAGAGCGCCACGTAACGATCCATCACGCGTTCCTTGGCGTTGTAGTTGAACTTCTCATCCTGCTGCAGATTCGGTTGCATGATGCGCAGCCGCACGCCGCTGACGAATGTCGATGGATTGGCCGACAGCCGATAAGCGCCGTATCCGCCCATCGCCACAAGCACCATTAGCGCCGCGAAAACGGTGCGGCGTGGCCGCGGCGTGTCATCCTTGTCATCGGCAAGCACTGCCGGTGTTGAAAAGATTGCGACAGCGAGGAACGTCAATCCCCAGACGCCGACAACGGAAACGGCCTGGGCGAGAAATAGCGGCTCTGAGAAGGCGTAGCCGAATGTATTCCATGGAAATCCGCTGAGCAGATGGCCTCGCAGCCATTCGGAAACGGTGAGTGCGACGGCGAGCGCCAAAATCCGTTCCGCTCCCCGCACCCAGAAAAGGCGTGCGGCCGCAAATCCGGCGGCCGTGTAGAGCGCAAGGTAGGCGGGAAGTCCGGCGACCGCCACGGGCAGCAGCCAGCCGAAAGTTTTTGCGTCAACCAGAAACGCGTATCCGACCCAATAAAGGCCGGCGAGAAAATAGCCGAATCCGAAACACCAGCCGATCCATGCCGCAGCAAAAGCACCACTGCGGCGCCCGGAAACCGCGCCGTCGATCTGCCAGACCAGCACTGGAAAGGTGAGAAAGAGCACGGGCCAGGCGTTGATCGGCGCGAGAGAGAGGGCTGAGCCGACACCGGCGACGAATGCAATTAGAGCTCGCCGCCAGCCCCAGGTAAGCATGATGGAATGTGCAAGACGGATGAGAATCACGGGCGCGGCGATTTGCTGGCGGAGGATGATTCGCTAGTTCGCCCAGTTTCCCTCGTCGACGCAACCTCATCGGCCGCCAAAGTCGGCGCCGAACTGGAGAGCGTCCCGTCAATCCCGCGGCGCGACTCCCGCGTCCGCTCGCTACGGTCCTTCAACTTGTAAATTCGCACGCGTTTGATGCGGCGCGGGTCGGCATCGAGCACTTCGATTTCATACTGATTGGGTCCCGGAATAAGCTCACCGCGCACCGGCAGCCGACCGGCCCGCGTCACGAGGTATCCGGCCAATGTGTCGACTTCCTCGGCCGCGTCACCGATATCGAATTCCTTGCCGATGATATTGACCACATCCTCGAGGCTGGCGCGTGCGTCGGCGATGTACGTGTCATCCTGCTGGCGCACCACGGCCGGCAGCTCTTCCTCGTCATGCTCGTCCGCAATATCTCCGACAATCTGCTCGACGATATCCTCCATCGAAACGAGCCCGTCGGTGCCGCCGTATTCGTCGATAACGAGTGCAAGATGAATGCGCGTCGCCTGCATTTTGGCGAGCAAATCAATGACCCGCATCGAGGGCGGGACGAACAGAATTTCACGGACGAAATTTGAGGCCGATAGCGGCGTTGCCAGGTTGATCGACTTGAGATCGAGATCGGCCGGCAACGGCTTTTTGCGTTTGGCGTTCTTTTGCGCGTCCACGGTGCCGCGCTTGACCATGAAGGTGATCAGATCGCGGATGTGTACCATGCCGATAGGATCGTCGAGCGTATCATTGTAGGCGACAAGCCGCGAATGACCGGCGCGCTCGAACGCGCGCATGAGTTCGCCGAGCGAAATATCCTGTTGCACCGCGACGATGTCGGCGCGGGGAATCATCACGTCATCCACGCGGCGCTCGCGTAGGCTGAGGATGTTTTTCAGCATCCGGCTTTCCTGTGGCAGGAAATCGGATTCGCCGGGCGTTGCGCTTTCCAGCACGTCTTTGAGGTCGGCGCGGATCGAGCCCGATTTCCAGCCGAACAGCGCACGCAATGTTCGGCTGAACCAGCTTTCCATGCGCGGGGCCTCTCCGGGCTGCGCCACGGGGACCGGCAAATTGCGTGGCTCGTAGGGAGCGCCTGACGTATGCGTAGGATTCGGAGGGTCGCTATCGGACATGGCGGCTAGTGTCACCGCGTTCTCACACGATATGGGTCATCGATCTTGAGACCTGCCAGAATTGTACGCTCCATCCGCTCCATCGCGGCGGCTTGGCGGTTTGTCTGATGATCGTATCCCAGCAAATGAAGGAAGCCATGCACGGCCAAATGGGAGAGGTGATGGAGGAACGGCTTTCCTTCTTCCTTGCTTTCGCGCTTGAGCGTCTCGAAGGCGATGACGATATCACCCAGCGGCGCCGGCCCCATACTTCCGTTCACGGCGCGTGCCGGAAAAGATAGCACGTTCGTCGGCGCGTCGATGCCCCGCCAGTCGCGATTAAGTGCACGGATCGTTTTATCATTGGTAAGCACGACGCTGATCTCGCCGTGCGAAATTTTGCTGGCGACAGCGGCAGCTCTGACCGCCTTGCGGACGGTCATTTCGGCCGCGGCTTGTTTTTTCCAGCGTGCTGAGCGCACCTGAATATCGATGAACGGCGCAACAGGGCGGACGGGTCCACGCTTTGCTTGTTGCGATCTCATTTCGCTTTCTCGGGTACACGCGCAGACGCGTGATCGTACGCGTCGACAATGCGAGCGACCAGTTCGTGCCGAATCACGTCCTCCGCCGTGAATACGACGTGACTGACACCGTCAACGTCGGCGAGTAAGCGCACCGCTTCCGCTAGCCCGGAGGTTTGCCCGTGTGGCAGATCGACCTGGCTTGGATCACCCGTGACGATCATGTGGCTATGCTCGCCGAGCCGCGTCAGGAACATCTTCATCTGCATCGATGTGGTATTTTGCGCCTCATCGAGAATGATGGCGGCATTCGACAGCGTGCGCCCGCGCATGAAGGCGAGCGGTGCGATCTCGATTTCTCCCGCCTGCAGCGCGCGCTCGACAATGCGAGGGTCCATCAGGTCGTACAGCGCATCGTAAACCGGACGCAGATAAGGATCGACCTTTTCACGCATGTCGCCGGGCAGAAAGCCCAGCCGTTCACCGGCTTCAACGGCCGGCCGCGAGAGGATGATCCGATCGACTTCCTTACGCTCGTAGAGCTGTACCGCATACGCAACCGCAAGCCAGGTCTTGCCGGTGCCGGCGGGCCCGGTGCCGAACACAAGCGCGTGGTGCTTGAGCGCGCGCACGTAGGCATTCTGCGCGGCCGTACGCGCGCGCACAGCGCGCTTGCGCAAGTTGATTTCCTCAAACGCGGCGCGTGCATTGCTCGCGGCGAAGTCGAACGGCGAGTCTTGTGAGATCGCGAGCCGGATCGCACCTTCGACGTCGCCGAGCGTCAATTCGTTGTCGCGTTTGACCTGTTCGTACAGGCTTTGAAGAACTTTGCGCGCCTGCTCGCAGGCCGCACGCGAGCCCTCGATGGTCACCTGATTGCCGCGCTGCTCTGCCGCCACGCCGAGCTTGCGCTCAATGAGTGCCAGATTTTGTCCATACTGACCGAAAAGGATGGAAGCGAGCCGGTTTTCGTCGAACGCGAGCACAACCTCAGTTGTCGCCGCTTCTTGCGATGCGGCAGAACCGTGCATTAGCGGATCAGGTGTGCGCAAAGCGGGTTCAGGCCCCTGCCATTTCCCTGCCCTGCAAAGGCAGGAGCGGACCGCCGGAAGCGATCCGCGGTTGGGGTCTTTCGCAATGGCCCCCATTCAACTGTTGTGTGGTCCCCTTTTCAGGGGAAGGCGAAGAAGAACAGTTAAGTTCGCCGAACAAGCTGTTTGCTCCAACTTCCCTGATTGTGACAGGCACAATATCGCCGATCCGGTGCGCCGGCGCCATGACCTGTACCGCCTGAAGATATGGTGACTTCCCGACCAGTTGCCCAGCCAGGCGGCCGTGTTTTTCAAGCAGAACGTCGAGCGTACGCGCCGCAAAGGTGGCATTGAAGGCCCGCTGCTGGCGGCTGATGAGGCTCTGCAGCCGGTAAAGTCGCTCCGATTTTTCCTCCTGCGGAACCTGTTCCATATCGGCCGCGGGTGTGCCGGGTCGCGGCGAATACATGAACGAGAAGGCGCTGGCAAACTGCACGTCTTCAATCAGCGCCAATGTTTCTTTGAAATCCGCCTCCGTTTCGCCGGGGAAACCGACGATAAAGTCGGATGAGAGGGCGAGATCGGAGCGTGCCGCACGCAGGCGCGCTATGATTTCGCGATAATGGGCAGCGGTGTGTTTGCGGTTCATCGCCGCGAGCACGCGATCGGAACCAGATTGCACCGGCAGATGCACGTAAGGCATCAGCGCCGGCAGGTCACGGTGCGCGTCGATCAAGTCGTCATCCATGTCGCGAGGATGGCTTGTCGTATAGCGCAAGCGCGCAACACCCGGCACATCGGCGAGACGATAGAGCAGTGCTGCAAGCGACCATGTCCGGCCGTCCGGACCTTGACCGTGATAAGCATTCACGTTCTGCCCGATAAGGGTGACTTCGCGCACGCCGGCGTCTACCAACCTTTCGACTTCGGCAACGATCTTTTCGACAGGCCGGGAGACTTCCGCGCCGCGCGTGTAGGGCACCACGCAGAAGGTGCAAAATTTGTCGCAGCCTTCCTGCACGGTCACAAATGCGGAAACGCCGCGCTTGGCAATCGCCGCCTTGCTCGGCGCAGCGAGCTCGTCGAACTTGTCCTCGACGGGAAACTCGGTATCGACCACCTTCTCGCCACGCTCGACCCGGGCAAGCAGATCCGGCAGCCGATGGTAATTTTGCGAGCCGACCACGAGATCGACGGCACCTGCGCGGCGGATGATTTCACGGCCTTCGGCCTGCGCGACGCAGCCGGCGACTGCGATGACGACGCGCCGTCCTTCGCGCGCGGCAGCCTCCTTTGCCGCGCGGATGCGACCGATTTCCGAGTAGACCTTTTCGGCGGCCTTCTCGCGAATATGGCAGGTGTTCAAAATGACCAGATCGGCTTCATCGACAGCGGCGGTTTCGTTAAACCCGGCAGGCGCAAGCGTATCCGCCATACGATTGGAATCGTAGACGTTCATCTGGCAGCCGAAAGACTTGATGTGAACTTTGCGTGTCTTGGTCATGCCATCCTGGGCAACATCAGGCGTTTGCCTATCACCCTGTCCATCTGGTCCGATATTCACGCGTTGGAAGACCGATAGCGGCTTTTCGCCCGAAAAGGAATGCCCGCTTATCGTGGGGCTGAGGCGCCGGCACGGCGTCCGCGCAAGGCGTCGCCCATCATCTTGCGCACCGTGTATTCCAGCCGTTTTGCCAGCGTCTTGCGATCCTCCCGCCCGTCGGCCGTGATCGGTTCTCCGAACGAGACGATGGCATCGATCGCGCCACGCTGAACAAGCGTTTTGATGTGCGGCATGAACTCGAGATCGCCGTACCAGGCGGCCACAGGCATATGCTGCCGGCCCATCGGCAGCCCCTGGAGGCCGGTGTAACAGATGGCCATCGGCTGAATGGTAATGCCGCCGTTGCGCGGCGATGCGTCGCGCACCGTGCCGACAAGCGCCGAGCGAAATGGCAGCACCCGGTTGCCGTCGCTCGATGTGCCTTCCGCAAACAATACCACGGACGTTCCGGTCGCCAGCCTCCTGGCGATCTCTGCAACCGCGCCGCCGGTCTGCTGCCGTCGTGATCTGTCCACAAACACGGTTCGCTGCATTTGTGCCGTGATGCCGACGAGCGGCCACTTGCGTACCTCGCTCTTTGCGACGAACGCGACCGGAAAGAGCGATCCGATCACCAGAATATCCGTCCATGAGACGTGGTTGGATACGAACAGCACCGGCCGGTCGCGGACTTGCGTTCCCTTCACATGAACGCGAATGCGCATGATCTTGCACAAGAACCGATAGTAGTTGCAGCAAATGAAGCCCCATCCCGGCAACCCGAGCTTCTCGAGCAACCACTGAATCGAAATCAGCAGCGGCGTCATCGTGAAGAAGCACACCGCAATCAGCAAACCGCGCACCCGCCACATCAGGCCTTTTCATCCTTGAGCGGAACCGCATAGAGCTCAAGCCGGTGATCGACCAGCTTGTAACCGAGCTTGCGCGCAACTTCGGTCTGCAGACGCTCGATTTCTTCCGATTGGAATTCGATCACCTCGCCGTTACGCAAATTGATCAAATGATCATGGTGCGATTCGGGACTTTGCTCATAGCGTGCGCGCCCCTCCCGGAAATCGTGCCGCTCAATGATGCCGGCGTCCTCGAACAGCTTGACCGTACGATAAACGGTCGAAATCGAAATTCGGTCATCGACCTTTGCGCACCGGCGATAAAGTTCCTCGACGTCCGGATGATCGTCGGCCGCCGCCAGGACGCGCGCGATCGTGCGTCGCTGCTCGGTCATGCGCATCCCCTTTGCCGAGCAAAGCGCTTCGATATGGCTCTTGTCGTGATCCTGCTTTTCCGGCGCGGCCACTGGTGATGAACTCCCATCCGGCCGTGCATAATATTGAGCGGCGGCCACTTATGTCCATCGTTCGATCAGTCAAGATCGCGGCGCAGCACCAGCGCGGTCGCGGATTTGCCGTTCGGTTCGACATAATAATTGGGCCGCCGCGAAACTTCTTGAAAACCGGCGCGAGCATAGAGCCGCGCCGCAGCGGTATTTCGTTCACCGACTTCGAGGAACACCGTGCGCGTTCCCATACCGGCGAGCCGCCGCAGATGAAGGTGGAGCAACTTGCCTGCAATGCCCTGCCCGCGAAAAGCGTCGGCGACCGCAACCGAGAGGATTTCAGCCTCGTCGAGGGTTTGCCGTGACATGATGAAGCCCGCAAGGGTCGATCCAATAAGAGCACGATGAGCGAGAACGTTGCGATCGAGCAGCAGCGTCTCGATCTCTTCCTCGCTCCAGCCGCGATGAAAGGACAATCCGTGCAGCTTTGCGATTGCGGCGGCATCGCTTGGGCCCGCTTCAGAAATTGCGGCGTCCGGCCGCGCAAACAGACTGCGGATGAATGCGATCATCGGCGCGCCAATTTGACCGAGTCCTGCGGCTGGGCATCGGGGGGCTGCAAGTAAAGCGGCGAGGGCGGCACACCGTTGTCTTCCGCAGCGGCTCCCAGCCGGGCGACCCATTCGATATCAGGAGCGGGCCGTGCATCCACAAGGCTTGGTTTGCGTTCTCCGCCCGGCCAGGCAGAGGCGATAAGGCTGGCGGCCGTGCCGACGACACGTGGAGCCCCGCTCGTGCAGACGCGTAGCGCTTCGCGTATCGAACTCAGGCGCGGCGCCACCAGTGTGCGGCCACCCGGGCCGAACACCTGCAAATAAACGTTTCCGTGCCGCGCATCGATCGCCGCAACGACGGGCAGGGCATCGTCGGCGTCGAAACAGCCAGCCGCGTAGGCTGCGAGCGTCGTGACCCCGACCGCAGGCTTTCCGGACGCAAGCGCAAGCCCGCGCGCTGCCGAGATGCCGACGCGCAATCCGGTGAAGCTTCCGGGGCCGATCGTCACCGCAATGCGGTCGATGTCGGAGACGTCAAACTTGCTTGCATCGAGAACGCGCGCGACGAGGGGTATCAGCGCCTCGGCGTGGCCGCGCGCCATCGGCAGCGATCCCTGCGCGGTAATGTCGGCCTCGTCGGTGTCGAGCACGGCGGCCGAGCACGCGCCGAGCGCGGTATCGATGGCGAGAACGCGCATAATTCAAGTTTAGCATCAAATGCCTGCATTCCGGGGCGCGAGCAAGGCCCGCGAACCCGGAATCCATCATCCCGTCCTGTGAATGTGGATTCCGGGCCGCCGCTGACGCGCCGTGCCGGAATGACTAGAAATCAGACCGGCCTAACCTCAACCACTTCCGGCAGGAAGTGGCGCAGAAGGTTCTGGATGCCGTGCCGGAGGGTTGCGGTCGAGGAAGGGCAGCCGGAGCAGGCGCCCTTCATGTGCAGGAAAACCACGCCTTCCTTGTAACCCTTGAAGGTGATGTCGCCGCCGTCGCCAGCCACCGCCGGGCGCACGCGCGTCTCAAGCAGGTCCTTAATGGTAGCGACGGTCTCCGCGTCGGCCGCATCGAAGAACTCATCGTTTGCCGTCCCTTCGGCGTTTGCGTCCGCGGCAAGCAGCGGCGCACCGCTCATGTAGTGCTCCATGATGGCGCCAAGCACGGCAGGCTTTATCTGCTGCCATTCTCCGTCACGCTTGGTGACCGAAATAAAGTCTGAGCCGAAGAACACGCCGCCGACGTTCGGAATGTCGAACAGGCGCAAAGCCAGCGGCGACTGCGCAGCGGCCTCACGGGTCGGCATGTCGAGCGTACCGTTTTCGAGCACGGGTTTGCCCGGCAGGAATTTCAGCGTCGCGGGATTGGGAGTGGCTTCTGTCTGAATGAACATCGTTGTCGCTCCTCGCGCGGGTTCAAGGCCCGCCGGATGCATCACTATACCCGATAAATGGCGAGGGTTCCGGTCGGGGTCAACCCGCCGGCCAGCGCCTTACGAACTCGCGTCGATGTCCTCGTCGCTCAAGTGGCCCGGCACGATGGCAAACGGAATGGGGAAGCTGCCGGCGGTCTTGGCAAGGCTGCTGATCAGCGGGCCCGGGCCTTCACTGCCGGTGCCCGCTGCGAGCACGAAAATGCCGACATCGGGATCGTCTTCGATCAACCGGATGATCTCCTCCGTCATGTCGCCCTCACGAATTACGCGCTCGACTTTGACGTTTGCGATCTTCTTGACGCGCGCCGCGTATTTGTCGAGCGCTGCTTTGGCGGCTTCGTGTGCCTCGGCGCGCATGATGTCAGCGACGCCAAGCCATTGCTTGTCACGGTCACTGGTATCGATTACGCGCAGCAACAACACCGCGGATTTCGTGCGGCCCGCGCGCTTTGCGGCCCAATAGACCGCGCGGTCGCACTCGTCGCTGTCGTCGACCACGATGAGGTATTTGCGCTTGTGTCCGGTTTCGAAGCTGCGGCGCTTGCTGCTCATCGTCGCTCCCCGGCAGATCTGGCATGGCAAGGCGTGCAATGGTGACACGCCGGGTGCTTTGCGGACAAGCGGGCGGTGTGCGCCGCTGGCTAGGAGCTCTGGCGCCGCACGAAGCCGACAATGTCCTTGACCGCTTTCATCGTCTCGGCCGCGATTGCCTGCGCGCGTTCGGAACCATGCGCCAGCACCTTGTCGATATGGGTCTGATCTTGCATGAGCCGTTTCATCTCGGTCCCGATTGGACCGAGCTTGGCAACTGAAAGATCGACGAGCGCATTCTTGAACGTGGAGAACTGCCCACCGCCGAATTGTTTGAGCACCTCTGCGCGGCTTACGCCCTGCAGTGCGGCATAGATGCCGACGAGATTCTCGGCCTCGGGCCGTTGCTCCAGGCCTTTTTCTTCACTCGGCAATGGATGCGGATCGGTTTTTGCGCGGCGAATTTTCAGCGCAATGGCGTCGGCGTCGTCAGTCAGATTGATGCGCGACTGATCTGACGGATCCGACTTTGACATTTTTTTTGAACCGTCGCGCAGCGACATGACCCGCGTTGCGGGGCCCTGAATAAGCGGCTCGGGCAGTGGAAAAAAGGCATCCCCGAATCCGCACGAGCGGATCGAGTCGCCGAAATCGTTGTTGAATTTCTGCGCGATGTCGCGAGACAGCTCGACGTGCTGCTTTTGATCTTCGCCGACCGGAACGTGCGTCGCGCGGTAAACGAGAATGTCGGCCGCCATCAAATTCGGATAGACGTAAAGCCCGACCGATGCGTTCTCTCGGTCCTTGCCGACCTTCTCCTTGAACTGCGTCATGCGGTTGAGCCAGCCGACGCGTGCGACGCAATTGAAGACCCAGGCGAGCTCTGCATGCTCAGCGACCTGGCTCTGGTTGAAGATGATGTGCTTCTGCGGGTCGATGCCGCAAGCGATGAAAGCGGCGGTCACTTCGCGCGTCGTCTTCCTGAGTTCGACGGGATTCTGCCAAACGGTGATGGCATGCATGTCGACGACGCAATAGATGCAGTCGTAGCGTTGTTGCAGGTCGACGAATTTGACGATTGCGCCGAGATAGTTGCCGAGATGCAGATTTCCGGTCGGCTGCACGCCGGAAAAGACGAGCTCCTTGAACGCCATGATCCAGGTCCTTTGCTGGGGCGGTCAATGCCACGCCCTAGTGGCGCGGCGCAAGGGTTTCAGGTGCGCCGCAGCAGTGCACCGAGAAGGTCAGTCAGTCGTGCGACACGAAGAAGTTGAAGGCAAGCCGCATAGATGGCGATGCCGAGCGCTACGAGTAGGAACAGCATCGTAATTTGCTCAGGCGCGGAGCCGGAGCCGCCCACCATTCTCGTGCCGAGCGTGCGCCCGTAAAACACAAGGCCTGCCATGATCGCCGTTGCCAGCGCGATGCGCGGCAGGCGGCGCTTTGTGTCGGCGTCGAAATGCAGCCAGCCGCGGCGGTGAAGTGTTATTCCGAGCAGGCCGGACCCGATCCAGGCGGACATTCCGATCGCTGCAGCAACGCCTGTATGGCCGTAGCGCGGAAACAGGAGCAGCGCGCCGGCGAAGGCGGCTGCGAGACCGGCCAACGCCGTAAGCATGGGCGTCCGCACATCCTCGTGGGCGAAGGCAACGGCGCCGAACATCTTTTCCAGAACGTGGCCGGGAAGCCCGGCGCAAATCGCGGAAAGTGCGGCCGCAACGGCGACTGTATCGTTTGCCGTGAAGGCACCACGTTCGAACAGCCCGCCCGCAATGGGGGAAGCCAGCACTGCGAAGCCTGCCGCTGCCGGGAGGGAGAAGCCCAACGCGATTTCAAGCGCCCGCGATTGCGCCGCCGCGGATTCGTCCTTGCTTTGGCTGCGGACGGCGGAGGCGATGCGTGGGACAATTGCTGCAGCGATCGCAATGGAGGCGACGCCGAGCGGCAGCTCATAGAGGCGGCCCGCGTAGTACAGCCATGCGACGGCGGCCGGTGAAGCGGACGCAACCGCCGCGCCTCCGATCAGCTTGAGCTGCGGCACTCCGGCGGCAATCAGTCCCGGGACCGCTCGCATAAAAAATGGCCCTGTTTGATCCGGAACATGGAAACCTACGCGTTTCCATCGCGGGCCCGTCAGCATCCAGGTAATTCCGGTGATGAAAACTTGAACAATTGCGGCGATGACGATTGCGCTTGTGAGCAAGACCGTCTTGTCGAATGACACGATGTCCGCCCTGAGCAGCAACGCAGCCGCGATCACCATGATGACGTTAAACATCACGGAGCTGATGGTGACGGCAACGACGCGCCGTTCCGCGTTCAGTGCAGCGGAAATGATCGCGACGATGCCTGCAAAAAAAATGTAAGGAGCGGCGATCGCAAGCAGCAGCGCCGCCAATGCCTGCTTTGCTGGGTCAAAACCCGGCACAATCGCAATCACGAGCCAAGGCGCGAAAATGTTTGCCAGCAGAGCGGCAATGCCGGCAACTGAGAGCATCAGCACCAACGCGCGTTTGGTAAACCGGTCCGCGCTCAGGGCGCCATTGTCACCGGCGCGCAATTTGAGCCAGATCGGTACAAAGGCGCCGTTAAGCGCGCCTTCCGCCAACAGGCGGCGAAAAAGATTGATGATCTGAAGGATCGTGAAAAAAGCCTCGGAAAACGGTCCAGCGCCCAACATGCTCGCGATCATCGCGTCGCGTCCGAACGCAAGCAGACGTGAGGCCAGCGTGCCGCCTCCGACTGTCGTGATATCGCGCGTCAGTGACATCAGTGGGCCTCTGCCCGCATTGTAAGTATTTGCGCTGCCGTATCCGGCCGCGCACCAGGCACCAGATTGCCTCGATTTTTTCAGCCGTTATAGTGCGCGCGCATCAATCATAAAGGTTATTCATGTCCGTTCTCCGCTACGACGTTCTCGGCATCGGCAACGCAATCGTCGACGTGATCGCGCAAGCTGACGATGACTTCCTCGTCAAACAGGGTATGCGAAAAGGCACCATGGCGCTCATCGACGAGGAGCGTGCGCAAGCGATTTACGACGCGATGGGGCCGGCAACGGAAAGCTCCGGCGGGTCGGCGGCAAATACCATCGTCGGTGTGGCGAGTTTCGGCGCACGCGCGGCTTTTGTCGGCAAGGTCAAGAGTGACGTGCTTGGAAAGTCCTTTTCGCACGATATCCGCGCCGCGAAGGTTGCCTTCGATACGACGCCGGCCAGCGATGGGCCGTCTACGGCGCGCTGCTATATCATCGTCACGCCGGACGGCGAGCGCACCATGAATACGTATCTTGGCGCCGCACAAAATCTGCAACCCGCAGACATCGTCGGAGATATGATCGCGGCCGCCGCCATTGTTTACCTCGAAGGTTATCTCTGGGATCCGCCGCAAGCGAAGGAAGCCTTCGTCAAAGCCGCCAAAATCGCGCACGCGGCGGAGCGGCGCGTTTCGCTCACGTTATCGGACGCCTTTTGCGTGGATCGTTACCGCGCGGAATTCCTCGATCTCATCAGGAGCGGCACGGTCGATATCCTGTTTGCGAACGAGAGCGAGTTGCTGAGTCTGTACGAAACGTCTGACTTCGACACGGCTGTGGCGGCTTTGCGAAGCGACGCGAAGCTCGGCGTCGTCACGCGTAGCGAAAAGGGCTGCGTCGTGGTGGCGCACGATAACGTTGAGGCGGTGCCTGCGGCCAAGGTGGAGCGTGTCGTCGATGTTACCGGCGCCGGCGATCTGTTCGCTGCCGGATTTCTGGTCGGTCACGCACGGGGAAAGGATCACGCCACGTCGGCGCGCCTCGGTGCGCTGGCGGCGGCCGAAGTCATCCAGCATGTCGGCGCGCGGCCCCTGGTTTCTCTGAAGGGCTTGGCCGAGCAAAGTCGACTGTTGGTCTGAAAACAAACGCGGACGCTGGCCGCGACTTCATTCTTCTGTGCAGGCAGTGCCTCCTTCTGCAGGCAGTGCCTCGCCTGCCTGGAAAAGGCACTCTGCTTTGGTCGGCGAGCAGTAATCGCAGTGCTTCGACTGAATTGGTAACCGATTGGTAACCGAACGTGGTTACCGCTTGGTGAATAACCATTCAGGGGCCATTCCAACATGTCCAAGCGCAAAAGCGCCCTCGATTCCAAATTGAAGTCGGCGACATCGAAATCCAACAAGGCGAAGATCGAAAGCGAATTGCCGTCCGTCGATTCGCCGTCGATTGTCCCGGGCGAAGAATCACCGCAGCCCGTAACAGCAGTCGAAAGCGAGGCTCAAGCGCCCGCAGCGCCCGTGCAATCGGCTCCATCAATGTCACCGCGGAAGAAGCGCTCGGCGGCACTCGCGGCGTCCGTCATCTTTGCATCCGCCTTCGGTGCCGTGGTGGGCGCGGCGGCAAACGTATATTTTGCGCCGGCAGCAAGGATCGATGCGTCGGCACTGAGTGAGCGCGCTGCGATGCAGCAATCTATCGCGCAGCTCTCGAAAGAGATAACGGCTGTCAAGGCAGACAGTGAAGATGCTGTGACCCAGGCGCAAAAAGAAATTGCGATTCTGAAGACGAACCTAAATGCAGCCGCAAAAACGACCGCTACGCAACTCGCAAAGCTGGGCGATCGCATCGCCCACATGGAGCAGGAAGCGAAAGCGGCACAAGCAGCCGACGTCACTGGCTCGATATCCAAGCGTTCCGCGACAACTAAGGTCGACGCCGTTCCGGCAGATCCAAACGTCGTCCAGGGATGGATGGTCCGCGTAACGCGCAACGGCCTGGTCTACGTTCAGGGACACAACGGCATCTACAGGGTGGTGCCCGGAACAAAGGTGCCTGAATTGGGCACAGTAAAAACGATCAAGCAAAAGGATGGGCATTGGGTTGTCGTAACCTCGAAGGGTGACGTCGTTTCGATGCGCACCAAGCCGGATTAGCCGATTGCTCAATTGAGCGGTTGCCAATACGAACGGCGCCCTGGCGGCGCCGTTCTCATTTGTGCGTGAGGCCGGTGGTCACGGGTCGCGAACCGTGCCAACATTCCAGCGATCTTTATTTTCGTGGGATCGCTCATGCGCGGTCGTACGGTCCAATTTCTTCTATCGCTGTTTGCATTCGCCTTGGCGGCGCTCGGAGAGGCATCCGCGCAGGGCGCCGCGCCACCGGTGGGCGTGGGGCCGCAAACGCCTGAAAGCTGCCCTGGCCTTATTGCGTCACGCACACCAATCGGCGCGCCTGTGCCGCTCCGGCTGGTTGCGCTGAAGCCGGACGAAGTTCGCCTCAGTTATATCGGACATTCGACATTTCTGATCGAAAGTCCGCAGCTCGTGCGTATTGCGACCGATTACAACGACTATGTCCGCCCGCCGGTCGTGCCGGACATCGCGACGATGAATCACGCGCACGATACGCACTACACGGATCATCCCGATCCGGCCATCAAATATGTTTTGCGCGGCTGGGCGGAGAACGACAAGCCGGCACGCATCGATTTGCAGTACAAGGATGTGCGGGTGCGCAACGTGCCGACAAACATTCGCCGTTGGGATGGAGGCACCGAGCGGAATGGCAATTCGATTTTCATCTTCGAAATTGCCAATCTCTGCATCGCCCATCTCGGCCACCTGCATCACACACTTACGCAGCAGCAGCTCAACGAGATCGGCCGCGTGGATGTGGTGCTGGTACCGGTCGACGGCAGCTACACTCTCGATCTCGACGGCATGGTCGAGGTGCTGCACGCACTCAAAGCACCGCTGATGATCCCGATGCACTATTTCAGCGCGTTCACGCTCAACCGGTTTCTCGATCGGGTGCGGCGGGAATGGACGGTTGAATTCAGCGAAATACCGTCCGTCGTCGTCACCAAAAGCAGCATCCCGAGCCAGCCGAAAGTGCTTGTCTTGCCAGGGCACTAGGATATTGAAATTAAAAATGTGCGGCGGGCGGTTAATCCTTTTTTAATTCATTGATGGACCGGGAACCAACGCGGCGCTACTGGGTTTCTGCCTACCGTCACCGAGTGAAGGCAAGGAGGCACAGGGCGTGAGTGTACAGACGTGGAGTAGCTGGAAGCGTTTTCCTACGGGCGAGAGTGGCGACCCGATTGATGCGCCCGCCGGTCCTGGCGTTTACGAAGTGCGTCACATGATGACGGGCCGCCTGATCGCCTTTGGACATGCAGGCAATGTTGCCGAGGCCATTACCAAATTGAAAGCAGACCGCGGCGGCTGGTCCTGGATGAAGTTTTTTCGCGGCAGTATTGCGCCGATGCCGCGTCTTTCCGATCTTGAATATCGTGTCTGTCCGGCCGCGAGCCGCGCCGAGGCCAAAACCGCCGCCCGGCGCCTCATGGGTCTGCGGCAGACCGCATGGCGCCGCCGCATGGATATCGGCGCGGCTGCACGAATATCACATTGAACCGTCGGAAATTCTATCCTCAGAAATGGCCGGCAATTGCGTCGGCCATTTTTTTGATGCGGCGCGGCGGTTGCACGCCGAGAGCTTTGGAAAAGATTTCATCGACTACTTCGCGCCCCCACCATGGGCGCCGAAATCGAGCGTTTCAACAAGGAAGCGAGCGAGCAGCCGGGGCGACCCCCTTGGGAGCTGACAGAATACTTCGATATGGTCTGAGGCGTGAATGACTTTATAAGCCTCTCAACCAATGTGAGTGTTGCAATGCCTTATGCAGTGACCAAAGACCGCGTCCGCCTTTATTACGAAGAGACAGGCCGCGGCACGCCGATCCTGTTTGTCCACGAATTTGCCGGCGACTATCGCAGCTGGGAGCCGCAGATGCGCTTCTTCGCGCGCCGGCACCGTTGCATCTGCTATTCGGCGCGCGGATACACGCCGTCCGACGTTCCCGCCTCGCCCGAGGCTTACACCTATGAAAATTTTCGCGACGATGCAGTTGCGGTGCTCGATCATTTGCAGATCGAGAAGGCGCATATCGTCGGCTTGTCGATGGGCGGCTACACCACGCTGCAAGTCGGCCTGCATTACCCGCAACGCGCACTGTCGCTGACTATGGCAGGCGCCGGCTCCGGCTCCGAACGTTGGTACACCGAGCAATTCCGCAAAGCGTCACAGGAAACCGCCGGCCTCTTCGAGCGGGCGGGCTCGATGGAAGTGGCGAAGACTTACGGTCATGGCCCCAGCCGCGTGCCCTTCGAAGTGAAAGACCCCCGAGGATTCGCGGACTTTGCCAGGATGCTTGCGGAACACGATGCAAAAGGCTCGGCAAACACGATGCGCAATTTTCAAGGCGGCCGCCCATCGATGTACGATTTCGAAAGCGACGTTCGCCGCATCGCGTTACCCGCGCTGATCGTCGTCGGTGACGAAGACGACCGCTGCATCGAGCCGGCGCTGTTCCTGAAAAAGAACATCGCGGCTTCCGGCCTCGCCGTCTTTCCGAAAACAGGTCATGCCGTCAATCTCGAGGAACCCGGCCTGTTCAATCAGGCTCTTGCGGATTTTATCAGCCGCGTGGAAGGCGATGCGTGGTTGCCGCGCGATCCGCGCTCGATTTCAGCGGGGCCGTAGGCTTCAACCGTTCGCAGGCACGGAACCGGGCAGGCGGCAAAGCGGTTGAAGGTGGTGCCGCCAGTCTCGGGGAGCCGCCAATGCTCAAGTGGGCGCTTATCTTTCTCATCATCGCCATCATTGCCGGCATCTTCGGCTTTTCCGGCGTCGCGCAGGCGTCGGCGACGATCGCGAAGGTCCTGTTCGGGATTTTCCTGGTGCTGTTTGTCGGCGCGGTCATCATTGGCCTCGCGCTCGGCTCGAAGCTGATGTCTTGAAAGCGCTCGGCCAACGGTAAAACACTCGGAGCGACGGATTAAACGTCCACGCTTGCCGTCAGTGCATTGTCCTGAATGAAATCGCGCCGTGGCTCGACCAGCTCGCCCATCAGCTTGGTAAAGATATCGTCGGCCTCGTCTACCTCTTTGATCTTTACCTGCAACAGCGAGCGGGCATTGTTGTCGAGCGTCGTTTCCCAAAGCTGCTCGGGATTCATCTCGCCGAGGCCTTTATAGCGCTGCAACGCGATACCCTTGCGGCCCGCCTGTGTCAGCGCCTCGAACAGGCCGACGGGTCCATGGATCGGCTCGATCTCATCCTTGCGGCGGAGCATGGCGGGCGGGGTCGGGCGCGGAAACACTTGTTGCAGCATCGGCGCGAATTCATCGAGCTTGCGGGCGTCGGTCGAGCCGAGCAGCGCCTGGTCGATGATGGCGACTTCCTTCACGCCGCGCACGGTTCGCTCGAAATGAAAGCCGGCTTCGTCGAACGTCCCGGCCCAACCGCGATCCGTCTCCTCTTCCAGCGCATCAAGCCGTTTGGCGATATAGCCCGCGGCGACGGCCGCCTTGGCCTCGTCGCCGGTGACCTGCGGGTTGAGCACGCCGGCGATGGCAGCCTGTTCGATAACCTTGCGGTTATAACGGCTGTGTAGCCCGTTCAGGATGTTCCGGATCGCGCGGGCATCTTCGACCATCTTGCGCAGATCTGCGCCGGCGCGCTCTTCGCCGGAAGCGAGCCGCAGGACGGCTTCCTCGATTCCGGTCGCAATCAGGTAATCTTCGAGTGCCCGCTCGTCCTTGAGGTACTGCTCGGACTTGCCGCGTGTCACCTTATAGAGCGGCGGCTGCGCGATATAGATGTGGCCACGCTCGATCAGCGCCGGCATTTGCCGGAAGAAAAACGTGAGCAACAGCGTGCGGATGTGGGCGCCGTCGACATCCGCGTCTGTCATGATGATGATCTTGTGGTAGCGCAGCTTATCCGGATTGAACTCCTCACGGCCGATGCCAGTGCCGAGCGCGGTGATCAACGTGCCGATTTCCTGGCTCGACAGCATTTTGTCGAAGCGGGCGCGCTCCACGTTCAGGATCTTGCCGCGCAACGGCAGCACCGCCTGGAATTCGCGATTACGCCCCTGTTTGGCGGAGCCGCCGGCGCTGTCACCCTCGACAATGAACAGTTCGGACTTTGCCGGATCCCGTTCCTGACAGTCGGCGAGTTTGCCCGGCAGTGATGAAACGTCGAGGGCGCCTTTACGGCGTGTCAATTCGCGCGCCTTGCGCGCAGCTTCGCGTGCGGCGGCCGCTTCCACGACCTTGCCAACGATGTTGCGAGCTTCCGCAGGATGAATTTCGAACCAGTCCTGCAAGGCTTGATTGATGACATTCTCGACGACCGGCCGAACTTCCGAAGAAACAAGCTTGTCTTTTGTCTGCGACGAGAATTTCGGATCAGGAACTTTCACGGACAGGACAGCCGTCAAGCCTTCACGGCAGTCGTCACCGGTGAGTGCGACCTTTTCCTTGCGCGCGGAACCGGCCGTTTCAGCGTAGGCCGTGATCTGTCGCGTGAGAGCGCCGCGGAAGCCGGCAAGGTGTGTGCCGCCGTCGCGCTGGGGGATATTGTTCGTGAAGCAGAGGACGGATTCGTGATAGCCGTCGTTCCACCACAGCGCACATTCGACCGTGATGCCTTCGCGCTCGGCCTTGATCATGATCGGCGAGGGTATGAGCGGCGTTTTGTTGCGATCGAGATATTTTACGAAAGCCTCGACACCGCCTTCGTATTTCATCTCTTCGCGCTTCTCGACGGCATGGCGCATGTCGGAAAGCGAAATGGTGACGCCGGAATTGAGAAACGCGAGCTCCCGCAAACGATGCTCAAGCGTGGCAAAATCGAAATCGACCATTGTGAAGGTCTTGGGCGACGGCAGGAACGACACTTCAGTGCCGCGCTTGTCGCCGGCATTGCCGACAACCTTAAGAGGCGCCACCGCCACTCCGTCACGGAACTCGATGAAGTGTTCCTTGCCGTTGCGCCAGATGCGCAGCTTGAGCCACGTCGACAGCGCGTTGACGACCGACACGCCGACGCCATGCAGGCCGCCGGAAACTTTGTAGGAATTCTGATCGAACTTTCCGCCGGCATGGAGCTGGGTCATGATGACTTCGGCCGCCGACACGCCTTCACCCTTGTGGATGTTGACCGGAATGCCGCGGCCATTGTCGTGCACCGTCACCGATCCATCCGGATTGAGGGTAACGGCGACCTCGGTGGCATAGCCAGCGAGCGCCTCGTCGATTGCGTTATCGACGACCTCGTAGACCATGTGGTGCAGGCCGGAGCCGTCGTCAGTATCGCCGATGTACATGCCGGGCCGCTTGCGGACGGCATCGAGGCCCTTAAGGACCTTGATCGATTCGGCATCGTAATCAGACGGCAGATTCCGGGCTGGTTCAGCCATCGGCGTGGCCCTTTGAAGGTTCAGAAAATGAGTCGGAGTCCGACGTGGGTTTGACACGAATCTCGTGTTTCGTACAGGGTAAAGTGAGTGGTTGTAATATATTGATTTCAAATGTGTTTTGAAGGGTCGGCACGTATAAAAATAGGGTGTTTGTCAGCCCTCAAAAGAGCTCGATTCGGGCGCGTGTTTGGCGATGCCTGAGGCAGTTATTTTTCCCTCTGCGCGGGCTTACCGAAAATAACCCTGCCTCGCATCAATCTGTTCTTGTGCGCGGCATCGCATTGTCATCTATGCATGTGTGACGTTCGATCTCTCCCACCGGCTACAATCCGCAATGGCGTCGTCTCGTGCCACGTTTGAAGTGCCCCATCGTCTGCGCGCCATTGTGCGGGCGCGGGAATCGAGCCTCATCCTTTTGGCGGCTCTGATCGGGGTAGCTGGCGGGATCGTCGCGACGGTCATGGGCGGCATCGTCAGCGCGATGCATGTCCTGTTTTTCGGCCTCGACCCCGGCGAGCGGCTGTCGGCACAGATCTCCCTAAACCCGCTCTACGCTTTTCTGACCCCCTGCATTGGGGGCCTGCTGTTTGGAATCGCAAGCACGTATATCGCGCGCCGCCGCGGCACCGAGGTCGACCCCATCGAGGCCAATGCGTTGCATGGTGGTCGGATGTCGTTTCGCGGCAGCCTGATTGTTGCGTTGCAGACGATCTGGTCGAGCGGGGTCGGTGCTTCGGTTGGACTTGAGGCGGGCTATACGCAGCTTGCAAGTGGCATTGCTTCCTGGGCCGGCCGCGCCTTTCGGCTTCGGCGCGGCGACTTGCGTGTGCTGGTTGGCTGCGGTGCGGCGGCCGGCATCGCAGGGGCGTTCGGCGCTCCGCTCGGCGGTGCGTTCTACGCCTTCGAGCTGGTCATCGGCAGCTATTCGATTGCAAGCCTTGCGCCTGTGGGCATGGCTGCCCTTCTCGGCTTTCTAACAGCGCAGGCCTTCTCGCCGGAAAAAATCGGCATCGAAACGGGTGCGCTTACCGGCCTTGAGGTCCATGATCTGATTATCGCCGGCGTTGTCGGGCTGGTCGCTGCGATCTACGGCATCGCCTTGATGCGTGGGGTCGCGTCGAGCGAGGCCTTGTTCAAACGTCTTCGGCTGCCGTCTCCGCTGCGTCCGATGCTGGGCGGCGCACTGGTCGGACTTCTTGCAATGGTTTCGCCGCAAGTAATGTCTTCCGGGCACGGCGCGCTCCATCTGACCGGCATCTTCAAATTGCCGTTGAGCCAAATCACCCTGATTTTCCTTCTGAAGTCGATTGCGTCCATGATTTCGCTCGGCAGCGGATTCCGCGGCGGACTGTTCTTTGCCTCATTGCTGCTTGGCGCGCTGGGCGGGCAAATCTTTGCGGCCACCACGAATATCATCTGGCCGAGCCTGCATCTGGATGCGGACGCTTATGCGATCATTGGCATGAGTGCGATCTCAGTCTCGATCATTGGCGGGCCGCTGACGATGGCGTTTATTGCGCTCGAATCCACCGGCGACCTCTGGCTTGCGACCGCGGTGCTGATCGCCGTCATCATCTCGGCGCAGGTGACGCGCGAGTTTTTCGGTTATTCCTTCGCAACCTGGCGTTTCCACCTGCGTGGAGAGACGATCCGCAGTGCGGCCGACGTCGGCTGGATACGCGACCTTACCGTCGCGCGCATGATGCGCCCGGACGTGCGCACCACGCCGGTCGATACGCCGATCGCCGACTTTCGTCAGGCATTCCCACTCGGCTCGACGAGCCGCGTCATTGCGGTCGACGCGGATGGACGTTACGCGGGCATGGTCATGGTTCCGGAAGCACATGGGGCCGATCTTGATGCGACCGGCTCGATACGCGACATTGTGCATTTGGCGGATAGTTTTCTGCTGCCGCAGATGACGGTGCAGGATGCAATCTCGAGCTTTGACCGGACGGAAGCCGAAGCGCTCGCTGTGCTCGACAACGCCGAGCATCGTCACGTAATGGGAATTTTGACGGAGGCACACGCATTGCGACGCTATTCGGATGCTTCGGAGCGGCGCCGCCGCGAGTTGCTTGGCGAGTTCTGAGAGGCCGGCGGCGCTAGGACTCTGTGTCACGCCGGCCGGCGAGTTCGAACGCTTTTGTGCTGAACGGCAAATGGCGGAAGCGAGGCTCGTATTGGGGCACCGGAGTATTGAACCCGTTGAGCATCGCTAACGCCATCTCGACGCGTTCGATGCAGTGACGCGCGTCCTTGAGCGCGCGATGCAACTCGCGTTGCACCAGTTCTGTCGCCGGACCGGTTCCCATCCTCTTCTCCCGCCTCAAGAAGATTAAAAGCAGATGTCGAATGATGGTTCCTCTTTCGTGCTGCTTCAAAATCTCTCGATTGATAGGCGTGCGCGGGTCTAACTGGAATTTGACCTGGGCTGCACATGGCTGTTGCGCACTTCGAAAATTTGCGCAGCGCTTGTGATGTCGCCAAAGGCTGCAGGATCTGCGCCCGTCATCCACACCTGCGCGCCCAGCTCGGCGAGCGCGTCGTAAAGGGCTGCACGCCTGCTTGGATCGAGGTGCGCAACGACTTCGTCCAGAAGAAGGAGCGGCGAAGAGCCGGTCATATCTTTGATGAGGCTCGCGTGCGCCAAAATCAGGCGGATCAGCAGAGCTTTCTGCTCTCCGGTTGATGCGTCGGCGGCGGCGATGCCCTTTGCGGCGTAGCGCACGACGACATCGGAAACGTGTGGCCCGTCGAGTGTACGTCCGGCCGCCGCATCGCGTGCACGGTTCTCGCGCAAGGCGTTGCGATAGTCGTCCTCGACCTCAACTGCGGCGTGATCCGCCAGCATTTCTTCCATCCATCCGCGAAGGGAAATTTCTGCAAGTGGAAAGACGTTTTGATTTTTCTTTGCCTCGGCGAGTGCGCCTGAAATTCGGCGAATCGTTTCCAACCTTGCCGCCGCCACCGCAACCGCGAGCTCTGCCGTTTCGTGTTCCACGGCATCGAGCCAATGCGAATCACCGTAAGATGTTTCCAGGAGCCTGTTGCGCGAACGCAGAGAGCGTTCGAGCGCGGACACACGACTCGCGTGATGTGCATCGACCGTAAGCGTGAGGCGATCCAGGAAGCGGCGGCGCTCCGATGCCGGCCCGTTGAACAACTGGTCCATTGCCGGCACGAGCCATACGATGCGCAAGTGATCGGCGAAGGCGATTGCCGAGCCGACGTTCTCCCGATCGATACGGCAAATGCGGGTGGACGGCGTGTTGTCGCCGGCGGCGCGCTCGATTCCGGTGCCGAGTGTTGCCAGGCCAAGCATGCCCGCCACCTCGGCGGCAACGGCCCACGTCCCGTTGCCTTCGCTGAATGCGACTTCTTCAAGCGTCGCATGGCGAAGTCCGCGGCCCGGCGTAAGGTAGGAAATGGCCTCGATCAGATTTGTCTTGCCCGCGCCGTTCGGCCCGGTGAGCACGACCGGGCCTGGAGCGCCGCTGAGTTCGATCTGCGCGGCGGGGTAGCTGCGGAAATTCGTCAGGGTCAGGCGACGGATGTGGGCGGCGGTCATCTCGCTTCAAAGTGTCAGCCGCATGTGCACGCGATGCAATCCGTCGGCCTTTTTGCTCACTCCCGCAAGGGAACAGGATCAGCGAACCGGTGCCGCGCGCGGAGGGCTCACACCCGCATCGGCATCAAAACGTACAGCGCGCTTTTTGAGCCTTTGTCCTGGATCAGTGTCGGTGAGCCGGGATCGGCGAGCTTGAGGACGGCGACTTCACCTTCGATCTGCGCGGCGATGTCGAGCAGATAGCGCGAGTTGAAACCGATATCGAGCGGGTCCGCTGCGTATTCGACTTCAAGCTCTTCCGTTGCGCTTCCGGAATCCGGATTGGTGACCGAGAGCACGAGCCGCCCGGCTGTCAGTGACAACTTCACCGCCCGCCCTCGTTCGCTCGAAACGGTGGAGACGCGATCGACGGCGGCCTCGAAGTCCTTTTTGTCGACCACCAGTTCCTTATCGTTGTTGACGGGAATAACCCGGCCATAATCCGGGAATGTGCCGTCGATGAGCTTTGATGTGAGGATGACGTTGCCGATGGTAAAGCGGATCTTGCCGGCAGAGAGCTCAACCAAGATCTCGCCTTCGCTTGTTTCGATCAGCCGCTGCACCTCGCCGACCGCCTTGCGCGGAATGATAACGCCAGCCATGCCGGCGGCGCCTTCGGGTAGCGGCAATTCGAACTGCGCCAGACGGTGACCATCGGTCGCCACCGCGCGAAGCGCGCCACTCTTGCTGCCTCCGGATGTGTGCAGATAAATCCCGTTGAGATAATAGCGCGTTTCTTCGGTCGAGATCGCGAACTGTGTCTTGTCGATCAGTCGCTTGAAGTCAGCCGCGGCGACCTTGAATGAATGGCTCATACTACCGGCGGCGAGATCGGGAAAATCGCTTTCCGGCAAGGTCTGTAGTGTGAATCGCGATCGGCCAGCGCGGATCGTGAGGACGGCGCGCTCGCCTGTACCTTCGAGGACAATTTGCGATCCCTCGGGGAGTTTGCGCACGATGTCATAGAACATGTGCGCAGGCACCGTCGTCGCGCCGCCGGGCGAAACCTCTGCAGCGATGGTATCGATCACTTCAAGGTCGAGGTCAGTGGCTTTCAGGCTGAGCTTGGCGTTTTCGGCCTTGATCAGCACGTTGGCCAAAATCGGGATGGTATTACGCCGTTCGACCACGCGGTGGACGTGGCCCAGCGACCTCAGCAATTCCGCGCGTTCGACGGTTACCTTCATAAAAATCTCGCTTCTGCGCCTTTTTTGGGCGGCCGGCGGCAAAAGTGACTTGCCGGCGCGAAAATCGCAAGCCTCCCGCGCAGGGGTGCAGAGCCGGTCCACAGGGCACGCGCCGACCCCGCAAGCTCCCGCCGGGAAGCCGCCAGAGGCCGGCAACCCACCTGATGCCGCTGGATTTAGGGGTCGCCTATTCCTGCAATTGCCGTTTCAGAATCTCGATCTCCTCGGCCAAGGTCATATCGTTACCGACGAGCCCCTCGATTTTGCGTACTGCGTGCAAGACGGTCGTGTGGTCACGCCCTCCGAAACGGCGGCCGATTTCCGGCAGCGAGCGAAGCGTCAGCGTCTTGGCCAGATACATCGCGACCTGGCGTGGGCGCACGACATTTGCTGTCCGGCGTGACGACAGGAGGTCGGAGCGGCTGACATTGTATTGCCGCGCCACCACGCGCTGGATGTCTTCAATCTTGACGCGTTTCGGTTCTTGCGGACGGATTAAGTCGCGCACCTCGCGCTCGGCCATTTCCAAGGTTACCGGGTGGCCGGTGAGTTTGTTGTGGGCGAGCAGGCGATTGACCGCACCTTCGAGATCGCGACCGTTATGTGTCACCGTTTTGGCGATGTAGCTGAGGACCGGCAGCGGGACGTCAAACCCTGGATGATGCGCCCGTGCCGCCAGGACGCGTGCTTTGAGGATTTCGAAACGCAGCTCTTCGCCGAGCGACCCCATTTCCACGACGAGTCCGCCCGCGAGCCGCGAACGCACGCGATCGTCGAGACTTTCAAGATCGGCGGGCGGCCGGTCGGATGCGATGACAACCTGACGGCCGGCGTCGATTAGCGCATTGAGCGTGTGGCAGAATTCAGCCTGCGTCGACTTTCCTTGCAGGAACTGCATATCGTCGATCACCAGCACACCGATGCCGCGCAGCGCCTCCTTGAATGCGATCGCAGTCTGCGTACGCAACGCTGAGACAAAACCGTACATGAATTTCTCGGCAGTGAGATAGAGCACCTTGCGTTCGCCCAACCCGTTGCCGGCCCAGGTGATCGCTTGAAGCAGGTGCGTTTTGCCGAGCCCGACGCCGGCATGAATGTATAGCGGATTGAACATCACGGGGTCGCCGCGCTTGGCGGCAGCCACCTGTTTGGCAGCGGCGTGGGCAAGCGTGTTTGAACGACCGACGACGAAGGTGTCGAATGTCAAGCGCGGGTCGAGCGGCGAGCCGCCGAGCGCCTCGTGAACGCCTGGATCGCCCGCCGACATGGGACGCCCGTCGCCGTTGCCATTGAGGTAACGGCCGCCAAAGCCATTAACTTCGAGCTCCGGTGCTTTCGGTTTTGCAACGGCGTTGCGCAAGACCGCCGAACGCACGACTAACTCGATGCGCGTCACCTTGGCATCCTCGGCCTGCCAGCAGGCGAGCACGCGTTCCGCGTAATGCGACTGGATCCAGCTTTTGAGGAAGCGCGTTGGCACCGAAAGGCGAACCGCCTCCGCCTCAATCGCCTCCAGATCCATGCGGGCGAACCAGCTTGAGTATATGTCGTCACCAACTTCGGCGCGCAGGCGTCCTTTTACTTTTGACCAGCGGTCATCGTCCGGGTTTGGCATTGTCTCGTTTCTTGAAAGCGGTTGTTGCAATGAACTCGGTTGCTTGGCATGCGGCTTGGGTGCCGCAGACGCGCCGGAACTGACGCAACATCACTCGTTTGAAGATGATGCCGGTGCTGGCTGTCCAAAAACGGCAGGCCGGCGGCACCGACAAAGATTCGAGGACGCTGCGCCTTAGTAGCGGGGCGGCGGCATGGACCTTCGAATACGTCCAAAGACAAAGCTGGCAATCGCATGGGCGTTGCCGAATCCAAAATGCTTTGCGGCAGTTTCCGCTTTAAATGCCATCGTGCTGCGATCAGCTGTTGGCACATTCATCTTGATCCCCCCCTTGCAGGCCTATCGCGTTGCGCTTCCTCTCTCGCCGCGCCACCGACGCTCCGCAGCCGTCAGCGCTGAAAGGCTGCGGCGAGCAACAAACCGCCTTCCCATCTTTCGATAGGTTTGCCGCAAATTCCATTTCCTGGTGACGCGCGGGAAATTCCGAGTGAGGTAAAAATACACGAGCAAGGATTGCTCGCAACGCCTGTCGGCTTATGGGCAATCTGAAAAATTCGTTGCGCGGCGCGTTAAAAGCGAAATTACGCACGCAAATTTTTTAACGTGTTGAATCGTCGTGCAGATTCTCTGCGCTGCCAAACTGCAACACTTCGGCACAGAAAAAAATCGACGCAAGCGTCGCAATAGCTGAAATGCCGTTAGCGCCGGGATTCTCGGGTCCCCTCCCGCACTATCTTGTTAACTCTTTATCGTGCCGTGTGGATTCTTGTGCGCTCGAGGAAGGTAACCCTCGCATTCCGTTGCTCGACAGCAACATCAGCGGCGCGCGCGCAACACTTACGAGCATTGAGCTCGGCGGTCGTGTGACATCTCTCGCTGCGTTGATGCAGCGTGTAATATGCATGCATTGTCAACTGCACCGGCATCACGGCCAGCGCAGACGCGAAATAACGATCGGAATCGTGATGTAAGAGTTACAAGCGAGCCCGAGGCCCGCCGAAATGCCGCGATTTAGCCGCCTACTTGGCGAGCTTGGCGATGCGGTGCGAAAGGCGCGACACCTTGCGGCTCGCATTGTTCTTATGCACCACACCGTGCTGCGCGGCGCGCATGATAACCGGCTCCGCTTGCTTCAGAGCGGCCGCTGCCGCATTGCGGTCCCCGCTCGCAATTGCCTCTTCCACCTTGCGGATCGAACCACGCAGCAGCGAACGGCGGGCCTTGTTGATTTCAGTCCTGCGCGCGATCTGGCGCGTTGCTTTGCGGGCGGATTTGGTATTGGCCATCTCGATCTCGCTTACGGTGCGGGCCTGCGTATGGGGCCCGGCTGAGCACGTACAGACTGCAGAAAAAGGGTTGGCGGCGAAGCAGATCGCCGCCATTCAGCGAGGCTTATAAAGAGCCCCTGAATGGGCGTCAACGGCCCTGCAATGCGCGCTTCAAGCGACGCGTTTGGTACGAATGGTGTCGTTTCCTGCGATGACAGCCGCGCGGTCCGCTGCCGAAAAGGCAGAAAGCGGCGGCTTGACCCGCGCCAGTTCCGCATCGCCATGGATGTGAGCAAGCAGAGCCTTGACACCGGGCACCAGCGGCTTGCCGTCAAAGAGCTTGCGGATTGAGACGGCGGCTTCCAAAGCCTGCGCATCGCCGTTGGCCCAGGCGCGGGCGCACAGATCGGCATTGAGATTGGCCGTGGCTGAGATGCAGCCGGCGAAAACGCCTTGTCTTCCTTCCAAAAGGGTCGCTTCATTGGACGGAAACACGGCAAATTCTTTTGAGATCGCCGCAACCGAACGCGCGTAAGCAAGATCGCCCGAGGAATCTTTCAACCCGACGATACGCGAGCCGAATTTGCCCAGAAGTTGCTTAATCAGGCCGACATGCCACGGCAGACCGGACATCGCGGGGAAGTGGTAGAGATAAATCGGGATGGGACGCTCAGTGGTCGCCCGTATCAACCATTCGATGTAGGAGATGAGGCCGTCGTCCGGTACTCCCTTGTAATAGAACGGCGGAAGTACCAACGCGCCGGCAAATCCCAGTTCGGCAGCATGGCGCGTGAGCGCAACGGCGTCTGAGACGGCAGCTGCGCCGGTCCCCACCATCAGGCGGTCCATCGGCAGGCCGGCAGCCTTATAGGCGCTCATCAGCCCCTTGCGCTCTTCGAGCGAGAAGGATGTCGCCTCACCGGTCGTGCCGAGCACATTGAGCGCATCGCAGCCGTTATCGAGCAGGTAGCGCGCCAATTTCGTCGCGCGGACATGATCCGGCACGCCATCCTCGCGAACGGGCGTGGCAATGGCGGCGATCACGCCGGAGAGTTTCTTGTGGGGCATGAGTTTCCTCGAAATCAGCCGCTCACGTTATATGCCGCGAGCGCGGCCATGTTGACCAATTGATTGTCTTTCGCGCCGAGCTGCACGATCTGCACAGGCCGATCAAGGCCGACAAGCAGAGGCCCGATGACGGTTGCGCCGCCGAGTTCTTGTACCATCTTCGTCGAGATTGAGGCGGAATGGAACGCCGGCATCACTAGGACGTTCGCCGGTCCCGATAGCCGTGTGAACGGGTAGGCCGTCGCTAGCTCCGGATTTAGAGCAACGTCGGCTGCCATTTCTCCGTCGTATTCGAAATCGACGCGCTTCTGGTCGAGAATGCGGACGGCGGACTGCACGCGCGCCGAGCGGTCGCCCGGCGGCTGGCCGAAATTCGAGAATGCGAGCAATGCGACACGAGGCTCGTATCCGAGGCGGCGCGCGACGCCGGCGGCTTCGATCGTAATGTCCGCGAGTTCTTCCGCAGTCGGCATTTCGGTCACCGCGGTGTCGGCCACCAACACCGTACGTCCGCGCGCGAGCACGAGCGATACGCCCATCACGCGATGCCCCGGCTTTGCGTCGATGACGTGCAGCACGTCCTCAAGCGCAACGGAAAAATTGCGCGTGACGCCGGTTACCATGGCATCGGCATCACCCAGCGCCACCATGCAGGCCGCGAAATGGTTGCGGTCCTGATTGACCAGGCGCTGGCAGTCGCGCAACAGGAAGCCGCGGCGTTGCAGCCGCTCGTACAGATAGTTGATGTATTGCGCGTTACGCGTGGAGAGCCGTGCATTGACGATCTCCATGCCGTCCCCGAGCTCGATGCCGGTATCGCGCGCCGTTTCCCTGACGCGGTCTTCGCGGCCGCAGAGCAGCGCCGTGCCGAGCCCCTGGTGCACGAAGCTCGCGGCGGCGCGGATCACTTGTTCCTCTTCGCCTTCCGCGAAGACAACGCGACGCGGTTGGCGGCGCAGCCGCGCGAAGATTTGCACCAGCGTTCCGGCAATGGGATCGCGGCGGGAGCGCAGTTGTTCACGATAAGCGTCCATATCGACGATCGGCCGGCGCGCGACGCCGGTATCCATCGCCGCTTTTGCCACCGCCGGCGGCACGGCCGAGATAAGCCGCGGATCGAAGGGCACCGGAATAATGTAGTCGGGACCGAATTTCGGTCGCGAGCCGTAAGCCGCAGCGACTTCGTCGGGAACGTCCTCGCGCGCAAGCGCCGCGAGTGCCTGCGCGGCCGCGATTTTCATTTCCATGTTGATTGCGGTGGCCCGCACATCAAGCGCACCGCGGAAGATGTAGGGAAAGCCGAGGACGTTGTTGATCTGGTTCGGATAGTCGGAACGCCCGGTTGCCATGATGGCGTCGTCGCGCACAGAGGCAACTTCCTCCACTGAGATTTCGGGATCAGGATTGGCCATGGCGAAGATGATGGGCTTGTCGGCCATCGACTTCACCATTTCTTTCGTCACCGCGCCCTTAGCCGACAAGCCGAAAAACGCGTCGGCGCCTTCCAGCGCGTCGGCAAGCGTGCGCGCTTTCGTCTTCGCGGCGTAGCCCGACTTCCACTGATTCATGCCTTCGGTGCGGCCCTGATAAATGACACCCTTCGTGTCGCAGAGAATGAGATTGTCCGGCGCAGCGCCGATCGCCTTCAACAATTCAAGGCAGGCGATGCCGGCCGCGCCGGCGCCGTTGCAGACTATCTTAGTCGTCTTGATATCGCGTCCTGTGAGATAAAGTGCGTTGATCAGTCCCGCCGCCGAGATGATGGCTGTGCCGTGTTGGTCATCGTGAAATACCGGAATGTCCATCAGCTCGCGCAGGCGCTGCTCGATTACGAAGCATTCCGGCGCCTTGATATCTTCAAGGTTGATGCCGCCCCAGCCGGCACCGAGAAATTTGACGCAGTTGATGAATTCGTCCGGATTTTCGGTGGAGACTTCGAGATCGATCGAGTCGATGTCGGCAAACCGTTTGAACAAGACGGCCTTGCCTTCCATGACCGGCTTTGCCGCGAGCGCGCCGCGGTTGCCAAGCCCGAGGATGGCCGTGCCGTTGGTAATAACGGCGACGAAATTGCCTTTTGTCGTGTAATCGTAGGCGCGGCTGGCGTCTTCGGCGATCGCGAGCACGGGCACGGCGACGCCGGGCGAATAGGCGAGCGAGAGGTCGCGCTGGGTCGCCATCGGCTTGGTGGCGACGACTTCCAGCTTGCCGGCGCGTCCGGTGCTGTGGAATTGCAGGGCTTCCTGATCGGTGAACGTTGGCCGGCTGCCGGCTGGGCGCTTGGCAGTCATCTTTACTCCGTAACTTCCGGGGAATGCCGGGATGGATGAACCTAGCGGATGGGGTGGCGTTTGCTCAAGGCAAGTGGCGGCGGTTGAATGCAAACCAGCCGCGCGCTAATGGCTTTGCTTGGGACGATTAAAACCGACGGGCCATGATACGCCTTTTGCTTCGTTTTCTCGGCCTCTTGTGCCTGGCCGCCGCCTTCATTCTTGTCATCTATGATGGCATGAAATCAATTGCCGACAACGCTTTCTACTTTACCGACGTGCGGGCGCTCTGGGACATTGTAAATGCCGCCAGCTTGCAAAACCTGAGACCCGTGATCCAGGCAAAGGTTGGCCCTTGGGCGTGGGATCCTGTGTTCGTAACGGCCTTGACCTGGCCGGGCTGGGCCGTTTTCGGCGTCTTGGGCATATTGCTGATCATCCTGGGCCGCAAAAAAAAGCCTCTGATTGGCTACGCGCGCTAATTGACGGCCTTTGTGCGCGCCTGTGGTTCGCGCCTGTTCCAGCTTGCCAAGACGTGATCGCGAATGTCGTGCGCGCCGGGCGACCCGTGCTTATATTCAAGGCAACCGACAGGAGGACGGCGATGTTCATGTTCAAGAAGTCGCTCGATATGCCGAAGCCCGGGGAAGCGCTGCCGGGTCGAGCCCACCCAATCCCCACCGCAAGTGATCATTTTGTGAACGGCCGACCCCTGAAAGGTCCATATCCGCAAGGCTATGAGAAGGCGATGTTCGGTCTCGGCTGCTTCTGGGGCGCTGAGCGCAAGTTTTGGGAGCTCGGTGACAGTATTTATGTGACTGCCGCCGGGTATGCGGGCGGGTTGACGCCCAACCCGACCTATGAAGAGGTCTGCAGCGGCCGCACAGGGCACAATGAAGTCGTGCTGTTGGTCTATGATCCGAAGAAAATCAGCTACGAGCAGTTGCTCAAGACGTTCTGGGAAAGCCACGATCCAACGCAAGGCATGCGCCAAGGCAATGACGTCGGCACCCAGTATCGCTCCAGCATCTATGTGTTTAACACGGAGCAGCGCAAAGCGGCGGAAGCCTCGAAGGCGATGTACGAAAAGGAACTGCAGAAAAAAGGATTTCGTCCTATTACGACTGAAATTCTCGATGCGCCGGAATTTTATTTCGCCGAGGATTATCATCAGCAATATCTGGCAAAGAACCCGTTCGGATATTGCGGGCTCGGCGGCACTGGCGTTTCCTGCCCGATCGGCACCGGCGTGAAGGTCGCGCAAGGCGCGTAATCGCGCGCCTTGATGCACTTGTTGGCATGTGGCTGTGCCGGGCAAGCGGCGGATCTTTATCGCGATGCCCTGGCAGAAGGTTGGGCAACGGCGGACCCTGTCGGTAAAGATCCAGGTGGCTGCGTATCCGCAATGGAAGAGCGGTCGGTTACACTTCCTTAACCATGGAAAGTGTTAATTGGACTTGCCTTTTTCACACGTGCAGCGCGGACCGGCCCGATGCGGGGATCCCGCTTTCTGATTGTTGCCATTGCCACGTTGACGCTTGCCGCCTGCATGCGGCAGGAGCCGGGCTATTCCGTGCGCGACCCGCACAGCGGCAAGTCCGTGGCCACGTTGCCGCAGCGCGGTTTGCTCGCGGGCGCGCACGGCACGCGTGCTGCAGCAAAAGCGCCGCTCGAGCCGCCCAGCATCTTGCAGTACCGGCCGCCGGCAACCGCAAAGGCCGATGCGGCTGAGACCGCCGTTCCGCGCA
>DASTSG010000007.1:0-144095 GCA_035760805.1 Pseudolabrys sp.
GATGGAACCGCGAGTCGTGCGTCGCACGCCTGATTGTGTTAAATCGAGGCCGTGGTCCCGTAGCTCAGCAGGATAGAGCAGCGGTTTCCTAAACCGAAGGTCACAGGTTCGACTCCTGTCGGGACCGCCAGCACGCCAGCAAAAAAGAAGGCTCAAGCCGCGAGATCGCCGGTGCCGATGACCTCGCCCGCGCGTGACGCGTCGTAGCCGGGAATAGTGCCGACCAACGCAGAAAAGTCGGGCGACTTTAAAACGGAGACGATTGCCTTTACGTTCGGGTGCTCGATCGTCTCCTTTTTTGCGAGCAAAAAATAGTCCTCAGCAAACAGAGGCACGAAATCCATCCTGAGCTTGCGAGCGGCGGCTTCAACGCCGATTCCGACATCGGCAACACCGCCCGCAATCGCCGCCGCCACCGCGAGATGGGTGAATTCTTCCGTGTAGTAGCCGTTGATCTCGGCACGATCGATGCCCTGGTCCTGCAACATGCGGTCGAAAGCGAGATGCGTGCCGGACCCGCGCTGCCGATTGATGAACCGTGCCTTTTTCGTTGCGATATCCTTCACGTTGTAAATACCGAGCGGATTGCCGGCGGCGACGATGAGGCCTTGGGTACGCTGTACGAAATGCACGAGCCGCTGCACGCGCGGCTTCAGCCACGGCTCGTATTTTCGGAGCACCTCTCGGCGGAGCGCGCCTTCCGGAACGTGAAATCCGGCCACGTCGCAGCGCCCTTTGCACAGCGCGATTACGCTATCGAGGCTGCCTACAAACCGAACATCAAGCTTCGGTCCCGGGCGCGAACGCAACATCTCACGCAACTCCGCCAGGACGAGATCATGACTCGCGTGAATCGTTATCGCGGCAGCCGGCGCCTGCAAAATTTCATTCAGCTGCTGTTCGATTTCGGACGCTGCGCTTTCGAGATGCGGTGATAGCCGCGCGCCGATGCGCTCGCGAAGCCAGAGGAGGCGCTCGCCGAGCGCCGTCAGGCGCGTGCCGCGCCCTTGCTCTTTCACGACGAGCGGCTGTCCGATGCGATCCGACCAGGCCGTGATCAGGCCCCAGGCCTGGCGGTAAGGGACACCAACCTGCTTGGTCGCAGTCGTGAGCTTGCCCGACTGCTGGATTGCCTCCAGCAGCCGGAAGAGCTCCGGATCGATTGCCTTTTTCGAGGACCGGCCGGCCTTCCAGATCAGATCGAGATCGAGCGACGGTCGCGAGTCCGTAGAGGCCATAGGCGTTCTTTCACATATTGGGGGAGTGCATCGGCTTCCACAAGGAAGCGTCTCCAGAACATGCCATAGTTTGCATATTAGCAAGAAATGACGCCGGGGAAATGCAAGTGAAGCAACCGACGCCGCTCGCCGCATCATTTGGAAAAGAAGGCGATGCCTGGCGCTTTGTTGCCGATCCTGCATGCCCTCCAGGAGGAGTTCGGCGACATCGATCGCGCGGCTGAGCTCATCATCGCCTAAGAGCTGAATATCTCACGCGCCGAAGTGCATGGCGTTGTCACTTCTACACATGGCTCGTTCTTCAAGTCTCAGGACGCGGAAGCCGCTCCTGCCAAGATTGCCGACCACATCAGGAAGTTTTGGGACCCGCGCATGCGCCAGCAGATTTTCGCATATCTCGAAGCAGGCGGCACCGGACTCGGCCCAAATTCACGAAAAGCCATCGAATTGCTGCGAACCGGCCTCTGAACATTGTGTTTACGCGCGCCGTGGTTCTTTTGCATTGATGAGGGCGAGTCCACTTTCCTCATCGTGCGTCTTCTGCAAGTACTCGGGTGACTCGTTCACAATGATCTCGAGCGTGGGGCGCACGCGAGCTTCGCCGACGTGACCAGCCATTGCCGTGCCGTCTTTTTTACCGATGACGGCGTGGACATGAATAGCCGGTTGCCCGTCAGGGCCGAGCGCGATGTCGCCGATCATTGAGGCAACCTCGACCTGTTCATGCACCGGAATATCCTGGTACTTTTTCGTTTTCCAGTCGAAATACTGCAGCGTGATTTCGCTGAGCGCTCCGATCGCGGTTAATTGCGCGGCTGAAATATTTTCCCGTTTCGCAAACGCACTGATTCCTTCCATCAGCTCGTCGCCGGTCTCCATGATAACGGCGAATACACGCGCGCCATGGCTTTCGTGCAGAAGTTTGCTGTTCATCGTTTGCTGTCCGGTTTCGTCTGAAGAAACCGGTTGAAAGCGGTGGTGGTTCCCCGACGCGCCACAGGAACCAAAACCATTGCGCTCTGTTGACGTCCCGAATGGCAAAAAACCGGCTGCTTGCGCGCGCAATCGCGGCCGCTTCACCGATTCGGACAAGATCTCATGGCCACGCCAACCGCATCCGATGTTCTGATCGAGACGCTGCTCGATTGGGGCGTTGACACGATTTTCGGCCTCCCCGGGGATGGCATCAACGGCATCATCGAGTCGCTCCGCACCCACAAAGACAAAATGAGGTTCATCCAGGTCCGTCACGAGGAGGCGGCGGCATTCAACGCATGCGCTTACGCAAAGTGGACCGGCCGCCTCGGCGCTTGCATCGCCACGTCCGGACCCGGCGGGATTCATCTTCTCAACGGCCTGTATGATGCGAAGCTCGATGGTCAGCCGGTGATTGCGATTACAGGCCTGCAATTCCATGACCTCTTGCACACGTTCACGCAGCAGGACGTCGAGCTGGACAAGCTCTTTATGGATGTTTGCGTTTACAATTCGCGCGTGATGGGCCCGAGCCATGTGCAGAACGTGACCGAACTCGCTTGTCGTGCCGCGCTCTCCTACCGGGGCGTCGCCCATGTCACGATGCCTGTCGATATGCAGTCCCAGCCGGTCTCAGCCGACAGGCGCTCCGAACGCAACGTGTCCAATCACGTTTCGGAATTGATGGCGCATTCGTCGCAAATGGCCAGCGATGATCAGATCACGCGCGCCGCGGCCATTCTCAATGCCGGCAAAAAGACGGTAATCATGGCCGGCCGTGGCGCGCTCGATGCCGCGGGCGAAGTCGTCGCCGTCGCCGAGCGGCTCGGTGCACCCATCGTCAAGCCGTTGCTCGGCAAGGGCTCCGTTCCCGATGACAGCCCGTTCTCGATGGGTGGCGTGGGCTTGCTTGGGACCAAGCCGTCGCACGAGGTACTGGAAGAATGCGACACGCTTCTGATCGCCGGCAGCTCGTTTCCCTACATCGAATTTTATCCGAAGCCGGGGCAAGCGCGCGCGGTTCAGATCGATATCGATCCGAAACGCATCGGGCTGCGCTATCCGGTTGAGGCGGGATTGATCGGCGATACGTCGAAGGTGCTGCGTGCGCTGCTTCGCCACCTCGATTATCGCGAAGACCGGTCATTCATTGAATCGGCACAAGCCGCCAAGAAGGCGTGGGTCGCGCTGATGGAGGAGCGCGGCACGCTCAAGGACAAGCCGATGAAACCGCAGGTCGTTGCGCATGAGCTTGACAAGCTGCTTGCGGACGATGCCATCGTTGCAACCGATTCCGGCACGATCACGACGTGGATCGCGCGCCATCTGCGCATGCGCGGCAACATGATGTTTTCGTGCTCGGGCAATCTTGCGACGATGGCGTGCGGCTTGCCTTATGCGATTGCGGGAGCGGTCGCGTATCCGGGCCGGCAGGTCGTTGCCTTTGTAGGCGACGGCGGCCTCACAATGTTGATGGGCGAAATGGCCACATGTGTGAAGTACGGCCTCGACGTGAAAATTGTCGTCATCAAAAACAACGCGCTTGGTCAGATCAAATGGGAGCAGATGGTCTTCTTGGGTAATCCGGAATATGTCTGCGATCTTCAGCCGATTGACTTTGCGACCGTCGCGCGTGGCTTCGGCATGCCGGGCTTTACGGTCGATGATCCCGCACGCTGCGGCGATGTTTTGTGCGAAGCACTCGACGTGCGCGGGCCGGCTCTCGTCGAAGCGGTCGTCGATCCGTTCGAGCCGCCAATGCCGCCCAAGGCGACAATGAAGCAGGTTGCTCATCTGGCAGAGGCCTTGGCACGTGGGACGCCCGCCGCGGGCAAAACGGTGCGCACGATCGCGGCGGATATTGCGCGCGAAATCGTGTGAGTGCGATGCCTGCTGTTGCGCCCATCCGGCGCGTCGCAGCGCGCGCCTTTCGTATCCCGACCGATGCGCCGGAAGCTGACGGTACGATTGCGTGGGATGCCACGACCCTGGTGCTCGTTGAGGTGACGGCGGCGGATGCGACAGGGTTGGGCTACAGCTACGCTGATGCTTCCGCCGCTGACATTGTCACCGGTGTACTCGCGCACAAAATTGAGGGGCATGATGCGTTCGGCATTCCAAAGTTGTGGATCGATATGCTGCGTGCCGTTCGCAACATCGGTTGGCGCGGCGTGGCAGCATGCGCAATCTCGGCTGTCGATGTCGCGCTCTGGGACCTGAAAGCGCGCCTTCTGGCGGTCCCGCTCGCCACATTGCTCGGAAGCGAACGCAGCGAGGTGCCGATCTACGGCAGCGGTGGCTTCACCAGCTATTCGATCGCGCAATTGCAGCAACAGCTCTCCGGGTGGGTTGAGTGCGACGGCTGCCGCTTTGTGAAAATGAAAATAGGTGCTTGCCCCGAAGACGATTTCGCGCGCGTGAAGGCGGCACGTGAGTCGATCGGCCGCGCCGAGCTTTTCGTCGATGCCAATGGTGCCTATGGCTGCAAGCAAGCCATTGATTTTGCGGAAGGGTTTTCGAGTCTGGGCGTGACCTGGTTCGAGGAGCCGGTATCGAGCGACGATCTTGACGGCCTGCGCTTCGTCCGCGAGCGCCTGCCGGCAAGCATGGAAATTGCGGCCGGCGAATATGGGTATGAGCAGTTCTATTTCCGCCGCATGCTTGAAGCGCAAGCGGTCGATGTTCTGCAAGCCGATGCAACGCGATGCGGCGGCTACACCGGCTTTTTGAAAGCAGCGGCTCTTGCGGGTGCGTGGAGCTTGCCGCTCTCGGCGCACTGCGCGCCGGCATTACACCTACCGGTATGCTGCGCTGCGCCGCGCGTGCGCCATGTCGAATGGTTTCACGACCACGCCCGCATTGAACATCTCGTCTTTGACGGCGCGCCTTCTCCGGAGGGCGGCACGATCAAACCGGACCGATCGCGCACCGGCCACGGCTTGACCTTCAAGGATAAGGATGCAGCGCGTCTCGCTGCATGAAAGCCGATCATGAGCCACATCACCCATATCGACCACGCCAGCGAACGCCGCCGCGTCATCGAGCACGCGCCCGATGGGCGGATCAGCGACGAATACATTTCCACCTCGCCGGATGAATTTTACGAACTGCGGCATGAGCTCGGGAGAATAATCGAGGGCGAAGTACGCTTCGACAATGGAAGCCGCGCGCTCTATGCCACCGATGCCTCCAACTACCGGCAGGTGCCGATCGGTGTCGTGATTCCGCGCTCTGTTGAGGATGCTGTCAAAACAGTGAATTTATGCCGCGCCCACAGGGCGCCCATCGTCAATCGCGGGGGCGGCACAGCGCTTGCGGGGCAAGGCTGCAATGTCGCCGTCCTGATCGACTTCTCGAAGTACCTCAATCGCGTGCTGGCGATCGATGCCGTCAACAAGATCGGCGAGGTCGAACCTGGATGCGTCCTCGATACGCTGCGGACAGCGGCCGAACGGCACAAGCTGACCTTCGGTCCGGATCCGGCAACACATGACCACAACACGCTCGGTGGGATGCTCGGCAACAATTCCTGCGGCGTGCACTCGGTGATGGCCGGCCGCACCTCGGACAATGTCGAGGCTCTGGAAATCGTCACCTATGACGGCGAGTGGATGACGGTTGGGTCAACCAGCGATGAGGAATTGCGCGCGATCATCGCCGCCGGCGGCCGGCGTGCCGAAATCTATAGCGCGCTCGATAAGTTCCGGCACAAATACGGCGATCTTATCCGCGCGCGATATCCGCGCATCCCGCGCCGCGTCTCCGGCTATGAAAATCTGGACGAGTTATTGCCGGAGAGCGGCTTCAATGTCGCACGAGCGCTGGTCGGAACCGAATCGACCTGTGTGACGATTTTGCGCGCGAAGCTCGATTTGATGAATAGCCCGCAAAAGCGTGTCCTCGCCATTCTCGGTTTCGAGGATGTGTTCATGGCCGCTGATGCAGTACCGGAAGTGCTTACGTTCAACCCGATCGGACTCGAAGGAATCGATGATGAACTCATCGAGCTCATTCGGGAGAAGCACTATCATCCGGAAGAAATAAAGGTTTTGCCGAAAGGGCGCGGCTGGCTTGTGGTCGAATTCGGTGCCGATAGTGAGGCTGCGGCAACCGCCAAAGCGCAGCGGCTTATCGATGCATTCAAGGCCAAAGGTCACGATGGTCGCGTGATGCGCGATCCCGCGCAGCAGGCGAAGGTATGGGACGTACGCGAGGCGGCGCTCGCCGTAACGGCGCATCGGCCTGACACGTGGGCCGGTTGGGAAGACAGCGCGGTGCCCCGTGAATCGCTTGGCAAATACCTGCGCGCACTCAAAAAGCTGTTCAACAAATATGGCTACGACGCCTCTGTGTACGGCCACTTCGGCGATGGGCTCGTTCATTGCAGCATCGATTTTGATCTGCGCAGCGAGAAAGGCATCAGCGACTGGCGGCATTTTCTCGATGATGCAGCTGATCTGGTTGTGAAATACGGCGGGTCATTCTCCGGTGAGCATGGTGATGGCCAGGCAAAAGCCGCGCTGCTGCAGAAGATGTATGGACCGGAGCTTGTGCAGGCGTTCCGGGAATTCAAGGCGATCTGGGATCCATCCGGCATGATGAACCCGGGTAAGGTTGTCGATCCTTTCCCGATCACGTCCAATCTGCGCATGGGGCCGCTATGGCAGCCACCGGATATCAAGGGTGAGTTCGACTATCCGCTGGACGGCAGCTTCACGCGCGCAACAACACGATGCGTCGGTGTCGGAAAATGCCGGCGGCATGACAGCGGCAAGGGCGTGATGTGCCCGAGCTACATGGCAACGCGCGAGGAAAAGCATTCGACGCGCGGCCGCGCGCGGCTTCTGTTCGAGATGCTGCACGGCGGCCCCATCGACGATCTCTGGAGAAGCGAGGCGGTCGAAGAGGCGCTCGATCTTTGCCTAGCCTGCAAAGGCTGCAAGAGCGATTGCCCCGTGCACGTCGACATGGCCACTTACAAGGCGGAATTCCGATATCACCACTATGCCGGCCGGTTACGTCCGCGCGCTGCTTATTCGATGGGCCTTATCCACGAGTGGTCGCGCATCGCGGGCGCAGTGCCCTCCATTGCCAATGCGGCCCTCAGCGCGCCGGGCTTATCGTCACTGCTCAAATGGGCTGGCGGGATTTCGCCGCGTCGGACTATGCCGCGCTACGCCCAACAAAGCTTTACGTCCTGGTTTCGCAAGCGCAACAAGCGGGGGCAGGGCAGGCGAGTCATGCTCTGGCCTGACACGTTCAACAATTATTTCCGGCCTCAGACGGCGATTGCTGCGACACAAGTCCTGGAGTCGCTGGGCTTTGACGTGGTCATCCCCCAGTCCTCCTTGTGCTGCGGCCGTCCTCTTTACGATTGGGGCATGCTCGACCGAGCGAGAAGGTTATGGACAAAGACGCTGGCGGTGCTGGGACCTGAATTACGCGAAGGAACGCCGATCGTGGGTCTTGAACCGGCCTGCGTCAGCACCTTCCGTGATGAATTACCCGGTCTTTTCTCCGGGCGCGAAGCAGCAGACCGCCTTTCGAAGCAGGTGCTGTTCTTCACGGAATTTCTAGATCGCGAATGCGGCGATAAGCCATTACCGAAAATTTCAGATGAGGTGCTCGTTCAGATCCATTGTCATCATCATGCCGTGCTCGATTCCGAGGCCGAGCAGAAAGTACTCGATCGCATCGGCCTCGATTACGAGATCGTGGCTTCGAGCTGCTGTGGAATGGCCGGTTCGTTTGGCTTCGAGGCGGAGAAATACGACGTCTCGATGACCGCGGCCGAGCGCGCATTGTTGCCGAAGCTGCGGCAGAATCCGGGCAAGGCCGTTCTCGCCAATGGTTTCAGTTGTCGCGAGCAGATCGAACAGGCGACGGGCAGGCCGACGTTGCATGTCGCGGAATTGATAAACGGCATCTAATTTAAGGCCGGCTTTCCCGCTGCGGACGCGCGAACGCTTACGCCAGCAGCTTTTCCAGTCTTATCGGCAGGTTGCGCACACGCACGCCGGTGGCGTGATAGACCGCGTTGGCAACGGCCGCGGCTGTGCCGACATTGCCAAGCTCGCCAATGCCTTTGATGCCGGCGGGATTGACGAAATTGTCATCCTCCGGAACGAGGAGGACATCGAGCTGCTGTATGTCGGCATTCACCGGCACGAGATAATCGGCGAGGTTGTCGTTGACGTAGCGGGCATTGCGCTCGTCGATCTCGGTGGCCTCATGCAGCGCGGAGGAAATTCCCCAGATCATCGCGCCCATGTATTGGCTGCGCGCGGTGCGCGGGTTCATGATGTGGCCGGCGGCGAATGCGCCGACGATGCGCGGCACACGAATTTCGCGGGTCAACGCGTTTATCCGCACTTCCACGAATTCTGCGCCGAGTGCGTACATCAGCTTGTCAGCTCTGGACCCGCCGCCGAGATATGGCTTGCCTCCATAAAGCTGTTTCATCGCGTCCGGCTTGGCACCAGGCGGCAGAAACTCGGCGTATTCTTCGAGCGCGCCAACACCGAGCCGCTTGAATAGATCGGCCAGCTGTTCCTCACCGCCATCCTGGGAAACCGCACGACCGGCGGTGAATCGAATCTGGCCTGCCGGTTTGCCGGCAAGCGGGCTTTCATTCGACGTGATCGCCGCATGCGTGAGCTTTTCGCGGATCGCGTCGCACGCCTTCATCACGACGTTGCAGCAGCTCGCCGTCTGATTGGAGCCGCCGGCGACCGGGGAGGGCGGAAACGCGCTGTCGCCGGTTTCAACCGTCACCTTCTGCAGGGGAATGCCAAGACGCTCGGCCGCCATCTGGGCCACGACAGTATTGATGCCCGTCCCGATTTCGTGCGCGGCAATCTGCACGCGCGCCTCGCCCGTCGCGAGGAGCCGCACGCGTGCCGCCGCGGCTCCGACATGAGTCGGATACATCGCGCTTGCGCAGCCGAAACCGATCAGCCAGTCGCCGTCGCGCATCGAGCCCGGCTGCGGATTCCGTTGCGACCAGCCGAAGGTCTGGGCCGCCTGGTCGTAGCATTTCATCAACGAACGGCTCGACCATTGTTTGCCGGTCGTGTCCACCATCGAATCGTTTACGCGCCGCAGCTCGATCGGGTCCATGTTGAGCTTGATCGCAAGCTCATCCATGGCGCTTTCGAGCGCATAGATATAGGGCATGACCGGCGGCGAGCGCATGAAGCCGGGCGTGTTGCGGTCCGCGTGCACGAGGGTGACGCGCGTTTTGACTGTGCCGTAGTTGTATAGCCGTGCGCTGTCCTCCACGCCCGCCACGCTGTACGGATCGGGCCGCGACGTGATCTCCCATCCCTCGTGCGTGAAGCCGACAATCTTGCCGTCGCGCTGCGCGCCCATCCTGATGTGATGGCGCGTCTCCGCCCGGTAGGTCTGGATCGTGAAGCCCTGGTCGCGGGTTGCGACGAGCTTCACCGGGCGGTTCAGCTTTTTGGCGGCGTAGGCGACAAAACCCGTGCGCGGCGAAAATTGCCCTTTCGATCCGAATGCGCCTCCGACGAATGGACTGACGGCACGGACCTTATCCGCCGAAATACCCATTTTTTCTGCGACACTATTTTTGATGCCATAAACGAACTGGCTCGGCTCATAGACCGTGAGCGCTCCGTCCTTCCATTCGCAGGTCGTCGTGAAAAGCTCGATCGGATTGTGGTGCTGCGTCGGCGTGCCGTATTCGGCATCCAGAATTACGTCGGCGGAAGCGATCGCCGCATCGGCGTCGCCGGCTTGCGGCAGGTTCTTCGAGCGGCTCTCGGTTTCTCTTGCATCTTCCATTCTTGCGCCCGGTGAATCGAAAGTCGCGCTCGGCTGCTCGGCGTCATAGGTAATCTTCACCAGGTATGCGGCCTCACGCGCCGCTTCATACGTGTCCGCTACGACCACGCCGATGATCTGCCCGTCGCAGCCGATCTCCGGCCCGAGATTTTGCCACGAGGACGTCGCGCCACCGCCGCCCTTCGCCCACGGCACTTCGCGCAACCCGTTCGTGTTCTCATGCGTAAAGATTTCGAGCACACCGGGGACCGCTTTGGCGTCGCTCAAGTCCATTTGCGCGATCCGTCCCTTGGCGATGGCGCTGGTGATAAGGAACGCGAACGCCGGATTGCGGACGGCGAAATCCGATGCGTAGAGCGCTTCACCCGTGACCTTCGCCCGCCCCTCGACACGCGGCGCGGGCTTTCCCATGTTGGCCTTCGGTTCGGGAGCGGCTCGGTTCATGTCAGAGCTCCATCGTCGCGGCTTGACGCAAGGCCCGGATCAACGTGCGTTTTCCCAGCGCGATCTTGAACGCATTGTGCTTGGCGGGCCGGGCGTCGGCGAACGCCGCCTCGGCTGCCGCTGTCAGCGCCTCATCATCAAGTCGCTTCCCCTGCAGCTCGTCCTCCGCGGCATGCGCACGCCAGGGCAGCGTACCCACGCCGCCCAACGCGATGCGAACCTGCCGAACCATGTTGCTGTCGAGATCCAGCGCGACCGCTGCCGACGCCAAGGCAAATTCATATGACTCGCGATCGCGTATTTTTAGATACAGCGATCGTTTGGCCCAGGGAATCGGCGGCACCAGAAATGCCGTGATCAGTTCGCCAGGTGCGAGATTGGTCTCCAGATACGGCGTGTCACCGGGCGGGCGATGAAGCTTGTCGAAGGGCGCGAGGCGGTCCTGATTTTCCCCGGCAATTTCCACCTGCGCATCGAGCGCGATCAAGGCTTGTGCGAAATCGCCGGGGTAGGTCGCGATGCAATGCTCGCTGGTGCCGAGAATGGCGTGCTGCCGGTTATAGCCGTCCATTGCGGCGCAGCCAGAGCCCGGCTCACGTTTGTTGCACGCCGTGTATGATGTATCGCGAAAATAAGTGCAGCGCGTGCGTTGAAGCACGTTGCCGCCGAGCGACGCCATATTGCGAAGCTGTGCGCTGGCGGCAAGCTGAAGCGATTGCGCAATGACTGGGTAGTTTTCGCGAACGTCGGCATGGTCGGCCGCTTCTGCCATGCGCACCATTGCGCCGAGCCGTAACCCCCCTGGCCCAAATTCGATGCCGCCGGCCGGTGACCGCTCGAGCGCATTGATATCGGTGACCGTTTGCGGCCGCATTACATCGAGTTTCATCAGATCGATGAGGGTCGTGCCGCCAGCAAGAAATTGGCCTGGCGCATGCACGGTGGCGACGTCCTTCGGCCTTTGACCGGCGGCGATCTGCGCCTGCACGGCGCTGCGGATCGTGTCTGCCCGCTCATAGATGAAGGGGCGCATCTCAGGCTCCCTTCATCTGTGTCTTTGCCTGCTCGATGGCATCGACAATGTTCGGGTAAGCCGCGCAGCGGCAGATGTTGCCGCTCATGTATTCGCGGATTTGCGATGCGTCTTGCGCATGGCCTTCGTTCACACATCCCACGGCGGAAACGATCTGCCCGGGCGTACAGTAGCCGCATTGAAAGGCATCGTGATCGATAAAGGCCTGTTGCATCGGATGCAGCGTGCCGTCTGCGGCGGCCAAGCCCTCGATGGTCATGATTTCGCGGCCCTCCGCCATTGCGGCAAGGGTGAGGCACGAGAGCACACGCTTGCCGTCGATCAGAACGGTACACGCGCCGCATTGACCGTGATCGCAGCCCTTCTTGCTGCCGGTCAGGCCCATGTGCTCGCGCAACGCGTCAAGCAATGTCGTGCGGACATCGAGAGCAAGCTCGTGCCGTTGTCCATTCACGCGCAATTCGATCTTGTACGGGCCGCGCGGATCGGCTGCACGAATGGGCGCCGACTGCGCGCGGGAACGTTCCAGAAGTGTCAAGCTCATGCCGGAGACCATCGTGGTTGTAAGAAAGTTCCGCCGGCTCCATCCCGATCGTGTTTCGGTCTTGGGAGGCGTCATGGGATTCTCATTCAAAATTTTGAGAGATGAGGCGGAGGGACATGCCTGCCCGCGCACGTCCTGTTGAACGCTGCAGCGATTGCTCTTGTTCCTTTTTGTCTGAACAAGTCTTCGCGGTGTATCGCCTCCGATGCGGTAGCGAAATGGAACTTGCAGCCGCCTATCTATCGCGTCAGGTAATCGCCGCCGGTCAGAAGGAACATCAAAATCAACCAGAAAAATCCCGCGACTGCGGCAAGCCGCAGAAGCGAGCTTGACCGATTCAATTTCATGAAAAACAGCGCGACCAGCGTTGCCTTGATGCAGGCGATGGCCAGATTGATCACAATGTTGAGCGTGCCCAGCGGAACGTAAGCCGATCCGACAGTGAGCGCCAGCAACAGCATCAGCGCGGCCCAGATCGCAACCGGCAACTTGCAAAGCTGCAATATTTCCTGCCGCCTTGACTGCGTGCCCTCCATGCTCATGAGCGGCCCATCAGGTAAAGCAGCGGCAGCAGGAAAATCCAGATGATGTCGACGAAATGCCAGTAGAGCGCCATCGCTTCAACCGCTGTCGTTGCAAGCGGAATCCGGCGCCGGGCAATCAGCATCGTCACCGTCGTGACGATGCCGATGCCGACGGTGACGTGAATGGCATGGATGCCGGTCATCACCCAATAGAACGCCCAGAAAATCTGCGTTTCCGGAGGCTGCAGCTTGAAATCGGGTCCGGGCACGAGTCGATTGTCGATGTCGTCGTGGTATTCGATTCCCTTGCACAGCAGGAACGCGCAGCCGAGCGTAATCGTCAAAGCAAGGCACAGCAGCGTCATCTTGCGGAAGCCGCGCGTTGCGCTGCGCGAAGCGACCGCCATCGTCAGGCTGCTGGTCATCAGAATGGCCGTATTCACCGTTCCGAACACCACTTCCGTTTCGCGCGCAGCGATCTTGAAAGCGTCGGGATAAATGTTGCGGTAAAGCGTGTAACCGAGGAAAAGACCGCTGAAGAAAAGAATTTCAGTGGCAAGAAAGAGCCACAAGCCGAAGGTCGCGCCCTCGCGCTGCCGTTCGAGGCTCGGCCAGGGCTCGTGCAAAAGGCTGTGAGCGTCGCTCATGCCGTGTGTGCCTGCGGCTCGGAGTCCTCGCCATAAGCGTATGGGCCGCCGGTCACGACAGGCGGCCTCTCGAAGTTGTCCTTCGGTGGCGGCGACGTAGTCTCCCATTCCAATCCGGCCGCATGCCAGGGATTGCGGTTGGAGCGATTACCGTAGAACAGCGACCAGCCGAGATAGAGCAGCGGCAAAATATAGGCGACCGCGAGAAGCACCGTGCCCGCGGTCGAGATCACATGATAGACCTGAAATTGCTCAGGATAGACGTGATAGCGCCGCGGCATTCCTTCGTAGCCCATGACGAATTGCGGCAGGAAAGTTGCGTTGAAACCGAGAAACATCGTGATCGCGCCGAAGCGCGCCCAATAGTCCGGATAAAGCCGCCCCGTGATCTTCGGCCACCAGAAATGGAGCGCGGCGAAGAACGCCGACACGGAGCCGCCGACCATGATGAAATGGAAGTGTGCAATGACGAAATAGGTGTCGGTCACGTGGATATCGATCGGTACCGACGCGAGAAACAGTCCCGTAAGCCCTCCCACCGTGAACAGGCCTAGAAAGCCCATCGCATAAAGCATCGGTGCTTTGAAAACGATCTGGCCGCCGTAAAGCGTCGCCACCCAATTGAACACCTTGATTGCCGATGGAACCGCGACAACAAACGAAAGGAATGAAAAAACGAGATTTGCGTAAGGCGATTGGCCGGCGACGAACATATGGTGACCCCACACCATGAAGCCGACGACCGCGATGCCCATCAGCGAATAAATCATCGCCGTGTAGCCGAACACCTTGCGACGCGCGAAGCACGCGAACACTTCCGAAATCACTCCCATCGCCGGCAGGATCATGATGTAGACCGCCGGATGGCTGTAGAACCAGAACAGATGCTGGAATAGCAGCGGATCGCCGCCGTTGTTCGGATTGAAGATCGGTACACCGAACCAGCGCTCGACCACGACCAGCAGCAACGACATGGCAAGCACGGGCGTTGCCAAAATCATCACGACACTGACGGCATAAATCGACCAGACGAACAGCGGCAGGCGCGTCCAGGTCATTCCCGGTGCGCGCAGCATGTGCGTGGTGGCAATGAAGTTGATGCCGGTCGCAATGGACGAGAAGCCGGTGACAAATACGCCCACCGCTGCGGCAATCACATTGCCGTTGGCATAGAGGGTCGAAAGCGGCGTATAGAACGTCCACCCCGTATCGACGCCGCCGGCGACGATCATGACGATCGTGAAGATTGCTCCGATCACGAACAGGTACCACGACATCAAATTGAGGCGCGGAAACGCAACATCCTTTGCGCCGATCATCATCGGGAGCAGGAAATTGCCGAACGTCGTGGGAATTGACGGCACCAGGAAAAACCACACCATGATGATGCCGTGCATCGTGAACAAACGATTATATTCTTCATCGGTCAGAAAGAGGCCGTTCGGTTCAAGCAACTCAAGGCGAACGAGGCCGATTGCCGCGCCGCCGATAAAAAAGAACGCAGTGATCGACAAAGCGTAAAGAATGGCGATGCGCTTGTGGTCGGTGGTGGTGAGCCAGGATGCGAGGCTGTGGCCTTCGTCAAGGTAGGATTCGCCGGTTTTTGTATCGGGAAAACGATCGATCGTGATATCGGTCATTGGCGTTCGCCTTGCTGGTTCAGCACGTTTTTGGTCGAAAGCGATTTCAGGTAAGCGATAAGGCTGACGAGATCCTCCTCGCTCACGACGCCGCGAAAGCTTGGCATTAGCGGATTGAATCCGGCGACGATGTCGTGCCTCGGCTGCAGAATGGAATCGCGCAAGTAGGCTTCATCGGCCGTCACCACGCGGCCGTCGCTAAGGTGCACCGGGTGGCCGTAGAGGCGGTTTAGATCGGGCGCGTGCACGCTGGCGTTGGGCCCGTGGCAGCCGGAGCAGCCAAGGGAGCGGAACAGCTTCTCGCCTTGTGCCGCGAGCCCTTGCGTCGGCGCTCCGGTTTCAGTCCAGCGTGCATAGTCGGGCTGGGTCATCAGCACGATGCGACCGGTCATGCGCGAATGCTCGGTGCCGCAGAATTCGGCGCACAACAAGTGATAGGTCCCGGCCTTTTGTGCGGTGAACCAGAGATAGGTATAGCGGCCGGGAAGAACGTCTTGTTTGATGCGCAACGCGGGCAGGAACATGCTGTGAATGACGTCCTGCGATGTCATTACGAGGCGGACTGGCGTGTTGATCGGCGCATGAATTTCGTTGATTTCGCGGATTCCGTTCGGCTGTTGTGCGTGCCACATCCACTGCTTGGCAACGACATGAATATCGAGTGTTTTTGGGGGCGCATTAAGCGCCTGTAATTGGGTTGCCGCCGCCCACCAGAAGATGAAGAAAAACAGAAAGGCGGTTGCGCTAACCCAGCCGATCTCGATTTCATTTTTGAAGATTCGCGGCAATGTGCGGCGTGGCGCCGACGAGCCCTGGCGATACCGGATGCCAAAGAAAATCACCAACCCAGCCACGAGCCCGACGACCAGAATCGAGATCCCGGTCAGAAGATAGAACAGGCGGTCGACATCAACGGCCTGGCGGGACACGTCCGATACGAACATGAAGGGATTCATGACGCAGCATTCCCGCGCGTCTTGAATTGAAGCAGCAGGATCGTGCCCGCAAGCGCAACGACCGTCACGACGCACGCCACCGCGAGCAGGCGCGTAATCGTTTCCGTGTAGACGCCGCGCGTCGGATCAAAACCGTAGCAAAGCAGGCGTATATGATCCGCGAAACTGCCAACCCGGCCGTTGCCCGCATCCACCAGCGCGAGCCGCAAGTCGCTTCCGGTCAGGCCCAGACCCGAGAGCATGCGCGTGACGCGCCCTTGCGCGCTGATGACATAGGCGACGGCAGGATGCGCGAACTGGTCGCGCTCACGGTCATAGGCGTAATGATACCCTGCCGCCTCTGTAAGCGCGCGAAGGGAATCCGCTTCGCCTTTCAGAAGGATGGTCGCTTTCAAAAGCGCGGCATCGTCGCCGATGCGACTTGCCTCCATTCTCCTGGCGTCTGCCAAGGTATCCTTCGGATCGAGGCCGACAATAACGAGATGGAAGTCGCGGCCGGGCGTCAGCTTCGTTTTTTCCAGTCCGGCAGCGGCGAAGGCCAGAATAGGCCCGCACAAATTTGTGCACGTGTAATCGGCAAAGATGAGCACGGCCGGCCGCGTGCCGATCGCCTGGCCAAGGGTGCGTGGCCTTCCGCCTTCGTCGACAAAGCGTGTCGAAAGCGGAAGTTGCGCGTCGGGCGCCGGCGTTGCGGCGACCTTGTCAAAGTCGTTTTGCGAAAAGTCCGCACGGGCGCCCGCGCATGTGCTCACGATAATGCAGAGAACAAGCGCCAGCCGTTTCATCGCGGAGCACCCTGCTGCGGTTGGGCAGTAGCAGGAGCGATTGGCGCGTAGGCATCCGCGCCTTTGGCGGCGATGATCGCCATCGCACGATCGATCGGGATTGAAAAGATGCCGTCCTTCTTGTCGATCCAGCGATAGCCGTCGAGCCGCTTGCGCTGTTCAGCGAGGATGCGGTCGCGCTCGACTGAGGGGTCGGCTTGCAGCGTTGCGCCGGACTGCGGCTGTGACGGCAGGTGAAAACGCTGTTTAACCGTCGGCAGGAATACGAGCCACAGCACAGCCATTGAAACGACAACGAAGCCGAGCAAAAAAACCGCACCAAGCGCGAAAGGCTGCGCCGAGAGCGCCGGTGATTCCAACTCGTCACGGCTCTCCCGCTCAACCGCCATTGGATGGACTCCAATGGCGCGCAAGCATCTCATGCCAGCCCGACGCGATGTAGATGGCGATCAGGCTGGCAGTCACAATGAAGGCAAGCACCGCTGCGGCAATCGACGCCGCCCCGAATGCCGGCGCCAACAGCCAGATATCGTAAAGCGCGAGACCAGTGAGGATCAGCCCGCCGACGGCGCGCAGCCAATGGCGGCTTGCGCGCACGTGCGCGAACAGCAGTAAGACGACCGGTAAAAACGAGGCGAGAATGAAGGCCGCCACGGCTATCGCGCGCCACGGTTCCTCGATCCGCTGCGCAAACCAGAACACCTTGTGCGGAAGGTCGCCATACCAGATCACCAGCACGGCCATAAAGTCGATGTAGGTGATCGCGAGCGTGAGCGCGAGCAGCAAACCTCCGAGATCGGGAAGGCTGCGCCGCTCGATGCGGCCTGGATTCAGAATGGCCGTGAGCGCAAGTGCCGCCATCATTTGCGTCACCGCCACGCTTGCACCGAAGGAGGTCGACGCGAACGGCGGCTCCGTCGACAGGAACCAATCGCGCGGAATGGCACTGATGATGATCGCGTAGAACAGCAGCCCGGCGGCGGCGGGAAGCACTCCGCCGGTACGCGTTCGTGTCAGCCAAATCGCAAAGATGCTTAATCCGAACAACGCGATCAGCGCGCGCGCGGCAAACGAGGGAAAATTGAGATAGATCGCGACGACATCGTGCGGCGCGCGATGCCATGGATATACCAGCGGCACGCCGGGTAGTAAGACGAGGACGAAAATGACGACGAGCGGCGTGCCCAACGCCATCGGCTCAAGTACCGGCGCGAGGCTATCGCCCCAGCGTCCGCCGGTGAGGCGATGGATCATCAGGAGCGCCAGGCTGCCGAGCGGGAAGGCGCTGACATAAGCCAGCGCCATCAGCCACCCTGCGGCCGCAACGCGAGGCGCCTGCCACGCGAACGCCAGGAGTGCGACGACTGCGACGATTGCAGCCAACAACAAAAAACTTTTCATGGCAGTTTCGTCTCCGCGTCCGGCGCAATTGCAACGGTGGAATGGCGTTGCAGTTGCAGCGCCCGGATATAAGCGACGATGGCCCAGCGATCGCGTGGTGCAACACGATCCGCATAGGAATACATCGCGCCGTAGCCGTGGCTGATGACGTCATAGAAATGCGATGCCGGCTCGCGCGTGAGTCGCGGCAAATGATAGGATGGCGGCGCTGGAAAGCCGTGATGGACGATGATGCCGTCGCCGTCACCGCCAAGCCCATGACAGGGCGCGCAATAGATTTCAAAGCGCTCACGCCCGCGCGCGAGCAGTTTGGGTGTCGCCGGCGGCGGATTGTTTGCCGCTTGTTCACGCGCAAGATCGCCTTGCGCGACCACGTGCTCCGGCAGCGGCCGCGCAGAGGTGCCGTCCGCCCACTGCGTTGAAGGCTCGTCGGTATTGTATTTGTTCTGTTGTGTCATGCTGACGCCGCAGGCGCTCAGACCGGAGGCGAGCACGGCAAGCAGGAGAAGCCGTTTCATGCCTCGATCTCCCGCACCAAAAGCGCGCCCGCATCGCGCAGCCTCTTTTCCGCATCGCCGGGGCCGTTCTCAAAGCGCACCACTTCAATCGCCAGCAGGAAACGGCTCTGGCTTGTGCGCTCGAAGCCTTCGACGGTGAACAGCGGGTGATGCAGTCGCGGCAATCCGGTTTCGGCCATTAGCGCGATAAAGCCGCTCACGGCGGCAGCAAATATTCCGACCGCGAACGGAAACAGCATGAAGGCCGGCCAGGAGTTCAGCGGCCTGCCGCCGCTGTTGATCGGATAATCCAGCATGGCGCTGAAGTATTCGGCGGCGAGAGCGCCGAGCGCGACGGCAATGCCGCCCGCGAACATGACCGCGCGCAGCCGCGTCGAGCGTGTATCGAGAAGCTCCGCCATGCCGGCAATCGGAAACGGGGTGAATGCGTCAAGTACCTTGTCGCCGGCGTTTTGCGCCTGCCGCGCCGCCCGCATCAGCGTGTCGGGCTTTGTGAATTCGGCGAGCAGGACGATCATCCCCATGCTTCCTCATGCAGAATGCGGCGGACTTCGTGCATCGAGATGCTCGGCACCAGCCGCACAAAGATCAGAAACATGAAGGCGAAAAATCCGAGCGAGCCGAACAGCAGCGTCCAGTCCCAGATGGTTGGAAAGAACAGATGCCGCATGCTCGGCAAATGCGTGTGCGACAGCGTATTGAGGATAATGAGGATGCGCTCGAGCCACATCCCGATGTTGATGGTGATGGCTATAACGAACACCGCGACGACGCTGCGCCGTATTGCGGAAAGCCAGAACGCCTGCGGCGCAATGACATTACAGAACAGCATCACGTAGTAGATCGGCGCGTAGCTGCCGGTGAACATGAAAGTGACCAGCGAGCGTTCGGCGTGATCGCCGGCGTACCAGGCGTCAAACCATTCCGTTGCGTAGGACAGGCCCATTACGATGGAGGCCATCAACATAACCTTGGCCATCACGTCGAAATGGTCGACCGTGATGATTGCCTGCATGCGGAAGCCCCAGCGCACGAGCGCTGCGAGCACCACCACCATGGCGAAGCCTGAATACATAGCGCCGACGACGAAATAGGGCGGGAAGATCGTTTCGGCCCAGCCCGGCATCAGGCTTGCGGCGAAGTCGAGCCCGACGACGCTATGCAGCGACACCACCAAAGGCACGGCGAGCGCGGCCATGGCCTTGTGATAGATCTCGTAGAAGTGCCAGTGCCGCGCCGAGCCGCGCCAGCCGAGCGCGAAGGCGCCGTAGATTTTACGCGTAAGAGGTCGGCGTGCGCGGTCGCGCAGCGTGGCAAGATCGGGAATAAGCCCGATGTACCAAAAAATGATCGAAAACAGAATGTAACTCAGGATCGCCCAAAAATCCCAGATGAGAGCGCTGCGCCATTGCGGCCACAGCAGCATCGTGTTCGGATAGGGCGTGAGCCAATAGAAATAGAGTGGCCGGCCGAGATGCAGAATCGGAAAAAGACCCGCGATCGAGGCTGCGAATAGCGTCATTGCCTCCGCGAAGCGGTTGATCGAGGCGCGCCAGTGCTGCCGCATCAGCAGCAACATCGATGAAATCAACGTACCGGCATTGCCGATTCCGATCCACCACACGTAATTGGCAATGCCGAAGCCCCACACGACCGTCGTGTTGTTGCCCCACACGCCGACCCCGCGGATGAGAAGCCAGCTCGCCGAGACGATCATCATCAACGTCATCGCCCCGCTGACCGCGAACGCGATCCACCAGGCACGCCAAGTCCATTTGTGCGGCTGCAGCAGCGGCGCGCTGACGATCCGATTGATAGCCTCGTCACTCTGCCCGCCTTCAAGGACCCAGCGCTGCTTGTCCGCCGCTGGAGTTTTGACGCGATCGAATGCGAGACTGCTCATGACTTGGGCTCGCCGAAATCGGGATTGGGGTTGGTCAATCGCGCCAGATAGGTCGTACGCGGACGCGTACCGAGATGACCGAGCAGTTCGTAATGACGCATTTCCTTGCGCAGCGTATTCACTTGCGCGCCCGCGTCCTTGAGGTTGCCGAAATTGATCGCGCGTGTCGGGCAAGCAGCCTGGCAGGCCGTAACGACCTCGCCTTCTTTGATGGTGCGGTCTTCTTTTTCAGCCTCACGGCGCGCACGGCTGATGCGCTGGACGCAATAGGTGCACTTTTCCATCACGCCACGCGCGCGCACGGTCACGTCGGGATTGTGCTGCGCCTCGATCGGCGGCTCGCCGAGATTGGCGTATTCCTCGTCGTCCGCGTAGCCGAACCAGTTGAAGCGGCGCACCTTGTAGGGGCAGTTCGACTGGCAGAAGCGCGTACCGATGCAGCGGTTATATACCTGGACGTTCAGCCCCTCGCGATCGTGCACGGAAGCCGCAACCGGGCATACCGGCTCGCACGGTGCGTGCTCGCAATGCATGCACGGTACTGGCTGAAAGCCCTGAATGCCGCCATTTGCATCGGAGTACGTGTCGACGCGCAGCCAGTGCATCACGCGTGACCGCAGGATCTGATCCGGCCCGACGACCGGGACATTGTTCTCCGCCTGGCACGCAATCAAGCAGGCGTTGCAGCCGATGCAAGCCGCCGTATCGATCACCATTGCCCAGGCATATGGGTCGTCGTTTTGCGTAACCGGATAAAGTGTCGGCTTGGGTTCCTTTTCGAATGGAGGCCCTTTGAGTCCGCCGGCAAGGGAAGCAAGCGATATGCGCGGTAAAAATTGTGCCGTCTCGCCTTCCAGCCGGAACTGGCCTTGCGTTGTCGGGATGTCACGCGTCCTGCCGGCCTTTGCGATCGTGGCCCCGCTCAGTAGAAAAGAGTCACCGATGGTGCGCAGCGGGTAAACGTCGAATCCAATGCCGTTACCGATGGCCCCGGCCCTGCGTCGGCCGTAGCCCAGCGTCGTCGCGTAGACGCCGTCGGCCTGATTTGCGTTAACGCGAACGATGGCCTCAACGCTCGCTTCTTTATACTTGAGCATGACCACATCGCCGGCCTCGCAATGAAGTTGTTGGGCGTCGTGCGATGAGATCGACAACGTATTTCCCCAGGTCTCCTTGCTCAGAGGCTTCGGACATTCCTGCAGCCACGCGTTATTGGCTTGATGGCCGTCCCAGATCGACGGATCGGGTGCAAGAGTGAGAACAGCGTCGGTCGGTACTGATGTCGGCTTGACGTCGGTCGTCTTCGGCTTGGACGACACCGCAGCATGCCGCGTGTCGGCAACGACGCCATCATGCAGCACCTGCCGCCACCAGCTATCGAAATCGTCGCCGCCATGGGTCTGCCACGTCTCGCGTACCAGATCGTAGGAGGAAGGCGACAGTGCACCCGAAAGCAGCGCGATGACCTGATGTGTGGTGCGCGTGTCGTAAAGCGGACGTATCAGCGGCTGCACGATACTTGCTGTGCCATCGAAGGCACGCAGGTCCGACCAACTTTCCAGCGGGTGAGACAGCGGCAAATGCCAGTGACAGATTTCCGCCGTCTCATTTTCATACAGCCCGAAATGCGCGCTAAATGGAAGTTTCGGAAAATCGCCCTTGAAACCCAGGTCGCGCGGAGCATCGTAGGCCGGGTTGGCGTTGAGCACGAGCAGCGTCTCGATGCGGTTGCCAGACAAATCGTCGGCAAAAGCCTTCAGGGCCTCGCTGTGCCCTCCCGCTGGATCGACCGGCTCGATGTAATCGACAGGTGCATGCAGAATGTCATTGATGACGTGGCAGAGCGCGTGCACTTCGGCCGGCTGCGTGCGTCCCGCCATGACGATTGCCTTGCCGGTTTTGCTCTTGAGATCGGCGGCGGCGAGCGCGGCAAAGCGTTCGGCTCCCGGCGGCAGGAGTCCTTGTTGCTGCTCACCGCGCAAGCTCGCAGCGACGGCAATCGCGAGATTGCGAACGAGTTCAGGCCGGATCGCCAGCCAATGATCGGCGTTCGCACCGGTGAGCGACATCACAGGTTCTGCGACATAGAGACGAAGAAATTTGTCCGCCCCAGCATTCGCGTTGCGCGCCGAGATGAAGGCACGACCGTTCGCGATTTGTTGCGGGCCCGCCCCGAGAAAATCGTGATCAAGCGACACGACCACGCCGGCACCGTCGATACGCGGCAAGGGCGTGAGCGGCCGCCCGAACGCTCTGACAGTGCCGTCGCGCTCGTTGTCATCCGGCACAGGTTCGTAGCGATACCAGCGGGCCAGCGGGAACGCTTTGAGGAGTTCGTCGATCTGCCGCAGAAGTGTCGGCGAGGTCAGCCGTCCACTGACAAGGCGCAGACCGGCGCCCTGGCGTTTCGTTTCCTTTTCCATTTGCGTGCGCAACGCATCGCCGAACGCATCCCACGACGCGATTCCTTTCGGCCCGCGCGGCGCTTTCGAGCGGTCGGGGTCGTAGAGCGACAGTACGGACGCCTCCGCGAACACGTCCGTTGCGCCGAGGCTTGCCGGATGACGCGGATTGCCTTCGACCTTGATCGGGCGGCCTTCAACCGACGTGACGATCACGCCGCGGCCGTAGCCCGCCATATCGAGCGCGGTGGCGAACTTCAGTGGAATGCCGGGGACCAAACGCTCCGGCTGATCGACATAGGGGACGATCTCTTCCGGAGGCTTGCCGCATGAGGCAAGGCTCATCGCCATGCCGCTCGCAAGCAGTTTGAGCGCCGCCCGCCGATCCAATCCGGCGCCGTTCAGTGGTGCCGCTTTTTGTTTCGGCATCACCGGTGGCATGTCGAGCAATCCGTCAAATGTTTGGTGTCGATGAGATAGTGCGCGAGCAGCTCTTTGCCTCGCTCGCGCTGATCCGCGGGCGGCTTCCAGTCGGAATTGAACACCTGATTCTCGGGCCGCAGATACAATGTCGGGTCGCGATGACAACTCAGGCACCAACCCATCGTCAGCGATTCATGCTGGCGCATCAGCGGCATTGTCTGCACCGGGCCGTGGCACGTCGTGCATCCGATGCCTTTTGCGATGTGAATCGAATGATCGAAGTAAACGTAATCGGGCAGGCGATGGACGCGCTGCCAGTGGATCGGCTTGCGCTCGGCGAGGCTCAGACGCACCGGGGCCAGCATCGGCGCATTCGTGTACAGCTGCGAATGACACGTCATACAGGTCGTGGTCGGAGGCATTCCGGCAAAGGCGGACTTCTCAACACCGGCGTGGCAATAACGACAGTCGATGGCGAGGTCGCCGGCATGGTGCGCGTGGCTGAATGGAACGGGCTGTTTCATCGTTACGTTTTGACCCGTGATGTAAGGCGATTGCGTCACCGCGTATCCGATCCCAATCGCCACGAACGGCCCGACGACAATCGAAACCAAAAGGATTCGTGCGACGCTGTCGGCCGATGGCCGAAATATTTGCGGCACGGCTGCTCCTCTTCTGAGCTCCCGCCCGTTAATTACTGCGCGATGTTCGCCTGAAGCTGCTTGCGCATGTCGGCAACTTGCGAAGCCGATACGGCCGGCGCCGAATTGCCCCAGCTGTTGCGCACGAAATTGGCGACCGCCGCGATCTGATCGTCGGAAAGTTTCCAGGTATAGGCCGGCATGGAGGAGGGGGTGGGTCTTGCCGATGTCGGCACTGTCTGCGCACCCTCGAGAATGACGCGTAGTATCGTCGTTGGATCCGATGATTGGACGTTAGCGTTGTGTGCTAGCGGCGGAAACATGCGAGGAACGCCCTTGCCGTCAGCCTGATGGCAGGCTCCGCAGCTATCTTGAAAAATTGCCTTTCCCGTAGCCATCATCTTTTTGTCCGGACTGGAGCCGGGTTCGACGGCCGCGCCGGGCGCGTCCTTGACGTAAACCGCGATCGCGTGCAGGTCCGCATCCGGCAATTTCGAAGTCGAATTGCTCACCACCTCGGCCATCAAACCTGTGGCACCGGCATGCTTGTTGCGGCCGGTTTTGAGATACTCGACGACGTCATCCACCCTCCATGAACCGGTGCCGGTACGCATGTCGCCTGCGATCTGGGGCGCAAACCAGTTCTGGATAAGACCGCCTTGCAGCTTCTGGCTGTTTTCATCTCCGCCGAGCGGATTTTTCGGCGTGTGACAAGCGCCGCAGTGCGCGGCGCCTTCGACCAGATAGCCGCCGCGATTCCATTCCGCGCTTTTTTGCGGATCGGATTTGAATTCGCCCGGGGCAAAGAACAGCCAATTCCAGCCGCGCATAAAAAATCGATAGCTCAGCGGCCAGATAAGCCCATTCATCCGATGCGCATTGTTCGCCGAAACCGCCAGTGGACTTTTCGTGGGCGGCAGCGTTTCGAGATATTCGCGGATGGCCTCCACATCCCGGCGCGCAATTCTGGTGAAGTATGGATAGGGGAACGCCGGATAGAGCCGCTTGCCCTTCGGATCAACGCCGAAGTGCATCGCGTTATAGAATTCTTCATCCGACCAGGCGCCGATGCCGGTCTCACGATCCGGCGTGATGTTGGGCGAGTAGATTATGCCGAAGGGCGTTTCGATCGCGCGCCCTCCGGCAAAGGGCGTTCCGTTCGTTGCGGTGTGGCAGGAAACGCAGTCGCCGGCATCGACAAGGAATTTTCCGCGCTGAAGTTCGGCGTAGGAAGTATCGGCCGTGTACGCCGGCATGCTGAAAAAAGCGGTCGCTAACGCTGCTGTGGCGAGCACGCCAGAGCGAAATATGCCGCGCGCTCCGCTCATGCCTGCACCAACGGGCCTGGGTTCTTGAGATACGTGTTCTTGATCGCGTCGGCCGCCCAGTACGTCAGCGCGCCCACGGTGCCGGTCGGATTGTAGCCGGGGTTCTGCGGAAACACGCAGCTGCCCATGACGAACAGATTGTGCAGATCCCAGCTTTGCAGATAGCGATTGACGACGCTCGATTTCGGGTCGGTGCCCATGATGGCGCCGCCGGTATTGTGCGTCGTCTGGTAGGGAACGATTGAATAATGACCTTCACGTTTCTTGACGTGGATTTCCCGCGGCTTCATCGCCTTGGCAATATCGGCCGCGCGGTCGGTCAGGTAATCCGACATCTTGTGTTCGTTGTCGGTGTAGTCGAATGTAAGCCGCAGCAGCGGACGGCCATGTACGTCATGATAAGTCGGATCGAGGTCGAGATAATTGCTGCGGTGGCTCATCACCGCGCCGTGCGTCGCAATGGATAGCGTCGTCAGATAATTCTTGGCGACTGCCTGCTTCCATTTGGCGCCCCATTTCGGCGTGCCTTTTGGCGTCGGATGCGTCTCGATCGGCCGCCCGTTGGTTTGCCAGCAGGCAAGATAACCGCCGCCGATGAAGCCAAGCTCTGCATGATCGAAGTTATCGCCGTTGTATTCGTCAATTCCGACGCCCAGCGCGCCGGCCCCCACGAATGGATTCATAATCTTGTCGTCAAAGAAGACATCGACGCTGCTGACGATCTGATAGGCGTAATTCTTCCCGAGCGTGCCTTCGCCGCTTTGCGGGTTGTATCGCTGGCCGACGCCGGACAGCATCATCAGCCAGGGATTGTGCTGCGCGAACGCGCACAGGATCACGATGTCCGCCGGCTGTTCCCATTCCTCGCCCTGCGTATCGACATAGATCACGCCGGTTGCGCGCTTTGCCGCGGAATCGTGATTGACACGCAGCACTTCACAGTGAGTGCGCAGTTCGAAATTCTTCTTGCGCATGAGGACCGGCAGGATGGTCGTCTGCGGACTGGATTTCGAATAGTTGCCGCAGCCGAACTTCTCGCAAAATCCGCAATACGTGCAGGGGCCAAGCGTCACGCCAAGCGGATTGGTGTAGGCGCGTGACATATTGGCGGAAGGGCACGGAAACGGTGCGTGCCCGGTGTCCGTCGCGGCTTCGGCAAACAGCGTCGGCGCATACGCCATCTCCATCGGCGGGTTCGGATATTCGCGTTTGCGTGGGCCCTCGAACGGATTGCCTCCGGCTTGAATTTTTCCGTTCAGGTTACCGGCCTTGCCGCTGATGCCGCAGATGTACTCGAAACGATCGTAATATGACTCAAGCTCGTCGTACGCGACGCCCCAGTCCTGGACCGTCATCCCTTCCTGCAACGAGCCGTAGCGCTGCGTATTGTGGCTTTTCGCGACGAAGTCCGACGGCAGAAAACGCCATGTCTGGCCGTTCCAGTGAATGCCGGCACCGCCAACTCCGGTCGCCGGCAGGAACGAGCCGAGATGGCGCATTGGCAGCGCTGTCTGACTTTGATTGTTGCGGAAGGTGAGTGTTTCGCGCACCGGCTCTTCGAAGAGAGCGCGTCGCCAGTAATAACGCAATTCGTCTTGTGCAAACGTTACGGCAAAGTCGGTTGAGGTATCGCGCCAGCCGCCACGCTCGATTGCGAGGACGTTAAGTCCGGCGTCGGTTAATTCCTGGCCCAGAATTGCCGCGGTCCAGCCGAATCCAACCAGAACCACATCCACCGCCGGTAGCTTTCGCGCCAAGGCCTTCTCCTTCAGGTATTCGGATTCCAACCCGGGCGGCCTTTGAGGCCAACCGGCGGCAAGTTGAGTTTCTTGCCATGCTGCTTGACGTAAGGCCGATAATCGTAACGCGCGCCGGGAAAGCCGATCAGCTTCCAGCCGATCATGTCGCGATTTCCGCCATAGATCGGGTCCGAAAAAAAGCCTTCGACGGTGTTTTGCAGGAACATGCCGAAGAACGTTTTGCCGTCGGCATCCTTGAGCTTGAGATGACCTTGTTCGAGGTCTTTAAGGGTTTGATCCTGCTGGTCGGCGGTAAGCTGAGAAAATTTCTTGCCGTCGAATTTTTCGACGCAATGTGCGTCGATATCCTTTATCGCTGCACGATAGAGTTCGGCTGGAGAAAGCCGGCTTTGATAGCCTTGCGTTGACTCGCCTTTCTTCCAAGGCCCCTGCATGTACCAGCGCGAGCCTTTGCCGTACGGTCCCGCGAGTTGACGATCGAGAAAGATGGTGACGCCGGCTTCCTTTGCGCCGGGCCCGAGATCGTCGGCAGGAATCAAACGCGAGACCGCAGCGTCAAGAAACGTTGCCTCGTCCGGCGTCAAAAACTGAAACGGTCCGGGCGTGATCGGTGTCGGCGCATCGGCTTCGCCAGGCATCCAGGGGACTTGGCCCGAATAGCTACGCGCTTTGACTTCGCCTCGGAGGGCAGCGACCGAGCCAATGGCCACTCCGACGGAAATAAGATCACGTCGGGAAACCGATGAGCAGGACATTACTGAAAACCCGGTGATGTACGGGTCGCCCGGTGCGGCAACGCGCGGGACTATGCCGGGTTCCCACGGGCACGCGTTTCGGCTGCAAGGATGTGTAGCGCGAACGTGAGGAACTGCTATCCGATGCGCGGGCTATCGGGTATGGCGAAATGCGCAAGACAACGTGCGCCGAATGCACTTGCCTCGCGCGAGGCGAGCGGACTAAGCGCCGGCTCGCAGCCATCGATCAATTTCTGCGGCGGCTGTGTTTGCTCCGGCGGGGTCTGCTGCGGAATGCTTTTCGTGGGCGTGAGCCCGGTGGCCGCTCCCTCAGCCGGTACTGACGGAAAGACAACGCTCTTCGCAGCGGTGGTGGTCGCCGCCACCGGATCGTTGCGGAATACGACCGCGCCTTTGCTGTCACGGTAGATCACGACGCTCTCGTTTTCTCCGACCCGTTCAATGCTTTGCACGCGGTCAAACCGATGCAGCGACGCGCGCGTAAAGATGAGACGATCCTGTTTGCCGTGTGGTGGAGGAAACCCAAACCACCGGGATGCGAAAGTTGCGGCGTGCGCGGTCGTGGGCTCGTTACCGGTCCAGTAACCGGCGATAAAAGCGCTCAGCAACGCGCTGAGAGCGTATGGAGCAAAACGCCACATCTCGCATGACCGTGCAAAATAGGTGCATGTGCGCTCAAGCTTTGGTGTCAGGCTCGTAACGCTGCGCGGCGGCGGATGTTCCTGGTGCAGCGGGGTGTAGCCTGCGACAAAACGGAACTGAGATTAGTGACGACGCGTTTTTCGCACCAGATGCCAAAAGCAGTACTACCGACGCTCTCGTCCGATCGGCCGGTCATCAAGAGCTTGTCGCAACTGCGTGCAGCCGAAGCGGATTGCACGCGCTGTTCTCTATTTAAAAATGCAACGCAAGTGGTTCCGGGAGCAGGCAGGCGGCACGCGCGGCTAATGTTGGTTGGGGAGCAGCCAGGGGACAAAGAAGATCTCGCGGGCGAGCCGTTTGTGGGGCCGGCCGGCCGCATTCTCGATCGCGCTTTAAGCGACGCCGGCATCGCGCGCGATAACGCGTTTGTGACCAACGCCGTGAAGCACTTCAAGCACCAGATGCGTGGCAAGCGGCGCCTGCACAAGCGTCCGAATGCTTATGAAATCGAGCGTTGCCGCTGGTGGCTGGATTACGAGCGTGCCATCGTGAAACCGGCGGTGATCGTGGCAATGGGGGGCACGGCTGTGCGCAGCGTATTCGGCCGCATGGCACCGATCAACAAGATGAGGGGGCGGCGGCACCGAATGCCGGGCGGCGGCACGGCGTTCGTTACCGTGCATCCCTCGTCATTGCTGCGCATGCCGGATGAGGCGGATAAGGAGCGCGCCTACCGCGATTTTGTCGCTGATCTGAAACTCGCAAAACAGGATATGGAGTAGCTCGGGGGAGGTTCGCTTACCGCCTTCGGAAATTCGGTCGGCGCTGCTGCGGAGCGGCGGAGGGGGCATCACCCTTATGCCGGAAGCTGATGCGGCCGCGTTTGAGATCATAGGGTGACATCTCGACGATCACGCGGTCGCCGACGCCGGTGCGAATGCGAAATTTGCGCATTTTGCCGGCCGTGTAGGCCAGCACCTCGTGCTCATTGTCGAGCTTCACGCGGAAATTGCCGTCGGGCAAAACTTCCGTGACCGTTCCGTCAAACTCCAGCAGTTCTTCTTTCGCCATTCAGTTCCTCGCTTAGTGGGGCGTACCCGGGCGTTGGAGGAATGTAACATTTCCAATGCCGTTTGGCTCGTATTTCCGACGATGTTGAAATCGCCCGCGGTCGCGACGCTGCCCGCCGTTCTTCGGCGGGGCGGCCTGATGCAGCCCCCGGCCATGGGCCTGTCCGTTATGCCGCGGGGATGCGTGGTGATGCGGCCTCGGCTGTTGACTCGGTCGTGGGGTCTGGCGCCGGTCGGACGCCGGAATTTTCATTCGGATCAGCCGCTCGATGTCGCGCAAGTAGGGGGTTTCCTCGTGGTCGCAGAAGGAGATCGCAATCCCTTCCGCCCCCGCGCGCGCCGTGCGGCCGATACGATGAACATACGATTCCGGCACGTTCGGCAGATCGTAATTGATGACGTGGCTGACGCCGTCGACGTCGATGCCGCGCGCCGCGATGTCGGTCGCGACAAGCGTGCGGATGGCACCGCTTCGGAAAGATGCCAGCACACGCTGCCGATGGTTTTGCGACTTGTTACCGTGGATGGCTTCTGCGGCAATGCCGGCCTTGGCAAGGATACGCACGACCTTGTCGGCCCCGTGTTTGGTGCGGGTGAACACGAGGACGCGATCGATCGGCTCACTCTTGATGACTTCGGTCAGCAAAGATCCTTTTGAAGGCTTCTCCGTAAGGATGACGCGCTGCACGATCTTTTCCGCCGTCGATGCCTGCGGTGTGACCGCGACGCGTGCCGGATTGCGTAACATCGAATCGGCAAGTCGCGTGATTTCCTGCGGCATCGTAGCCGAGAAGAACAGCGTCTGCCGTCCCTTGGGCAGCATCGTGACGACGCGCTTGATGTCGTGAATAAAGCCCATGTCGAGCATGCGGTCGGCTTCATCAAGCACCAGCACTTCGACCTGGTCGAGCCGCAGCGCACGCTGCGCGACGAGATCGAGGAGCCGCCCCGGGGTCGCCACGAGCACTTCCACCCCGTGCGCGACCGAACGGATCTGACGGTTGATCGGCACGCCACCGATCGCGAGTGCGAACGTGAGCGGGCGAATGTAGCGGCCGTATGCGCGGAAACTATCGACAATCTGGCCGGAGAGTTCACGCGTCGGCGATAGCACCAATACGCGGCACGCTTTTTTCTCGGGCCGTTGCCGCTTGTTGACGATGTGGTTCAGGATCGGGAGCGCAAACGCCGCTGTTTTGCCGGTGCCCGTCTGCGCAATGCCAATGACATCGCGTCCTTCAAGGGCGAGGGGAATGGTCTGCGCCTGGATCGGGGTGGGAGTGACGTACTTCTCATCAATGAGAGCGCGGGTGATCGGCTCTGCGAGGCCGAAATCGTGAAAAGAATTCAAAGAGTCTCTTTCTTGTATGGCAAGGCCGCCGAATCGCTCATGCGATCGGCAAAGCCGCCGGTTTTAAGACATCCCGCGTGGCCTGGGTTGTCGGCTTGGTTGAAGTCGGATGGGCAGGGCGAAAATCGTTGCTAAAGAATTTCGTGCACGCAGCCCGCAAAACCCGAGATCGAGTCGTTCATCCGTGAGGATCATATGACAGTCTGCGATGGCCTTTTCAAGGCGTGCGGACAGATAACCGATAGAATGATGAACAAAGCGCTGTCATTTCGGAATGGCTTGCAAAATCGAGCCGGCAAGCCGTATTCGCCGTGCCTACGATTGGACGTCGTGTAGGGTCGAAATGACAGGGTGGAATGGACAACGACGCTCGGATCGGGGAATGTTTGGCTGCAAATCCGCCTAAAGCTACCGAAGCACTGCCTGGAGTTAATCTGAATGGCGTTTTCTCGGGCTTCTGATGCCCTTTCCCGCTTTACCGTCCTCGATTTGGCCCGCGTACGTTCCGGTCCGACCTGCGTCCGGCAACTTGCTGATTGGGGTGCCAACGTCATCAAGATCGAGGCGCCGCCGCACCTTTCCGAAGGCGAAGGGCCGGGTGGGCCGCGCGAGGGCTCCGATTTTCAGAACCTGCAACGCAATAAGCGCGGCATGACGCTCGATCTCAAATCGCCGCAGGGCCTCGCGGCATTCAAACGGCTTGTCGCCAAGGCTGACGTGGTGGTCGAAAATTTTCGTCCCGACGTAAAAGAGCGCCTCGGGATCGCTTACGAGGATCTACGCAAGATCAACAAAGGTATCGTCCTCGCCAGTATCTCCGGTTTCGGTCAGGACGGCCCTTACGCAAAGCGGCCGGGTTTCGACCAAATCGCGCAAGGGATGGGCGGGCTGATGTCGGTGACCGGCTTGCCCGGACAGGGACCGGTGCGAGTCGGTATTCCAATCGCCGACCTTACCGCCGGCTTGTTCTGTGCGCTTGGCATTCTGACGGCCTTGCTCGAGCGCGAGCAATCTGGCGAGGGGCAATGGGTGACGACGTCTCTCCTGCAAGCCCAAATCTTTATGCTCGACTTCCAGGCGGCGCGCTACCTTACCGAAGGCGAGGTCGCGAAGCAGGCCGGCAACAATCACCCGACATCGATTCCGACCGGCGTATTCAAGACCAAGGACAGCCATCTCAATATTGCCGTCACGGGACAGCTGATCTGGGAGCGCTTCTGCAACGCGGTCGGCCATCAGGAATGGATTGCCGCGGAAGCCTACAAAACGGGAAAATTACGGTCGCAGAACCGCGACGCGCTCAATGCCGAAATCGAGAAGGCGACAGTCACGAAGACAAGCGCGGAATGGGTCGATATTTTCAATAAGGCTGGTGTGCCGTGCGGACCGATCTACTCGATCGACCAGGTATTCGCCGATCCTCAAGTGAAGCACCTTGGCATGGCGAAAGAATCCGCGCGCAAGGACGGCAGCAAACTTGGCCTCGTCGGGCAGCCATTCACCCTTTCACGCACGCCGAGCAGGATTGCGATGCGTCCGCCCGAATGCGGCGAGCATACGGACGAAATTCTCCGCGAATTCGGATTCACGGCCGATGAGATCAAAAATCTGCACGAGGTAAAGGCGGTGTAGCGACAGGGCGGTCATGCCGGCACGCGACGCTGCTTTCCTACGCGAGCTGGCGGGGGCAAGCCCGGCTATGACGAAGAATAAGATCAAGGAGCAAGGTAATGACTCAAACCGACAAGATGCTTTCGCGCAAAGAGGGCGGCGTCGGCTATCTGATCTTCAACAATCCGGAGCGGCACAATGCGGTTTCGCTCGAAATGTGGGAGGCCGCGTCCGGGATTCTGTCCGACTTCGCGGCTGACAAGAGCATCCGCGTCGTCGTTCTGACCGGTGCGGGCGGTAAGGCGTTTGTTTCCGGCGCCGATATTTCCAAGTTTGAAAGCGAGCGTTCCAGCAAGGAAGCTATCGATCGCTACAATGCGGCGGTCGATAAGGCGAACACGGCCGTTTACGAATTTCCCAAGCCGACGATTGCAATGATCAAAGGCTACTGCATCGGCGGCGGCGTCGGCCTGGCGCTTTGCTGCGATCTGCGAATCTGCTCGGATAATTCAAAGTTTGGTGTGCCGGCGGCCAAGCTCGGCCTCGGCTACGGCTTCAAGGGCATCAAAAAGCTGGTCGATCTCGTCGGACCGTCATTCGCCAAGGAGATTTTCTTCACGGCGCGTCAGTTCACCGCAGCCGAGGCGCTGCAGATGGGTCTAGTCAACCGTGTCGTTTCCGCCGACGACTTGGAGAAGTATGTCAAAGACTATGCCGATACCATCAGCGGCAACGCCCCGCTGACGGTGAATTCGGTAAAATACATCGTCGGCGAAGCCGTGAAGGATCCTGCGGAACGAAATTTGCAGCGTTGCGCGGAATTGGTGGCGCAGTGCTTCGCCAGCAACGATTACATCGAAGGCCGCAAGGCTTTCATGGAAAAACGCAAGCCCGCATTTACCGGGTCATAAAAAGAATGCATTTCCTCTCCCCGCTTGCGAGGAAGAGGGTCGGGGTGAGGGGCCCTGATAATCCAACGAAAAGAACCCCCTTGCCGGATTGCTATGCAGCCGGCTTCTGCCCGTAACGGCGGGCAAGGAGAGGAGACGAGGGGAGGAAGCGCGTGGCATCGGTTGAGCTGAGGAATCTCACCAAGCGATATGGCTCAAATGCCGTGGTCGACAATGTCTCGCTGATGGTCGAGCATGGCAAGCTCGTTTGCCTGCTGGGCCCGTCCGGGTGTGGCAAGACGACGACGCTGCGGCTTATCGCGGGGTTTGTTGAGCCGAGCGAGGGCGAAATCCGCGTCGGAGATCGTGTTGTTTCGAGTCCGGCGAGTTCGCTGCCGCCCGAAAAGCGAAACATGTCGATGATCTTCCAGAGCTATGCCTTGTGGCCGCATATGACGGTCGCGGAAAACATCGTCTATGGCCTCAAGCTGAGGAAAATCGATCGCGATACGATCGCGAAGAAGCTCGACGCCATTCTCGCGACCACGAAACTCGCGCCGCTGGCGCAACGGTATCCTGGCGAATTGTCGGGTGGACAGCAGCAACGCGTGGCGCTTGCGCGGGCATTGATCGTCGAACCTGAAACGTTGCTGCTTGATGAGCCGTTATCCAATCTCGATGCCAACCTGCGCGAAGAAATGCGGTTTGAAGTCCGCCGTCTGCATGACGCTTATCGCTACACCACCGTTTATGTGACGCACGACCAGTCCGAGGCGATGACAACCGCTGATCTCATCTGCGTGATGAACGCCGGCAAGATCGAGCAGGCGGGAAGTCCGGAAGAGATCTACGATTATCCGCGCTCTGAATTCGTCGCCCGTTTTATTGGGGCCAGCAACGTCATCAAGGGAAAGGGCCTGGATCAAGACCATATGAGCATCGGTGGTACCACGATACGCTGCACAGGCGCGGCAATTGTGGCGGGAGCGGAGACTGCCGTTTCGATACGTCCACATGAAATCCAGCTATCGCCTTCTCGCGCTGAGCGGACCGATAACGTGGTGCAGGCCACGATCGTGCGGCAGGTCTTTCTTGGCGGCAGCCGGGACTATATGGTTGAGATCGACGGCGGCGCACAGCTTCGGGTCGTTACCGCGGCGGATGTTAGTATTCCGCAAGGAAGCGCTGTATGGCTGCGGCTCCCGCCGGAGCGCTGCCGGGCGTTGGTCGCCTAAGGAGGCTGCCCGCAAGGTTTCAGAAAAAAGATCGAAACGAAAAAAGCTTGGGAGGATGCATCGATGAAGACCACAATCTCACGCAGGAATTTGCTCATAGGGACGAGCGCGCTTGCGGCAGGGTCAGCCTTCTCGACCTACGTCGTCTCCGCCGCTCCTGCCGGCACCGCTACGACACCGGAACTGATCGCAGCGGCGAAGAAAGAAGGTAAGGCAGTCTGGTACACATCGGTAGATTTGAAACTTGCCCAGCAAATCGGCAAGGCATTTGAAGCAAAGTATGGAGTTGCGTGCCAGGTCGAGCGCACCGGTGCTGAACGCGTGCTTCAACGCATCGGCCAGGAATATGCCGCTAACGTGCATGCCGTGGATGTCGTCAACACATCGGACGCATCTCACGCGATCATCTGGAAAAAGAACGGCTGGCTCGAAGCTTATGTACCGGAAGATGTGGCGAAATATTACCCGGCCGAGCACAAGGACCCGGACGGCATGTACGCCAGCTTCAGAATCTTCCTGTGCGTCATCGCCTACAACACCAAGCTGGTGAAGAAAGAAGAAGCGCCCAAGAGTTTCCATGACCTGCTCGATCCCAAGTGGAAGGGCAAGATCGTGAAGGCGCACCCCGGTTACAGCGGGACAATCATGACCGCGACCTTCCAGATGGTGCGCGACATTGGCTGGGGCTACTTCGAGCAGCTTGCGAAGCAGAACATCCTGCAAGTCCAGTCCGCCGCCGATCCGCCGAAGAAGCTTGCGCTGGGCGAACGTGCGATCCAGGCGGACGGCGTCGAATATCTGATCTTCGCTGAAAAGGAAAAAGGCCAGCCTGTCGAACCGGTTTACGCTACGGAAGGAACGCCGTTGATCGTTGGGCCGAATGCGTTGTTCAAGGCGGCGCCGCATCCGAATGCGGCACGGTTGTTCCAGAACTTCTGTTTCTCGCCGGAATGCCAGCAGCTTTGCATCGACATGGGCGGCTTGCGCTCGGGTCATCCGAAAACGAAGGAAAAAGCCGGGCGCACGCCGCTCAGCCAGATCAAACTCATGAAGGACGATCCGGAAGGCGTGCTGAAAGCGGCCGATGAGATAAAGGCGCATTACGTGAAGCTGTTCCACGTCTAGAATGCGCCCAGCACTGACCAATGATGCGGCCATGCCCGGACTTAGCCGTGTCGAAGCATGGCGTTGCTTCGCTCGTCTACGTGCCGGGCATGAACGCTTTATTTGCCTCGGAATATGTAAAGGCATGGGTGGCCGGCGCGAGCCGGCCATGACGATGTCATGACCATCGCCGCATCGGCTCCACAGGTAAGCCGACGTTCGTTCGGGTTCGACGTTTCGAAGCCGATCCTGCTGGTCTTTGCCGCTATTCTCTGCGTCCTGATCGTTCTGCCGATATCCTGGCTTGTCTATTACGCATTCACCGATGCGAAAGGCGCATTTACGGTCGCCAATTTCTATCGGCTGGTATCGGACTCAGCCTTTCTCGATCCGCTGCTGACCACATTCATGCTGGCGATATTCTCGGCGTGCATCTGCTGCGCAGTCGCCGCGCCTATGGGGTGGCTCGTCTCGCGCACCGACATGCCGTTGCGCCGGACTGTTCGGCTGCTGGTGACGGCATCATTCGTGACACCGCCGTTTCTCGGCGCCATTGCCTGGGAACTGCTGGCAGCGCCGAACAGCGGCCTCCTGAATCAATTGTTTCGTGACCTGACCGGGGCTGCATCGGACGAGCACCTGCTCAATATCTACAGCTTTTCCGGTCTCGTTTTCGTCATCAGCTGCTACACATTCCCATATGTCTTCGTGCTGATCGCAAATGCGCTCGATCGGACACCGGGCGATCTCGAAGATGCGTCGGCGATGCTCGGCGCGGGCACTTGGTACACGGCGCGGCGCGTCACCATTCCGCTGGCATTACCGGCCGTGCTGGCGGGTGCGCTCGTCGCCTTTCTGCAAGCGATGACGTTGTTCGGCTCGCCAGCGATTCTGGCGATGCCGGCCGGTTTCCACACCATGACGACGAAGATCTGGAGTCTGTTCCAGTTTCCGCCAAAGCCGGAGCTTGCCGCGGCGGCGTCGCTGCCGCTGCTGGTGCTGACTGTGCTGTTGCTTCGCGGGCAGGCCATGATCCTCGGGCGCCGCGGCTTTTCGGTGGTCGGCGGCAAAAACAGCGAGCCGCGCCTTGTGCGCCTCGGCCGCTATCGGTGGCCTGCGGTCACTCTTGCAATGATCGTGCTGGCGTGCCCGGTCTTCCTGCCGTACTTCGCGTTGCTCAACGCCTCCTTCTCCACCGTTGCATCGCATTTGGTCTCAGTCAGCAATTTCACGTTGCAACATTTGCATTTTGTGTTTTTCGAATTGTCGGCAACCGATCTGGTGCTGCGCAATACATTCACGCTTGGTGTGCTTACTGCCACAATCGGCACGCTCATCGCGTTGGTCATCAGTTACGTAACGGCACGGCAGGCTGTAACCGGACACGCGGCACTCGGCTTTCTCGCGACCGCACCGATTGCGATTCCGGGCATCGTGCTCGGCGTCGGCCTCTTCTTCAGCTACACGCGCCCGCCATTCGTTCTTTACGGCACTCTCTGGATATTGCTGATAGCCTACGTGACATTGGCGATGCCGGCCGCATATCAGCAGATGCAGTCGGCGTTCCATGCCGTGCATCCTGAGCTTGAGGACGCCAGCCGTATCCTCGGCGCGACGCGCATGCGCTCACTTTTGCAGATAACGGCGCCGCTGCTGCGGACCAACGTCGTCGCGGTGTGGTGCTTCATCTTTGTCGGCGTAATTCGTGAATTGTCGGCTGCGATTATGCTGTTCACGTCACAGACCAAGGTGCTTTCGGTCCTCATTTACGACCTGAACGAAAGCGGAGATCTGGCGGCTATTTCGGTTTTGGGCTTATGCATGCTGATCATCACGTCGCTAATCGTGCTCCTCGCCAATAAGCTGACCAGGCTCGGTGGGCGGCCGGCAGCCGCAGGAATTTGATTTCGGATCTGCCCATGAAGGAAAACACGAGATCCCTGGCGGAGCGGCTCGCCGACCGCGTTACCGAGCTTGATGCCTCACGATTGCCGCCGGCGGTGCGACGCAAGTGCGAGGATTTGCTCGTCGATATCGTCGGTCTTTGCGTGACCGCCCGCAAAGAGGACTACGTCAAAAGCGCGCTCGCCGGCTGGGACGATGATGGGCCATGCACGGCAATCGGACACCGGCGCACTTTAAGTGCTGCGGGTTCGGCATTCGTCAACGGCACTGCGGCGCACGGCGAGGACTTCGACGATACGTTCGAAGGCGGTCCGGTGCATGCCGGTGCTGTGATCGTGCCGGCAGTACTTGCCGCATGCGAGCGTGCTCCGTCTCTGCCCGCGCATCGCCCGCGGGAGGCCGGAGGCTGGGGGCAGGCGGCGCTGCTCGGCATTGCAGTCGGCACCGAAGTGATGTGCCGCTTGAGTACGGTCGTGCCCAAGGCCGTGCACAAGTCGGGCTTCCACCCGACTGCGATTTTCGGGGTTATGGGTGCGGCGAGCGGTGTCGGCGCGGCACTTGGCTTGACGCAAAGGCAGATCGTGGATGCACTCGGCATCGCCGGCAGCTTCGCCGGCGGCATCATCGAGTATCTGGCCGAAGGCGCCTGGACCAAACGGCTGCATCCGGGCTGGGCGGCGCAATCCGGCTTGCGCGCGGCGCTGTTCGCGCGCGCGGGCTTCTTTGGCCCTCGCACGGTGTTTGAGGGTGTGCACGGGCTCTTCCACGGTTTCGCACATACCACGGAAGGCAATTACGACGCGTTGATCGGTGATTTCGGCGAACGCTGGGTTACCGAGACTCTCGCGTTCAAGCCTTATCCCTGTGGGACGATGGCTCATCCGTATATCGATTGTGCCAGGCGGCTTGCTGCACGCGGCGTCAAAGCGGATGAGATCAAGGAACTTGTCTGCGAAGTGGCGGAGGGTACCGTGCACCGCCTTTGGGAGCCGCTCGCTTCCAAGCAGCGCCCGCCCAACGGCTACGCAGCGAAATTTTCCACACCGTTTCTGCTCGCGACCGGGTTTGTGCATGGAGGCGTCGGGCTCGATGCCTTCACCGACACGGCGGTGAAGGATCCTGCGGTGCTCGCGCTGTCGTCGAAAGTGCGCTTCATCATCGACCCGGACAATCCTTACCCGAACAATTTCACCGGCCACATCCGCGCCGTGTTGCGCGACGGCAGCGTCATCGAAGAGCGCCAGCCGCATCTGCGTGGCGGCGCACACGAGCCGCTGACGCGCAAGGACATCGAGGACAAATTCATGCTCAACGTGCGGCACGGCGGTTGGGACGAGAAGCGCGGCACGCAGTCGCTCCAGCTTCTGGCAAGGCTTTATGATGAGCCCAAAATCGATTTATCGCCGTTGCGGGGTTAATGTGACCGTCACGCCCCCGCGAAAGCGCGGACATGATAAGCAATAAGGATAGTGAATTCTGGATCGTCCGCTTGCGCGGTCGGTGACAGCGGAGGGCACGGCGTGAATTCAAACAAAGAACTGGCCGGGAAGGTTGCGATCGTCACCGGCGCGGGGCGTAACATCGGACGTGCGATTGCACGGCAACTGGCGGATGCCGGTGCTGCCGTCGTGGTCAACGCCCACTCGAACAAGGCCGAAGCGGAAAACGTCGTGGGCGAAATCGAGACCACCGGCGGCAAAGCGGTAATGTGCCTCGGCAGCGTCGGCGATCCGAAAACGGCGGAGGCGCTCGCCGCGACCGCGCTGCAGAGTTTCGGGCGCATCGATATTCTCGTTAATAATGCCGGCATGCGCGCCGAGCAGCCGTTCGAGCAGATGACCTACGCCGATTGGCGCAAGATCATGGACGTCACGCTCGACGGCGCTTTCCACTGCGTAAAGGCGTGCCTTTCAGCGCTCAAGAACAGCGGCGCGGGTGCGATCGTCAATTTCGGCGGCATGAGCGCACACCGCGGCGCGCGCGACCGCGCGCACGTTATCACGGCGAAGGCCGGCCTCATCGGCTTTACCCGCGCCCTTGCGCACGATCTTGCCGCGGACGGAATCACGGTGAACTGCGTGGTGCCCGGCGCGGTCAACACCACGCGGCCTGCCAGTTCGCAGAACCCCGCCCATCATTTGACGCATGGCACGATCACCGGCGAGCGCGGCGATCCGAACGACCTTGGCGCTACGGTGCGTTTCCTGGTCGGCCCCGGCGCGCGCTTCATCACGGGCCAGGCGATCCACGTCAACGGCGGCGCGTATCACGGCTCCTGACAAACTGTCATTGCGGGCCCGCTTTCGCAGCGTCCCAGAACAGCGATAGGTGGCTGTGCGCGCGGGAAAGTGCTAATCACGCACAGGGTGCAGTGGTCGCTCCCGCATTCGTGAGGTCGAGTATGTATACGCAGCTTGCACTTTATATCGATGGACAATGGCTCAACGGCGAAGGTCGCAAGGGCGAGGACGTCATCAATCCCGCAACCGGCAAGACGCTGGCGCATCTGCCGCACGCGAGCAAGGCCGATCTCGATGCCGCACTCGGCGCCGCCGAAAAAGGATTCAAGGTATGGCGCGAGACCTCGGCCTATGATCGTTCAAAGATCATGCGCAAAGCGGCCGACCTGCTGCGCGAGCGCTACGACCACATCGCGAAGGTGCAAACGCAGGAGCAGGGCAAGGTCTACGTCGAGTCGCGTGCGGAAGTGCTGACCAGCGCCGACATCATCGACTGGTATGCCGAGGAGGGCCGCCGCACCTATGGCCGCATCGTTCCAGGCCGGCAGAGGGGCGTGCGACAGCTTGTTGTCCAGGAGCCGGTCGGCGTCGTCGCTGCCTTCACGCCCTGGAATTTCCCCACGCTCACGCCGGTTCGAAAGATCGCGGGCGCGCTCGCGGCCGGCTGCTCGATCATCATCAAGGCCTCCGAAGAAACGCCGGGCGGCGCCGTCGAGCTCGTCAAATGCTTTGCCGACGCAGGGCTACCTGCCGGCGTTCTCAACCTCGTGTTCGGCGTGCCGGCAGAGGTGTCTGAGCACTTGATCCCGCAGAAAGCGGTTAAGAAGGTTTCTTTCACCGGTTCAGTACCGGTCGGCAAGCATCTCGCGCAACTTGCTGCGAAGGGGATGAAGAAAGCGACCATGGAATTGGGCGGGCACTCGCCGGTCGTGGTGTTCGAAGACGCGGATCCCGAGAAAGTCGCGGATACAATCGCGGCATTCAAGTATCGTAATTCGGGGCAGGTTTGCATCTCGCCGACGCGCTTCTACGTGCACGAGAAGAACTACAGCAAATTCGTCGCGCGCTTCACGGAGTATGCCAAGGGCCTCAAGCTTGGCGATGGCTTGGAGAAGGGCACTACCATGGGCCCGCTCGCGAATCCGCGCCGGCTCGATGCGATGGAATCGTTCGTCAACGACGCCAAGGATCGCGGCGGCAAGGTTGCAACGGGTGGCAGCCGCCATGGCAACCAGGGTTTCTTTTACGAGCCGACGGTGATTACCGATGTGCCCGACGACTCGAAGATCATGACCGAGGAGCCGTTCGGGCCCGTTGCGCCGATCGTCACGTTCAAGACCTTCGAAGAGGTCGTCGAGCGGGCCAATTCATTGCAGTTCGGGCTTGCCGCCTATGCATTTACGACGTCGGAAAAAACCGCGACCGCAATCGGTGATGCCATCCAGTCCGGCATGGTCGGCGTCAATAGCGTCGCCGTCTCGACGCCAGAGACGCCGTTCGGCGGCATCAAGGAGTCAGGCTACGGCTCCGAAGGCGGCATCGAGGGCCTGCAGGCGTATATGAACGTGAAGTTCATTTCGCAGGCGTAGCCGCGCAGACGAGAAAACGGGAACGTTCGGCGGCTTTCGCGCGCCCAGCGGCTACCTGCCCATTGCTGTCCGGCACGCTTCCCAGATCTTCGCAGGTGTTGCCGGCATGTCCATGTGATCGGCCGCACCGTTCGGAATCGCGTGCGCGACTGCATTCATCACCGCGGCAATCGCCGCGGTGGTGCCGGCTTCACCGGTGCCTTTGACGCCGAGCGGATTGGTCGTCGCCGGCACCGCGTGGATCGCTTCGCGCATTTCGATCGGCATGTGACGGGCGCGCGGCATCGCATAGTCCATGAACGAGCCGGTTACGAGTTGCCCACCCTGGTCGTAAACCGCGCGTTCGGTGAGCGCCTGGCCAAGGCCGTTCGCAAGGCTCCCTTGCACCTGGCCCTCAACCACCATCGGGTTGAGCATGGTGCCGCAATCGTCCACAGCCGTGTAGCGCACGAGATCGAGATGGCCGGTTTCCGGGTCGATTTCCACTTCGGCGATGTGCACACCGTTTGGAAACGTCAGCGGCGTGTCGACTTTTTCCTTCGTATCGAGTGTCTCGCCCATCTCCTTGGCGCGTGCCGCGACCTCGAACAGCGACACCCTACGGTCGGTACCGACCACGGTGAAGTTTCCGGCTCCGTATTGAATATCGGCTTCGGACGCCTCAAGCAGCGTGGCAGCAACCTTCTTGCCTTTGGCAAGCATCACGTCTGCGGTGCGGAGGAGAGCGTGGCTCGCCGCCATCGCCGAACGCGAGCCGACGGAAGCAAATCCCGGAATCTCGAATGCCGAGTCGCCGTGCCTGTGCACGATGTGTTTGCGGTCGATGCCTAGCTTTTCCGCGAGCACGCGGCCGAACACGGTTGCATGCGCCTGTCCCGTCGCCTGTACGTTCAGCGCCATGATGAGCGTGTCACCGCCGGGAAATTGCAGCAAGGCGCCTTCTGTCGGCAACGCGCCGGCATGTTCGAGCATGCATGAAATGCCGATTCCACGCCACTTTTTGCGCTTTGCCGCTTCACGCTTACGCTTGTTGAAGCTGTCATATTCGGAAAGCGCCATGGCTTTCGCGAACGCGCCGGGAAAATCGCCGCTGTCGTATGTGGTCGTAACTGCCGTCTTGTACGGCATCGCTGATTTCGGAATGAGATTCTTCTTGCGCAGCCGCGCGGTATCGATGCCGGTGAGACGCGCGGCTTCCTCTACCGCGCGGTCAAGCGCATAGTTGGCTTCCGGACGTCCAGCGCCGCGATAAGGGCCCATCGGCGCGGTATTGGTAAACACGCAGCGCGCCGAAAAATCGATCTTCGGAATGTGATACATCCCGGGCAGGCATCGCGCCGGATTGTTCGTGTTGATACCAACGCCGGCGGGCGTGATGTACGCGCCTTGCGAACACAGATGCCTCATGCGCAATGCTAGAAATTTTCCGTCCTCGTCCACGGCAAGTTCAGCTTCCGTCACCGTGTCGCGGCCGGGCGTGTCGGTCATGAACGCTTCCGAACGCGTCGCTTGCCATGCCACGGGACGCCCGACTTTTTTGGCGGCGACGCACAGTGCCGGATATTCCGGATAGACCGGCGTTTTCATGCCAAATGCGCCACCGACGTCTTCTGTCGTCACGCGTAATTTGTCGTTCGGAATGCCGAGGATCGGCGCTGTCTGATTGCGCACGGTGCCCGCGCTTTGCGAGCACGCGCGCAGCGAATAACTCCCAGTCGCCGGATCGTAGTACGCGTTGGCGCCCCGTGTCTCCATCGAGGCGACCATCAGCCGCTGATTGACGACAGTGACGCGCGCGACATGCGGTGCGTTGTTGATGATGTCTGCGACCTCGCGCTCGTTCTCCGCGCTGTCGACCATGCCGGGCCAATCGAGTGCCACATTTCCCGGCGCTTCCGGATGTAGTTGCGGCGCGCCGGGCTTGACCGCATCGAGCGGATCGACAACGGCATTCTGCTCCTCGTATTCGACCACGACCAGATCGGCGGCGTCCTGCGCCTGGCCGACTGTTTCCGCGACCACCATCGCCACGGCTTCGCCGACGTAAAGCACGCGCTCGCCGGCGAGCGTCGGCCGGAACGGCTGAACCAGCTCCTTGCCCTGGCGCCCCTTCAGCGGCGGATGGCGGCCGCAGGTCTTGAGACCTGCCTCGTTCATGTCGGCGGCGGTGAGCACCGCGAGCACGCCTTTGGCCGCCTTGGCCGCAGCGGTGTCAATCGACACAATACGTGCAAAGGCGTGTGGCGAACGCACGAAAACGGCGAATGCCTGATTGGGAAAGCGTACATCGTCGACGAAGCGGCCTTGCCCGCGTACCAACGCGTCGTCCTCAAGCCGTACTTCTCGTATTCCGTGTTGTGCTGTCGTTGAATCCATCGGATTTCCGGAATGTAAACGGGGCTTTGTTTATAGCTGAAAGTGAAGGCTGCGACAGGGGCTTGCGCCGATGGTGCAGGTACGGCACTGAGGCGGCTCTTCCCACTGCCCATCCAGCGCGATTTCAGAGGACGAAATGAGCCAGCGCACCATTGACACTCATACGCATATTCTGACGGAAGAGACGATGGCGCTGCTGCGCAAAGAATCGCCCAAAGCCGCCGTAAGCATCGGGCCTCTCGACAGCGAATCGGTCACGCTCGATGTGGCGGGCACAGTGTATCGCCCCTTTCCCCACGGCGGCTACGACGTGGAACGGCGTCTGAAAGACATGGACGCAACCGGCGTCGATGTGCACGTGCTGTCGGCAACCCCGCAGACCTATCTTTATGGGCTGGAGCCCGCGCTCGGCATCGTCACGTCTGCGATTCAGAACGATCAGATGGCGAAGCTCGTGAAACAGCAGCCCGATCGCTTCATGGCGATTGGTACACTGCCGATGCAGGCACCGGAGGGGGCTGCGAACGAATTGCGCCGCATAATGACGCAGCTCGGAATGAAGGGAGCGATGTTTGCCTCCAATATCATGGGGAAAAATCTTGACGATCCCGCCTTCGAGCCGCTGTGGGATACGGCGGAAGAACTCGGCGCCTTCATGTTCATTCATCCGAACAATGTGGCCGGCGCTGACCGGCTGAAATCCTATTATCTCACCAACCTGATCGGGAACCCGGTTGACACGACGATCGCAGGCGCATGCTTGGTCTTCGGCGGCGTGATGCAGCGCCACCCGAAGTTGAAAGTGATGCTCGCGCATGGCGGCGGATTTCTGCCGTATCAGGCCGGTCGCTGGACACACGGATGGCGTGTGCGACCGGAACCGAAGAAGAACGTTTCCTCGGCGCCGGAAAAAATCATCCAGTCGTTCCTTTACGACACGATCTGTCATTCGAGGGCTTCGCTTGAATTCCTGATCGCGCAGGCTGGCGTCGAGCGCGTGATGCTGGGGAGTGATTATCCTTACGACATGGCCATGTTGGATTGCGTGCAGCATGTGCGCTCGCTGTCGATCTCCGACTCGGATAAGAATTCTATTCTCGGAGCACGCGCGCAAGCACTCCTGTCGACAAAAGGACGATGAACCTTGAACGCTCACGAGACAGCATCGAAACGCATTCCGGCCAAAACCGTTGCCGGCTTCATTCGTGAAGCGATGGAAAAGAGCGGCGTTCCGTCAGGTGACGCTGCAAAAATCGCAGACCTGATGCTGGAGGCTGATCTGATCGGCGCTGATGCGCATGGCGTTTTCCGTCTGCCGCAATACATCCAGCGGTTGAAACTGGGATCGACCAACCCGCGGCCGAACATCACGGTCAAACGCACCGCGCCGGCAACGGCCCTGATCAACGGCGACAACGGCATGGGTCATCTGGTCGTCGCACGCACGGCTGAGGTCGCGATTGAAATGGCGCGCGAGAGCGGCATTGGATGGGCCGGGTGCCATATGTCGGGTCACGCGGGTGCTGCCGGCGTTTATGCCGCGTTGCCTCTGAAGGCGAACATGATCGGCATGTATTCAGCGGTTGCCAATGCCAATCACATGCCGCTTGCCGGCGGCGCCGAGCCGCTGCTTGGGACGAACCCGCTGGCAATCGCTATTCCGTCGGGCGAAGAGCATCCACTGGTGCTCGATATTGCCACATCCATTGTTTCCTACGGAACGATCAAGAACCATCGTCTGCAAAACCGCATGCTGCAGGCCGGCTGGATGATCGATCCGAAGACCGGCGCGATGGTGATCGATCCACATAAAAGTGCCGAGGCGCTGTTGCTGCCGATGGCTGGTTACAAAGGCGCAGGCTTGGCGCTGATGTTAGGGATGCTTGCCGGCACGCTCAATGGCGCGCTGTTCGGCCGCGATTCCATCGATTTCAACCTCGAGCCGGAACGTCCCACCAATACCGGCCAGTTCGTGCTGGCGCTCGACCCGGCACGCTTTCAGCCGCTCGACCATTTCAAGGCGGAGGTCGACCGGCACATTCGCTCGCTGCGCGACAGCAAGCCGCTGCCGGGCGAAACCGTGCGGCTGCCGGGCGAATACCGCGCCAGGCGTCGCGCGGATCGTACGCAGAACGGCCTGGCCTTGGCACCGGAGCTGGTCGCGCAATTGGACAAGCTTGCGGACGCGCTTGGGATCAAGCCGTTGAGGGCGCGGTAAAGGGCTGTCATCGGCCTCGAAGGGCGATCCAATATTCATAAGAAAGAATCGCGGGTGATTACCGGACCCTGCCTGCAGGGCATGACGGCGAACAAATGAGCGTCGCCGCACCTACCCCGCCGCCTTCACATCATCCGGATCAAGCGGGAATTTTACCGGCTGCTTGCGCTTTGCCGACAGGTCCAGCGCCTTCGTCAGCATCAGGTTGCGGTGCGCTTCTTCGACGGTCGCCGCCGGTGTCGGCAGGCCGAGCGCCACCCGATTGAGCCACGACATGGTTTCTTCAGCCATTGGCCCACGCAATTCCCCCAGTGCCATGTCGCCGGGCGGATAGCTGCCCATGAAATCGACCAGCCGCGAGCTGTCGGGATTGTAGCCTTCCGATTGCGCCTTCGAGACTGCGAGCACGATGTCGCGATGCGTATCGTCGATGGTGAGCACGCCTGCTGTGCCAACGATGCCAACATCCAGGCTGTACACGGCACCGGGCCAGGTTACCGGTAGCGCCCACGAAATGTTGAGGTGATAGATCGTGCCGTCGCCGAACATGATCATCCCGGCGGTGGCGTCGATGCCGTTGTACAACGGACCGAGCACTTTATCGGTCGAGCGCGCATAGCACTCGACCGGCTGTTTGGGGTCGAGGCACCACATGCAGATGTCGAGCGCATGCGTGCCGGAAATCACCATCGGCGAGATCGCAGCCGGATCGTCGGTCCGCTTATAGTTGTCGGTGGCGACAAGACGATTCATAAATGCGCGCGATGTCACCATCGTCACGTCGCCAAGCGCGCCGGTGCGGCACTTTTCCTTCGCCGCGAGCCAGCGGCGTCGAAAGCGCTGCGTGTAACCGACGACGGCGTCGAGCTTGGCATCCTGGATGAGTTTCAGCACGCGCGCCGATTCGGTCAGGTTCGTCGCGAGCGGCTTTTCGATCAGAAGGGGGACGCCCGCTTCAATTGCGGCCATAATCGGCTCGACGTGCAAATGCTCGTCAGTGGCGACGATGCAGGCGGTCACTTCCGGCCGCTTCAAAAGTTCGCGGTGATCTTGGGTAACGAAATCGGCGCCGATCCTGAGCCCGACTTCACCGGCGCGGTTCGGGTTCTTTTCAGCCAAGCCGATCCACTTTACGGCAGGATGCCGCGCCGCCACCCCGCCGCGGAAAAGCCCGACACGCCCCCCGCCGACGATTGCAAGGCCGATGTCTTTGGCTTCCTGTTTCATGTCTTGGAATGACGCTAGTCGTTCAGCCCAGCCCTGATTTTCTGCTTGAACTCGGCGATGGCCGAGATCGTCTCGTTGGTAAGCGGCAAATCAATCGGTTCGTTGCGGTCCGCCGAGAGGTCTGCAGCGCTGTAGGTTTCCATCACACGCCGCGCGCTTTCCGGCGTTACCATTACTGATGAATTCTTGATGCACGCTTCGAGAAAGTGAATCGTTTCCGGCCCAATTCCGCCGGCAAAAACGTGATCCACCCATTCACCGGGCATGGTGGACATCGGAAACTCCTGCCCGCGCTTTTCGGTGTTGAGCCAGTTGTCGCGCTGCGTATCGTCCAGAAACAGCGAACCGTCCGTGCCGGTGATCTCGATCCAGGTGGCGCAGTAATTCGGATAGCTCGGCGGCAGATTCCATCCACCCCCGATCATTACTGCCGCGCCATTGTCCATGGTGATGGTGGTGAACATGACGTCGTGCGAGCCGTTCACTGGCTGCATGTAGCCGTAGGCGCCCTGGCTGTAGACGCGAACCGGTTTGGCAGGCTCCAGTAACCAGAACACGAAATCAAGATCGTGGGTCGATTCCATGACGACTGGCGAGAGTCGCACACGGCTCGCGATCTTCTTGCCGAGCGAACGCGACAAGTGCCGGCTCACCAGCACCGATACGACCTTGCCGAGCGTGCCGTCGATAATCTTTTTCTTCGCGTAGGCGATCTTCGGATTAAAACGCTGGGAATAGCCGATCGTAAATTTAAGATTGTTGCGCTTCGCCAGATGGATGAGCTCGTCCGCCTCCCACAATTCCAGGGCGATCGGTTTTTCCAGCATTACGTTTTTGCCGCTCTTCAGGCAGTCGCGGCAGATCGGATAGTGATTCGATTCTGGCGTGGTCGAAATGTAAACCACCGAGATGTTCGGATTATTGATGATGTCATTGTAGTCGAGCGTCGTGCTCGCCGGCTTATAAAGCGCTTTTACTTCGGCAAGCCGGTCGGGCTTGATGTCGCAAAGATGCAGTTTGTCCACCAGTGCCGTGCGGGACAGCGTTTCGGCCCGCAAGCCCCCGATCCAACCGACACCGATCACCCCCGCTTCCACTGTTTTCACCGGACGTTCCTCTTTTGCCGTTTCCAATGCTTGCGGCCGGCCGGCCGCGCGCGGACAGTAGCTGCTCTTTGCTTTGCCCTCAAAGGGGAGAGGGGCCGCGTCTTCATAAGAGTCGGGTGTGCTCACGCCACTCGAAGCGTGGCGCCTTTGCGGTGGTGACGCACCCGATCCTTATCCACATCGATGCCGAGACCAGGGCGGTCAAGCACTTGCGCAAAGCCGCGATCCATTTGCACAGGCTGTGCCGTGACATCTTGCGCGAGGGCGAGATTGGTCAGCGTCAGACCCCACGCAATTTCCGGAACGACTGCGGCGGCATGGAGCGCAGCAGCACATGCAACGCTCGACTCGCCGGTTTTGCAGGAAATGTTCACGCGCATGCCGAGTTTGTCGGACAGCCGTGCCGCCTCTGTGAGTGCACGGATGCCGCCGAGCTTGATTGCCTTCAATCCCACTCCTTGGGCTGCCCGGCGAGCGTGGTGGCGGCGGATGTCCTCGATCGAATGAATTCCTTCGTCGGCCGCGACTGCGATATCGCCCGCGGCTGCAACCATCGCCATCCCGTCGACATCGTCGGCCATGACCGGTTGCTCGAAGAAGTCCAGACCGCAGCCGGCAACCGCGCGGACGAAGTCGCGCGCCTGATCGACATTGAAACCTTGGTTGGCGTCGGCGGAAATCACATTACCGGGGCCGAGCAGCTCGCAAATGGCCCGTGTACGTTTCGCATCGGCAGCAGGCGTATCGATGCCGACCTTGATCTTGAAGATCGTATAGCCCGCAGCTTTCTTTTTAGCGGCATCGTGCAGGTCGCCATCGAAATCGCCACCGCCGATAACGCCGAGCAACGGAATGCGATTGCGCTTCTTTTCGCCAAGCAGTGCGTGCACCGGCTTATCGGTTGCCTTGCCGACGAGATCGAGCAGCGCGATTTCAATGGCAGCCTTGGCGGCGTGATTGGCGTACATGCGGCCGTCCATCGCCGCATACGCGCCATCGAGGTCAGCCGGATCGCGGCCATCGAGTGCAGGCGCGATCTGATAGACGGCCGTCATCATGCTTGGCACGGTTTCGCCGGTCATGGTCGGTGCGGCGGCCGCCTCGCCCCAGCCGATGATGCCGGTATCCGTCTCAATACGGACCAGGATATTTTCTGCCGTGCGCACTTCCTCGCCCGCCATGATGACGGGCTTGAGCATCGGCAGACTAATCGGGATCGGCTCGACCGATTTTATTTTCAACGCGCGTCTCAGATTTTCTTGATGCCGGCCCGATTGATGATGTCGCGGAACATGTCCACCTCATGCATCATGCGCGCCCAAGCCGCCTTGCCGCCCTTCGGCCGCACGAGGAAGCCGGCCTTGAGCAGCTTTGCTTTCATGTCCGGCTTCTCGAGCACGGCAAGCGTTGCCTTCTCGATCCACGCAACGGCTTCCGGTGGCGTCTTCGCCGGCGCCATCAGTGCGGTGTCAGTTGCGAACACGAAATCCTTGTAGCCCGCTTCTGCCATCGTCGGCACATCGGGCATGTCCGGCCAGCGCGTTTCGCCGGTGACCGCAAGGCAACGCAGCGTGCCAGCCTTGATGTGCGGATGCGCCGGCGGCAGCGAGCCGGAGCTCAGTTGCACGGTCTTGCTGAGTAGTGCTGCCAAAGCGTCGCCGCCACCTTTGAAGACCACGTCTTTGAGACCGGGTAGTTTCTCGCGAATCTTTAGCACTTCGAGCTGGATTTGCGGCGTCGTGCCGATCGGAGGCGAGGAGCAGTTGTATTTATCGGGGTTCGCGCGCGCGAGCGCGACAAATTCCTTCAGCGTCTTTGCCGGCAATTCGGAGCGTACCACGAACGTATTGGGGGACGTCGCAATCTCGCTGATCGCGACGAAGTCCTTTTTCGCGTCATAAGGCAGCTTATGATACAGGCCGGGATTGACCGAATAGGCGTTGGTCGCGAGCAGAATGGTGTAGCCGTCGGGGTCGGAATGTGCGGCATAGCCCATGCCGATATTGCCGCCGGCGCCGCCACGGTTTTCGACTACGAAGGTTTTGCCGGTCGACTGCTCCAGCGCAGCGGAAACCATGCGCGCGACAAGATCGGAAGGGCCTCCCGGCGTATTGGCGACGACGATTTTGACCGGCCGGTCCGGATACGCGGCGAGCGCCGACCCGATGCGCAGAAATGTCGGTGCGGCACCGCCCGCGGCAAAAACGGCAGCTGCCTTGATGACCTGGCGACGTGACGGCGCGACGCCAGTAATGCGCAATTTCTTCATGGCTTCCTCCCGACATGCGGGGTTGCTTGCCCGCCGCATTCGGGAGGTTACGCAATTACCGGAGGTGCGGCAATCTGTCTCGGTCAATTGCTCTGCTTGCGCATCAACTCCATTTGGCCTTGGCCTTGAGCGCGGCCACCGATTGCTCCCCATCCTTCACCAGCTTTTCATAATCGAGCGCCGTGAAGCGGCCTTGCCTGTAGAGGATTCGGCCGTCCACGACGGCCGTGTCGACGTCCGATGGCTGCGCGAGTTGCACGAGCGCGTCGTAGGCATCCCCAACCGTCTCGATGTGCGGTCCGCGCGTCTTCACCAGGATGAGGTCGGCGCGCTTGCCCGGCGTAAGGGAGCCGGTGAGGTGATCGAAGCCAAGATCGCGCGCGCCGTCGATCGTTGCCATCTGCACCAGACGCTTGGTGGTGAGCTTGAACTTGTTGCCGGTGCGATGCCGATTGATGATTTGCAGCATGTGCATGCAGGAAAAGCAGTCGCAGCGCTCCGCCGTGACATTGTCGATCGACATGCTGACGAGCACGCCGTGTTGCATCAGCTCGATGAACTGCATCTGGCCGGAGCGGCCAGCCTCGCCCAAGGGCGCGGTGCTGTAATGCGTGCCGGTCTTGGCCAGCACCTCGAAGTCTTTGTCGTTGAGATTCAACGGATGGACGAGCTGAATGTCTTTTCCCAGCAAATTGCGGCTGGCGAGAAGCTGGACCGAAGCACTTCCGTTTGTATGCAACGTGACCGGAAGGCCGATCTCGCGCGCCCGCGTCCATTCCTTCGTCGCCATGTCGCCGTCGATTGCGCCGCGTGACTTGTTGTTGCCGTCGATATTGCGTGAGCACATGCCGACCGTGAGCATGTCGTCCTTGCCGACGTCCTTTTTCACGCGCGCCATGTCGTCGAGGTCCATCGGCTTGTCGTTCGGCGCCCCGAGCGAGGGGCCGTAGGAGAAACGGCCACGCAAGCCGCTGTCGCGCATCGCCCGCACTTCCGCGTCGGCGTGAGCAGGGCTGCGGACATTGTGTGCCCAGTTATGTGTTGTGGTGACGCCGGCGCTCAACGCCTCGGCCATGCCGAGACGCACGGCGCGGTAGCTGTCTTCCGGCGTGTAATGGACGCCGAGCGCGAAGGTGACGGGGAAGTAGGTGCGCTTCGGATCGTCCGCGCGCATGACGGGACGCAGGAATGTCGTCCAGTGATGCCAATGGGTTTCGACGAAGCCCGGCATGCAGATCATGCCCTTGCCGTCGATCGCCTGCGCGCCCGGTGCGCTCACGCTCGCGCCAACCGCCACGATCTCACCATTGCGCACGTGGACGTCGCCGCTCGGCAGGTCGCCGATCTTGTCGTCCATCGAGAGTACGTGTGCGCCACGCACAACGAATTCGCCGCGTGCGGGCAGCGAGGCAGGCGCGGATGTTTGCGCGAGCGCGCCGGACGGCAAGATGCTGGCGGCAGCGAGCGCGGTTGACGCGGTCAAGACGGTGCGGCGGTCGATCGTATCTCTACGCATGGCATCCCCCAAGGTTTGATCCAGGGCGAAGGCTAGCGCCGATCAATTTATGAAAGCAATCGTGGGCACTGCCCACAAGCCACCCTCATAGGCCTGACAGCCATTCGGTCGAAGCGTTTCGATTCGCCTCGGACAGACCGGAAATCAGCCCGCCAGCGTTACGGTCTTGAAATCCGCCGGCAAAACAATTTCGAGCAATTCACAGTCGTCCGAGTAGCCTCTGACCGTATGTCTGATCTTCGGCGGCTGCATCCAGCAGGAGCCGGCATGGAAAGTATGCGTGCCGTGGCCGTCGAATTCACTGCGGAACCAACCCTTCAGCACGTACACCATCTGGAATTCGACATCGTGATAGTGCGGGGTCGCAACTTCCTGCGCATCAAACGGCTTCGTCATACGAATGACGTGCGCCTGCACACGGCCGCCGGTCGCTTTGGCCAGCCCGAGATCGCGATAGGCCGAGTAAGGCCGCAAGCCGTGATCGAAGTCTTCTTCGCGCAAATGGCTGACCGTGAAATACTGTTTCGACCAGCGCGTTTTTGCAGCTTTTGCAGCAATCTTTTTCTGTTGTTTCCTTTTAACTGCTGTCGTCGCTCTGCGGACCTTGCGTTTCGCTTTCGCCATAGCGCTCCTCCAGTCCCGGCCCGGGGGCTATCCCGGCCATCCAAACCTTTGCCCTTTTGCCGAGCTTAGAGGCGCGGATGCCCGGCACAAGACCGGGCGCGATGGAGAGGTCTTATTCTGCGGCTTCGCTTGCGCCGCCGTGCGCTTTCGACCAGCCGGCCGGATCGTTCATGAAGCTTTCGACCTCCGCCAGCATGCCCTTATCGAACTTGCCGCTTTGCTTCGCGACCGCGAGAACGTCCCACCAAGTCGTGAGGTGATGCAATGTGACGCCGAGATCCCCCAGGATCTTCTTGCCTTGCGGGTAGATGTCGTAAAAGAAAAGCACGATGCAGTGGTCGCAATGCCCGCCTGCATCGCGGATCGCTTTCACGAAATTGACCTTGCTCTTGCCGTCGGTCGCGAGGTCCTCCACCAGCAGGACGCGCTGCCCCTCATCGAGCTTGCCTTCGATCTGTGCCCCGCGGCCGAAGCCTTTCGGCTTCTTGCGAACGTACTGCATCGGCAGGTTCAGCCGATCGGCAATGAAGGCCGCAAAGGGGATGCCAGCGGTTTCACCGCCGGCGACCGCATCGATTTTGCCGCGCCCGATATCGCGCTCAATGGTCGCCACCATGAAGTCCATGAGCGTCGTGCGTTCGCGCGGAAACGAAATGAGCCAGCGCGAGTCGTTGTAGACGGGACTCGCCCAGCCGCTGGTGAAAATGAAGGGCTTGTCGCCCATGAAACGCACGGCGCCGGTATCGAGATAGATCCGTGCGGTCTGTTCGGCGATCGCCTGTCGGTCGGGTGCGCTCATGCGCCGTTCAAAGCACAAAAGTGGTCAGGCTGCCATCCCGCAGTGACGCGACAATTCACAGGCGAGATCGAGCAGCGTTTCGTCGCCGCCCGCCCAGCCGATGAACGAGAGGCCGACCGGGCAACCCTGGACGGTACCGGCCGGCATGGACATTTGCGGCAGACCTGAGATGCTGGATGTCGCGACGAGCCGCATCACACGCGTACGGAAATCGTCGAGGCCGGCAGCAGGCGTGTCGGCGAGCGGCGGAATGGTCGGCGCCGTCGGCAGCGCAAGGATCGTCCCAGGCTTCGCGATCTCGCGGATGTGCTCGCGTCCTTTCATGTAAATCGCGCGTGCCGCATCGGCCTGTTCTTTGGTGACGGTCGCGGCAAAGGCCATGCGCTCGCGCACGCCGGGGCCGATCTTCGGCTGGTGCTTCGTGACGAACGCGCCGAAAGTCTGCCATGTCTCGTAGGCTTGCACGATGCGGAACGCCTCGCGCCACGGATCAAATCCATCGGGGGCGATCTTGCCATGCGTGATCGACGGCAAGTCGTCACTCATGAATTCAAGTACTGTGCGCACCAGGTCCGCAACCTCGGAATCTGTTTCCGCGAACGCGTCCTCCAGCACGACGACGCGCTCGAGTTTCGCTGCAACAGATTGCTCATTGAGCAGCACGGCACCTACGCTGCGGAACACTCCCGGCGTCGATGCAAACCAGCCGGGGACGTCGAAGCTCGGTGCCATGTCGGCGACGCCGGAGTGCTCGATGCGCTCATGCGTCGGCCGCAGGCCATAGACGCCATTGAAGGAGGCGGGCATGCGTATCGACCCCCCGGTGTCGCTGCCGAGCGCGAAATCGCAAAGGCCTGCGCCGCAGGCGGCAGCGGAGCCTGCCGACGAACCGCCCGGAATGCGTCCAGGCGCGCGCGAATTCACCGGCATGCCGTAATGCGGGTTAATGCCGGTGCCGCTGTAGAAGAATTCGTCACAGATCGTCTTCCCGATGATCGTTGCTCCGGCATCCAGAATTTTCTGCACCGGCGGACAGTTGCGCGCGGCTGGTTTGGCGTTGGCAAACCACTCCGGAATGCCGCAACCCATGCGTTCGCCTGCGATCTCGTACATGTCCTTGACCACGGCTGTGAGGCCGGCCAACGGGCCAGTTCCGGCACCTTTGATCGGCGCCTTGATGTCGTGCGGGACAAAGCAGGAGCGGTATCCATGCGCGGTCATGTCGGCCTTTCTCGCTTCATTCATTCTATCGGCGGCGGAATTTGTCCCCCGCATCTGCTTGTGAAGCACCGTATCCCAAAAGGGGGCGGAGTCAGATGGCACCAATCCGATTTATGCCCCTTGTTTAGCGCGTGCTTCCAAATACCAATCCAGAATCTTCTCGCCATCCCATGCTACGACGCCGTCATGCGCGAGGATTTCCGCAAACGTCCGCCGAACGTGGCCGATGCGATGCGGGACGCCGGACAAATATGGATGGCAGGCAAGCGCCATGATCTTCGGCCGCTCGGCCGATTCGGCATAGAGTGTGTTGAAGTGATCCATTGCGCGCGCATGCCACACGTCAGAGGCATGATGCTGGAGCGCCATCATGACGATGTCGTGGATTTCGAAATTATAGGGCAGGGCGACGACCGGCTTGTGTGTTGTTTTCAAAGTGACCGGTTCGTCATCGAGCACCCAGTCGCCGATATATTCGATGCCGGCTTCCGACAGATAATCGAGCGTGTCGAAGGTCTGAGTCAGGCCGGGCCCGAACCAGCCGCGCGGCCGTTTGCCTGAGAACTTCTCAATAATGTCCATAGACTTCAGGATGACGGCCCGCTGGTCCTCGAGCTTGTGCATCGGCACCTGATCATAGCCGTGCGCGTTTAATTCCCAGCCATTGTCGAGACACGCCTTCACGACAACCGGATAGGTCTCGCAGACGCGCGCGTTGAGCGTCACCGTGGGCGTGATGCCGAGGTCGGTCATCATTTTGCGCAGCCGCCAGAAGCCGACGCGCATGCCGTATTCGTGCCAGCTCCAGTTCGGATGATCGGGCTGCATGGGCTGGCCCTGCGGCGGCGAGATCACCATGCGTGCCATGGGACGATTCATGTCCCACTCTTCCAGCGCAAGCACCGGCCAAACCACGAGCCGCACGCCGTCTGGGAATCGCAGCGGCTGGCGGCCTTCGATCGGGGAATAAGGCAGTCGTTCGCGCGGGTGCATGGGGAATTTTCCATTCAGTCGTCATCGGGCTTGCCCCGGTGACCTCGCCTGGCAAGGCAGTGCGCCCCTTAAGCGGAATGGCCGGGTCAAACCCGGCCACGACAATCACTCCGGAGCCTTCGGGCCGGCTTTCAGATACCAATCCAGAATCTGCGAGCCGTTCCAGAACAGCACATCTTTCTTCTTGCGGATTTTTTCGAAAATCTTGCGGAAGTATTTCGCCCGATGGGGCGCGCCCATGATGTAGGGGTGAACGGAGAGCGCCATGACGCGGGCCGAATCCTTCGAGTCCTTGTAAATCTGCTCGAACTGATCCATCGCGCGCTCGTAGTATTCCGACGCCTTGTGATGCTGGATCAGCATCATGGCCACGTCATTGCATTCTTGCGTGTAGGGAATGCTGACGATTGGTTTGTGCCGGGTCTTCAGCCAGACCGGCTGGTCGTCGAGTACCCAGTCTGCGACGTATTCGTAGCCTTCTTCACTCAGGATGTCGGGCGTCTCCCAGGTTTCGGTCAGGCCCGGTCCGAGCCAGCCGCGCGGGCGCGCGCCTGTCGCCTTGAGCAGCACCTGCGCCGATTTGCGGATGTCCTCGCGCTCGTTCTCCACCTTCTGCATGTTGCGCTGGGTGTAGCCATGGCCGACAAATTCCCATTTGCGCTCAACACAAGCCTTGACGATTTCCGGGAAGGCGTTGACGGCGACTCCATTGATGTTCATCACGCCCGGTATCTTGAAATCGTCGTAGATTTTTAGAAAGCGCCAGAACGCAACGCGGTTGCCGTATTCGTGCCAGCACCAGTTCGGAATGTCCGGCATCGGCGAGCCGCCTGCAGGCGGCGTGATGACCGTGCGGGGCATCGGCTGCGTCGGATCCCATTCCTCGAGATTGACGATGGTCCACACCACCATGCGCGCCTTGTTCGGCAGCTTGAGCGGCTTGCGGTTGATGATCGGCGAATAGGCGATGCGATCGGTCGGCAGCATGCCGACGGAGGGCTTGGGGAAATTCATTCTGCAGCCTTCAGTTGCTTGTTGGTGGTTGAGAGGTACCAGTCGAGAATTTGCGCGCCGTTCCAGTGCAGCACGCCCTTGTGCTTGTTCACGTATTTGTAGATCTGCTCGAGATACTTGATGCGGTGCGGCTGTCCGCTGATGTAGGGGTGGATGGCAAGCGCGCAAATTTTCGCGCGCTTGGCGCTCTCCGCGTAGAGACGGTCGAACTGGTCGATGGTGCGCTTGAGCAGGTAGTCGCTTTCGTGATGCTGCACCAGCATCATTGGAATGTCATTGAGTTCGATCGTGTAGGGCAGTGTGACAAGGGGACCGTTCGTTGTGCGAATGACGGTTGGCTCATCGTCGTAAACCCAGTCGCCGATATATTTCACGCCGGCTGCCGTGAGATAATCCGGCGTTTCCAGCGTCTCGGTAAGGCCCGGTCCAAGCCATCCCACCGGGCGCTTGCCGGTGAAGCGCTCCATCATGTCCATGGTGCGCCTGATCATGGCCTGCTGATCCGGCTCTTTGTGAATCGGGCCCTGTTCGTAGGCGTGGCCCATGAACTCCCAACCTTCGATTTTCGCCTGTTCGGCGACACGCGGATAGTCTTCGATGATGCGTGCGTTGGCCGAGAGCGTCGGCTTGATTTTCAGCTTGCGGAGCAGCTCATGGAAACGCCAGCAGCCGACCCGCATGCCGTATTCGTGAAATGCCCAATGCACCACATCCGGCAGAAGCGGGACGCCGGTGGGGGCGGGAAGCAACTGCCGGGCCATCGGTTTGCCGATGTCCCAGACTTCGTAATTGACGATCGTCCAGAAAATAATGCGTGCGCCGCGCGGAAGCTTCAGCGGCGGCCGATCAACGATTGCCGAATAGTCGGCGCGCTCGCGGGGGATCATGGGATTGGCCATTGGGGCGTGTCCTTACAATGTCATTCCGGGGCGTGCGCCGTACGCGAGCCCGAAACCAACACGCCGCGGCGCAGCGTTGATGATTGCGGTCTTGCGGCCCAAGGGCGCGCTCCGGAATAGCCATACTTTGTCATGCCGTCGCCTCGACGCGCAACCCGACCAGCCGCTCGAGCGTCGCGGTATCGTTGCGCAAATCCGCAGAGCGCGCGCGGTGCGCAATCGCGCCGCGTTCAAGAACGATGGCCTCCTGGGTCAGTTCGAGCGCCACATCGGTGTGTTGCTCGACCAGGATAATGGCGAGGCGACGGTCGGCAAGCATTGTGGTCATCGCCCTGGTCAATTCCTCGACAATCACCGGTGCCAGGCCTTCGAGCGGCTCATCCAGCAGCAGCAGCGACGGATTGGTCATCAGCGCGCGCGCAATCGCCAGCATTTGCTGCTCGCCGCCGGATAACTGATTGCCCATGTTGCCGCGCCGCTCCTTAAGGCGCGGAAACATCCCGTATACGCTGTCGAGATCCCACGGTCCCGGCCGCGCCGTGGTGGTGAGGTTTTCCTCCACGCTCAGAGACGGAAAAATTTCGCGCTCCTGCGCCACCCATCCGATACCGGCGCGTGCGCGGTTGTGCGGCTCGAGGCGCGTGATGTCGGCGCCGCGCCAGGTAATGCTGCCGGCGCGCATCTGCGTATAGCCCATGATGGTGAGCAGCAGTGTCGTCTTGCCGACGCCGTTGCGGCCGAGAAGCGCGAGACTGCCGTGCTCCGCCAACTCGAGCGAGATGCCGTGCAGCACGGTGGCGCCGCCGTAACCTGCGCGCACATCTTTGAGAGACAGGATCGGTTCAGCCATGACGGCGCGTCCCAAGATAGACCTCACGCACGCCCGGATGCGCGGAAATCTCCGCCGGCGAGCCTTGCGTGAAGATCGACCCGCCGACCAGCACGATGATATGACTCGCAAAGCGAAACACCACGTTCATGTCGTGCTCGATGAACAGCAGCGTCAGTTCGTCCGACAACCCGGCAACCGCCTCGAAGACTTCGTCGCTTTCTTCCTCCGGCACGCCGGCTGCGGGTTCGTCGAGGAGAAGGACTTTCGGCTTTGTCGCCAGTGCCAGTGCAATTTCGAGGAGCCGCTGTCGCCCGTAAGGCAATTCGCGCGTCGGCTGATAACAGCTATCGGCGAGATGCAGCTTGCTGAGGATGGCATGCGCTTCCTCAATCGATTCTTTATGCGTTGCGAGATTCTGCCAGAACCTGCCGGCAAGCCCGCGCCGTTCCTCGATCACCAAAGTCACAGCTTCCAGCGGGCTGAGGTGGGGGAACAGCGAATTGATCTGGTACGTCCGCGTGAGGCCGCGCCGTACGCGCTCCTGGGGTTGTCGGGTTGTGATGTCCTCCTCGCCGAGCAAAATGCGGCCGCTGTCGAGCGGCAGCATGCCCGTGATCAGATTGATCAGCGTCGTCTTGCCGGCGCCGTTCGGGCCGATCAGCGCATGGCGCGCGCCTTTCGGCAATGACATGTTGATATTGCTGGCGACGACGAGCGAGCCGAATCGCTTGTTGAGATTGTGAATGGAAAGCGCGGCTTCGCTCATTTGCGTCTCCATTGCGCGGTGAAATGCGCAATGCCGCCGAGGATGCCGTTCGGCAGAAACATCACCACCAGGATCAGCAGAATGCCCATCCAGAAATACCAATATTGCGGCTGGATACCGGAGAACTGGTCGCGCGCGACCATGAAAATGATGGTGCCCACAAGCCCGCCGTAGAGACGCCCTGCGCCTCCCAAAACCAGCATGATGAGCACGTCGGCAGAACGCTGGAACCCGATCGCCTCAAGCGACACCGTTTCCGTTGTCTGGGCAAGCAATGCGCCGGCGATGCCGGCCATGGCTGCTGCGATCGTATAGGCCTTGCGGATGTGCGCCTGCCGGTCGGCACCGATCGCCGGCATGCGGTCCCAGTTCTCGCGAATGCCGCGAAGCGACAGACCGAACGGCGAGTTGATCAGCCGCCGCGTGGCGAGAAACAGAACAAACAGGACGGCAAGCGAATAGCCGTAGGCGGTATAGCCGTAGAGATCGAAACGGAACATACCGAGCAGGCTGGAAATAGCCACCCCCTGCAAACCGTCGCTGCCGCCGGTGAGCCAATGCGCCCGGTTTGCCACCTCCGAGGCGAGCAGGCCGAGACCGAGCGTAATCATAATGAGCGTGAAATGGCGGAAGCGCGAGATGATCAGGCTTGAGGCGAAACCGAGAAGCGCAGAAACCGCGGCTGCGACAATAAGGCCTGGAATCGGTGCGCCGATCACGAATTTGGAAAAGATGCCGGCCGTATACGCGCCGATGCCGAAAAAGGCCGCATGTCCCAGCGACACGATCCCCGCATAGCCGAGGATGATATCGAGTGAAAGCGCGAACAGCGCTGCGATCGCAACCTGGCTTGCAAGCGACAGATAGTCGGGCACCAGCACGAACGGCAGTAGCGTGGCTAGCCAGAATGCAATTTCGATCGGCCGCCAGCGGCTCAAATTTTGAAGATACCCCTGCGGCGTGATGGGAAGCTCTGTGCTCGACATCTCACCGCTTCCCGAAAAGACCGGCCGGTCGCCACATCAGCACCGCCACCATAACGAGGTAGATGAGGAAGGCGCCAAGCTCGGGCGCGTAATATTTGCCGGCGATGTCGCTGAGGCCGATCAGGCAAGCTGCTGCAAACGAGCCTGCGATCGAGCCCAACCCGCCGACCGACACCACGATCAGGACGTACACGAGATAGACGAAGGCAAAGTTCGGATCGAGACCGACAATCTCGATCGCGAGCGCACCTCCAAGGCCGGCCAGTCCCGAGCCGAGTGCAAACGTCATGGCAAATGTGCGGTCCACATCGATTCCAAGGCCGCGCGCCATGCGCTGGTTGTCGACTGCGGCCCGCACCTGTGCGCCGAAGCGCGTGTATTCAAGCCCGGCGACGAGCAAGACTGTGACTGCGACCGCAACCGCAATCAAAAACAGCCGATAATGCCCGAGCGATATGCCGAGAATGCTGGTGGAGCCGCGCAGGAATGGCGGCGTCGCGACCGGCTGCTGGAGCGTGCCGAAGAAGAAAGCCGCAACCGCGACCGAAACAAACACGATGCCGATCGTGAGCAAGACCTGATCGAGGTCGCTCGCGCGGTAAAGCCTCCGGTACAGCACGCGCTCGAACGCGACGCTGACCAAGGCAGAAACAACAAAGGCAACCGGCAGTGTCGCAAGAAAGGGCCAGCCGAACTTGTTGACCAGCGTCACGGTGACATAGCCACCGAGCATCGCGAACGCGCAATGCGCGAGGTTGACGAAGTTCATCAATCCAAGCGTCACCGACAGGCCGACCGACAGCACGAACAGCAGCATGCCGTAGGCAAAACCGTCGAACAGAACGCCGAAGACGGGAGGAAGCATGGCTCATCATCTATCATTCCGGCGCGCGAGCGAAGTCAGCGAACCCGGATTCCAGAGTGAAGTGCGCCGAATTGTTAGCTCTGGATGCCGGGTTCGGCGCTTCGCACCGGACCGGAATGGTGATTGACAGTGGATGAGCGGCATTTTCTTTTTTCGGTTACCGAGCGCGTGATTGTTCCATCGAAGCTGTCGCGAACGAGGACGAAATCTGATCCGCGTTGCTGCGTGCCGGATCTTACATATTCGACTCTAAGGATAGCGACGCAGATGGCGGCGTGGCACCAAGCGATCATGCGCAATCGTACGTTCCACCTGAAAACCTCCCCCGATGCCTTATCTTTTGTCGGAGAATGCCTGAGCCCGCGCGTAAAGAAAAGCGCCGCGGACGTGATCCGCGGCGCAGCGTGTTGCTATCGGCAATTTGCCACTCCCCACGCGTGGGAGCGGGCCCAAGCTGTTACATCAGCGAGACGGTTGCCTGCTCGTATTGCCCGACGCCGAGATTGCCGTCCGGGAAGATGCCCCGCTCGGCGATCCATTCGCGCGATTCCTTGAAAACTTCGGGCGTATAGGGCTCGAATACCAGCCGCTCTCCCGGACCCCAGCGCCGTGTGTCCATCTTGGCGTGGAAGCGCTCTGGGAATTCCTTCTTGTAGTAATGCGTGTAGAGCTCCGGCCGGAGATCGATGTCGCGCTGCGCGCGGCGTAGCGCGGCGAAGAACTTGCGAAGATCCTCGGGGTCCGGATTGCCGTGGATCATGGTCGCCATCATGAACGTGGTGTCGATCACCTTGCGGAACCCGAGCTGCTCCGCAAAGTAATAAGGCCCGCTGAACAGATTGACCGCGGGTGCCCTGCCGTCGAGCAACTTTTCCATGCGCGCGAACAACATGCCGTCCGAATAGACGAGGTTGATTTCTTCAGGCTTGAGGAATTGCTCCAGCGCCTGGATGGTCGCGTAGTGGCTGCCGGATTGATAACCGACGGAGATCGGAACGCCGGCGAGATCGGCCGGCGTCTTGATCTTGCTGTCGGGTGCAACAAAGATACCGGCTGGCGACACCGAGTAGAGATCGCCATAGAGCTTACCGTGTCCCTTTGAGGCCGCGACATTGACGGTCCAGTGGCACGCGCAGGAAACGTCCGCCTTGCGGCCTGCTTCGAGCGACTGCATAGCGCCCACCTTGTCGCCCTTGTCGTGGTGCTTGCCCTCCGTCGAACGCACCAGTTCGCGGAATTCGTACTCGAGCCCCTCGTCCTTGAAGTAACCCTTCTCCTCTGCCACCCATTCTTGCAGGCGGAAGTGCGGTTCGATGATAAATTTCGCCATTAGTCTCCTCCTTGCTCTGTCTGTAGGTTGATTTTCAGCAGCAGTCGTGAGCATGCGTTTCGCCGTGCTCGACGAGGCGGCGGGCTCGGATCATCTTCACGTGATCGTCCATGAGTGCGCGGGCACCTGCGGCATCGCGTAACTCGATCAGATCGGTAAGCTGGGCGTGGACCTCGATGATGTGGCGCGCGAGCTTCGCGGTCGCGGTCGGATTGCGCCGCGGCCAGGAGACATGCTCCAGCGAGACGAGTTGCACGACGATGACGCGGTTGTGCGAGGCTTCCGCGACCGCAAGATGGAAGTCGCGCGAGAGGCGCGTGAAAGCGTCGAGGTTGCCGATTTCGGCCTCCGCCTCGCGCAGCAGCCGGCGAAGCCGCGCAATGTCTTCCGCGGTCGCGTTCTCGGCTGCGAGCTCCGCGCCGAGCGTTTCGATCGCGCGCTGCGCGTCCATGATCTCGGTCGCGGAAACGCCGGTAAGATCAAGCTGGACCGCCAGCGCCTCCGCAAACAGACGCGGATTACCGTGCGCGATGCGCGCGCCGCCACCCTTTCCCATGCGGATTTCGACGATGCCGAGCGCTTCGAGCGTGCGCAGCGCGTCACGCGCGACGATGCGGCTCGCGCCAAAGCGTGCGGCCAGATCCTTTTCGGTGCCGAGGAAATCGCCGGGCTTGAGCTTCCTGTCGAAGAGCGCTTCGCGCACGTTGGCAACGATCTGGTTGGACAGCGAGGAGGAGCGCCCCGCAAAAATGATGCGTGCGGTCAAATTTCCGCTCATGCGAACTGGCTCTCGCACCGGCAGCGTCATCATTCGGCCCCTGAAACTTTCGGCCAGCCTAAGCGGGTCTTTTAAAGTAGTAAAGATATTATCTTTTACGGAAGAAATATCCCACTCGGCCCACGCAAGATCCCTGGGTCACTGTGTCCCGTCGTTACCGGTATCGGGTTACGCCGCCTTGATCCCCTGCAGCCCGTAAGAGGCGTCCTTACAGGTAAAGAACACGACATCGCCCTCGGGCGTTGCCTTACCTTCATGCACAACGTTTGCCGGGATGTAGGCGACGGAGCCTGCCTTCACGTCGACCTCCTTGCCGTCGATTTTGGCGCGAAAGGTTCCCTGCAACACGTAGATCCATTGCTCGTTCGGATGCGAATGCGGCTCCGCTCCGGTACCGGCCGGCATGCGCATTAACCCGACGATCAGGCGGTCACCTTCGACACAGGCGCCATTCGCCGTCGAATAGTCGGGACCGCCCATAATGTGATTGACGGTTGCGAGATCGAAAACGTATTCACCCGGCCCGGCGCGCGTGGCACCGGGTGTGCGTGCCGCAAGTGCGGTGGTCATTGACGTTCTCCTTTTGCGTTTCGCCCCCGATGCTTGTTTTGCCGCAATGTTAGTTGACGTGGCTGTTGCCGCGCAATCGCGGCCGAGGCGTGCTAGGCCGAGCCCGCTCGACGCCATTGATTCGGGGATTTGGAAAATGAAAGCGTTTCGCCTGTCGGGGCTCGCGCTAACGCTGTTAGCGCTCGCCGCGTGCGCGTCGAATTACGTTCCGAAAGGCGAGCCGAGCCTTTATCGCGATCTCGCCAGGCCAGGCGCGGAACTCGACGCCGCTGCCGTTGCCTCGGTGATCTCCCACTACCGCGCGAGCAATGGGCTTTCCCCCGTTTCGCTCGACCCGACCTTGATGAAGCTTGCGGAAGCGCAAGCCTCGCTCATGGCCAGGCGCAACAAGCTTTCGCACGACGTCGGCAAACCCTTTACGACGCGGATCAAGGAATCCGGATTCGATGCCAAGATTGCAGCTGAGAACATCGGTGCTGGTTACGGCAATATCGCCGAAGCCTTTTCCGGCTGGCGGGAATCGCGCGTGCACAACGCCAACATGCTGCTCAAGGGCGCGACTCGCATGGGAATTGCGGCGGTGTACGCGCCGGATACGCGCTACAAGGTTTTCTGGTCGCTGATTTTGGCGGCGCCGGACGACCATAGGGTCAGCGATTCGAGCGAGGGGCCGCCTGCAAAGTTGCCAAGTTCCCGGAACCTGTAAGCGCGCTGCCGGTTTGATGCTGAGATTCCGGGGAACGCAGGCTCCCCGTTAGACGGCTGCGCTGTCCAAGCACTGCGCGACACTCGATTTCTCGAGGCGATTGCGCATGTCCCGGACGCTTCCGTCAATAGTCCCACCCCGCGAAGAAAAGAATCGGTCTGGGTCCGCGGTCGCGGGCGCCGGCGCGTGCTGCCGTTCCAAGAATCTTCGGTTCATCAAGCCAAGAAGGAGAAGCGACGATGCGTTATCTCGGCATTTTCACCATCGCGGCCATTCTCGTGATTGCCTCGGCGGCTGAGGCCCAGGAGATCGACTGGAGAAAGATCGATTCTACCTTTGGCCGCACCGCGACGATCACACGCGACGTTCACCGTTACGGATTCCCGCGCAGCGATCTGCATGTCACGCTCGACGGTGTGACGATAAAGCCCGGCCTCGCGCTCGGTGGCTGGGTTGCGTTCAAACCGATGCCGGACGGAGCGATGGCCATGGGCGATCTCGTGCTGCTCGAAAGCGAGATCAATCCGGTGATGACCAAAATGATCCGCAACGGATTCGAGATCACAGCCGTGCACAATCACATCCTGCGCGCCAGTCCCGCGACGTTCTACATGCATATTAAGGGGCAGGGCGATCCGGTAAAGTTGGCGACGGGCTTGCGCGATGCATTGAGTGCAAGTGCTACACCGTTTGCAACGACCGTCGGGGCGGCTTCCGCGTCTGCAGCGCCCATCGATCTCGATACTGCGCAACTCGATCGGATAATGGCCCTCAAGGGAAACGCGACCGGCGGTATCTATCAATACGGCGTGCCACGCCGGGAGCAGGTGACCGAAAACGGCATGCCGCTCGTCCCGCCGGGGCCAATGGGGGTTGCGACCGGCATCAACTTCCAGCCGACCGGTAACGGCAAGGCCGCGATCACCGGCGATTTCGTGCTCGCGGCAAATGAGGTCAATCCGGTAATTAGCGCATTGCGGTCAAACGCTATCGAGGTGACTGCACTGCACAGTCACATGCTTGATGAGCAGCCGCGGCTGTTCTTCATGCACTTCTGGGCAAACGACGATGCCGCAAAGCTGGCAAAGGGCTTGCGTGCTGCACTCGACAAGATCGACAGCAAACCGAATTGAGGCATTGCGTCCGGCAGACGGCGGCTTCCTATCGCATGGCCGGGCGAGCTTGTTTGGGCGCAGTTATGATTTTCACACGAGTGGCTATGCAGCGGCCTACGATGCTCTACCTGGCCGCCGCAGGAATAGCAGTGATGCAATGGGCAGGTTTCGCTTGCGCGAAACCTGCCGGCGCGAACCCGCTTCGACTTGAAGCAAAGATACCGTTGGGCAAGGTCAGCGGCCGCATCGATCACATGACCATCGATCTGCCGCGCCGTCGTCTGTTCGTGGCGGAGTTCGGCAATGGCCGCATCAGCATTGTCGATCTCGGAACGCAAAAGGTGGTGCAACGCATCACCGGCCTGAAAGAACCGCAGGGTGTCGCCTATGTCGCGGCGAACGACATGCTTTATGTTGCCAGCGGAGGCGACGGTTCGCTGCGGAATTTTCGCGGCCCCGACTACCTACCCGCAGGCCGCCTCAATCTCGGTGAGGACGCCGATAATATCCGTGTCGATTCGGCAAATCATCGTCTCCTTGTCGGTTATGGCAACGGAGCAATCGGTGTCGTCGATTTTGCGAGCGGAAAAAAGGCAGCAGCGTTTGCTTTGGAAGGTCATCCCGAGAGCTTTCAGCTCGATACCGAGTCCGGCAAGATATTCGTGAACGTTCCAGGCGCTCGATCGATCAGTGTCCTCGATGGGAATTCCGGTCGAGAGCTGACACGCTGGCTGATGCCGTTCAAAGCAAACTTCGCAATGGCTCTCGATCGAAAGCGCCAGCGCGTGCTTACCGTTTTCAGACAACCGGCGAAACTCGTGGCTTTCGCTGAGCGAACTGGCGCTCGTGTCGGTGAAACAGATGTTTGTGGAGATGCCGACGACGTCTTTATCGATACGAAACGCGATCGTATTTACATAAGCTGCGGAGAAGGATTTATCGACGTTTTGAACGCCGCCGATCCGCAGTATAAGAAACTTGCCCATATTCGCACTGTCGCCGGTGCGAGGACGGCTCTATTCGTTCCGGATATGGATCGCTTGCTGCTCGCCGTTCGTGCACGTCCGGGTGAACCGGCATCGATTTGGGTTTATCGGACCGTTCCTTAGCCCGGTACAATCGTTACGGCTTGCGATCGGATTGCCTCAGTCACCCTGGCCCGGCTTGGGTGAAAAGAACTTCTCATATTTGTTCGGCACGCCGTCGAACTCCTTGGCGTCGGGCGGCGGGTCGCGCTTGACCGTGATATTCGGCCACTGCGCTGCGTATTCGGCATTGAGCTTCAGCCATTTCTCAAGGCCGCCTTGCGTGTCCGGAACGATTGCTTGAGCGGGGCATTCGGGTTCGCAGACGCCGCAATCGATGCATTCGTCGGGATGGATGACGAGCATATTCTCGCCTTCGTAGAAGCAGTCCACCGGACACACTTCCACGCAATCCATGTACTTGCACTTGATGCAGTTGTCGGTAACGACGTAAGTCACGCTGCGCTCGGTGGCCAGGGTTGATCGGGACGGTAAAACACGGCGAGCTTCAGGCTCTCGGCGATGCGTTCGGCTTTCGTGCGGAATGCTTCGGCCAACTCCTCGTCGAACAGTTCGCGGCAGGTCTGATCGAATAGCGCAAGCCATCGCTCAAACATCCTGAACTCGATGCCTTCCACCCGCCGGTGCACGGCCACGGGGTTACCCTTGTAGCGGCCGCTGGTGATCATGACCGAAGACCAGAAGTTGCGCATGGTCGCAAGGTGCGCCCCCCAATCCCCGGGAATGGCGCGCAGGAAAACAGGGCCCAACTCGGGATCGGCGCGGACCTTGGCGTAAAACGCGTCAACGAGGCGGTGGATCGCCTGTTCGGATATATCGCGGGCGTCCACAAATTCTCGCATGGTAGTTGCGTTCATGTTTCAGCTCACCAGAGCAACGACAACGACACCGAGTACAGTCCATACCAGCGAATTGACCAGCATTCGAACGAGGTCACGTTTTTCGGTCTGCCCCAGTCCGAGGAAGGAGCAGACTGTGTCACCTGGAAGCAGGCACAGCCTGCCAAGTCCGGCCCCAAAGGACACAACCTGTCTATGCGCATTAAGATGCATCGTACATACATCTTACAGCGCGCTTGCCGAAAAGCAATATATAGAATACTGATTTAATTGAGCCAAGCTCGGAGAATCTGCATGCGGCTGACGGTCTACACCGACTACGCGCTGCGCCTGCTGATGTACCTGGCGCTCAAGGAGGACGGCCTCGCCACCATTGCCGAAATTGCCGACCGATATCGAATTTCGCGTAATCATCTGATGAAGGTTGCCTATGAACTCGGTCTGGCCGGTTATGTCGAGACCGTGCGTGGGCGCGGTGGCGGGCTCAGACTTGCGAAGCCGCCGGAATCGATCTGGCTCGGTGATGTGGTGCGGCACACGGAGCAGGACATGGTGCTGGTGCCGTGTTTCGATTCGGAAGCCGCGGCACCTTGCGCGATCCGCCCCGCGTGCGTTCTGCGCACAGCGCTCATGCGCGCCAATGCCGCCTTTATCGAGACGCTTGACGAATATTCGCTTATGGACCTGGTTAAGCCGCGGACGCCGCTGCGCGACCTGTTATCGATGAGACGGTTGCCCGCGCCCAAATCCACACGAACTGCAGGACGCGCATAGGGGTACGCAATGAATCAAAGCTTCAAGCACGATGTGTTTGTCGATGCGTTGCTGCAGAGTGAGGGTGACGCCATTGTCGTGTGCGACCGTGAAGGAATCATTCGCTTCTGGAATCCCGGTGCTGCTCGCATTTTCGGTTTCACCGAGCAGGAAGCCGTTGGACAATCGCTTGACATCATTATTCCGGAGCGGCTGCGGGCGCGCCACTGGGAAGGCTATCACCGCATGATGCAGACGGGCCAAAGCCGTTACGCAAACGGCGATTTACTTTCCGTGCCGAGTCATCGGAAGGATGGGACCCGACTGTCGATTGAATTCACAATCGTTCCGGTCAAGGGTGCACAAGGCGAGGTTACCGCACTTGCTGCCGTCATGCGGGACGCTACAGCCCGATTCGAGGAGATGAAGGCGCTGCGGCAACAGCTTCGCGAGAAGGTCGGCTGACGGTCTGGACCTTGGCTGCGCGTATGACTAGCGTTGGCAGCCATGCCGGTACTGCCCGCCGCCAAGAATTACGATGCCGTATACCGTCAGTTCCGCTGGCAGGTACCCGCTCGCTACAATATCGGCGTCGATGTTTGCGACCGCTGGGCCGCGCAGGAGCCGGATCGGCTTGCGATTCTGCACGTGCGCCGCAATGGAGACCAGCAAGCGATCAGCTACGGCTATCTGCGCGATACCTCTAATCGACTCGCGAACGTCTTACGCGCGCATGGCGTCAAGCGCGGCGATCGCGTCGCGCTGATGTTGCCGCAGGCGCCGGAGGTCGCGGCCGCCCATATCGGCATCTACAAACTCGGCGCGGTGGCGCTCCCGATCGCCATTTTGTTTGGACCTGATGCGCTTTCATACCGGCTGGAAAACTCCGGCGCCGCCGCGTTGATCACGAACACGCAGGGCCTTGCGAAGCTGCATGAAATCCGCGGCAATCTGCCAAAGCTGAAGATCGTGCTGTCGATCGACGGCGCGGAAGGAAAAGCACTCGATTTTCACGCAGCGCTTGCGCGCGCGTCGTCCGATTTCACGCCGGAAGACACTTCGGCCGACGATCCGGCAATGATGATCTACACCTCGGGTACCACCGGCCAACCGAAAGGTGCCCTGCATGGCCACCGGGTGCTGCTCGGTCATCTGCCGGGCATTGAGTTGCCGCACTTTCCATTTCCGCAGGCCGGCGACCGCTATTGGACCCCGGCCGACTGGGCTTGGGCGGGAGGTCTGCTCGATGCGCTGTTACCTGGTTTGCACTATGGAGTGCCGGTGATCGCGCACCGGTTCGAGAAATTCGATCCGGAAGAAGCGTTCGCGCTGATGGCAAAAGCGGACGTACGCAATGCGTTCATTCCGCCGACCGCGTTACGCATGATGCGCGCCATGCCGAGCCCGCGGGGCCGTTACGACTTCAAGCTGCGCAGCGTTGCCTCCGGCGGCGAATCGCTCGGGGTCGAGGCGCTCGAATGGGGCAGGTCGGCGTTCGATCTCACGATCAATGAATTCTACGGCCAGACCGAATGCAATCTGGTGGTCGGCTCCTGCGCGGCGCTCGGCGCACTGCGGCCAGGGTCAATGGGAAAGCCCATCCCGGGCCATGCCGTCGCGGTGATCGACAGTGAAGGTCGTGAAGCAAAGCGCGGCGAGATTGGGCAGATTGCCGTGAAGCGGCCCGATCCGGTGATGTTCATCGAGTACTGGGGGCGGCCCGAAGCCACACGCGAAAAATTCATCGGTGAGTGGATGACGACCGGCGATCAGGGCGTCATGGATGAGGACGGCTACATCACATTCGTCGGCCGTGACGACGACGTCATCACATCTTCCGGCTTCCGCATCGGGCCTGGAGAGATCGAGGATTGCCTCATCCGCCATCCCGCAGTTGCGCTCGCGGCCGCGGTCGGCAAGCCTGATCCGATCCGCACCGAGATTGTGAAGGCCTTTATCGTCCTGAAAAATGGCTGCACGCCCTCTGACGCGCTTGCGGCGGACATTCAGAGCTTCGTCAAAACGCGGCTGTCCGCGCATGAGTATCCGCGCGAGATTGCTTTCATTGATGCAATGCCGATGACGACGACGGGCAAAGTGATCAGGCGCCTGCTGCGCCAGCAGGCGTGATGGCATTCGGCTCGAGCGCTCTCCCGGCGAGCGCACACAATCTTTGGTTATCGTGGTGAGATCGAGAAGTGGCCGGCGCTCGACTCAAAATCTTGAATCAGCAATTGATTGCACAAGTTCGATCTGCTTCAGGAATGGGAATGACTGGCGGGACCGAGTCGCCGACGTGTGACGAAATACAGCATTACCGACTCCGTGATGAGCGCAATCGATGTTGCGATGGCGGCGCCTTCAATTCCCATGCGCGGGATAAGCAGGCAGCATAGACCCAAATTGATCGAGAACGCGACGGCATAAACGGTCGCACAGGCGCGTTGCTCGCCGAGCATATTGAGGAGCCGTTCCGCCGGACCGACTGCGGCACGCGCCAGCATGCCGACGGCGAGGATAAACATCACTGTGTATCCGGATACGAAATTTGATCCGAACAACGAGAGTAGCGGCCGTCCGAATATCAGGATGACAACGCAAATCGCGAGCGACGGCCAGAAGGTCCAGCGCCTTGTCTCACTAAAAAAATTTGCCAATCGCACCTTGTCGCCGGCGACATGATATTCGGTAAACCTGTGCGTGGTCGCACCGGCGATGGCAAAATAAATGAACGCCACAACCGCCAGAATACGGGCCGCTGCATAATAGACAGCGACTTCGTCAGGCGGACGGAAGCGCTCCAGTGTGAGAATATCCACATATGTCAGCAGTAGATAAAAGCCTTCCACCATCAAGATCGGCAGAGATGTCGCGAACCAGACGAGCGGTTCATAGTGCCGAGGGCCGGCGGTCACTTTGTGCTTGAGCCGGCGGTTGAGCACGACCGTTTGGACAAGCGTAACGATCCACGTCGTCGCGGCAGCCAACGTCATCGCGGTGACGGCATCGGTAGGAAAGGCCAAGAAATAGACCGCGCCCATGAGCACGGTGAACACAAGCTGTCGCCAGATATAAAAAGGCGTCAGCGCCAGAAGCGGCCAATCGTACGACTGTGCAATTCCACCTTGCGTTTGCACGAGGCCATAAATCGGCATGGTCGCGCAGGCGAAATAAAGCGGAACGACCGCAAAGCGATCGAGGTACGGCGCGAGAAGCGTTACCGCGACCGCGCCTGTGAGACCTACTCCGCATCCAATCGCAAAGGCCAGCCACCGGCTGTACACCAGAAATCCGCGAAGACGGTCGAATGCGTTGTGCTCGGTGTATTCGGGAATAAAGCGCCGGGCACCCGAAGCGAGGCCGGCATCGGTGAGTGCGCCGATCATCAGCACCCAGGTCCATACATAGATGTAGATGCCGAACTCGAATTGGCCCATCCAGCGCGCCAGCAGCACTTGCGAGGCGAGCGCAAGGAGCGCGCTGACAACGCGCACCAGAAAGACTTTTCCAGCAACGAGTTGCGCGAGCCTGCTGTCGCTACGGTCGTCAAGTAGCGACTTTACGCGCGCCACAAGGGCGGCTGGCGAAAAGCTCGCGAGGCTAAGTTCCGTTCGGTCGGAATCTGTAACTGCCACAGGGCACTCCACACCGGTCCGCGCAACAGGCGCGCCGTCCAGGGCTGCCCTAGCAAGGAATTGTTAAGAATCGGTTGGGCCCGATGCGGATGGATTGTACCGGCGGGATCACATCTTACCCGGCGAATCCGCCGCCATTGAGAAACGCTTGTTCTTCCGGTGTGGAGGCCCGGCCCAGGATCGCATTGCGATGTGGGAAACGACCGAAGCGGCGGATGATCTCGGCATGTTCTTCGGCGTACTTCAGGTTCTCAAGGCCGGCAGCGCGGTAGAGCGCGACCGAACGCTCCTGATCTGCCAAATCCTCGGAGTGCATGAAAGGGAGATAAAAAAAGCCGCGCAACTGCTGCGGCACCTGACTGTCGAACCCGCGCACGAGGGCTCCGGCAGCGACAGCGCGCGCGAGCGGATCGGTCGCGTAGGCGCGCGCGTTGCCGCGAAACATATTGCGAGGAAATTGATCGAGCAGGATAAGCAAGGCGAGTGCGCCTTCCGCATTCTGCTCCCAGCTGGCGAGCTTTCCGGCGGCGGCCGCTTCGTGCAGACCGAGGAATCGTTGGCGGATTTCTTCGTCAACGGCAGCGTTCTTCTCGAACCAGCCTTTGGGTCCGATTCGGCGCCAGAAGTCGATCACGTCGGCAGGCTTAGTGTCGATGACGGTCATGGCGAGCGAATATCCGTTGCCTCATCATTCCGGGGCATGCGTTCTGGAATGATTATTGAAAATTTTTCGGCTCTCCATCGCTAGTCGTTGCCTCATCACGCAATGCGCGGCGCAAGATCTTTCCCACCGGCGATTTGGGCAATTCGTCGCGGAATTCAATATGTCGAGGCACCTTGTAGCCCGCGAGCTGAGACGCGAGAAAACGGCGAAGCTCGGCCTCGGTGAGGTTCGGGTCCTTGCGGACGGCAAAGAGCTTCGGCACCTCGCCGGAATGCTTGTCCGGAACGCCGATCACCGCGCATTCAAGGAGCCCGCCTTGGCTCATGGCCAGTTCTTCGACCTCATTGGGAAAGACCTTGAAGCCGGACACGCTGATCATGTCCTTCTTCCGGTCCACGATGCGCACGCGGCCGGCTTCGTCCATCACCCCGATGTCTCCAGTACGAAAGAAGCCGTCTTTCGTCATCACCTTTGCGGTTTCTTCAGGCCGCCGCCAATAGCCGGGCGTTACTTGCGGCCCGCGCGCGCAGATTTCGCCAGCCTCGCCGTACGGCACGACGTGGCCTTCGTCATCGCGAATGGAAATATCGGTCGAAGGCAACGGAAATCCGATGGTGCCGGTCCATTCGGCAATGTCGCCGCGGTTGCAGGCGAGCACCGGCGAGGTTTCCGACAAGCCATAGCCCTCAATAATGGGATGGCCGGTCGCTTTCATCCAGGCCTCCGCAACCGGCTTCTGCACCGCCATGCCGCCGGCGACGGCGCTCTTGAGCATGCTCCAGTCGATCTTGCCGAAGTCCGGATGATGAAGGAGCGCATTGTACAGCGTATTCACCGCCGGAAACATGTTCACCTGATAGCGCGACAACTCCTTGATGAGCCCGGGTATGTCGCGCGGGTTTGGAATCAATAGACACATAGCGCCGGCGCGTATGCCGAGCAGGAAACAGGCGGTTAGCGCGAATATGTGGTAGAGCGGCAGCGCGGTGACGACGATCATGCGCTCGACGGCCGGCGGGGCATCGACCATCGGCTTCTCCCAGGCTTCCACTTGCAGCACATTGGCGACGAGGTTGCGGTGCAGGAGCATCGCGCCCTTGGCGACGCCGGTGGTGCCGCCCGTGTACTGCAGGAAGGCGAGATCGTCCGGTCCCACGGCGGCGGGTTTGAATGGCAGCCGGCGGCCGGCAGCGAGCGCGTCGTTGAAGCGCGTTGCGCCTGGTAGCGAGAACGGCGGCACCATTTTCTTAACGTGCCGTACTACGGTGTTGACGATCGCGCCCTTTACCGCGCCCAGCATGTCGCCCAGGCTGGCGACGACGACATGCTTCACCGGCGTGTGCGGCAGTGCCTCTTGCAGAACAGAGGCGAAATTCTCGATGACGAAAATGGCTTCAGCGCCCGAGTCGCTGAGCTGGAATTCCAGTTCGCGCGGCTTGTAGAGTGGATTGACGTTCACCACTGTGAAGCCGGCACGCAAGATCGCGGCGATAGCCACCGGATATTGCAGCATGTTCGGCATCATGATGGCGACGCGGGCGCCGCGCGCGAGGCCGCGCGATTGCAACCAGGCTGCCAGCGCGCGCGAGGCTTCATCGAGACGCGCATAGGTCAGCGTTGCACCCATACAGACGCAGGCCGCGTGCGGAGCGTATTTCTTGAAACTCTCCTCAAGTATTGCGATTAGCGAGGGATAGCGCGACGCGTCTATTTCCGCGGCAACGCCCGGGGGATAGTGGCGTAGCCAGGGCCTCTCCATGACCGAATGCTCCCTTTGCCCATTTCAGATGACCATCGGTCGAGTCGACGGATAGCGCAAGTGAGGGGGCGATGGGTGTAAAAGTGGAGGGCTTCGGGGCATCGTGAATACGACATTCCACCCCAAATCCTTCCCACAAGGCCAGGAAGGCCCAAGCTTTTTGCAGCTAGCGATCCACGCCGCCAAACGGCACCAGCGGATTGTCGATCAGCGCTTGCCGGTCGGGCCGATCGTTGGCTGCTGCACCAGCGAAGGCATCGAACAGGTCCCGGATTTTGCGCTCTTCAAGGTCGCGCGTGATGAAGACAAGCCGCGTACGGCGATCGTCGTCCGGCCAGGCTTCCAGGCGTGCGGTCGGATGGAAGACGTGCTGCACGCCATGCACGACGACTGGTGTTTCCGGCATTTCCGCGAGCTTCACGATTCCTTTGAGCCGCAAAAGATTGGGGCCGTATTGCGCGCGCAGCAATTCGAGAAACATCTCGAGCGTAGCTGCCGGAATGGCATCCTCTGACGCGATCGCGAACGCGGAAATGTTCGCATCGTGCCGGTCGTGCCGGTTCTTGTCGTGATGATGGTGGCGATGATCGCGCGCATCGCCATAGGCTTCAGACGCGAGCCACTTCTTCACGTCGGGAATCTTTCGTTCAGGGTCGTAGAGCCCGCAATTGAGAAGCTGGGTTGCCGATGCTTCGCCTTTTGCCGCGTCGAGAATCGGCGCGGCCGGATTGAGCGTTCGCAGTCGAGTGACGATGCCTTCGCGCTGCGCGTTCGTCGCGATGTCGGCCTTCGTCAGGACGATGCGGTCGGCAACCGCAGCCTGCTTCACCGATTCAGGATGCGCATCGAGCGTTGCTTCCCCGTTTGCGGCGTCGACCACGGTCACCACGCCATCAAGTCTGTAACGCATGACAAGATAAGGGTGGGCCATCGCCGTGTGCAGCACAGGCGCCGGATCGGCAAGCCCGGTCGTTTCAAGCAGGACGCGGTTGAAGGTACATCGGCGGTTGTCGAGATCGCGCAGCAGAGTCTCCAAGGCATCCACCAGATCGCCGCGCATGGTGCAGCAGAGGCAGCCGCTCTGCAGCAGAACCATATTGTCGGCGACGTATTCGACGAGCAGATGGTCGAGGCCGATTTCGCCGAATTCATTGATGATGACGGCGGTGCCTGCGAGCGCGGGGTCCTTCAGCAATCGATTGAGCAACGTCGTTTTGCCGGCGCCCAAAAAGCCCGTGAGAATTGTCAGCGGAATAGGTTTCGCCGGCTCGCGCCGATTGCCGTCGCCGTTCATTGTGTGGCGCTAACCTTCGCCTTCGTCTTCACCGCTTTCTTTTTGGCCGGCGACTTGCGGTGCTTCCTGTGCTTGGCCTTTTTTGCAGCCTTTTTCGCAGGTTTTATCGTCTGGTCGACTGTGTCCGGGTGGTTCGCCGGACCGGTGAAAACGACAACGGGTGGCGCCGTTTCGATCGGCGGTCCGAGGACGTATTTTGGTGCATTGAGATTTGATAGTGCGGACACATGGACAGAACCCGCTGCGTCACCACTTGCAGCGGTGTTTGCTTCTTCTTCATCGTTATCTTCCGACGGCTTGTGCCGGTGAGGCCCGCATACTTCGTCGCGGAGATTGGCCGGCTGTGCATCGATCGGTGCCAATCCATCGACCTTGCCGAGCGCCGGTGTCAGCCATGCAAGCCGCTGCTCCTTAAATCCGTTTTCAAGCAACTGCGCGGCTTCCTGTGTACGGGCGCGGCCGGAATGGGCGCCGAGTATAATTGCGATCAAACGCCTGCCGTTGCGCGTTGCCGTGGCGACCAGATTGTACCCGGCAGCGCAGATGAACCCCGTCTTCATCCCGTCTGCGCCGGGGTAGCGGTCGAGCAGCTTGTTGTAATTGTGGATCACGCGCTTGCCGTAGCGGATGGCGGAAATGTGGAAATAGTCGCCGTATTCGGGAAAGTCATGAATGATCGCGCGGGTGAGGATTGCCAGATCGCGCGCGGATGTGACCTGCCGCTCGTCAGGCAACCCATTCGGATTGACATAGGCCGTTTGCGTCATGCCGAGCCTGCGCGCGTTTTCATTCATCATCTCGGCAAATTTGTCGATCGAGCCACCTACATTCTCGGCGATCGTGACCGCAATATCGTTGGCGGATTTGACCAGCATCATTTTGAGCGCGTTGTCGACAGTCACTTTCGTGCCGACTTTGAATCCCATTTTGGTCGGCTGCTGGGCCACCGCGTCCGGCGTTACCGTCAAAAGCGTATTCATGGTTATGTGGCCGGCTTTGACCTCGCGCAGCGTTGTGTAGGCCGTCATCAATTTTGTGACCGAAGCCGGATACCAGGGAGAGGTTGCATTTTGCGCGTACAACACCTTGCCGCTCTCGGCATCGACCAGAAGCTTCGCCTCCGCCCTGGCGCCGGTCGCGGCCGAAACGAACAGAAGGGTCGCGATACAGGCAGCAAGCAGCGCGCGGGGACCGATCATACGCAATGCCATCTTTTATTGGACTTCACGGGTCGCGAAACTAAACTATCCAACGATGGGGTGCGTGGTAAAGGCATCGGACAACGTAGATGGAACAATATGAGTTCCGTCCTTAATTTCAGGGCAATGCACTGCACGAAATAAAGGAGATTTGAAGATGACGGCAGCGATTGTCGGTTGGGCCCATACACCCTTTGGCAAACTTGGCGGCGAGACTGTCGAAAGCCTCGTTGTACGGGTTGCGCGCGACGCGCTGACCGATGCCGCAATTGAGGCCAAGGATGTCGACGAGATCGTGCTTGGACACTTCAACGCCGGGTTCTCGGCGCAGGATTTCACGGCTTCGCTGGTCCTGCAGGCTTCGCCGGATCTGCGGTTCAAGCGCGCCACGCGCGTCGAGAACGCCTGCGCCACCGGCTCTGCCGCGGTGCACCAGGGCATCAAGACCATCGAAGCACGCGCAGGCCGTATCGTGCTGGTGGTTGGCGTCGAGCAGATGACGACGACGCCCGCGCCGGAAATCGGACGCAACCTGCTCAAGGCGTCCTACGTTCGCGAGGAGGCTGATATCGACGGCGGCTTCGCTGGAATCTTCGGTCAGATTGCGGGGCTCTACTTTCAGAAATGGGGAGATCAATCCGATGCGCTGGCGATGATCGCCGCCAAGAATCACAAAAATGGCGTCGGCAATCCTTATGCGCAAATGCGCAAGGATCTTGGGTACGATTTTTGTCGCACTGAGAGTGAAAAAAATCCGTTTGTCGCCGGTCCGCTCAAACGCACCGATTGCTCGCTGGTGTCAGACGGTGCGGCGGCTGTCGTGCTGGCAGACATCGATACGGCACTGAAGTTGCGTAAGGCCGTCGCGTTCCGTGCCGCGCAGCACGTGCAAGATTTCCTGCCGATGTCGAAACGCGATATTCTGAAATTTGAAGGGTGCGCGCAGGCTTGGCAGCGCGCGCTCGCGAAGGCTGGGCTGGCGCTCGACGATTTGTCGTTTGTCGAGACGCATGACTGCTTCACCATCGCAGAGCTGATCGAATACGAAGCGATGGGTTTGACCGAGGAAGGGCAGGGCGCCCGTGCCATCAAAGAAGGTTGGACCCAGAAGGATGGCAAGCTACCCGTCAATCCATCCGGAGGCTTGAAGGCGAAGGGCCATCCGATCGGGGCAACCGGGGTGTCAATGCATGCCCTCGCGGCGATGCAACTAACCGGAAAAGCCGGCGATCTGCAGGTCCGGAACGCCCGTCTTGGCGGTATTTTCAATATGGGCGGGACGTCGGTCGCGAATTACGTCAGCATTCTGGAACGCATCAAATAATGCGTGAAACGACATCCGGCGCTGCAACCTGATGTTTGTGTGCAAAACAATTTTTGCGTGATAAATAAATTTTTGTCGCGTGACTAGACGCATCCCCGACGAACGGTGCTACCGTAAACGATGAACGGATTTGTTTGTGTGCAAACGATAAGTCGCGGTGGAGCCTTGGATGACCAACATTCCAACCGATCTTTTGCGCACGCTGGTCGCGGTCGCTGATCTACGCAGCTTTACCAAGGCTGCGATATCGCTCGGCGTGACGCAGCCGGCCGTCAGTGCACAAATCAAGCGCCTGCAAGGCTTACTCGGCAGCGATCTGTTCGATCGCAGCGTGACTGGCGTCGCGTTTACGCCGCAGGGCGAAAAGATCGTCGCGTATGCACGCCGGCTCCTGTCGATCAACGATCAGATCATCGAGATCGGTGAGGAAAACCTGAACTCCGATAAGACTATTCGCGTCGGAGCGCCCGGCGACATCGTTGCGTCGGTGGTATCGACCATTGTCGCGCGTTTTCGCGCGCAACATCCGCGCGTACGCTTTGTTGTTCGTCTGGGTGCGTACGAACAGTTCCTCAACGATCTTCGTCAAGGCGATCTCGATCTGATCGTCGGCCTTTCGATGACCGAACCGGTCGATGCGCGACACTATTGGCCGGAAGAAATGTGCTGGACGCGCGGCGAGCGCACCAAAATCGACATCGAAAAGCCTGTACCGTTGGTTTCTTACGGTGAAAAAAGCCTCAACCGCTCTGTCGCAGTTGCGGCGCTGGTGCGGGCCGGCCTCCAATATGAGGATAGCTTTCTTTGCCCTAGCTTTCTTGGATTGTCGGGCGCGGTTGCCGCGGGACTGGGTGTCATGCCGCTCGTCCGACGACGGGTCGCTGCGTTTGGCCTCCTGCCATGGGACGATGGTCCGCTGCCGAAACTGGATGACATCTATTGCGGCATTTACGTGCGCGAATCCGCAGGGGAAGCATTGCCGCACGAGCTCGCCGACGCAATCGCAAGCCTTTTGCGTCCCGATAGTGCCATGTCGACTGACCTGCTCGATGTGTTTGCGCCTTCGTATCGGCTGGTGAAAGCTGCGAGCTAGGCTGCCAAGCCCTCGCTCGGCCAAACACGCACCGTACATTCACAATTCTTCTGCACGCTTCAAATCGCCTTACAAAGTCTGCCGCACTCTTGCCGCATCGCGTCATTGCTGCTCCGTTTTGTCGCAGCAGGGAGTTTCTTTTCGGCGCGTTCAATGACCTGACGGTGCAGAAAAGGAGATTTCCCATGCGCACCAATATACGGCGTTCCGCCGCTGCGATACTGGCCGGCGCATTAGCGTTGTCCGTGTTCAGTCTGACGCCCGCTGCAGCAACAAGCAAACATCAACAGATACAGCCGACCGTCACGACCACGATGAGCGCGCGTCGCCACCATGGCAATGCTGCGATTCTCGGCGCGGTTGGCGGATTATTCGGTACGATTGCGGCGCTCGCCGCCGCGGACGCAGCCCGCGACGACTACTACGGGTATTACGGTTACCCGTATTACGCGCCACGCTACGGCTATGCTTACGCCCCGCGATACCGGTATCACCGCTGGCACCATTGGCATCACCGCCATCACCGGTGAAAATTCTGATATCTAACGGAGAAGCAGGCGGAACAATTTCGGCCTGCTTCTTCGTCTATTAGGAAACGGCCAATTGCGAGGCCCCGATCCGTCTAAAGCTCGTGTCGAGTCCAAGAAAGGCCGATTTGATCTGAGACCCGGGTATGGTATGGGCCGCGTTCGGAACGCCCCGACCGCCTGGCAGGATAGTGATGTCCCAATCGGCGCAAGCCGCTCAGTCGCGCTCACTGCTTCGTCGTCTCTACGACTGGTGCATTGACGCTTCCGGCAAACCGCACGCCCAATGGATGCTGGTGGCGGTCGCATTTGCCGAAAGCTCGTTTTTTCCGGTGCCACCGGACGTCATGCTCATTCCAATGTCGCTTGCGCAGCCACGCCGCGCTTTCCTGTTTGCCGTCTGGTGCACCCTTGCCTCCGTCGCTGGCGGTATCCTCGGCTACGCCATCGGTGCGCTGCTCTACGACTCCGTGGGCCTCTGGCTGTTCCATATCTATGGCTACGACGGAAAGGTCGAGGCATTTCGCGAAGCCTACGCGCGGTGGGGCGCCTGGATCATCCTGCTCAAAGGCCTCACGCCGATCCCCTACAAGATCGTGACCATTACCTCCGGATTCGCCGGCTACAATTTCGGATTATTTGTTTTGTTCTCGCTGGTGACGCGCGGATTGCGGTTTTTCGTTTTGGCACTGCTACTTTACAATTATGGCGAGCAAGCACGCGATATGATCGAAAAGCGGCTGGGCTTGTGGACGTTCCTGCTGGCTGCGGTTCTCGTCATCGGTGTCGTAGCTGCGTTATATTTGCTTTAGCAGGCCTGTCCCCACTCTGGCCTTAATGAGGACGCTTGGAGGAAGACATGGGGCGTCGTCAGATAAGCAACATCTTCACGAAGCGGCATTGCCATCGCAGGTATGCATCTGCATCTGTCCTTGGCAGCGTTTGCGCAGGTATCCTGCTGTCGGCAATCGTCGCTGTGTCCGCGCAGGAACAGAAAAACCAAAATCCGCCGGCCGTACCAAACTCGGATCATGGGGGCTTTTTCTCACAGGTCGGACGTTGGTTCGATCAACAGTTTGCGCGTTTTCACACGGACATCAAAGACACAAAGGTTCAGATCGACAATTTCGGTCAACAAGCGGATGCAGCAGCAAAAAACGCTATCGATACGCTGGTGCGGATTCCACAGACCAAAGTTATACGAATCCACATCACGTGCGAACCTGCGCCGAACGGTGCGCCTGACTGTGAAAGTGTGGCGATGCGGGTTTGTAAGGCGAACGGTTATCGCTCCGGCAAAAGCATCGATATGACTACCGCAGAGAAGTGTCCGGCGCGCGTATGGGTTTCCGGCCGTGCTCCTGCGCCCGGTGAGTGCAAAAACGTGACCTTCGTCAGCAGCGTCCTTTGCAATTAGCCGCTTGAGCCGCCACGCCGCTCATTCCGGGACGATGATCAATTTCGTTTGCATTTTCGCCCGTCGGTTTATACGCACGACCTTCGTGTTGGCGGCCGGATGACGCGCGCCAACCTAAGCCCTTGTTAAAGCCCGACGCGGGCCTGCCGGTACGGTCACTCCAGTTTGATTTCGCCGTCCACGTTGTGCGTCAAATTGATATCACCGATCGTGAGTACCATTTGCGCGTGCAGTGTTTCGTTGCCCTTGAGCCGGCCATCATTGAGCGCCGCGCGAACGGCCTTTTCGATCTCTTGCTGCGAGGTTACGCCGACCACCTTGAGAAATTTTCGCATCGAAAGATTGAGACTCTCTTCGTTCATCGCGGTCTCCTGCAAACGGTTTGCTCGACAATGCGCATCATAACCACGGGAGTGTGGTTAACCAAAGCAAGACCAATGTAGCAGGAAGGAGATGCGCGATCAGGCGGCGACGGAGCGTAAGAAACGTTCCACTCTCTGGCCCAGTCTGGCTGCCGCGGATTCGACGTTATCGGAGGCGCTTAGCACCGTCTCGGCCGACCTGCGTGTGTTGGCGACCGCACTGGCGACCTTGTCGAGCATGGCCACGAGGTCGCGCGTTCCGTTGGCTGCGCCTGCTACGTTTTGCGAAATTTCGCCGGTCGCCGCGTTTTGCTGTTGGACTGCGTCCGCAACAGTGGACGTCCAGCGATTGATGTCCCGCATGCGCTCGGTGTTGCGGCGGATTGCGTCAACAGCGGCAGTCGTCGAGGCCTGGACAGCCGAAATTTGTGAGGCGATCTGCTCGGTGGCTTTCGCAGTCTGCACGGCGAGCGATTTGACCTCCGTCGCGACAACGGCAAAGCCTTTTCCGGCCTCGCCCGCTCGTGCGGCCTCAATCGTCGCATTCAGCGCGAGCAGGTTCGTCTGTCCGGCGATGCTGCGTATAAGCTTGACCACATCCCCAATCTCCTGCGCCGCTTTCGACAGTCGGGTGATCTCCTCATTCGTCTGGTGCGCCTCGGCCATGGCGCTGCGGACCAACCCGGTTGTCTCGCTTAGCTGGCGTCCGATCTCCGCGATAGAGGCAAAAAGCTGCTCGGCGGCGGATGCCGCGGCTCCGACGTTCACGGACGATTCGTTGGAAATTGCGACGGCACTCGTGGCCTGCTCGGAGGTATCGCTTGAGGAGGTGAAGAGGCTTGCGGCCGTTGAGCGCAATGCAGCCGTACTTTCGCTCACCGTGCGCAGAACCTGTTCGACTTCCTGTCTAAAAGAAGCTATTGCGGCATCGACCTCTGCCCGCCGCTGCTCCTGTTCGGCAATCGTCACGGTTTGCCGCTCGGCTCGCTGACGCTCCGTTACGTCCTCGTGAGTGCCGATCCAGTACTTGCCTTTCAGAATCGATTTGTTGATGACGGAAATGACGCGTCCGTCCGGTGTCTCGACCATGCGGGCGTTAACTTCGCCTGCATGGACGGCATTGAGAATGTCACGCCGATATTTCTCGACATCAAGGTCGAGCGTTCCCCTGTCGCTCCTGTGCTGAATGAGCGCACGCAATGTGCAGCCTGGCTTCACCACGTCGCGCGACATCCCGTACAGATCGATGTAACGATCGTTGGCAATGACAAGCCGTTCCTTGCTGTCGAACATCACGAGGCCTTGAGACATGTTGTTCAAGGCGATCTCGATCATGGTGCCTTTGGCATCGAGAATGCGGACGAAAACTGAGGCGATCAGGCTGAGTCCGAGCAGCAGAATTGCAATGCTTGCGACGGCGAGGCCCAGTATCTCGGGTGAAATGGAGGACGCGGCGACGGTGTGGGTCGGGTCCGGTATGATGTCGACGGCGCCCATTGCGGTGAAGTGATCGGCAACGATTGCCAGCGCGAGTAGCGAGGCGGCAAGCACCGTGTTGCCGCTCGCCTCGGAACGCACGGCTACCGGCAGTGCGGCGGCCCCGAGCAGTAACCCGAACAGGATCGATGAGACGATAAGCGCGGGCGTCCAACCAACGTGCCCCGGGACCTCCAGAGCCCACATGCCGAGATAGTGCATGCAGGAAATTCCCATGCCGACGATGGCGCCGCCTGATGCGGCGCTCCAGCGCGAAGGGACGTAGACCGCGATGGCGAGTCCGATGGTGGTGACGACGGCAGCGACAACGAGCGAGAAAACCGTCAGCCCAAGGTCGAAATCGATGGCTACGCCGGGATCAAATGCCAGCATTCCGATGAAGTGAGTGGCCCAGATACCGAAGCCGGACGCCGCCCCGGCAATCGCAATCCACAGCGCCCGCGATCGTCCGCTGTGGGCGCGGGCGCGGTGAAACAGGCTGATGGCGGTAATGCTCGCAATGAGGCAGATGATTGCAGCCAGGAAAACCAGCCACAAATCGTGCTCCGTGGCGAGGCAAGTGTACACGCGCAGCATGGGGGGAGCCTACGGGGTGTTGCTGCCCACATTTAGTCGCAAATAATATTGTTTTCCGGTTAATCTGAAACTTCTGGACCAGTGCGCGGAAGCCTCATTCCCTATTATTGACCCCGGAGGCCCACTAGATATGATCCGGCCCGCTCACGCAGGACCGGAAGCCGCAGAAATGGCGCGGTGCGGGTCGTACGTGATGCCCCTGTGGCGGAATTGGTAGACGCGCCAGACTCAAAATCTGGTGGCCGCAAGGCCGTGCTGGTTCGATTCCGGCCAGGGGCACCAGTCTCCTTCTTCGGAGGCTTCGGCTCGGCGGGTCCGAGGTGAATTCGTGACGCATCGGAGACTATCGCGCCATAGTCCGGTCCGGGCGGACGAAGGCGGATGGGCAAAATGAAATCCGAATTTTCAATAGACGCAGCTGCAAAGCGTATGCGGCGTCCGGCTACCTCTGCGACGCTGGTTGCGGTCGGCGGCGCGTTGACGATTTGTGGCTTCCTGTTCTTCCAGTATGTCCTCGGTTATCCGCCGTGTCCCCTCTGCCTGGATCAGCGCACCGCATTCTACGTCTCGGTGCCATTGGCCATTCTCCTCTGGCTGGGCCTCAACTTCGGCGCGTCGCGCAAGGTCATCGTAGGCGGCTTTATCGTGATTGCGGCCATTATGCTGTGGAACGCGGGACTCGCGGGATACCATGCCGGGGTCGAATGGAAATTCTGGCCGGGCCCCAATGATTGCAGCGGCCCGACCAATGCGCTCGGCTCGACGACGAACCTGATCAAGCAGCTTCAAAACATTCACATCGTGCGCTGTGACGAGGCGGCTTGGCGGTTTCTGGGAATCTCCCTTGCCGGCTATGATGTGCTGGTGTCGCTCGCGCTGGCAGCAATAGCAGTTTGGGGCGCCAGGCTTTCCTACGGAAGGTCCTGAATGGAAGTCCTGATTATCGGTGGAGGCATCGGCGGCCTTACGCTCGGCTTGATGCTGCAGCGGGCGGGCATAGCCTGCCGGATTGTGGAAGCGGCGCCGGAACTCAAAGCAGTCGGCGTTGGCATCAATATCCTGCCGCACGCCTCGCGCGAACTGTGCGCGCTCGGTCTTGAGGATGCGCTGGCAAAAGTTGCGGTCACCACACGCGAATATTGTTTCTTCAACCGGTTCGGGCAATACATCTACAGCGAGCCGGCCGGGCGCTTTGCCGGATACGACGTGCCGCAATTTTCAATTCATCGCGGCGATCTGCAAATGGTGCTGCTCGATGCGTTCGTCGCACGTGCCGGTAAAGACAAAATTGCAACCGGCATGAAGTGCACGCGCGTCGATTACGACGGCGACAAAGCGACGGCGTATTTCGAGGACGTAAATGGCAGGTCGCTGCCCTCACAAGATGCCGATGTGATCGTGAGCTGCGAAGGAATTCATTCGGTTCTGCGTAAGCAGCTTTATCCGAATGAAGGTCCGCCGAAATATTCCGGTATCAACATGTGGCGTGGCGTGACGCGCTGGAAGCCGTTCATGTCCGGTGCCAGCATGATCCGCATCGGCTGGCATCATCCGGCAAAACTTCTGATCTATCCGATCCGCAACAATATCGATGCGGAGGGCCGCCAGCTCGTAAACTGGGTGTGCGATATCGAAACACCGACATACAAGGCGCGCGACTGGAACAGAGGCGGAAAGCTCGAAGACTTTCTTCCCGCAATGGCGGACTGGCACTTCGAGTGGCTCGATGTGCCGGCGTTCATCCGCAGCGCGGATGCGATCCTCGAATATCCGATGGTCGACCAGGACCCGTTGCCGCGCTGGAGCTTCGGCAGACTTACACTGCTTGGCGATGCGGCGCATCCGATGTATCCGCGCGGCGCCAACGGTGCGGCACAGGCGATCCTCGATTGCCGCGCGCTCACCGATGCTCTGACGGCGAACACGGATCCGGTTGCAGCGCTCAAGGCTTATGAGGCCAAACGGCTGCCGGAAACGGCCAAGGTTGTGCTTGCCAACCGCAGCGCGCCGCCCGACGCTATTCTACATGAAGTCTACCGCCGGACCGGTGACAAGCCGTTCAAGAGCATCGACGACGTTATCAGCCGCGACGAGTTGATCGCGCTATCGGAGAGCTACAAGCGCGTCGCCGGCTATGACAAGGAACGGTTGCAGACACGCAGCTGAATTGCCGTCCGGAATGGCGGAATGAATCACGATCCCAAAAAACTAACGACCACGAACGGGAAGGTGCGCGTACATCCGGCGTCACCGCTCCTATCGTGGTCGTTCACCGCGAGCAGGTGTCCCGCCCGCGGCTGACGAAGGAAACCTGATAGGCTTCCTTGTCTCCGCTCCAACCACATATGGGTCCAATTCGTTCCCGAACAAGGGCAAAGCGCCCCAAAAAAAGAAGGGCGGTCGGCCGGGATCAGGGCTCGAGCTCGGTGTCCCAATAAAGGTAATCGAGCCAGCTTTCGTGCAAGTAGTTTGGCGGAAACGCGCGGCCGTTGCGATGGAGATGTTGCACGGTCGGCTGAAACGGCATCTGCGAAGGCCACATCTTCGCTTCGGCTGGCGTCATGTTGCCTTTCCGTAGGTTACAGGGAGAGCAGGCGGCAACGACATTATTCCACGTCGTATGTCCGCCACGTGAGCGCGGCACCAGATGATCGAACGTGAGGTCGTCGCGCTCGCCGCAATACTGGCAGACAAAGCGGTCGCGCAGGAAAACGTTGAACCGCGTGAACGCGGGATATGTAGAGGGTTTGACGAAGGTCTTGAGTGAGACGACGCTCGGCAGCTTCATCTCGAAGCTTGGGCTACGGACCGCGCGATCGTAATTGGCGACAATGTTAACGCGCTCGAGGAATACCGCTTTGATCGCGTCCTGCCAGGACCAGAGTGAGAGAGGATAATAGCTCAGCGGCCGAAAGTCCGCGTTGAGCACCAAGGCAGGAAAACCGCCGGGCGACACGTGCACGTTCAAGGGCGACGCTCCTCAACCTCCTTCAGGCGCTCTGCCGCCGCAGTTATTAACTTATTAATAGGCCAGAGTGGGGCGAATGTGAAGCCATTACAGAGGGTTCGTTCACTCCCCGTGTGCTAGGGTCTCCGTCGCCGCTCAGGAACCTTTTCCCGGTACGCGGCATCCAATGATCGACCATGCGAGAATCCCGCAATGACTATCCGCTCCGCTGCCACCCCGCTTAGCCAGGAGAGCGATCTTATCGCCCGCGCACGGGCGAACGATCACGCTGCCATCAGGACGATCATCCGGCAGAATAATCGCCGGCTGTTTCGCGTCGCCCGCAGCATTCTCAAGAACGACTGGGAAGCGGAGGACGCCGTTCAGGAGGCATATGTCCGTGCCTTCACCCATCTGTCCGAATTCGAAGGAAAATCGAGCCTGAACACCTGGCTTACCCGCATTGTCGTCAACGAAGCCTTGGGACGCTTGCGCCGCCACAAGCCGACCGTCGACATCGCTGAGATCGATGCGGGACAGATCGATGCTGACGGTGCCGACATCGTCCCGTTCCCTTTGACTTCCGCTCAACCGGACCCCGAACGCTCTATGGCCCAAGCCCAAATCCGCAACCTCCTGGAAGAGGCGATCGACGCACTGCCGGATCCGTTTCGCGTAGTGCTAGTCGCACGCGTGATCGAGGAAATGAGTGTCGAAGAGACGGCCGAGCTTTACGGCCTCAAGCCCGAGACGGTGAAAACCCGTCTCCACCGAGCTCGCGCCATGTTGCGGCGCGACCTCGAGGAGCAATTCGGCCCGCTTCTGGCTGATACCTATCCGTTTGGCGGCCGCCGCTGCGAGCGAATGGCGGATAACGTTATTGCGCGGCTCGAAGCCGGACGACAACGAGCGGGGAACCTTTATCCGTGAGCGGCATCCAATAGTTCGCGTAGTACGCGGACCACGTGGGTCCAACACGGAGAACCACAATGATGTTGAATAAAATCGCGGCGGCATGTGCGATGCTGTTGCTGATATCGGGAGCGGCATTCGCGCAGGGCGCAAAACTGAACGACGCCCAAATCGCCCACATCGCCTACACTGCCGGCTTGGCGGATATCGCGAATGCCAAGTTGGCGTTGAAGAAGTCGAAGAACAAAGACGTGCGCGCCTTCGCTCAGGACATGGCGCGTGATCACAAGGCGGTTAATGACAAAGCCTTGGCTTTGGTCAAAAAGCTGAAGGTGAAGCCGCAGGACAACCCGACCAGCAAGGCAATTGCCAAGGGACAGGCGGACGAACGCGCCAAGCTCAGCAAGCTTAAAGGCAAGGCTTTCGACAAGGCTTACATCGATAACGAAGTCGCCTATCACAAAACGGTCGATAACGCTCTGGAATCGACGCTCATTCCCTCTGCAAGCAACGGCGAGTTGAAGTCGCTGCTGGAGACAGGACTGAAGATCTTCCAGGGCCACCTGGAGCACGCCGAGCACGTGGCGGCTGAATTTAAGTAAGAGGGCTTAGCGAAATGAGAACGACGACGCGGGCAGGATTTGTTGTCACCGTGGCTGTGGCTGCTCTGTCGATCTGGGGTTCGGCGCTTGCAAGCGCGAAAACCATCCAGGTTGCCATCGACAAAGTGGCTTACAGTACGCTCAACATTTCCGCCCGCGTCGGCGACACCATCGTGTGGACGAACAAGGACATCGTCGCGCATACGGCAACGAACCGGGACAAATCGTGGGATTTCATGATCTTGCCGAACAAGACAGCAACGCTGACGCTGAAAAAAGCAGGCGAGATCGACTATTACTGCAGATTCCATCCCAATATGAAGGGCCACATCTCGGTTAAGCCCTGACGCGACGCCGCAAACCGGTTAGTGCTGCCTTTTGAATGCGCGTGCGAGAAATTCGCCGCCGTGCCTCAAGCCTTCCTGGTCGATGCCGTGCCCTACGCCGGGCGAAATGTGCCATTCGGCCGGAATATCCAACGAAGCGAGTCCTTGCGCTGCTTGCAATAGCGCTTGCACTGGAATGAGCTGATCCTGATCGCCGTGCACCAACAGCACCGGGGGCCTGGAACGAATCTCCGCGGCAAATTTTTCGGCGTCGATGTCCTCGGGCGTGACCAGCATGCCGGAATAGCCGACGATGGCTGCAGGTCCGACGGAGCGGCGCAAGCCGACGTGCAAGGCCATCATCGTACCCTGCGAAAAGCCAACCAGCGCAAGCGCCGCCGGCGATAATTGCCGTCGCGCCAATTCGGAATCGAGGAAGGCATTGAGTTTTGGCGCCGCCGCGTTGACGCCGGTCCAGCGTTCGCCGGGATCGCGCATAGTGAGAGGAAACCATTCGCGTCCCATCGGCGCTTGCCCGCAGGGATGCGGCGCGTGCGGTGACACAAACGCGGCGTTGGGCAAAAGTGGCTGCCAGGCGCGTCCGATGTCGATGAGATCGTTGCCGTCAGCACCGTAGCCGTGGAGGAATACGACGAGATGCTGTGCCTTGCCCGAACGCGGTTCGAGGCGTGGACCGTCGAGTTCAGCGGCCATTCTTTTTTGCTTTCGTCCTGGGTTTCTTCTGGATGGATTTCTTTTGAACAGCCTTTGCGGGTTTCGTCGCCGTCTCCAATGAGATGCCTTCGCGGCGTTTCACGGCGTGGTAGTAGGCCCATAGCAAATGGGCGGCCACGCCACGCCACGGACGCCAGGCTTCAGCCATTTTGATAAACGTCTTTACATCCGGCCGCTTGCGGAGACCGAAAGCGATCCGTGCCGATTCCTGCAACGCGAGATCACCCGCCGGCCAGGCGTCGGAGTGACCGAGGCAAAAAAGAAGATAGATGTCGGCGGTCCATGGGCCCACGCCGTGCAAGGCGGTCAGCGCCGCATGCGCCACATCGGCGTCCATGTTGCCGACGGCGTCGAGATCTATTTGCCCTTTGGCCACGGCCTTGCCGATTTCGCGGATCGACTTGATCTTGGGGGCTGATAGCCCGAGCCGCTTGAGCTTGTCGGTGCGCGCGCGCAGCACCGCGTCGTGGTGAAATGGATCGAATGCTGCGAACAGCCGATTGCGGATCGCGGCGGCGCTTGCGGTCGAAAGCTGCTGGCCGCACACAATGGAGCACAGGCCGGCGAAGCCTGCCTCGCGCCGCCGCAAGGCGAAGCTACCGGCCTTCTGGGCGACCGGGATAAGTCGCGGATCGGCCGCGGTCAGTTCCCGGAGCCCGGCCTGCAGGTCCGCATCGCTGTGGAGGAAACGGGTCATCTTTTCTACGCCGCGCATCACATAGACGATGGCCATCGCCCGAGAAAGCGGACGATCCAGTAATCCCGGTTTATAGTGAGATCGCGCCGCCAGCGGGTGCTGGATGCCTGCTTTTTCAGGTCATGACAAGGAAGAAGCGCGCGATACGATTCATGGCAATACAGCACGTTTTTCGCTTCGCGCCCTCGCCAAACGGCTACCTGCATCTCGGCCATGCTTTTTCTGCCCTTCTCAATGCCGATCTTGCGCGCGCATCGAAGGGCCGGCTGCTGCTTCGCATTGAAGACATTGATGCGACGCGGTGCCGTCCGGAGTACGAGGCGGCCATCTATGAAGATTTGGCCTGGCTCGGCCTTGAATGGGAGACGCCGGTGCGCCGGCAATCCGAACACTTCGACGCGTATCGGGCCGCATTGGCAAAGCTCGACGCGTTTGGCCTTGTTTACCCGGCCTTCGAAACTCGCGCCGAAATTGCACGCCTCGCCGGGCGGCAGGATTGGCCGCGCGATCCGGACGGTGCGCCGCTTTATCCGGGCACGGGCAAAAACCTGCCGATTGAAGAACGCCGGCGCCGCGTTCAAGCCGGTGAGCCTTATGCTCTGCGTCTCGATATGCGAGCTGCAATGGCGCGTGCCGGCGCGCTCACGTGGCGGGAGGAAGGGAACGGACCGGCGGGTGAGCAGGGCGCCGTTGTCGCCAACCCTGCCGCATGGGGTGACATCGTTCTCGCGCGCAAGGATGTGCCGACCAGCTATCATCTTTCTGTAACCGTCGACGACGCGTTGCAGGGAATTACAACGGTGGTGCGGGGGTGCGATCTTTTTCATGCGACAAGCGTTCACCGGTTGCTGCAAAAGCTGCTCGAATTGCCCGAGCCCGTTTACCGCCATCATCGACTCATTCTCGACGAGGGCGGCAGGAAGCTTTCCAAGTCGACGCGGGCGACAGGGTTGCGCGGGCTGCGCGCCGAAGGCTTAACGGCCACAGACATTCGCCGAATGGTTGGGCTCGCTTGAACACGACTTCCATGTCATCCTGACGGCCGGGTAGGGAATCCAGAAATGGCGAAGCAACGGCGTAGACGCGCCAAACGTCCGCGCGCACCAGGAAAGCGTCCGCGGGGGCGCGCCGCACATGCACAAAGCCCAGCCGCTATCGAAGCGGCGCTGGCCGGCATCGCGCATGACATTCGAACGCCGCTGACCGGCATTGTCGCACTTGCCGAACTGCTGGCGTCGTCCGACCTTGCGCCGCGCGAGCGCCGTTGGGCGAATGCCATCAAGGACGGCGCGGAACACCTTGCAAGCCTCACCACCCTCATTGTCGACGCCGCGCGTGGGCGCGCGGCCGGGATCGTCCTGCGAAAGGAAGTCTTTTCACCGCGACGCTTGGCGGAGACGGTTGCAACCGCGCTCACCGCTCGCGCTGAAAGCAAAGGCATCAAGGTCGATGTTGCCATTGCACCCGACTTGCCGGATGCGCTTGCAGGCGATGCATTGAGATTGCGTGCAGCGCTGGAAAATCTTGCCGACAATGCCGTGAAGTTCACGGAGGCCGGATCCGTTTCCTTTTCGGTTGAGTTCGAAAAGGCGAGCCGCACTCGCACCCGGCTCGTGTTCAACTTCACCGACACTGGAATTGGATTGTCAGCCGGCGAGATCAAGCGGCTGTTCCGCCCGTTCGCGCAAGCGAGCGAGCAGGTGGCCCGCAAGTACGGTGGCGCCGGCCTCGGGCTTTCATTCGTCAAGCGGCTCGCCAGGCTCATGGACGGCGACCTTATTGTTACGAGCACTAAAGGGCGCGGCAGCACTTTCCGGCTTGATGTGCTGGCCGATTCCGTCACCTCTCACCCGGCCTCGACTCAGGAAAGTGTCGCGAAAAACCCTCAGGCGCGGTCGCTCGCAATTCTTTGTGCGGAAGACAATCCCTACGGCCGCGTGGTGATGAACACGATTCTCACTGAGCTGGGACATCGCGTCGACTTCGTTGAATCGGGCGAGACGGCGGTCAGCGCGGTTGAACGGGCTCGCTACGACGCCGTGCTGATGGATGTGACGCTCGCTGGCCTCGACGGTATCGAAGCGACGCGTCGTATCCGCGCTCTGCCGGGAGCACCGGGAAAGGTGCTCATCATCGGGATTTCCGGCCGAGGCGAAGCCGCCAACGAACAGGCGGCGCGTGCCGCGGGAATGGATTTCTATTTCGTCAAACCTGTGAGCCCCCGCAAGCTCGCGGAGACACTGGCCCGGATTCCACCGCGCTAGCGCCTTTTGTGAACCGTGATTTCCAAAACCAGAATGCTACCGTCGAACATCACCGGGGCAACAGCGCATAGCTGAGATGCCCGGTCCACCAGCTCGCGTTTCCCGTCAGGCGAATCGCAAACAGGCCGATACCCGCAATCAACGCGACAGAAAACAAAATCTTCGAGCCGCTCGCCCTGGTAACGATCAATCCGATCAGGCAAAGCGCATCGATGCCGATCGTCATCACCTGCTCGAGTCGCATCGGATATTCGTGCGCAGGCACCAGAGCGCGATAAAGAAAAGTTGCGATCAGATAACAGCCCAGAATGAAGAACAGGATCTTCGTTCGATTGGAAGCAGGCGGGATGGCCTTTTGTTGATCTGTCATGGTGGACTTACCGAGCGTGTCCGGAGCCTGAATTCACGATGGAGCGACTTCTCACCGACTCAAAAGTGGTAGTTCAAACCCGCGCGCACGATGTGCCCATTGAATTCCGCATGTGCCCGCATCACGGTGCCGGACGGTGCGGTGCTGTCAATGGGGTCGGACTCGTGTCCGAGGTCGAAATACAGATACTCGGCTCTCACGCTCCAGTTGGAGCCGATGAATGATTCGACACCGCCTCCAACAGTCCAGCCGACACGCGTCGTCGACCTTGATCCGATCGAGCAAAAGCCATTGGCCGCTGGACATGCTCCTGGCATATCCACGTTGACATTCGTCGATACTTTCACGCCGCCATACGCCAAACCGCCGCTGGCATAGACAAGGACGGACGGCGTCCATAGCCATCCTATTCGCGGCCTTACGGTCCCGAGCCAGGTGATCTCGGCCTTTTGTGTCGTGGTCATCGGCGGGTTGGCAAAGATCATATCGGCCGAAAAACTGTCGTCTCCCTTCATGCCCGAATAGGCGATATCGGCTTCCAGCCCCACGACGGCTTGCCCGAATTGCCAGCTGTAGCCAATCTGTCCGCCACCGACGAAGCCCCGCATGCGCGGCTCGAGGAAGTTGGGAAGCGACCCATCAGCTTGAGCCAAGCCAAAAAGCGGATCCCGCGCGGCGAAGTACGTCGATGCGGAGCTCCAGCCATAGCCGGCATTGAGGCCGACGTAGAAACCTGTCCAACGCGGGGTGACGGAAGCAAAGTCTATATAGGCAGCCGCTTTAACCGGCGGCTCAGTCGCGAACGCAGAAGCCGTCAGACAGACCAGGCCGGCCGCCACGGCCGCGGTAAATGAGAAAATACGAGTCATAAGCGCTCCCTTCAGAAGCTGCCCACGCGGGCTGGTTTCCGTGAACCGCTTTACACGTCGAAAACGCGAAAGACTTGGACGGGAGCGACCGTTGATTTGGTCTAACGCGAACTCGCTTGCCTTTCCCCAAGCGTGTTGCCAAGGTGAAGCAAGCGGGAAAAATCCAAAGATCATTGCGGGGGCAGATGATCTCAACGACGGCAAATGCGCCGCTGTTGCATTTTTCAACCAGTCACGTTCCAGAAGCCGACAGGATCGGCATCTGGCGCGAAGTGTACGGCCAAATGATTTTGCGGCTCGATGTCGAGCCGCTATCCGAACGTCCATTCGAAGCTGATGTGCACTTGCGTGCACTACCCGGCCTCGCACTGGTGTCGGGCTCGATCTCCGGCGCCCGCGACCGGCGAACAACCGCACTCTTGAGTGACGGCATCGATGACCTTGGCCTGGCCGTTCACTGGGGTGGCTGCAACATCGTCTCGCAGCGAGGCCGCGAGACAAAGCTCGGTGAGGGCGAAGCCGTCATACTTTCATGCGGCGACAGCGCCACCGTCATCCGGGCTCTGCCGTGCCGCTATCTCGGAGTGCGAATACCGCGTACCGCGCTGCTCGCGCTGGCGCCGCATGCTGAAGATCGCATCGGCATGCCGATCGTCCGCGCGAACCCGGTTCTGGAATTACTGAAGGGTTACGTGGCAGTGCTGCTCGCGGACGGGAACGCGACGTATGAGCTCGGACGTCTAGCGTCGGATCACGTCTACGAATTGGTCGCGCTGCTGCTCCGCGGTGACACAATGGATAATCCGACGGTTGCGGATCGGGGCGGCGTGCGCGCCGCGCGGCTGCGCGCGATCAAGGCCGATATCCTCAAGCATCTCGGCAACCGCGAACTGACAATTAATGCACTGGCTTCCCGCCACAGTGTCACGCCGAGGTACATTCAGCGGCTGTTCGAGAACGACGGCCACTCCTATACGGAATTCGTTCTCGAACAGAGGCTGGCGCACGCCCACCGGTTTCTTTGCGACCCCTGCTATGCGAACCGAAGCGTCAGCACCATCGCGTTCGAGGCTGGTTTCGGCGATCTGTCTTATTTCAATCGCGCCTTTCGCCGCCGCTATGGGATGACGCCTTCTGACGTGCGGCGACAAGCGCGCTCCAGGCAGTAGCCGCCGGAATTCTTCGCGAACGCTCGCCGTTTAGCCGGTAATCCCGTCCGCAACCGTTTTAAAATATTGGTGTGCTCAGGTGACCGGGCGCAATCGCGCTACAAGCGGAGCTCACCTGGATGGTCCAAACCTATATGCCAATCCGATGGTCGCCGTATGCGTTTTCATCGATAGATTGTAGGCGATATCGAGCGAAGTCTGGTTGCCACACGAGGGTGATGGCGTTGGTGAGCAGGCGCGCGAGTCCAGGAAGCTCTTGCTGCCGTAATCGGCATACCGATACTCGGCGCGCACGATCCAGTTTGCAGTAAGCATTGCCTCTATTCCACCTCCAACAGTCCAGCCGCTCCAGGTCGTGGATCGGGTGAGTTCGGTTGGCTTATACGTGTCCGTAAAGCAGCTAATGGGCCCGCAGTCAGACGTGATTTCGGTGTGCAGCCAGCTTACGCCACCGGTCACGAAGACCAGCACGCTCGGCGTCGCCAGAAATCCGATACGGGCGCGCGCGCTCGCATCCCAATTCGACCTGATGGTATAGGAGCTATCCGGCAAAACGCCGGGATTGGCTTGAAAGTATTTAAATCCGTCTTCGGTTGAACTGTTGTTCGCCCATCCCCAATCGCCCTCAATTCCGCCGAGCCATCGCTCGGCAAACTGCCAATTGTAGCCACCATAAACAGCAGACCTGAATGCGGTCTTATCAAATGAGGCCTGGGTGCCACACGGAGGTATATTCGTTGTGCAGATCGGTAGATCGTGTTGCACGCCGCCTAAAGAGACCTCGTCGATTGCGATCAGCGATATATCGCTGTCCGTCCGCCGGCCGCCAAAGGCTGCGCCAATGTACAATCCGGTCCAATTCGGCGTTGCGGAAGCCAATGCTCTTCCTGATATATCCTCCGCATATCCGAATACTGGAAGATTGGCGGTGCCGGCCACAACGGCTGCAAGGGCGAGTAAGCGAATTTTAGTCATCAAAGGCCCCGAAAAACCTGCTGCGAAGCAGGCATCATTCCTGTCACAGCTGTAACCGTTACAGATCCGCAAGACTTGGACAGGGACGACCGCTCGTTTGGCCTGAGACGAACTCGCTTGCTTTCCTCAACGTGTTGCCGATCTGGAAAGCACGCCGAAAGGCGCCGACCATTGGGCGCGGATAATCAAAAAGGCGGCAAACGCACCGTTGCTGCAGGTCTAACGGAGCGCCCGCCGAAGGTGGAACGATCGCCGCCTGGCGCGAAGTGTTCAGCCAGCCCGAATCGCTACAAACAATCGTAAGCACACCATTGCGGTCACCGTGAGCGCGTCCTCAACACCGTGGTGCGCTAGCTCCTATACATTGCTGCTGCGGTTTGCCCGCTCCACAATGCGCACGACGTCGGACATGATCCGGTTCAGCTCGAAATCCTTCGGCGTATACACCGCCGCGACACCGGCTTTTTCCAGCGCTTCCGCATCTTCCGGCGGAATGATGCCGCCGACGACGACCGGCACGTCCAATCCGGCGTCTTTCATGCGGCCGACCACGTCGGCCACCAGCGGCAGGTGGCTGCCTGAGAGAACCGACAGTCCGACGACGTGCGCCTTCCGCTCCCGCGCCGCATCGACGATTTCCTCCGGCGTGAAGCGGATGCCGTCGTATACGACCTGCATGCCGGCATCGCGTGCGCGCACCGCGATTTGCTCGGCGCCGTTGGAGTGGCCATCGAGGCCTGGTTTGCCGATCAAGAACGTGAGACGCCGCCCGAGCTTGCGCGAGACGCGATCGACATCGGCGCGTATGTCATCGAGGCCGACGACGTCGTTGCGCATCGCCTGCCCGACGCCGGTCGGCGCGCGGTATTCGCCGAAAACTTCACGGAGCGCCCAGCCCCATTCGCCGGTTGTTACCCCGACCTTGGCGCATTGGATCGACGCCGGCATGATGTTTGTTCCTTCGGCCGCCGAACGCTTCAACACGTGCAGCGCCTCGCGCACCGCATTGCTATCGCGTTCCGCACGCCAGGCTCTCAGCCGCTCGATCTGACTTCGCTCTGCGTCCTCGGCAACGGTGAGGATCGAATCGGCGGCTGCCGCCAAAGGCGACGGCTCGCTTTCGATATATTTGTTGACGCCGACAACGACCCGCTCGCCGCGCTCGATCGTCTCGAGGCGCGCGGTGTTCGATTCGACCAGTTGCTGTTTCAGATAGCCAGTGTCCACGGCCGCAACGGCGCCGCCCATGTCTTCGATGCGTTTCAGTTCTTCGCGCGCCGCCTGCTTGAGTTCATCCACCTTGCGCGCGATCTCGCTTGCGCCGTCAAAGATGTCGCCATACTCGAGCAGATCGGTCTCGTAGGCGAGTATCTGCTGCATGCGCAACGACCACTGCTGATCCCACGGGCGCGGCAGACCGAGAGCCTCGTTCCATGCTGGCAGCTGCACCGCACGGGCGCGCGCACTTTTCGACAGCGTCACTGCCAGCATCTCGATGAGGATGCGCGTGACGTTGTTCTCGGGTTGCTGCTCGGTAAGGCCGAGAGAATTCACCTGCACGCCATAGCGAAACAGCCGCTGCTTGGGATCGGTGACGCCGTAGCGTTCGCGCGTGATTTCATCCCACAGTTCGGTAAAGGCGCGCATCTTGCAAAGCTCGGTGACGAAACGCAGCCCGGCATTGACGAAGAATGAGATGCGCCCGACGACTTCGCTGAATTTCTCAGCCGGCACCTCACCGGAAGCTTTAACAGTATCGAGCACAGCAATTGCGATCGCGAGCGCGAAGGCAAGCTCCTGCACCGGGGTCGCGCCTGCTTCCTGCAAGTGATAGGAGCAGACGTTGATCGGATTCCATTTTGGAATTTCTTTCGCTGTGAACAGGATCACGTCCTTGGTCAGCCGCATCGAAGGCGCTGGCGGGAAAACATACGTGCCGCGCGAAAGATATTCCTTGATGATGTCGTTCTGCAGTGTGCCTTGCAGCTTCGCGCGCGGCGCGCCCTGCTCGTCGGCAACGGCGATGTAGAGCGCCATTAGCCACGCCGCGGTAGCGTTTATGGTCATCGATGTATTCATCGACACAAGCGGAATGCTGTCGAACAGCATGCGCATGTCGCCGAGGTGGCAAATGGGAACGCCGACTCTGCCGACTTCACCTTTGGCCAGGAGATGGTCGCTGTCGTAGCCGGTCTGTGTCGGCAGATCGAAAGCGACTGAAAGGCCGGTCTGCCCCTTGGCGAGGTTCTTGCGGTAGAGCGCGTTGGAATCAGCGGCCGTAGAGTGCCCCGCGTAGGTGCGGAAAATCCATGGCTTGTCGCGCGTGTTTTTCTCGCTTGTCATATTCGGCCTTCTGACCGGCAGCGTGGCGCTTATTTTATTGCATTGCAATAAGATAGACTGCGACGCCAAGGTCGCGGCGAGGGCGGTGGAGGGCCCGGTTTAAGCTGCTAAAGCAAGAAAAGTTCATTTTTACCCGCCGCCTCAACTTTAATATCGATGAGCTCCAAAAGGATTTTATTGCATTGCACCATAAATTGCGACAGGCTCTGAAAGATAGCCCGCCCTCGCAGTGGAGGTGCAAATGCCAAGCGCCGCGATTGCCAAAGCTACGGCCGAGGTGAAGGACCTCTATGCGATCGGCGAATTTCCGCCTCTCGGATATGTCCCGCCCAAAATGCATGCTTGGGTGATCCGCAAGGAACGCCACGGGCCGCCGGAAACAGCATTTCAGCTTGAAGTGGTGCCAACCTGGCCCATTGCCGATGACGAGGTGCTTGTCATGGTCATGGCAGGTGGCGTGAACTACAACGGCATCTGGGCCGGGCTTGGCGTTCCAATCTCGCCGCTCGACGGTCACAAGCATCCATTTCACATCGCCGGCTCCGATGCATCGGGCGTGGTTTGGGCCATTGGCAGCAAGGTACGACGTTGGAAGATCGGCGACGAAGTCATCGTGCATTGCAATCAGGACGACGGCGACGACGAAGATTGCAACGGAGGCGATCCGCTACTCTCTCCATCGCAACGCATTTGGGGCTACGAGACGCCGGACGGATCGTTTGCGCAATTTTGCCGCGTGCAGTCGCGGCAATTGATGGCGAAGCCGAAGCACCTCTCATGGGAAGAGGCCGCGTGTTACACGCTCACGCTCGCGACTGCCTATCGCATGCTGTTTGGGCATCCGCCGCACACGCTCAAGCCTGGCGATAACGTGCTGGTGTGGGGCGCATCGGGTGGCTTGGGCGTTTTCGGCGTGCAATTGGTCGCCGCATCCGGAGCGAACGCCATCGGTGTCGTTTCCGATGATGCCAAAGCTGACTACGTGCTCAATCTCGGCGCCAAAGGCGTCATCAACCGGAAAGACTTCAACTGTTGGGGTCAGATGCCGGCGGTGAATTCGACGGAGTTCAACGTTTGGACGAAGGAAGCGCGCCGGTTCGGCAAGGCGATTTGGGAAATAACCGGAAAGCGCGATGTCGATATCGTCTTCGAGCATCCGGGCGAGCAAACCTTCCCTGTGTCGTGTCTTGTCGTGAAACGCGGCGGCATGGTCGTCTTTTGTGCCGGCACGACCGGCTATAATTTGACCTTCGATGCGCGCTACGTATGGATGCGGCAAAAGCGCATCCAGGGTTCGCACTTCGCACACTTGAAACAGGCAAGCGCGGCAAACCGTTTCGTGCTCGAACAGCGCATCGATCCTTGCATGAGCGAGGTATTCCCGTGGGGCCAGATTCCGCTGGCGCACACGAGAATGTGGAAGAATCAGCATCCGCCCGGCAACATGGCCGTGCTGGTGAATGTGCCGGCGAGGGGACTGAAAACATACGACGACGCTGTGGAAGCGGCCGGTGCTTAAGCCCCGATGCGGTATTTCATGATCGTTGAATTCAACTCACCGCCATAGATGAAGATCGAAGCGCAGATATAGAGAAACACCAGCGCGATCATCGCAGAGGCGAGACCGGCGTACATCGTGACGTAGCCGTAGGCAAACTCGGCCAGATATCGACCGAAGACCGCGCCGCTGATGAGCCAAAGGGCGAGTGTGATCGCGATGCCGGGCGCAATCTCGAACAGCCGGCGCCGTCCGCTCGGCAGCCACTGGTGGATGATGAAAAGTGCAATAACCAGCACGACGGCGGCGGCCGCATAACGCGCGAAAGTCGTCAGGTTGCTGAACGGCTCTAAAGCGGGGCTCAGCTTGGTCACGGCCGCCGAAATCAGCGGCGCGAGAACGACGAAAAATGCAAAGGCCAGAATGGCGACGGCGCCCACCAGGACATACGCCACCGACTCAATACGCAGCATCCACCATGGCCGCGCCTCGGTCATGTTGTAGGCGCGGTTTAGCCCGATGCGCAGGCTTTCGACGCCGCTGGAAGCGAAATAGACCGCGAAGATTGCGCCGAAGGTAAGTGCGCCGCCCTGCAGGCTCGTGAGCACACCGTTGATATCTTGCGCCAGCGGCTCGGCTACTTGCGCGGGCCAGGTCTCGAGCAGAATCCGCGCGGCCTCGTCGCCCAGTTCCTTCGAGCCGAAGAAAAAGCCGGCAAGTGAGGTGACGACGATCAGGAACGGAAACAGCGCCATCAAGGATGACAGCGCAATGTGACTGGCGATAGCCCATCCATCATCGGCCACGAAGGCGTCGAATGCGTCGAGCGCGATGCGGAAACACAGGCGTAGAAGGTGCAAGGTCGCGCCCCGGCGGATCAGCCCACGGTTTCAGATTGGCACTTGCACGGCGCAATGCAAGCTCCGGCAGCCGCTTCAAGCCACCTGCACGTCGTTAAGGAACCGCCGCACTTCCGCATCGAGGTTTTCGGCCTCGACGGCGACCGCATCGGCCAATTCCTTCACGTCTGCCGATGTCGAGCGGGCGTCCGCTGTGACATTGGCGACGCGGCTCATGGCCTCCGCCCCGACGCGCGCTTCGCCTGATGCGCGATTGACGCCTTCGGCGATCGACGAGACGGCGGCACTTTGTTGGCCGACGGTAACTGCGACGGCTGTTGCGATCGTCGACATGTCCTGGATGATCGTGTTGACTTGCTCGATAGCCTGCGCGGAGTCGGCCGCAGCCGACTGAATCGAACCGATCTGCTCGGCGATCTCTTCGGTCGCTTTGGCGGTTTGGCTGGCGAGCGATTTTACTTCCGCCGCCACCACCGCAAAGCCCCGCCCGGCCTCGCCCGCGCGGGCGGCTTCTATGGTCGCGTTGAGGGCGAGCAGATTGGTTTGCCCCGCGATGGCCTGAATGAGGCCCACCACTTCGCCGATCCGCGTCGCGGCGGTGCCAAGTTCGGACATGGTGCCGACCGTGCGTTGCGCTTCCGAGACGGCGCGGCGCGCGACCTCCGTCGATTTGGCGGCTTGTGCCGCAATTTCGCTAATCGAAGCCGCCAACTCTTCGACCGAACCTGCAGCCGTGGTGACGTTCTCGGCCGCGGCATTCGCACGCTGCTCGGCGGTGTGCGATTCGGCCGAAACGGTATCGGCGGCAGCGTTGAGATTACCGGAGCTTGCCTCCAGCCTGAGCGAGGCGTTTCGCAATCGGTCCAGCGCACTCTCGACCGACTGCTTGAATTGCACGATGGTCGAGGCGATCGCATTCGTTCGCCGTTCCTGCACCCGGGTTGCGTCGGCTTGAATACCGGCAAGCTTTTCCCGTTCGATCATGTTGTCGCGGAATACAATCACCGTGCGCGCCATGGCGCCGATCTCGTCGCGCGCCCGTGTCTCCGGAATGTGAGCCGAGGTGTCGCCGCCGGCCAGACGATTCATTACATCGGCGAGCTGATGGAGCGGCCGCGTGATGCTGCGCCCGATCAGCCAGCTGAATCCGAGCCCGAGCGCAACCATGGCAATACCGACGCCGATGATGCTGGTACGCGTCCGGCGCTGCGATACGCTGAGAGCTGCGGATGCGGTTTCCGCCTGGCGACGCGTCGACTCGATGATTTTGTTCGCCTGCGGCATCATTTGCTGGCTGTCGGTGTCGATAATTATGCGCAACGGATGCACGCGATCGTTCGCTTCGATCCAGCGTTCGAAAGTGTCGGCGTACACTTTGACCTCGCGCTGGAGGTTGCCCTTCATTTCCGGGGTGCCGTCGATTTTCTGAAACGTGTCGACGAACTTGCTGTAGGCGTCCTTGAACTGCTGCTGGGTCAGATCCGCAGGATGCAAGCGGTACTCGGCCTCTTCGTGGCGCATCGACAAAAGAGTCCGCATCAGCTTGTTGTAATCCGACTCGCCCAGCCACGATATCGTGGCATTGATAATGCGCTCCACCGCGTTGCCGCTGTCGCGCAGGTCGCGATTGAGGCCGTCGTTTTCTCCGAAACCGAGGACCCTCTGGGCTTTGACCAGATCGTCAAAATTTTGCTTGAGGTCGGTCACTTCCTTCCGCAACGAACCGATCGCATCCCGGTGCTTTTGGTCGATGCCGGCGGAAATCGTATCGAGGCTACGGAGTGCAGTGTCGTCCACCCTGCCGAAAGCAGCGACAAGCTTGTCGCTGGGGTGGACCGCGAAATCCTTGACGATGATGCGCATGGTCGCAACCGCGCTTTTGAAGTCACGGCTGGCGGCACCGAGCGCGGCCGAGCGATTGACGGTCTGGAAAGCGCGGCCGACGTCGCCTTCGCTCGACACGTATGTGAGGGCGTTGGCGATAAATCCGACCACCGGGATCAATGCGAGCGCGACAATGCGGCCGCGAACCGACAGCGACGACACGAGACGGGCGGGCAAAATAAAAAGATTACCGAGGCGCATGGATCGGCCTGTACCCGGCGGCGTGCAAATACGGGGTACTGTATGGAACAGTGAAATAGTTAAGATTGTTGCAAATTGTCCCAACAACCTGCGATGTACCCGGCCCTTGGCCTTCCCCCGGAAGAGCAGCAGCTTGCGTTTGTGCAGCGCACACTTAGTGTGCAGCCAGTAGTGTGCCGCCAAGGCGTCGTTCTCGCGGAATTTGAATAATGGCCGGTTCAACATCCCCCTTCGATAGGCCTGACGAGCACTTGCTCGATCGCGCACGCGCGGCCGTATCCGGCCTCGATGCCCTCCTCGCCGATGCAACGCGCAAGCTGCGCGATCGCTTAAGCGGAGGGTCAAGCGCGTCACGGCTGCCGGATCGCGAGCAGAGGGCATCTCACGGGCTTGCGTGGCTTGCCACCTACGTCGAGGCAGTCCGCCAATTGACGGCCTACGCCGAACGCGCCAGCCGCGACGGCTACTTTAACGAAATCGAGCGACACCTGATTTGCATCGGGCTTGGCGAATACCTTGCCCAGATCGTTGGCGGCATCCCAATGAGCCAGGGCGAGATCGTGCGTCCTGTGGATGTGGGGCTTACTTCGGGCGAAGTCGCAGCAAGGCTCGGCCCGGACGTTGACGATCTCATCGCGCATGGCAACACCGCGGATCGTCGCGAGCGGCTGGTTCTGCTGTTGCGTGACAATCATCGCGCAACCCTTGGAGCATCCGGGCTGGACGACACGCTCGAATCCATCCGCGCCGAGATGCGGAAGTTTGCCGACAGTGAGGTCATCGAGCACGCACAGAAGTGGCACCTGACCAACAGCTACATTCCGCTTTCGGTCATTGAGCAGATGTCGCAGCTTGGTGTTTTCGGCCTGACGATCCCCGAAACTTTCGGCGGCATGGGATTAGGCAAAGAGTCAATGTGCGTCGTCTCGGAAGAGTTGTCGCGCGGCTATATCGGTGTCGGCTCGCTGGGAACGCGTTCCGAGATCGCTGCCGAGCTGATCCTGGCGAATGGCACCGACATGCAAAAAGAAAAATGGCTGCCGGGAATCGCGTGCGGCAAGATTATTCCGACCGCCGTCTTCACCGAACCAAACGTCGGGTCGGATCTCGCTTCAATCAAGACGCGGGCTGTTCGCGAAGGCGATGTCTACAAGGTCTATGGCAACAAGACCTGGATCACGCATCCCGTTCGTGCCGATTTGATGACCCTGTTGGTGCGCACCGATCCAAATGAGCAAGGGCATCGTGGGCTTTCGATGCTGCTCGCGGAAAAGCCGCGCGGCGACGATAACAATCCGTTTCCTGCGGCCGGCATGACCGGCACTGAAATCGAGGTGCTCGGCTATCGGGGGATGAAGGAATACGAGATCGCCTTCGACGGGTTTGAGGTCAAGGCGGAAAACCTGCTGGGCGGAGTCGAGGGCGCAGGCTTCAGACAACTCATGCAGACGTTCGAATCGGCGCGCATTCAGACGGCGGCTCGTGCCATCGGGGTTGCACAGGCGGCGATGGAGCAGGCAATGGCGTACGCGCAAAGCCGCGTGCAGTTTGGCGAGCCGATCGTCGCTTTCCCGCGCGTCGCCGACAAGATTGCGATGATGGCCGCGGAGATTATGATTGCGCGGCAATTGACCTACTACGCCGCGCGGGAAAAGGATTCCGGCCGGCGCTGCGATCTCGAAGCGGGCATGGCCAAGCTGTTGGCGGCGCGGGTGGCTTGGGCCGCAGCCGACAATGCGGTTCAAATTCACGGCGGCAACGGCTTCGCGCTTGAATTTCCGGTTTCGCGGCTTTTGTGCGACGCCCGCATTCTCAACATCTTTGAAGGCGCTGCGGAAATTCAGGCGCAGGTTATCGCGCGGCGGCTGCTCGACGGCAGCAACTAAATCCGCCATTGGCGCCTTTTCCGAACGCTCCCCTTCCGCATCCTTGGGACCGGATCGATCGGTCATTCGGAGCAGGCTGCTCCCGGGGCTCGCGCGCGGCGATCCGCGCCGAAATCGACAAGGACTGCGTGAAACTGCCGGGAGGATTCGAAAAGCATCTTGCGGCCTAATTTGTGCGGACTCGGCCTGCGCAAGAAAAGGAAGTAAAGCTGGTTTGCTGCAGATGCGATGCTATGGTCCGTCCATTCCGCGCTCGAATCGGAATTCTGTCCGGGGCGCTTGACCGGAGCGCGTTTTTCGCCAAAGAGCCGGGCGCGAGAAAATCGATGCGGCAGATGTTCTGGAAGAAAGGTCCCGTTCTGGGTCGCGGCTGTTTTGCACTGCTGGCGGCCGGCGTGATTGCGATCACCGGTGCTGCCGCGCAACAGCCTTCGGTATCGACTTTCAAGCCGCTGCCGATGCCGCGCGAGGGCCCTGCCGCCGGTCTTCCGGCAAACGATCCGCTTGTCGTGCCCGGATTTTGGGATCCGCGGCGGCGGCCTGAGCGCCCGGATCTTTCGCGCATTACCATCATCCGTTTTCTGACCGAGACCGATTATCCACCGTTCGACTACGCCGGACCGGACGGCAATCCGGCCGGCTTCAACGTCGATCTGGCGCGGCTGATCTGCGAGGAGATCAAGACGTCCTGCACCGTTCAGATGCGACGGTTCGACACTCTGATTCCATCGCTTGAAAACAACAGCGGCGATGCCGTCATCGCCTCGATTGCTCCGACGCCCGAGTTGCGCGGGAGCATCGATTTCACCGATCCGTACTATCGGACGCCGGCACGTTTCGTTTCCCGTCGAGACGTCCAGATCAACGACGTGCGACCGCAGGCGCTCGAGGGCAAAAAAATCGCTGTCATCGCCGGCACCGCGCATGAAGCCTACCTCAAGACGTTGTTCACCGAAGCCGAGGTGCATCCTTACGCGAACGCGGATGCAGCGCGCGCGGCCCTGCAGCGCGGCGAAGTCGATCTGCTGTTCGGGGACGGAATCGCGCTGGCATTTTGGCTCAACGGGACGAGTTCCGGCGGTTGCTGCGTGTTTCGCGGCGGTCCGTTTCTCGAGAGCCGTTATTTCGGCGAAGGCATCGGGATCGCGGTGCGGCACGGCAATAATACGCTGCGCCAGGCGCTGAACTGGGCCTTGTTTCAGCTCTGGGAAAAGGGGCGCTTTACCGATCTTTGGCTGCGCTACTTCCCGATCAGTCCGTTCTGACAGGTTTATTGATCGAAACGCGGGTCACGCGGCCGGTTGAGCGGATTCTGATTGATCTAATCCGATTACACTCTATTTTCCGCTGCGCGGAGAACTTGAAGAATGTCAATTACCGAACCGGCTGCCGCGAACTTGCGCGAAATCGCCGAACAATCGAACGCCTGGCCATTCGAGGAAGCGCGCAAGATCGTCGCGCGGCTGAAGAAGCATCCTAAGGACGAAGTCGTTTTCGAGACCGGATACGGTCCGTCCGGGCTGCCCCACATCGGTACCTTCGGTGAGGTCGCGCGCACGACGATGGTACGCCACGCTTTCCGCGTGCTGACGGACGACAAGGTCAAAACGCGCCTCATCGCGTTCTCGGATGACATGGACGGCCTCCGCAAGGTGCCGGATAACGTGCCGAACAAGGAACTGATGACGAAGCATCTCGGCCAGCGGCTGACGAAAGTGCCGGATCCGTTCGGCACGCATCCATCGTTCGGCGAGCACAACAACGCGCGGCTGCGTGCCTTCCTCGATCATTTCGGGTTCGAGTACGAATTCATGTCGTCGACGCAGTGCTACATGTCGGGCCGGTTCGACGAGGCGCTGCTGAACGTTCTGGCGAATTTCGACAAGGTCATGGCGATCATGCTGCCGTCGCTGCGCGAAGAGCGCGCGCAGACCTACTCGCCGTTTCTGCCGATCGATCCAAAAACTGATGTTGTGTTGCAGGTCCCGGTGATTGCGCACGATGCGAAAGCCGGCACGATTACCTATGAGCATCCTGACACGAAGGAGCCGGTCACCACGCCCGTCACCGGCGGCCGCTGCAAGCTGCAATGGAAGCCGGACTGGGCAATGCGCTGGGTCGCGCTCGGCGTCGATTACGAAATGGCCGGGAAGGACCTGATCGATTCGGTCAAGCTCTCCGGCGAGATCTGCCGTGCGCTCGGCGGCCAGCCGCCCGAGGGTTTCAATTACGAACTCTTTCTCGACGAGAAGGGTCAGAAGATTTCCAAGTCGAAGGGCAACGGCCTTACCATCGAGGAATGGTTGCGCTACGCGAGCCCGGAAAGTCTTTCACTATTCATGTACCGCGAGCCGAAAGCCGCAAAGCGGCTCTATTTTGACGTGATCCCGCGCAATGTGGATGAGTATCAGCAATTTCTGGACGCTTACGAACGGCAGGATCTGAAGCAGCGATTGTCGAATCCGGTCTGGCACATCCATTCAGGTAATCCGCCGAAGGTGGAAATGCCGATCTCGTTCTCGATGCTGCTCACGCTGGTGTCGTCGTCGAACGCGGAAAACGCCGAAACCCTCTGGGGCTTCATTGGCCGTTACCGGCCCGGTGTTACGCCGCAAACGCATCCGAAGCTGAATGCGCAGGTCGAATACGCCATTCATTACTTCCGCGATTTCGTTTTACCGACCAAGAAATTCCGCGATCCGACCGAAACGGAACGGGCGGCTTTGATCGATCTGCGCGACGCGCTCGCGCAGCTGAAGCCCGATGCAAGCGCCGAGGAAATTCAGAACGTCGTTTACGAAGTCGGCCGCCGCGAGCCGTTCCTTGATCACAAGAAAAAGGCGAAAGACGGAAAGCCCGGCGTTTCGCTCGATTGGTTCAACATGCTTTATCAAGTGTTGCTCGGGCAAGAGAAAGGCCCGCGCTTCGGCTCGTTTGTGGCCGTTTATGGCCTGCAGAACACGATCGACATGATCGACGGAGCGCTGGCGCGCAGCGCCTGATTCCTGGAATCAGGTGCTCAAGGTTCCAGATTGTTAGGCGACCGAAATAGTCCTAGGGTCGAAGTCTGGTGTTGAACGTCGGGGGTACTGTGCGTTTCGCGGCAATGTTTTTAGCCTTGGGGTTGCTTGCGAGCTGCGCACAATACGATGCCCAGCGGCAAGCAAATTTGGCTGCAGCGGAGCGAGCCCGAGTTGCATCCGATGACGCAAGCTGCCGATCTTCCGGCGCGCAGCCGCACACTCCTGAGTATGACGATTGTCGCCGGAGATACGCAAACCAGCGCGCGCGGGAGACTCGCACGCAACAAAATCTCGTCGATCAAATGCTGAGAACAGACAACCTGCGCCCGATCGGCCAATAGCGGCGGCGCTTCGCCGACGCAACGCGGTAGACCTATTGGCTCGCCCAGACGATGCGTGCGATCCACAGCACGTCAGACATCGGCAGCGTGCGATCGCGATGCTCGGAATTAAGCGACTTGAGCTCCACGCTTTTCGATGTCTTGCGGCGCAATTCCTTCACCATTACCTCGCCGTCCTTCGTCTTCACGACGACGCGATCACCGCGGCGGATCGGCGCGGCTGGAGAGACCACAATGACATCGCCGTCGCGATAGGCCGGCTTCATCGAGTCGCCGGAGATTTCGAGCGCGTAGGCATGCTCGTCGTTCACGGACGGGAAGGCGATTTCTTCCCAGCCTTTCCCGACGGGAAATCCGCCGTCATCGAAATAACCTCCCGCGCCGGCCTCGGCAAAGCCGATCAGCGGAACGTTCTGAACTGCGTGCTTGTTGTTGGCGATCAGGCGGACGAACGTATCGACACTGACACCAGTCGCCGCGAGCGACTTGGCGATCGACTCGGTGGAGGGCCAGCGGGCGCGCCCGTCCGGCGTGATACGCTTCGACTTATTGAAGGTCGTCGGATCGAGTCCGGCCTTTTTGGCAAGGCCTGAGGGCGACAGTCCGGCGCGCGCGGCAAGCCGGTCGATCGCGGTCCAGATTTGGTTATGAGTCAGCATGGCGAAAACCCCCGAGCGGGTGGGCTTGGCGATAGACGACCGGCATATGACTTTTGTCCAGAAGATAGGAATTATAGCCTTGAGCAGCCCGCGTCCAGCAACACTTTCTTTCGCGATCAGCCTTGGACAACCACAGGTCGCCCGGTAACTTGTGCGCCCTTCCAGCCTTGGAGCCCTGCCGGTGATCGGTCTGTTTGACCGCCTTTCCTTGCCGCTGCTGCGAACGCTCGACCCGGAGGATGCGCACAGCTTGGCTGTTCATGCGCTGCGCTACGTGCCCTTGCCGCGTGCGCTGCCGGACGATCCCCAGTTGGCGGTGCGGGCGTTCGGGCTCAATTTTCCGAATCCGATCGGCATGGCGGCCGGCTTCGACAAGAACGCGCGCGTGATCGAGCCCTTGCTGCGGCTGGGGTTCGGCTTTGTCGAAGTGGGAACCGTCACGCCGCGGCCGCAGGCCGGAAACCGGCGCCCGCGGATGTTCCGTCTGGATGCCGACGGCGGGGTCATCAACCGTCTCGGCTTCAACAGTGAGGGCTCCCAGGCCGTGCTGGCGCGGCTTGCCGCCCGGGCGCGCGCAGGCGGCGGGGGTATTGTCGGGGTCAACGTCGGTCCCAACCGCGATGCCGCCGATCGCGTGGGAGACTATGTCCGCCTGATCGAGATGTTTGCGCCGGTGGCGAGCTATTTCACGATCAACGTCTCTTCGCCGAATACGCCGGGTCTGCGGGATCTGCAACGAGTGCAGGTGCTCGACGACCTCCTCGCCCGCGCGCTCGAGGCGCGGGAGCGTGCGAGCGTGCGCGCCGGTCATACGCCGGTGTTGCTCAAAATTGCGCCCGACCTCACGTTGTCGGAGCTCGACGACATCGTCGGCATTGCCCGCAAACGTCGCATCGACGGCATGATTGTCAGCAACACCACGATCAGCAGGCCAAGCGCTTTGCGCGAACGCGAGAAGGCGAACGAAGCAGGCGGTCTGTCGGGGCGCCCGCTATTCAAGCTTGCAACGCGCATGCTGGCCGAGACCTTCGTGCGCGCCGAAGGTGCGTTCCCGCTCATTGGGGCTGGCGGCGTCGATTCTGGAGCAACGGCGATCGCGAAAATGAAGGCCGGCGCGACACTGGTACAGCTCTACAGCGGACTGGTGTTCAAAGGCGTCGGGCTCGTCGCCGAGATCAAGAGTGACTTGCTTGCAGCGTTGCGCCGAGGCCATCGTGATTCGCTGGCGTCGATGGTCGGTTCCGATGCCGCCAACATCACGGCCGAGAGCTGGCCAACCTAGCGTCCGCGCGAGCCGTCGACCAAGCGCATGATGATCCAGATCGGGATCACGATCACAGCGCCGAGCAGAAAATAGCGCCACGCCCAGCGCACGGCGTCGAAGCCCATGTTCCAGATATTGTGGATAAGCCGCTCGACGCTTTGGACGATGTGCCAGGGATCAAGGCCCAGCGCCGACAGGATCACGCCGACCAGAATCGATATGAGGATCAGGCGCGCAAGAACCGCAAGCGGCGACCCGCCCATCCACTGCGAAATCCGTTGATTCCCAGCCATACTCTTCGTCTCCTCGCTCAACATTAGCACGGCTCAAGCGGCGCCGGTGCCCGGCCGTGCTCGCTCATTGCCAACATTTTTTCCAGCGCGTCCAGACGATCGGCCTCGCGTGGCGGCTTGTCCCAGCGCAAGCGGCTGATGCGCGGAAAGCGCATCGCAATGCCGGACTTGTGCCGCGTCGAGCGCTGCAGTCCTTCGAACGCGACCTCAAGCACAAGGCCGCGGTCGCCGGTATGCGCAACCTCGCGCACCGGGCCGAAACGCTCGATGGTGTTGCGGCGCACGAAGCGATCGAGCTGGAGTAATTCCTCGTCCGTGAAGCCAAAATAGGCTTTCCCTACCGGCACCAGCACGTCGCCGTTTTCGCCTTGTGTCCAGACGCCGAAAGTGTAGTCGGAATAATACGACGAACGCTTGCCGTGCCCGCGTTGGGCGTACATCAGCACCGCATCGATCACCATCGGATCGCGTTTCCATTTCCACCATAAGCCCTTCGGCCGGCCCGGCACGTAAGCCGCGTCGCGCCGCTTGAGCATGATGCCTTCCACCGCCGCGGCATCGTGGCCGGCTCCGGCACGTGCCGGATCGGCACGCGCCGCAACCAACTGCGGCCATGTATCGAAGGGTACCAGCGGCGAAAGATCGACACGCGGCGTCTTCAGCCTTTGGACAAAACCCTCCAGTCGTACGCGGCGTTCGGCAAAGGGCAGGCCACGCAAGTCATTCCCGCTCTCTGTGAGGAGATCGTAGGCGCGCAAGTGCGCAGGAAATTCCTGCAACAGTTTGCCGTTTACGGTTTTGCGATTGAGCCGCTGCTGCAGCACGTTAAACGTTTGCACGCGCCCCTCGCGCACGATCAGCAATTCGCCGTCGAGTGTACCCGGAAGCCGCAGCGTTTCGAGGAGATCGGGGAAGCTTTTTGAGATGTCTTCGCCGGTGCGTGAGTAGAGGCGCGCCTCGATATGCCCATCTTCTTGCCTGACGGCCACTGCCTGCACGCGGATGCCGTCCCATTTCCATTCTGCCGCGAAGTCTTTGGGATCGAGCGCAGCAAGGTCGGTCTCTTCCAGCGCGTGCGAAAGCATGGCTGGACTAAAAATTGCACCCATGCGTGGCGCAGGCCTTTCCGCGCGCCCTTCGAGCCATGCAAACAGGTCGCGGTAAGGGGGCGTCAGACCGGGCCAAAGGATTTCTATTTCATTCGGGTCTTTGCTGCCGAGCGAAGCGGCCGCCGTCTTTGCCAGTCGCGCCGAAACGCCGACACGCAACCCGCCGGTCACCAGCTTGAGCAGCGCCCAGCGTCCTGTCTCGTCAAGCGCATCCAGCCAGCGCGCGAGTTGCGCCGGAAGTTGCGCCTTGCCAAGCGTGGAGAGTTTTTCGACGACCTCGGAAAGGGAAGGGACGCCTTTGATTTCAGCGGTCATTTCGGGACGACTCGAGGGGCCGAACCCGGAATCCAGGGCGAGGTTTTGCGATGGCTTCTGGATTCCCGGTTCGCTCGCTCCGCTCGCGCCCAAAAATGACGGGTTTAATCTGCCGTTGGACGGCGTCGGCCACATCAGCGCAACCGTTTCCGAAAGGTCGCCGACGTAGTCATACGAGAGTGCAAACAGCGTTTCGTCTGTGCGCTCCGCAATCAACGCGCGGATCATGCCGGATTTGGCGTACTTAAATGACAGCGTGCCCGTCAGCGCCGCCAGCGCCCAGCCGCGTTCGGGATCGGGGGTCGTGCGCAGGTAGTCGGCAATCAGCCGCAGCTTGTTGTTGCGCGCAGGCTCGTAGGCAAGGCGATCGAGCAATCCGGCGAAACGATTCATTCGTCTGTCGCCTCGCCGGTTTCTTCCTCATCGCCGTAACCGACGATGTCGAGTGGACGCGCTTTGAGCCCTTGCGTCTTGCACCAGTGGACGAGCGCGTCTTCCTGGCCGTGTGTCACCCAGACCTCCGACGCGCCGGTCGCACGGATTGTTTCCGTCAAGCCCAGCCAATCGGCATGATCGGAAATGACCAACGGCAATTCGATGCCGCCCTGGCGCGCCCGTGCGCGCACGCGCATCCATCCGGACGCGAAGCAGGTAAGCGGATCGGGGAAACGCCGCGTCCATAAATCCTGCGTTGCTGACGGCGGGCATATCGTGATTGTGCCCGCAAGTTCGCTCTTGCTCGCGCCGCGCACGAATCCGAGCGGGCCAAGCTTGATGCCACGCGTTTCATAATAGCGCGTGATCTTTTCCATTGCGCCATGCAAGTAGATGGTCTTGTCATAGCCGGCTTCGCGCAACAGCGCGATCACGCGCTGCGCCTTGCCGAGTGAATAGGCGCCGACAAGATGTGCGCGTTCGGGGAATAGCGTAATCGAATGGAGGAGCTTGCCTGTTTCGTGTTGCGGATCGCCGTGACGGAAAACCGGCAGGCCGAATGTCGCCTCCGTAATGAACACGTCGCATGTCACCAGCTCGAACGGATGACATGTCGGATCGCTCACGTTCTTGTAGTCACCGGAGGCGACGATACGCATGCCGTTATGCTCGACGCAGATTTGCGCGGAGCCGAGCACGTGCCCCGCCGGATGAAATGTTACCTTGATGTCACCGAACGAGACTGTCTCGCCATAACGCACAGCTTGGGTCGATCCCGCGAAATTGTCGCCGTAGCGCAGCCGCATGATGTCGAGCGTTTCCTGCGTTGCCAGCACCGCTCCGTGGCCGGCACGCGCGTGATCGGAATGGCCATGCGTAATCAGGGCTTTATCCACGGACCGGGTAGGGTCGATATGGAAGCCGCCCGCCCTGGAGCAGATGCCGGCCCGGGTGGGGATCAGAATGTCTTCTGGGCGCATGCTTCACAGATATGTCGCTAATTTTGGTTGTCATCGCCGGCGTGCTCCCGACCGTCTCCCTTGGTAAGGCGTTGTGCCGGTACTATCGAGATGGCCGGGGGCGGGCCCCGCCATGACGCGGTGGCCAGCGAAGGTGCCCTATTGTCGCTGCTGACTCGTTCTGACATTCCGCTGCTTCCGGAAACGTTTGTCCGCTGGTTCGCGCAACGCGGCTGGCAGCCGCGCGCGCATCAGCTGGAATTGCTGTCGAAGGCCACCGCAGGGCGCTCGGTGCTGCTCATCGCGCCGACCGGGGGTGGCAAGACGCTCGCCGGTTTTCTGCCGACTTTGGTGGAGCTGTTTGAACAAAGCAGGCCGCGAAAATTTCCGCGCTCAACGCGGGCACAACCTAGTCCCTTCCCCCTTGCGGGGGAGGATCGGCGAGGGGGGCACGGAAGCACTGGGCCTGCAGCTTCACAGGCCGCTTCGCGGTCCGACCTCTCCCACAAGGGGGGAGGCAAAGAAAGAGTGCTCCGCTCACAAGGCTTGCACACACTCTACATCTCGCCGCTGAAAGCGCTGGCGGTCGACATTGCGCGCAACCTGGAAATTCCGGTCAGGCAGATGGGCCTGCCGGTGCGTCTCGAAACGCGCACCGGAGACACGCCCGCATCCAAACGCCAGCGTCAGCGCCGCGACCCGCCCGACATTCTGTTGACCACGCCTGAGCAATTGGCGTTGCTGCTCGCCACCGCCGATGCACCCTATCTCTTCGGCTCACTCAAGCGCATCGTGCTCGACGAATTGCATTCGCTGGTTACGTCGAAGCGCGGCGATCTGCTGTCGCTCGGCCTTGCGCGGTTGTTCACCCTTGCGCCCCATCTAACCACGATTGGCCTATCTGCGACCGTTGCCGACCCGGATGAGCTTTGCCGCTACCTGGTACCACAGCCGTTGAACGGCGAGGCGCGCGCCGATCTGGTGATCGCACAAGGCGGCGCGCAGCCGCAGGTGACGATGCTCGACACGAACGAGCATCTGCCGTGGGCCGGCCATTCGGCGCGCCACGCGCTCAGCGAAATCTACGGCCTCATCAAGCGTCACAAGACAACGCTCGTGTTCGTGAATACGCGCAGCCAGGCCGAATTCCTGTTCCAGTCGCTTTGGCAGATCAATGACGACAATCTCGCCATTGCTCTCCATCACGGCTCGCTCGACGTTGCGCAGCGCCGCAAGGTCGAGGAGGCGATGACGCGCGGAAAATTGCGCGCGATCGTGTGTACCTCATCGCTCGACCTCGGCGTCGATTGGGGCGATGTCGATCTCGTCATCAATGTCGGCGCGCCGAAAGGGTCATCGCGTCTGATGCAGCGGATCGGGCGTTCCAATCATCGGCTGGATGAACCATCGGAAGCGGTGCTGGTACCTGCCAATCGCTTCGAGGTTTTGGAATGTCGCGCCGCGCTCGATGCTGTCGCGGACAACGCGCAGGATACCCCGCCCCTGCGTACCGGCGCGCTCGACGTACTGGCACAGCACGTTCTCGGCCGTGCCTGCGGCGCGCCGTTTCTGGCGGACGAGCTTTTCGAGGAAGTGCGCCATGCTGCGCCCTATGCGGGCCTCGCGCGCGCCGACCTCGATGCGGCAATCGATTTCGTGGCGACCGGCGGTTACGCGCTCAAGGCTTATGAGCGCTTCGCGAAAATTAGGCAGGACAAAGAAGGGCGCTGGCGCATCACGCACCCGCGCATCGCGCAACGCTACCGCATGAACGTCGGCACCATTGTCGAGGCCGAAATGCTGAAGGTGCGCCTGATGCGTTCACGCGGGGGCAAAACGCTCATCCCGCGCGGTGGCAAGCTGCTCGGGCAGGTCGAGGAATATTTCATTGAAACCTTGTCGCCCGGCGACACTTTCGTCTTCGCCGGCGAAATCCTCAAATACGAGACTATGGTCGAAGATGAAGTCTATGTCTCGCGAACGACGGCCACCGATCCGAAGGTGCCGGCCTATGAAGGCGGAAAATTTCCGCTTTCGACTTATCTCGCGGCGCGCGTTCGGAAGATATTGGCGGAGCCGGAGTCTTGGCGGGCGCTGCCCGATCAAGTGCGCGAGTGGCTCGAAATCCAGCGGTGGCGATCGCTGTTGCCGCCGGCTGGTGACTTGCTGGTTGAGACGTTTCCGCGCGCGGCGAAATTTTATCTGGTCTGTTATCCATTCGAGGGAAGACTTGCGCATCAAACGCTCGGCATGTTGCTCACGCGCCGCCTCGAACGCACGCGCCTGAAGCCGCTTGGTTTCGTCGCCAACGAATATGCGTTGGCCGTGTGGGGCCTCGGTGACATGGGTCTGCGCATCGCGCGCGGCGAACTTTCGCTTGCGGCGCTGTTCGATGAAGACATGCTTGGCGACGATCTCGAAGCGTGGCTTGCAGAGTCGGCGTTGATGAAGCGCACGTTCCGGACTTGCGCGATCATCGCCGGGCTGATCGAACGGCGCTTCCCTGGCGAAGAGAAATCGCGCCGTCAGCTTACAATTTCAACTGACCTCGTCTATGACGTGCTGCGCAAGCACCAGCCGGATCATTTGTTGTTGCGGGCGGCGCGTGCCGATGCGGCTTCCGGCCTGCTCGACATCAAACGGCTCGGCGAAATGCTCTCGCGTGTCAGGGGCCGAATCGTCCATAAAGCGCTGGATCATGTTTCGCCGCTGGCGGTTCCGGTCATGCTGGAGATCGGCCGCGAGACGGTTTATGGCGAGGCTTCGGATTCGCTTCTGGCCGAGGCTGCGGACGAGCTGGTGAAGGAGGCGATGCAGTGACGAACCCGTCATTCCGGCGCGCCGCGCGGCGGCAGGCTTCGAATTCATACTCCGAAGTCGGGATTGCGGATTCTGGTTCGCGCGCAAGAGCGCGCGACCGGAATGATATCCAGGTTGCCGGCATCTCTTTCCTTGCCGACCCGGCCGGCGCGCTCCATTGGCCTGAGCACGGCTTGCTTGCCGTCGCCGACCTTCATCTGGAAAAAGGTTCGAGTTTCGCTACGCGCGGCGTCCTGCTGCCGCCCTACGACACGGCGTCAACGTTGGAGCGACTGGCGCGATTGATTACGTTTTATGCGCCACGCTGCGTGATTGCACTGGGCGATAGTTTCCATGATGGTGGAGGGCCGGGACGCCTTGCCGACGTCGATCGCGCGTCGCTTGCTGCGCTTCAGCGTGGCCGCGAGTGGATATGGATTACAGGCAACCACGATCCCGACCCCGCCGAAAATATCGGTGGCAGCTTCGAGGCTGCCGTTTCGATCGGCGGAGTCACTTTCCGTCATGAGCCGACCGGACAAGACGGCGAGATTGCAGGCCATCTTCATCCGGTTGCGCGCGTTGCCCATCGTGGGCGCGCCGTAAGCCGCCGCTGTTTCGCTGCCGACAGAACGCGCATGGTCATGCCGGCGTTCGGCGCCTTTACCGGCGGGCTCAACGTGCGCAGCATGGCTTTCCTGTCCGTCTTCGGAACATTGAAGTTCACCGCGCATATGCTGGGTGATGGAAGGCTTTATTCCTTCACTGCAAAGCGTTGCTTGCCGGACTAGATGCGCGCATTAGGCGCTACTTTCATGTCATGCTGCCTTGCGCTTTCCCAAGCCTTCGCAGAATTTCGCTAGCAATTTGCCGAGATGAAGCGTCATTGTAGAAAGTCGATTGTCCGCAAGGAGCGATCACTTTCACGGGATCGTGCTGACGATCATCGCGACCATTTCCTTCGTCGTCGGCACAATCGCCTTCAAGCGCTACACACCAAAGGATGGCCTTTGGATCGGCAAACGCATCCAGAGCTTCTCCGCCGGCATTGCTCTAACCGTTCTCGCTTGCATTCTGGACGGACGCATCACCAGATAAATGCCGAGTACGAACCGTTCATGGGAGAAGTGCATGACCACACCGCGTATCACCTTGGTCGGGGGGCCAACGGCGCTCATTGAGGTCGGCGGATTTCGTTTTCTCACCGATCCGACATTCGATCCGCCGGGCGACTATCAGTTGCCCTACACAACGCTCTCGAAGACATCGCGGCCCGCAATTGGCATTTCTGAAATTAGGCCCGTCGATGCTGTGCTGCTCAGTCACGACCAGCATTGGGACAATCTCGATAAATCCGGACGCGCATTCTTGTCTGAGGTACCACTTGTGTTGACGACCGTAGCAGGTGCGGCGCGGCTCAAAGGCAATGCGCAAGGGCTTGAACCGTGGCAGACGGTTAAATTGAGAAATAAAGGCGGAGGTTCGGCCGAAGTTACTGCGACACCGGCGCGCCACGGGCCGGCAGGCATTGAACCTCTGTCCGGCGACGTGATCGGCTTTGTTCTAACATTTGCCGATATCCCGGCCATCTATGTAACCGGCGACACGGTCTGGTTTGACGGCGTCGCCGAAGTGGCGCGTCGTTACGATGCAGGAATCGTGCTGATTTTTGCGGGCGCGGCGCAGACCCGCGGCCCATTTCATCTCACGATGGACACCAATGACGCGATCGAGACCGCACATGCCTTTCCAAATGCAGCAATTGTGCCGGTGCATGTCGAAGGCTGGAAGCATTTCAGGCAAGGGGGCGCTGAACTGCGCGCGGCGTTTGATGCTTTGGGAATTGGCGCGCGTCTGCGCGTGCTCGATCCCGGCACGCCCACGCCGATCGAACCGCATCTCGCGACGCATTTAGCGAAAGCTTAGTCTCGCCGGAACAGCACGCTGGCGATCCAGCCGGTCGTCAGCGCCATCAGCATGGTTGCAAGGCCGTACAGCAGCCCCTGATCGCGCGCGGCATCGGCAACGTATTCCTCAAAACCGACCTTGGTGACGTCGATGCCGGCGTTGGTATGAGCGATCATTTTGCCGTTCGCAAACAGCTTCACGTCGACATTGTAGTCACCCGTCGGAACGTTGGCTGGGAGCGAGATTGAGGCGCGGAACACTTCCGGGGTGAGAAAAGTCACGGCCTCAGAGTTCTGCGCGTACAGCCCGTGCTCGCTTTGTAGCTGAACGAAGGCAACACGGAACGGATCGTCCGGCACCGTATCGGCAAAATCCGGGCCGATATGCTGACGCAAAATGAAATTGTCCAACCCAATCTGGAGGCGGCGCAGCACTTCGCGATCAGCGATTTCCCCGACCGGCCGGTTGGAAAGGACGGCCAGATAGCTGGGGACGTCAACAAATTCACGCGAATCGACGTTCACCCAGACGCCAAGCACGCGGCCCTTGCGGCGCGTCCGGAATGTCTGCTTCGGTCCGGTGACGGTAACGACGATGTCGTAACCCCCTTTGCGTTCCACGGCATTAGGTCCGTGCTGAACTGTGCCGAACAGCACCAGGTGCTCGCCGATGAAGTTCGATGTGATCGCGACGCGCTGGCTGGAAAGAGAAATCACCAGGTGCTCCTGCGCGGCGGCCGTTGTGCTGCAAATGGCGCAGATCAGGGCAAAGGCGATCTTTTTCATAGACCGTGCTCCACGCGGCGGATGGAGAACGGATTGTCCGGTATCACTACGAGCTCGTAGGTGAAGCGCAAGCCGACGGCAAGCACCAACAGCCCGAGCATCAGCCGCAGTCGTTCGCTGCGGACTTTCTGCCCGGCACGCACTCCGAATTGCGCGCCCGTGACGCCGCCGATCATCAGGATGAGTGCGAGCACCGCATCCACAAGATGATTGGTCACCGCGTGCATGACCGTTGCCGAAGTCATGGTGATGAGCGTCAACACCATGGACGTTCCGATCACGGTCGTGGTCGGCACACGCAGGAAATAGATCAGCATCGGAACCAGCAAAAAGCCGCCACCGATGCCGAGAATGGCGCCGGCGAACCCGATGATGAATCCGATCACCCAAACCGGAATCACCGACACATATATTTTGGAGCGTTTGAAGCGAATTTTTAGCGGTAAACCGTGGAGCCAGGTGTGGCTGCCGGGCCTGCGCAGTATCGGTGATTTGCCGCGCCGCGCACGCGCGATCGCGTGCAGGCTTTCGTTGACCATCAACGCGCCGACGATCGTCAGAAGAAGGACGTACGAGATGCCGATGACGAGGTCGAGCTGATCAAGCGCGCGCAATTCTGTAAACAGCCACACGCCCGCAGCCGTCCCGACGATGCCGGCGGCAAGGAGCATGATCACCAATGCCACATCGACAGCACGTCTCCGCCAGTAAGAAATCGCTCCGCTGAATGACGACGCGGCAATGTGGCTGGCGACGCTCGCCACTGCCACAGCTGGCGAAATGCCGATGAAGATCAAGAGCGGCGTCATCAGGAAGCCGCCGCCGATGCCGAACATGCCGGAAATGAAGCCGACAGCGATGCCCATAGCGAGCACAAGGAAAATGTTCACCGGCATATCGGCGATTGGAAGATAAATCTGCACGCGGCTCGGTCCAGCTTGGCGATGCGACCATGCGCCGGTCTGCCGTTCCCTTTGCCGGAGAGCACGGGCCTGCGTCGCTCGGCGCGAATTCAGCGGTACAATGGGCCGATATTACAGCGGAACGGATGCCTGGCTACGGCTTTGCCGGTAAGATCGGACCTGCCCGGCCGGCCGATGATCTCAGCCCGGCGTTTGCGGCTTCCTACTTTTGGCCGGAGCACCCGCTTTTTGGGCGTCCCTTTCCATTAGCCGCGGTACGGTCGTTGCCTCGGCCGGTTGCGGTTTGGCAGCCCATGCCTTCACTGCTTCTTGAGCCGCAGCGAGCGTTTTTGGATCGAGTTGCTTCGCAATTTCGTCGCGCTTCTTTGCTGATTCTTGATCGCCCTTTTGGGCGGCCAGCGCGAACCATTTGTAAGATTCACTGTAGCTCTTTTTAACGCCGAGACCGCGCGCATAGAGAATAGCGAGATTGTACTGGCTATCGGTGATGCCGTAATTCGCCGCTTTCAGGAACCAATGCGCCGCCGTCGCATAGTCCGGCTTGTCGTCCACGCCTTCGGCGTAAAGCACGGCGAGGTTGTGCATAGCCTTCGCGTTACCCTTCTCGGCCGCCGCGAGATATAGCGTCCGTGCCCGGGCCAGATCTTTTTGGACACCGAGCCCTTTTTCGTAAAGGCTTGCAAGGTGGAACTCCGCCGGTGCAAGACCGTGGGTAGCCGCCAGCCCGAACCAATGTGCTGCCTGCTCGAAGCTCTGTGGTACTCCCCGGCCTTCCGCATACCTGATGCCAATCTCGTACGCTGCGCCCGGATTTCCGGCAGCTGCTGCTTTTCGTAGCGCGTCGCTCCCGATTGCATCGGGCAAGTCGCTGCCACCCAATGCGGACGAATTCGTGATGTCGGGCGGCATTGGAATGGGGGGCACGATCGGCTGGCTGGTAGACACCCGGTGTGCGATTGAACCAGTGACGTCAGCGGATTGGTTTGCCGAACTCGACGACTTTTCTTTTTCGGCCGGAACCGCCTTATGAATCATCGATTGCGGGCTGGTCAGATCCAGCGCATGCGCCGTCGCCACATTTCCGGATGGTGGCGCTGTGCGCGACAAAAGGGCTCCAGCATTGTCAGCAGATTTGGCAAGCGGAATGCTTCCGGTGGTGCCACCGATCTTTCGGCCCACGATGTTGTGAGCCGCGTGTGGGCCCGACAAAACCAGTTTGCCGAGGCTGAAGAACTTCGAGGCGATCTGAAGCGACCCGATGACGATTACAACAATGCAGGCTGCGATGACGACACTCTTGATCCGTCGTTTCGACCTTGAGGGTTCGGCCGGCTTCATCTGTTCGCGCGCTATCCTCACTGAATCGCGCGGTAAAGATTCTTGCGCGGCGGCTTGTGCAGCCCGCCTCGCGGCGAGAATGAAATTCGATCGTTCGCCGCTCGGAACGCTTGTCTGGACGCCGGCGAGTGCCGCTTCCGAGGCGGCGATGCGCGTTGCCGCGTCCGCCGCGGCCCGCCTCGCTGCGTCAGGCCGCAGCTGAGTTGTCGTTGTGGGAGCTTCTGTACGCGAACGATCATTTTTCTCAGCGCGAATATGATCGATGTGCACGAGCAAATCGGTGATTCCACGCTCGATTGCTTCGAGCCGATTGAATTTGGAATCGGAAGCGTCCAGCCGCTGCATTAACGTGACAATGCGGTCCTCAAGATGGCCGATTGCCTCAGTGCCTGTATTCGCAGTCCCGCCGGGCGTTCTCTCTATTTTTTGCGCCAGTGCGCGCACGCAGTCCGCCAGGTTCGTTTCATTCGAAACGAGGCGGTCGCATAGTTCGCGCAGGGAGGCGATTGAGGACTCGATGCGCTGAATCGGCACCGGGTCGCTTTGCACTGCGATCAGATCGATCTTCTGCGCAAGAGCTGCAATCTCGTTTCGAAGCCCATCCGCGGCCGCCCCCTGATTGCTTTGGGAGCCTTCCCAGAATTCGGCTGATAGCCCTGCCGTTGACGTATCGGCTGCGCTCGCGGCCATCATTTCGCCCGTGCGCTTCGGGGCTCTCTCGGTCAGCAAATGGCGTACGTTCTTGAGATCGCTCCGGATCGCATCGATGGCTTCTTCAATGCTTGGGCGATACAATGTCTCGATCTGTTCGGTGAGCTTGCGAAGCTGTGCCTCCAGTCCTGACAAATCCGGGGCAGATGCGCTCACCGGAAGAGGCATTGGCGGTTCAACATCAAGCATATTGCGGCGCGCGGAAATTTCGGCGATTGCCTTCTCGAGATCGAAATCATGTCCTAACCCTTGCAGACGCGTTTCCGTCTGCACGTAGCTAGACCTGTGTGTGTCGTCGAGATTGACGTCCGGTACGATACTTGCGTGCGCGGTTGGGTTGACGAACGGTTCGGCGCCGGTGTGGTCAAACACCGGCTCGGGGTTTGTGCCGGAAGCTTGATTCCGGTTTCCTTTCACGCCCCACGGAATGCCGAATTTCATTCTTGCACCTTCATTCGCAGTGGAGGCGCAAAAGCCTGCTGGCTCGCGTGGAACCGACACGTGTTAATGGCTGGTAGAAACAGGCGCGGTCCTCAGTCCACGCCCTGACTTTTTGCTAACTACGGTAAATATGTGGTTAAGGATTTCGGCTTTGCCGGCCGCTGTTCGGTCTTTGCCGTGCGGCTCTTTTGTTGCCTGGATGGCTTGCCGAACAGCCGTCGGCCGCCCGAGCTTCATTAAGCAGTCGTTAATGCCGATCGCAGGCGCTGCCCGCATGGGCCGCATGATCACATGCAGCGCCCCGGTCAGGCCGCCGTGGGCGAAGTGGGCAGGCCGGCACCATAGCATTTGACCCCTCGAAATGGGGTCAGCTATCGTTAGGAAAATGTAAGATACACGGGAGGAGGGACGTCACGATGCGAAGACTTATCACCACGTTTGCCGCCATCGGTGCGCTTTCATTCGGCGCGATGTCGGCACATGCGCAAAGCACGGTCAAAATTGGTTTGATCCTGCCGTATTCCGGACAGTTCGCGGATATCGCGACGCAAATGGATAACGGCATCAAGCTTTATATAAAAGAGCACGGCGATAAGGTTGCCGGCAAGAAAATCGAGGTCATCCGGAAGGATACCGGCGGCATCAATCCTGCAGTTGCCAAGCGGCTCGCGCAGGAGCTTGTCACGCGTGACAAAGTCGATGTCCTTGCCGGTTTTGCGCTTACGCCGAATGCGCTCGCGGGTGGTGACATATCGGCGGAAGCAAAGAAATTCATGGTGGTGATGAACGCGGCGACCGCAATCATCACGACCAAATCGCCGTATATGGCGCGCACTTCGCTCACCATTCCGCAGCTTAATTATCCGTTCGGCAAATGGGCGGCGACTGAGGGTGGCATCAAGAAGGCCTATACGATGGTATCCGACTATGGCCCGGGGCATGACGCCGAGGTCTGGTTTCAGAAAGGGTTCAAGGAAGGCGGCGGCACGATCGTCGGCTCCGTGCGCATGGCGGTCGCCAATCCGGACTTCTCGGCTTACGTGCAGCGCGCCAAGGACCTGGATCCGCAAGGTATCTATGTCTTCATTCCGGGCGGTGCGCAGCCGGGCGCGCTCGGCAAGGCCTTCGCCGAACGCGGTATCGACACCAAGAAGATCGCCATCATGGGCCAACTGGAGATCACGGACGAGCACGCGCTCAAAAGCATGGGTGATGTCGCTCTTGGCGTCCTGACGACCGGCCATTACGACTATAACCACAAGTCGAAGGTGAACGCAGCCTTCGTCAAGGCATACAATGCGGACTTCAAGCGAAACCCCGACTTCTTCTCCGTCGGCGCGTACGACGGTATGCACCTTATCTACGCCGCACTCGCAAAGACCAAAGGCAAGGCCGATGGTGAGAGCCTCATCAACGCGGCCAAGGGAATGAAATGGGAAAGCCCACGCGGCGCAATTTCGATCGACCCGCGCACCCGCGATATCGTGCAGACCGTCTACATTCGCAAGGTGGAGAAGGTTGGCGGCAAGCTGGTCAATGTTGATATCGCCAAGATCCCCAACGTGAAGGATCCGGTGAAGGAAGAGAAGAAGTAGCGGTTTTTCCGGTATTTCTGTTGCGGCACGCAGGCAAACGAATCGCTTGCGTGCCGCAGCGATTCAGGCGGCGCGCAGCGTTGGTTGCGTACGCGAGCGCAGCAACAGAAACATAACAATCGTCAGATTCAGAAGATTCCAGCCAAGCCCGTTGAGAAAAGCGGCGCGGTAAGATCCGGTGAGATCGAAAATCGCACCGGACATCCAGCCGCCCAGAGCCATTCCGATCAGCGTTGCCATCAGCACCAGACCAACGCGCGTGCCGGCTTGCTGCGGCGGAAAGTATTCACGCACGATGATGGTATAGCTCGGCACGATCCCGCCCTGGAACAGCCCGAACAGCGCTGAAATAACGTAAAGCGAGGTGAGACCGTCAAACCACAGATAAAGAAACAGCGCGCTTCCCTGCAGTAACGAGCCGAGCAACAGCGTACGCACGCCGCCGATGCGATCGGCGATGAGGCCGGAAACGAGGCGGCTGACGATGCCGCAGCCCAGCATCAGTGAGAGCATTTCGGCGCCGCGCGCGACGCCGTAACCGAGATCGCCGCAATAGGCAACGATGTGTACTTGCGGCATCGACATGGCCACGCAACAGCAAACGCCGGCGATGCAGAGGATCACCTGCAACGTATTGGCCGAGAAAGGCATGGCAGCCTGACGGTGCGCAGCCGCTGCGGCTGCCGCGTGAAGCGACGGCGCCTTTGCGCGTAGCGCCAGCGTGAGCGGCAGCATCGTAACCAATAAAGCAATGCCGATGCCGATATGCGTCGCGCGCCAGCCGTCGGCTGCGATGAAATGTTGAATAATCGTCGGCCAGAATGTTCCGGAGATGTAATTGGATGCGGCGACGATCGAGACTGCGATTCCCCGGCGCCGCGCAAACCAATGCGAGATATCGGACATCAGCGGACCGAATGTTGCCGAGCATCCGAGGCCGATCATCCCGCCGTGCACGAGAGCAACCTGCCAAATGCTTTCGGTATATCCGACGGCAATATAGCCGAGGCCCATCGCTGCCGTTCCCAGCGCGAGCGGCAGCGTGATGCCGAAACGATCGGCGAGCCGCCCCGTCAGCACGCCGCCGGCGGCGAAGCCAAGCATGGTAAGCGTATACGGCAGGGACGCGGATGCGCGATCGACGCCGAAGTCAATCTGGATGGCGGGCAGGGCGACGACGACCGACCACATGCCGATGCCACCGATTGTGCCGAGCAGCGTTGCAATTGCGAGCCGCGCCCACGCTCGCGCGGAATCGATCGCGTCCGGCGTGGATTGATCGACAATGGCTGATGTCATGGAACAAACGAACCCGTCTCTCCTAAGGCTGTAGCATTCGGGCTTGCTCGCTGTCACGCTAGCCTCTCGCGTGGGTGCGTTGCGGCCTTTATTGTTGCCGCAGCCACGAATCGGCTTGCGGGAGCCTTGTCATGGACGCACTGAACCTGCCGCGACCGGCCTGGATGACAGAGGACCTGGCCTTGCTTGAAGAGCAGGCCCGCCGCTTTATCGCCGACGAATTCGTGCCTCACCTCGACCGCTGGCACGACGCCGGAATTTACGATCGCGATGTCTGGAACAAGGCGGGCGCCGCCGGCCTGCTATGTGCGTCAATGCCGGAGGAGTATGGCGGCGCCGGTGGCACGTTTGCACACGAGGCGGTCATTAATCGCGAGCTGTCGCTGGCCGGATTCGACACGTTCGGCGCGCCGCTGCATTCCGGAATCGTCGCACCTTACATTCTTCACTACGGTACGGAAGAGCAGAAAAAGCGCTGGCTGCCCAAGCTCGCGACCGGCGAACTGGTCGGCGCCATCGCCATGACGGAGCCCGGTACCGGCTCCGACCTGCAAGGCGTGCGAACGTCGGCGAAGAAATCCGGCAATGGTTACGTGCTCAACGGCTCAAAGACGTTTATCACCAACGGCCAGCACGCGAATCTCATCATCGTGGTCGCCAAGACCGATGCAGCGGCCGGCGCAAAGGGAGTCTCGCTGCTGGTCGTCGAGGCCGATGACGCGCCGGGCTTCCGGCGCGGCCGCAAGCTGAAGAAGCTTGGCATGGATTCGGCAGACACGTCGGAATTGTTTTTCAATGACGTTAAGCTGCCGGCTGAAAATCTGCTCGGGTCGGAAGAAGGGCAGGGCTTCTACCAATTGATGAAAGAACTGCCGCAGGAACGCTTGATCGTGGCCGTGCATGCGGCAGCGATGATGGAGCGCGCGGTCGCGCTAGCCGTTGACTACGCCAAGCAGCGCAAGGCCTTCGGCAAGCCGATCATCGAATTCCAGAATACGCAGTTCGAGCTTGCCGAGTGCAAGACGGAAGCGACCATCGCCAAGGTTTTTGTCGATCACTGCATCGAACGACACGTCAAGGGCGAGCTCGACACCGTGACCGCCTCGATGGCCAAGTACCGTCTGACGGAGACGCAGGGCAGTGTGATCGACCGCTGCCTGCAACTGTTCGGCGGCTACGGTTATATGGATGAATATCCGATTTCGCGGATGTATCGTGATGCGCGGGTGTTTCGAATTTATGCCGGTACCAATGAGATCATGAAGTTGCTGATCGCGCGGAGTTTGTAAGCCGCATATTTCAACGCTGTCATGGTCGGGCTTGGCCCGGCCATCCCGATAAGGCAGGCGTTGTGCTTTCAAGCGGAATGCCCTGGGACAAGCCCGGGCAGGACGATGGAGAAACCGGAGATTCTTGATGTCCGATGCGTTCATCTACGACCACGTGCGTACGCCGCGCGGGCGCGGCAAGGTCGATGGCGCTTTGCACGAGGTCACGGCGCTCAACCTGGCAACGCAGGTGCTGACTGGCATCCGCGACCGCAACGCACTCGACACGTCGCTTATTGACGACGTGATCCTCGGTTGCGTCGATCCGGTCGGTGAGGCCGGCGGCAACATTGCGCGTTCGGCGGTGCTCGCGGCGGATTACGGCGACGGCGTTCCGGGCATGCAGATCAACCGCTTCTGCGCGTCCGGCCTCGATGCGGTCAATTTCGCGGCAGCCGAAATCATGTCCGGCCAACATGAAATGGCGATCGGCGGCGGCGTCGAGTCGATGAGCCGCGTGGGTATCGGAGCTTCTGGGGGCGCCTGGGCGGTCGATCCGTCGATCGCGATCAAGGCTTACTTCATGCCACAAGGCGTGTCCGCCGATCTGATCGCGACCAAATACGGCTTCTCACGCGCCGACGTGGATGCTTACGCGGTCGAAAGCCAGCAGCGCGCGGCGAAAGCGTGGGACGAAGGCCGTTTCAAGAAATCGGTGATACCTGTCAAAGACGTCAATGGCCTCACGATCCTTGCAAAGGACGAGCACATGCGTCCGACGACAACCATGCAGTCGCTGGCGCAACTGCAGCCGTCCTTTGTGCAAATGGGTGAGCTTGGCGGCTTCGACGCGGTCGCGATTCAGGCGCATCCGGAAATCGAAACGATCAATCACGTGCATCACGCCGGCAACTCGTCCGGCATTGTCGACGGTGCCGCCGCTGTGCTGGTCGGCAGCAAGGAAGCCGGCGCCGCTGCCGGCCTCAAGCCCCGTGCGCGCATCCGGGCATTCGCCAATATCGGCTCGGAGCCGGCGATGATGCTTACCGGCCCGGTCGACGTGACGAAGAAGGTTCTCAAGAAAGCCGGCATGACCATCGGCGATCTCGACCTTATCGAGGTCAATGAGGCGTTCGCCTCAGTCGTGCTGCGCTTCATGCAAGCCTTTGACATCGACAACGCGAAGGTCAACGTCAACGGCGGCGCGATTGCGATGGGTCATCCGCTAGGCGCGACCGGCGCGATGATTCTCGGCACTGCCATCGATGAGTTGGAGCGGCGTGATCTTAACACCGCGCTCATCACGCTATGCATCGGTGCCGGCATGGGCACCGCGACAATTATCGAGAGGGTGTGATGCCGAAGATCGATCTCGACGCAATCCCGGTCGATACGACTACGGGCTATCCGCCCCCGTTTAACAAAGCCGTCGAGGGCCGATCGCGCAAGCGTCTCGGAAGGGCCGCCGGCCTTACGCATTTCGGCGTCAATATCTGCACGCTGAAGCCGGGCGCCGCGTCATCACAGCGGCATTGGCACGAGAACGAAGATGAATTCGTGTACGTGCTGCAAGGCGAACTGGTGCTGTGCGAGGACGGCGGCGAGACGGTACTGAAATCCGGAGACTCTGCCGCTTGGAAGGCCGGCGCACCGAACGGACACTGCCTGATCAATCGGTCGAATCGTGATGCCGTCTTCATTGAAGTTGGCACGCGTGCGGCATCGGAACGCGTGCATTACGCCGACGTGGACTTGCTGATGGAGCGAGATAAAGCGGGAGGGCGCTATTTGCACAAAAGCGGCGTGCCCTATTGATGTGTGCTCGGCATCCGCTGCCGCTGTTCACCCTCCCCGCAAGGGGACGAAGACACTGAGAAGACACCGATAAGAGAAATGACATGCCCAACTTCATGTTCGACGTCGACGCGGATGGGATAGCGCTGCTCACCTGGGACATGGCGGGGCGCACGATGAATGTCATCAACGTCGACGTCATGGAGGAATTGTCGGCGCTGGTCGAGAAGGTTGCGGCCGATCCGGGCATTAAAGGCGCGGTGGTCACCTCGGCAAAAGCAACATTCTGTGCCGGCGCCGATCTTACGCTTCTCGAGCGGCTAATGGATGCGTTCGCCACCATGGCGAAAACGCAAGGTGAAGAGGCTGCCGCATCCATGCTGTTCAAGGAGAGCGGCAAGCTTTCCCAGATTTATCGGCGGCTCGAAACGTGCGGAAAGCCGTGGGTGGCTGCAATCAATGGGACGGCGCTTGGCGGCGGATTCGAACTTTGCCTAGCGTGCCATTACCGCGTTGCGGCCGAGAATGCGCGCACGCGTGTCGGACTACCCGAGATCAAAGTCGGGCTCTTCCCGGGTGCCGGCGGCACGCAACGCGTTGCGCGCCTATTGCCGGCCGCCGATGCGTTGCAGATGCTTCTTAAGGGTGACCAACTGCGGCTCGATCGCGCCAATGCGATGAAGCTCATCGATGCCATTGTCCCGGCTGCTGATCTCATTCGCGCCGCGAAGGATTGGATTCTCAACGGCGGCAAAGCAAAAGCAGCATGGGATACGGACGGGTTTAAATTGCCGTCCGGTCCTGTCTACTCGAAAGTCGGCATGATGACGTTTCCGCCGGCGAATGCGATCTACCGGCGTGAAACCTACGACAACTATCCGGCTGCACGCGCCATCATGCAGGTGGTGTACGAGGGCTTACAGCTGCCGATGGATCAGGCCTTACGTGTCGAATCGCGCTGGTTTGCCAGAATTTTGCGTTCTCCCGAGGCAGCGGCGATGGTTCGTACGCTCTTCGTTTCAATGCAGGAGTTGAACAAGGGCGCGCGCCGGCCGGCCGGCATTCCGGCGAACAGCATTGTGAAGGTCGGCATCGTCGGCGCGGGCTTTATGGGGATGGGTATTGCGCAGGTCACCGCACAGGCCGGCATTCCGGTCATCGTGGTCGATCGCGATCAGGAGACTGCGGACAAAGGCAAGGCTGCGCTCCACAAGGCAATCAGCGACCGCATGGCCAAAGGGCGTGCCAGCGCGGCGGAGCGCGAGGCGCTGATGAACGCGATCGTAGCGACGGCTGATTATTCGCGCTTGAAAGATTGCGACCTCATCATAGAAGCGGTTTTCGAGGACCGATCGGTCAAGTCGGAGGTCATTTCCAAGGTACAAGCGATTATCGGAAACGATGCCGTTTTCGCATCCAATACATCGACATTGCCGATTACCTCGCTTGCGGCGGAGTTCCATGATCCGGCCCGCTTCATCGGCATCCATTTCTTTTCGCCTGTTGATCGCATGATGCTGGTCGAGATCATTCTCGGAAAAGAGAGCGGATCGAGGGCGTTGGCTGTCGCCCTCGACTACGTGCGCACGATCCGCAAGACGCCGATCGTCGTGAACGATTCGCGTGGCTTCTACACGTCACGCGTGGTCGGCACTTACATCCGCGAAGGCCATTTGATGCTCGCAGAAGGCATCCCGGCCGCGATGATCGAGAACTGCGGCCGCATGGCCGGAATGCCGGTTGGGCCGCTGGCACTGAACGACGAAGTTGCGGTCGATCTCGCATGGAAAATTCTGAAGGCGACCGAGGCCGATCTTGGGCCAGCGGCAATCGATCCGCGTCAGAAGGCGCTGCTCGAGGAAATGGTCGAAAAATGCGGGCGCTTTGGACGCAAGAACGGCAAGGGTTTTTATGACTATCCGCCGGGCCAACCGAAAAGATTGTGGCCAGGGCTTGCCGGGTTGCAGGCCGTCAAGGCAAATCCGGATGATGATGTGAGTGTCCTCGTTCTGAAAAATCGCTTGCTCGCGATGCAGGCGCTGGAGACCGCCCGCTGCTTCGAGGAGGGTGTGGTAACCGATGTGCGCGAGGCGGATGTCGGCTCTATTCTCGGTTTCGGTTTTGCACCTTATTCCGGCGGCACTTTGTCGTGGATCGATATGGTGGGAACGCGCAAGTTCGTCGATCTTTGCAAATTGCTGGAATCGAAATACGGCTCGCGCTTTGCACCTTGTACGTTGCTCATCGATATGGCCGCTCGCGACGAGCGCTTTTACCAGCGTTTCGCTCCGGGCCGGCAGCAGGCGGCGTGAGATCTAACCTCGATAGGCGCGGTTGCATAAGCCAGGAACGATGCCTTTCTTGCGCTGCTACACTCGCTTGAGCAGATCGTCCGTCATTGCGATGTACAGTGTGCCATTGCGCTTGCCGGCAAGGATGTAAACAAAGAACGTCTATTCATCCTGGGTTCCCGCTTTCGCGGGGACGAACGGAAGGATAGTGCGCGTAGACCTAGAGTGCGCAATCGCCGTTCGCGTGGACCAGTCGCCTACACCACGACCGTCAGCCGCTTCGCGGCGCGCGTAATGCCAGTGTAGAGCCAACGCTCGCGGCTGTCAGGAAAAGCAAAGGACTCGTCGAACAGCACGACGTCGTCCCATTGCGAGCCTTGCGCCTTGTGCACAGTGAGCACATAACCGTAATCGAACTCGTCATAGGGTTTCCGGCGCGCCCAATCGATCTGCTCGATACCGCCAGAAAAGCACTCCGGCCGCACCGAGACTTTCACGCCGCGCGTTGCGGTTTCGTCGTCCGGCAACAACCGCATCGTCATAATACCGGTCTTGCGCGCGCCGCGCTCTTTCACGCTCCACAGCGAACCGTTGAACAGCCCTTTCTTGCGGTTATTGCGCAAGCACACGAGCTTGTCGCCGGCATCGGGCAGCGCATCGGCAAAGCCGCGCCGCTCTCGCATGCGCGTGTTGTAGGAGCGACGCGTTACGTTGCGCCCGACCAGAACTTGATCGGCTTCGAGCACGCGCTGCGGATCGAGGTCGGCGCGCCGAACCACTTCCGTTTCATCGTAGCGCCCCGGTTCGGGATACTCGCCCGCACGAATATTCATCGACAAGCGCACGATCGGATCGTCCTGCGCTTGCCGATGCACTTCCGTCAGCATCACGTCAGGTTCGTGCTCGGTGAAGAAGCCGGCCGGATTTGCACTGGCCTGCACAGGCGGCAGTTGCGCGGGATCGCCGAGCACCAGAACCGGCACGCCGAACGACATGAGATCGCGGCCAAGCTCAACATCCACCATGGAGCATTCGTCAATGATGATGAGATCGGCTTTCGACGCCGGCGCTTCGTCCCAAAGGTCAAAACTCGGAATTTCCTCGCCGCTTTCGCGCGCGCGATAGATCAGGCTGTGAATTGTGGAGGCGCCACGGCATCCCTTGCCGCGCATGACGGCAGCGGCCTTGCCGGTGAACGCGGCAAATTTCACCTCACCGTCCATCCCATCCGCAATGTGCTTTGCAAGCGTCGTCTTGCCGGTCCCGGCATAGCCGAAGAGGCGGAAGATCTGTTGCGTCCCGCTGCGGCCCGGCTTGCCTTTGAGCCATCTTGAAACAGCTCTAAGCGCGGCGTCCTGGTGCGGTGAGAACTCGGTCATCGGACTTTCATACCGTAACCGGTTCAAGAGGCAAAGAACAAAGAAAGAACAGGCGAAAACTATCGTCAGATCAAGAAGGTCTGTATGGTTTCATGCGACCGAAAGGCGGATGGCGCATTGCCCTTTTGGTCTCCCCATGTTTAAGGTCGCGCCCCTTTACCGGACCGATCAGCTCCCCTTATGGCCCGCGACCAGACCGACATGACGCCGATCGAGACCCGCGACGAGCTTGTCGCCTGGCTCGAAGCGGGCTGCAAACCGAAGACACAATTTCGGGTCGGCACCGAGCACGAGAAATTTGCCTTTACGGTCGGGAGTCACCGGCCCGTGCCTTATGCCGGCCCGCGCGGCATCCGCGCCCTGCTGGAAGGCATGCAGAATCTTCTCGGCTGGGAACCGATTCTCGAAGGCGAGAACATCATCGGCATGTTCGACGTCACAGGCGGCGGCGCGATTTCGCTGGAGCCTGGTGGGCAGTTCGAGTTGTCGGGGGCTCCGGTCGAGAACGTGCATCAGACCGCGTCGGAACTATTCGCGCACCTTGCCCAGCTGCGCGAGGTCGCGCGTCCGCTCGGCATCGGTTTTCTCGGCATCGGCATGACGCCGAGCTGGACGCGCGCGGACATGCCGATGATGCCGAAAGGCCGCTATCGCATTATGACGGCCTACATGCCGAAGGTTGGTTCGCTCGGTCTCGACATGATGTACCGCACCTGCACGGTGCAGGCGAACCTTGATTTCTCGTCGGAAGCCGACATGGTACGCAAGCTGCGCGTGGCGCTCGCGCTGCAACCTGTCGCAACGGCGCTGTTTGCAAACTCGCCGTTTACAGAAGGCAAACCGAACGGGTTTCTCTCGTTTCGCTCACATATCTGGACCGACACCGACAATCATCGCGCCGGCATGCTGCCGTGGGCGTTCGAGGACGGCATGGGCTTCGAGAAGTGGGTCGATTATGCGCTCGACGTGCCGATGTATTTCGTCAAGCGAGGAGACAAATACATCGATGTTTCGGGGAAATCGTTCCGCGATTTCTTTGCCGGCAAGCTCGGCGACTTGCCCGGCGAGCGTCCGACGATTTCAGATTGGGCCAATCATCTCAGTACCATCTTTCCCGAAGTGCGGCTCAAGCGGTTTCTCGAGATGCGTGGCGCCGATGGCGGCCCCTGGCGGCGGCTGCCATCGCTGACGGCGTATTGGGTGGGACTGCTTTACGACGAAGACTCGCTGTCTGCGTGCTGGGAGATCGTCAAAAATTGGAGCGCCGCTGAGCGGCAGAAGCTGCGCGACGACGTGCCCAAGCTCGGATTCAAGGCGGAGATCGCCGGCCGCAACGTGCTGGCGATCGCCAAGGAAACGCTGCAGCTTTGCAGGCAAGGCCTTACCCGACGCAGGCGGCTCGATCGCAACGGCCGCGACGAGACGCGTTACCTGCGTCCGCTCGACGAATCGGTTGCGCGCGGCATCACGCCGGCGGAAGAACTGCTGGATAAGTTCAACAACGAATGGCGCGGCTCGGTCGATCCGATTTTCGAGGAGTATGCCTATTGATTTCTTCCCGCTCCCGCTTCCGGGAGAGGTGAAGTAAGGTCACTCCGCCGCCTGTTGTTCCGATAGGTTGTCAAGCGACGAGATGATGTGGCCCGCGAGCGCGTCGGCAAGCGCCGAAGTTTCATGGGCACTGCGCACCAGACCGATGCGGCAGCTGGGCAATTCGGGAAATCCGTCGGCTGCGGTCAAAACGCGCATGCCGGGCCGCAATCCGGATTCCGGCAGCACCGACACGGCCAAGCCGGCGAGGACAGCAGCCGCAACCGCGCCGGCGCTCGAACTCGAATAAAGAATGTGATGAGGGCGGCCGATCGCTTCAAGCCGTTCGATCGCGGTGCGCCGCCAGCTGCATGTCGGCCGCCCCAGCGCAAGCGGCAGGCGTTCTTCAAGATGCGTCGCGTGCCGGTTCGAGGTCACCCACAACAGGCGCTCGCGCCGGAATGTCTCGGATGCGCGCTTTGATTCGCAATTCGTGATGATGGCGAGATCGAGCTCGTTGGCATCGATACGTTCGAGCAAATCGACAGACGGCTCGCAGATCACGGTGAGCTCGACGCTGGGATAGGCGCGCGAGAAGCGCGCCATGATTTCCGGTAGGTATCGGTCGGCATAATCATCCGGTACGCCGAGGCGCACACGGCCGGAAAGGCCCGTCTCGGAGAATGCCGCCAGCGTCTCGATGTTGAGCTTCACGATGCGTCGTGCGTAGTCGAGCAGGCGCGTCCCGTCCTCGGTGAGCTTCGAGGCACGCCCGTCGCGGGCGAAGATCGGCCGCTCCAGCCGCTCCTCCAGTCGCTTCATCTGCATCGAAACGGCCGATTGCGTCTTGTTCACGACCTCCGCCGCTTTGGTAAAGCTGCCGGTCTCAGCGATGGCGATGAATGTTCGGAGTTGGTCGATGTCGATCAGCGCAGTCATGCCGAACTTCCTTGCGGACTTACATAACTATTTCTAATCGATTAGATTATAAACATTCGTTTTACTAATCAATCGAAATCATTCAGGGTACCGCCGCCTTTGAGAATTCGGGTGGGCAAATCGGGTGGCCTCAAGGGTGGTTGAGGGCAATTTGGAGCCCGAAGCGTGAAGAATGGAGGCGGCTATGCCCACGAATATTCCCGTTGTGCCGATCGCTTTAGGCGCTTTGGCCCGCGCCTTGGCCACGGCGGCAGCGCGCGGCTCACGCCGGATCAAGACGATTATCCGCGCACGTCGGCATCGCCGGGACGCAGTCAGACTCATCAGCATGGATCACCACATGCTCCGCGATATCGGCCTTACGGAGGCGGACGTGCGCGATGCTTTTGCATCACGGTTCTGGGAAGACCCGACCGAATTGTTGAGCGAGCGTTTGAACGAACGGCGCGGCAATCGGGTGCGCAACGTCGCTGTTCTCAAATGGCAAGGCGGCGCGCAGGAACGGTGCCCGGATCAGTTCAAGCGTCCGCGTACTGACCGGCCCGCGCGCCAGGCGATGTGATGGACGAATAGGAAACGGCCGACCCTCTCATCGGCCGGCTGATCCGCAAACCGCGATCATCCCCTCTCGCGGCCCGGATCCCGCGCCCGCCGGAACGATCCGGCGGGCGCTTCTTTAATTAGCGGTGACTTGCCATCTGGGGCATCACGAGCGCGCGCCGGTCCTTGACGACGCCGATGGGCGCACCGAGCCGTTCGATCGTCGCAATGATTTTGCCGTCAAGCGCGCGATCGCAATTCATGTGCGTCGGTGCGATGAAGAAATCCGCTTTGCGCCAATCCTCCACCCATTGCAGCCGCGCGTCGGCACGCTTCTCGAACGGCAGACGTTCGCCACAAACCGCAACGGTGTAGCGCCGGCCGCGTCCGCCTTTCTTGTCGAGCTTTGTGACGAATGTCTCGAGGTCTTGAACCGCCTCCGGCATGATGTTGACCCAGTAGTCGGTTGCGTAGAGCCGCGCGGCTCCTTTCAGTCCGCCCACGAGTGCGTTGTAATAGAGGTATTCGTCGGGATGAAGTTCGGCGAGGGTCGCTGCATTCCATGCAAACGTCGCAGATATGGCAGCAACTGCAATCGTTGCGAACGCCGGCGATCGCGATTCGAACCACCTCAGCAGCAGATCAAAACCGATACCGGCGAGTACTGCGATGACCGGAACGACGAACAGGAAATGCCGCATGCCGGTAAAGGCAGGGCCGCGATCGACCACCTCGCAGATGACCGGAAATGAACCGATAAAGGCGAGGAGAGCAATTTCGCGACTCGCGACACCGCTTCCGCGGTGCAACGCACGCCATCCTGCAAAAACGAGCGCGATCACCGCGCCTGCAAGCATAACAAGCGGCAGTTTTATCACGAGATAGGTCGGCACGTACCAACGCGGCACGTCACCCATCTCATAGACTTTGCCGTCGAGCACAGTCTGGATCTGATAGTGGAAGTGGCCGAAATCGATCAGCCCGCGAACAGGATTAAGCGGCGACAGCGCCGACCACGGCCAGGCCGCAATCATGACGAGATAGCCGATAACGAACGCCGGAAAGAACGACAGCGCGGACTGCGAGAAGAAGCGCAAACCCTCCCGCCGCGCACCCGACCTAAAATATCCTGCGCCGATCATTCGCGACGCAATGACGACGGCGACATAGCCGATCATCAAGAGCCCGAGCACGCGCATGCCGAGCGAGGCTCCAAGCAGCAAGCCGAATGCGATTACATCTCGATATTTTGGCCGGGGAAGGTCGCGTGCCGTCCGCAGAAGAAAATATGTCGACCCCATCATCGCCGCTGCAAACGGGATGTCTTTGGTGTGATTGAACATCGCGCCATACCACGGCCCGCATAGCGCAAGCGCAATGGCGGCAACAAAGGCCGCGCGTGCGCCGCCGACGGTTCGCGCAGTCGCCCACGCCGCGTAAATTCCGGCGATGCCTGTCAGGGCACACAGGATGTGTCGAACATCGTAGGGATCAAGGAAAGTCAAAACGCGCTGCGCCAGAACGGCGAGCACGTCGAACAGTCCGCCGTACAAATAAAGATTGATGTAGTGAAATACGTCCCGATCGGAAAAGCCGCTGCGATAGTAAGCGATTATCAATTCGCCGTAGTGCTGCTGGACTTCTTCGTCGTTCGAGATGGCGTAGGAATGAAACGTCGTCAGCACCAGCGCGATCAGGGTGACGAAAAGAAGCGCCGTGGTGACGTCGTAGCGCTCGGAGCGCCCAAGCCGAATGCGCAATCGATCAAGTGAAGCAGGCATAACCACGCTTAGCCATGCCGCTTCAGGTCACCTGTCTGCGGCTGCGAGAAACATCCGTTTGAAGCAAGTTTGCTCCCCCGAGAGCCATTGTGGCGCGTGGGACGACGCCTGTCATGCCGTACCTGCACATTTCCCGGCTTCTACGTTAACATGCGTCATAGGGGCGAGGCCGGCTGGGCAAGCGCGAAATGCGTTATTTTGTCGGGCTTTTGGGCGTATTCCTCATGCTTCTGGGGGCCTCAGGTCAGGCCATGGCCCAGGCGGGCTTTGATCGGCGCGGCGGCGACTACACAAATTTTTCCATCCGTTCGGGCGATCCGGCAGTCTGTGCCGGCAGGTGCGAACGCGACCAGAAGTGCAAGGCCTGGAGTTTTTCCTATCCGCGAACGGAGCACGCTGCCGCAACGTGCTGGCTCAAGGATAAGGTGCCGCCGCGCGTAGCGGACAAATGTTGTGTGTCCGGCGTACGCGGCGCCGGGGTCGTCGAGCCCCGGTTGGGCATCCTCGAATATTCGATCGACCGCACAGGCGGCGACTATCGAACGTTTGAAACGCGTGCCGAGCCCGCGGGCTCGGCATGCAAGACCGCTTGTGAATCCGACAAGCATTGCCGTGCCTGGACATACCGGCGACCGGGTTACGGTACCGCTACGGCCCGTTGCTACCTCAAGAACAAAATCAAGCGGCCGCGGCGTGCGCCGTGCTGCATTTCGGGTGTCGTACGCTAATCGCTCAGTCGCCGGTCAATGCACGGCCGTAAAAAACCGCGACAGACGCAAACCGGATGGCCACGTCCAGATCGGCTTGTGCATCATGCCGAGATCCCACGAGCCGACGATCGCCTCGACACGCCCGACAAGATTATCCACCGGCAACATTCCGACTCCGCCGGCCCGAACGGGCACGCGGCTGTCGGCTGAATTGTCGCGGTTGTCGCCCATGACAAAGACGTGCCCGGGCGGGACTACCGTCTCCGGCATGTTGTCGAGCGGATCGATGCCTGAAAGCTTGAAGATGGTGTGCTGGTGGCCGCCCGGCAGCGTTTCGATGAAACGCGCCGCCGGCATCGTTGCACCGGTTTCATTCTCGGCTTGGCCCGTGCCGTCGGCCTGGATGCCGACGGGTGTACCGTTGATCGAAACGCGTCCATCGGTCAGCGAAATCCGGTCGCCCGGCAGGCCGATGACACGCTTGACCCAGATTTGCGAACGATCGCCGGGCCACCGGAACACAACGACATCTCCCCGTTTGGGCAGCGAACCCAAAATATGCGGCGTGTTCGGCAGCACGATAAAATTGGGCAGTGATGCCGAGCCATAACCATAAGGGTATTTGGTGGCCAGCAGTTCGTCGCCGATCATGAGAGTCGGCTCCATCGAACCGGAAGGAACATAATAAGGCTCGGCGATCGCCGTTTTCGCTACGATCACCACCAGCACGATCACGATGATATCCGTGATCGATTTGAGCCAACTCTGGGCGCGCGGTTTGGCCGGCTGGATGGCCTTTTCGTCCGGAGCCTTCATGCTGTTCCCCCGACCGTGATGCGATCCATGCGCAGGCTCGGCTGGCCGACGCCGACCGGCACGCCCTGTCCGTTTTTGCCGCAGGTGCCGATGCCGGGATCTAGCGCGAAGTCGTTGCCGACCATTGTGATGCGATGCAAGTCGGTCGGACCGTTTCCGATCAGCATCGCGCCTTTCACCGGCGCAGCGACCCTGCCGTTCTCGATCTTGTAGGCCTCCGTGCACTGGAAGACGTACTTGCCGGATGTGATGTCCACCTGGCCGCCGCCGAAGCTCACCGCGTAAAGCCCGTTCTTTACCGAGGCAATGATCTCCTGCGGATCGTGCGATCCGGCGAGCATGTACGTGTTGGTCATGCGCGGCATCGGCACGTGCGCGTGGCTCTCGCGCCGGCCGTTGCCGGTTGGCTTCATCTTCATCAATCGCGCGTTCTGCCGGTCTTGCATGTAGCCGACGAGAATTCCGTCTTCGATGAGCACGGTTTTATTGGATGGCGTGCCTTCGTCATCGATGGACAGCGAGCCACGCCGCTGCTGCATGGTGCCGTCGTCAACGACCGTGACGCCTTTGGCCGCGACCTGCTGACCCATGAGGCCGGCGAAGGCGGACGTTTTCTTGCGGTTGAAATCGCCTTCGAGCCCGTGGCCGACGGCTTCGTGCAACATTACGCCGGGCCAACCGGAGCCGAGAACGACATCCATCTCGCCGGCCGGGGCGGGCACCGCTTCAAGATTGACCAAGGCCTGCCGTACGGCTTCGTCCACCGCGCCTTGCCAGGCGGTCGTTTCAATAAAGCGGTCGAATCCTTCGCGGCCGCCGAAACCGTAACTGCCGGTTTCCTGCCGCGTACCATCGCCCACGACCACGGAGACATTGACGCGGACCAGCGGGCGGATGTCGCGGTAGCTTTCTCCGTCCGGACGAACGATCTCGACCACCTGCCAGCTTGCGCCGACGCTGGCCGAAACCTGTCGTACGCGAGGATCTTTCGCGCGCGCATAGGCATCGATTGTCTGTAGCAGACTGACCTTGGCCTCGAAGGCGGGCGTGCTCAATGGATTGTCGTCGCCATAAAGCTTGCGATTGGTGCGGGCCGGAGCATCGGCATACGTCCCGGAGTAACCACCCTTGACCGCACGCACCGCTTCCGCAGCGCGGGCGATTGCCGCTTCCGAAACATCGGAGGCATGCGCGTAGCCGACTGCCTCGTCTTTGACCGCACGCAAACCGAAACCTTGCCCGGTGTCGTAGGTCGCCTGCTTGAGCCGTCCGTTGTCGAACAGCAGCATTTCGGACTGCTTGTACTCGAGGAACAGTTCGCCATCGTCGGCGCCTTCAAGACCGCGGCCAATAAGCTGGCGGACCTTTTCGCGATCGAGACCGGCACGGTCGACCAGAGAGGAAATTGACTGATCCATGAAATACTCCTGTCCGGCAGAGATAAGCGTCGTGCGGCGATTCCGCGAGGCCGACCCCTACACTCTGAAACCGACGGAAACTTGGCCGATCGGGTCGAGCGTGTAGGTAAATACGGTTTCGTCCGGCTCGATCACGGCCGGCGCAACGACGGAGCCGCAGATAACGAGATCGTCTTTTTTCAGGTGCTCGCCAAAGGCGGCGAGCGTGTCGGCCAGATGGACGAGCAAAACGGGAATCGGGCCGGTGAGGGCTTGCGGATCGTTCGTAGAGGCCGCTTCGGTTCCTCGCCGGACGATTCGCGCGTTCAAATCGGCCAGATCGCCGCCGGTCCGGCTCGCTTCGCCCACGACGACATGCCGTTGATAGATATTGCCGGCCAGTACGGCATCGACATTGTCCGCCGTGGCCACGCGGTCGAGGTCGGCAAGTTCAATCGCCGGCGCAAGCGACCCAATTGCGCTAATTACCGTCTCCGTGCTCGAACCCGGTGGCACGTCGCGGGCGAGGCGAACGGCGATCTCCGGTTCGCTGACGACCTGCGTCCAACCTTTGACGTCGACCGACGTTCCGGAAACCACAAGCGCGCGCTGCATCAGGAAGCCGATCAGCGGAGCGGAGATGCCGAGCTTCTGCATGGCCGCCGGCGCACCGAAACCAAGCTTCCAGCCGAGTGGTTTTTCGCCCGCCGCGATGCGCGCGCGGCGTGCCGCGAGCTGAGCCTCCATGCCGCGGGCAATTCGCGCGTCTTCCCACGGCTTCATTTGTGGCTCGCGGGATGCACTTCGTAACCGGAATCCTTGATCGAGCCGGCGCCCATCCATCCCCAGACCAGCACGACGTCCTTGTTCGACGTGTTGTTGAAGCCGTGCCAGCACCCGCGCGGCGAATAGACGACATCGCCCTTGCGCGACGGCACCTCGCCATTTTCGGTGTAAATGTGACCTTCGCCCTCAAGCACGATGAAAAACTCGTCGCAATTGTGATGGCGATGATTTTCGTGCCGGGCGCCAGGCTTGAGCACAGTCCAGCCAACGACGTTATTCGCGCCCGCGGTTTTTTTGTCGATCAGGAATTGCACCTGCATATCGACCCAGCCGTCGTCACGCTTCAGTCCTTCGACGGCCGGTACATCGGCAAGATTGGTGCGAAACATCCGCGGTGCCTTCCTTGCCCGCTTCGCACGGCGTTTGGGCGCGTCCGTTCGACGCCGTGCCGTTCCCGCCTTCTTCTTGCGCGCAGCCTTCGTCATGGCTTCTGTCCTCCCAAGAATCGATAAACCTGATGGGCAACAACGAAGTCGTTGCCGTCAATGCCAAGCCCTCGGCATGCGTTCATCATCTCATTGGCGGCGGCAGCAAGCGGCACCGGGCTTCCCAACCGCCGGCCGAGATTGAGTGCGAGCATCATGTCCTTTTGCTGCAAGGTGACATCGGCAAGCGGGACTTCCGGCATCTTTCCTTCGAGGATGAAGGGGCCGCGATAGCCAAGCACGGGCGAGGCCGCAACGCTTTTGAGTATGGCATCGAGTGCTACGTCGCGCTCAACGCCGCCCTTTTCCGCAAGCGCAACGGCTTCACCGAACGCGATCACTTCAACCATCAACAGCAGATTGATCGCGATCTTCATCTGGCACGCCAGACCATTGCCGCCGATGCGCGTGACTTTCGGCCCGATCGCCAGCAAGACCGGCTTTGCCCGTTCAAAGGCAGCTTCGTCGCCTCCGACCATGATCGAAGCATTACCTTGCACGACGGTGACCGGGCTGCCGGACAGCGGACCGTCAAGCATAATGGAGCCCGCTTTGGCGAATTCCGCAGCGATCTCGCGGCTTACTTCGGGTTCAATCGTACTCATGTCGATGTAGATGCCGCCTTTGCGCAGGCCGGAGACGATGCCATCGGGGCCGAGGGCGACCGCCTTGACCGCCGCTGAATCTGTCACAATGGAAAAAACGATCTCTGCCTCTTGCGCCGCCTCGCGGGGCGTTTCGGCAAACCGCATACCGTTCTGGATGAGCGGTGCGGCCTTCTCGCGCGAACGATTCCAGCCCGTGACATTGTGTCCTGCCGCCAGGAGACGCGGAACGATGAGCTGGCCCATCGCTCCAAGACCGATAAAACCGAGATGCAACGCGACTCTCCCGCTCCGATGTAAACGAATGCGCTTTGCTCGTTCGCAACAGTAATCAGGAAGATGCGCGGTACAAGCCCGCTTTATCGGATCAATCCGAAAGCAGCATTATTCACGCGCTCATCCAGTAAATCCGACCCGCGCGTTTGCCGACGATGATGGTTGCACGGATGGGTTGGGGCGATCGCTTCGCTTCAGGGACGAAAGTTACGGCAGCTGATCAAACCCTTCGCCGAATCCCTTGAGGCTCATCGGGAAGCCGATGCCCTCTTCCGGCGTCTGGAAGATAATGAATGTTGCGGTCTTGCCGTTGCGGAGCTTCTTGATGAGTTCGTCGTCCATAACGACTTCTGCGATGCAGCCATTGGGCAGGCAACGCACGAATCCGGCGCGTCCGACATCGGCATTGTCGATCTTAAGGCCAAGGCCGGAAGGCAAAAGGACACCAAGCGGCGCGACGACCCGCATCAGCCGGCTCTTTTGGTCGGCGGTTTTGAGCACGATCACCGTCAATCCTACGTTGGCTCGGTCGGCTGAGGTAACGCTCTGGATCAGGGCGCACTGCTCGCCATGCGCGCCGGGTGGGGTGTCGCAGCGGATTTGCCAGTCCTGGTGGACGGATTTGACCGCGCCCTGCGCATAAGCGCTTTGCCCACCAAGTAGCGCAACTCCAGCCACGGCCCACGCAAGCGCGGCTTTTGACGGGAGGCGGCGCACCCCGGCGGCGGTTTTTCTCAGGCAGAAAATGCTCATGGTCCAGTCCTGCGGATAAGCCTGTGCGGATGGCCCATGGTGGCGCAGGCGAATCGCATATCCGCAAAGCAGCTTATCCGTTCAGGATGGGTCATGCTCAAAATGCCGTGTCAAGCAAGCTTCAACAACAGCGGCATTATGGCAGCGTGGTGATGGAGCTTGGAACCATCGGTTTTGAAGGCGCTCAAAGGGTCCTGGGGGTAACAGGTTTGCCGCAGCTGATGCGCAAGAAGGCGCATTGCGGCAGGACGCGAATTATGGTTTGAGAGGCCGGGATTTCCCCTTGTCCCGCCGCACGTCCGACGGAGTGCCACGCCCGTGGCGAAGCCGCCGTGCATAGCGGGTTGAGCCGAACATCGCGCGTGCGGCAGAGAGACCCGGCGCGGCAGGATTTCGTCGAGGAGCGCATTCAAAAATGCTCAAGCGGTTGATCGCTTTCATGGCCGCAGGCGCGGCAGTTCTCGCAAGCGGCGGATTGGCGCATGCCGGACTTGGCCAGCCGAGTCCGTGGCAGCTCGGATTGCAGCAATCCGGCTCGCCGGTGATGGACGATGTCGTTTGGTTCAATGATTTCCTGCTATGGATTATAGCCGCCATCGCCCTGTTCGTGCTTGTGCTCCTCGTCATCGTGATGGTGCGCTTCAACGCACGCGCCAACCCGGTGCCCTCGCGCACCACGCACAACACGGCCATCGAGGTGATCTGGACGATCGTCCCGGTGCTGATCCTGGTGACGATCGCCGTCCCGTCCTTCCGCTTGTTGTTTTATCAGTTGAAGGTTCCAAAGGCCGATCTGACGGTGAAGGTGACCGGCAAGCAGTGGTTCTGGAGCTATAGCTATCCCGACTCGAAAATCGAATTCGATTCGCTGATGCTTCAGGACAAGGACCGCAAGGCCGGGCAACCGCGGTTGCTGGCGGTGGACAACGACATGGTCGTGCCGGTCAACAAAGTCGTGCATGTTCTTGTGACCGGCGCGGACGTCATCCATTCATTCTCCGTGCCGTCATTTGGCGTCAAGATCGACGCGATTCCCGGCCGAATCAACGAGACCTGGTTCAAGGCGGAGCGCGAGGGGATGTACTACGGGCAATGCTCGCAGCTCTGCGGCCGCGACCACGCCTTCATGCCGATCGCGGTCCACGTGGTGAGCGAAAAGGAATATTCGGCCTGGCTCGCGGACGCGAAGAAGAAATATGCGCAGGACAATGAGGTTCGACCCGACCCGCACGCGGTGGCGCTTGCGACAAACCGGTCGACAAAGAACTGAGATATACGGGCGACGAAGAGAAGTCGAAGGATACTCCAATGGCTAACACGGCGGTAGCACACGGCCACGACGATCATGAGGCGCACGGTCATCCGACCGGCTGGCGCCGTTACGTCTACTCCACGAACCACAAAGACATCGGCACCATGTATCTGGTGTTCGCGATCGTGGCCGGCCTCATCGGTGCTGCGATGTCGATTGCGATCCGTATGGAACTCCAGAATCCCGGCCTCGAGGTCTTTCCCGGACCGCACGAATACAACGTATTCGCCACCGCGCACGGCCTGACCATGATCTTCTTCATGGTGATGCCGGCGATGATCGGCGGCTTCGGCAATTGGCTCGTTCCGCTCATGATCGGCGCGCCCGACATGGCGTTCCCGCGCATGAATAATATTTCGTTCTGGCTGTTGCCGGCTGCATACTCGCTGCTGCTCATCTCGATGTTCGTCGAGGGGGAGCCGGGATCGGTGGGGGCGGGCACCGGCTGGACAATTTACGCGCCGCTTTCGACCAGCGGGCATCCGGGCCCGGCGGTCGACTTTGTCATTCTCTCGATTCACCTTGCGGGCGCCTCGTCAATCCTTGGCGCGATCAATTTCATCACCACCATCTTCAACATGCGCGCGCCGGGCATGACGCTTCACAAGATCCCGCTCTTCGTCTGGGGGATGCTGGTGACGGCCTTCATGGTGCTCCTGGCGCTGCCGGTCCTGGGGGGCGCCATCACCATGCTCCTGACGGATCGGAACTTCGGCACCAGCTTCTTCGACCCGGCGGGCGGCGGCGATCCGATCCTGTACCAGCATCTGTTCTGGTTCTTCGGCCATCCCGAGGTCTACATCATGATCCTGCCCGCGTTCGGGATCGTCTCGGAGATCGTGCCGACCTTCGCGCGCAAGCCGCTGTTCGGCTACAAGGCGATGGTGTACGCGATCGCCTGCATCGCGTTCCTCTCGTTCATCGTGTGGTCGCACCACATGTTCACCGTCGGCCTGCCGTTGGGTGCCGAGGTGTTCTTCATGTTCTCGACCATGCTGATCGCGGTGCCGACCGGCGTGAAGATCTTCAACTGGGTAGCCACGATGTGGAAGGGCTCGCTGAGCTTCGAGACCCCAATGTTGTGGGCCATCGGGTTCATCGTGCTGTTTTCGATCGGCGGCTTCTCGGGCGTGATGATGGCGC
>DASTSG010000008.1:0-13468 GCA_035760805.1 Pseudolabrys sp.
TTTGTGTCGGGGTCCCTTTCGTGCGCCCGCGCCTTGTGCATTATGGACGGGCGTTTCCTCTGCGGCGCCGGTAGCTCAGCTGGATAGAGCACCAGACTTCGAATCTGGGGGTCAGGGGTTCGAATCCCTTCCGGCGCGCCAATTGGTACTCATCTGCGAACACCCGGATTCGCTGCGACTTGCCAGCACGGCCTTTCAAGCAGGTCCTTGCTTCCCTTGATCCGCCCGGGAGGCGGCTATACCGGGCCGGCCTTCGGCGTGCACGCGATTGCGTCGCGAACGCGAGACTGCGAAGAAAAGAAAAATCGCTCGCGGGGTGAATTACTCGGGATAGATCTCAGTGTCGCCCGACAGTGCCTTGTTGAAAAGGATGAATACCAGGGGGTCGCCGGGCTCGGACATTGCATCGCTGCGCTGGCCCGTTATTTCTCCGGCCACCCCGCTTGTGTATTCCGCAACCACCTCGCCGAAGCTATCGCGCTGGACGGCAACCTTCTGTCCGGCTTCGACCTTGTCGTTGAGCTTGACCAGATGCTCGACGAGTCCGCCCGCGGTCGCCAGGATCGGGAACGCGCTGTTGCCGACAAAGACAGTCACGTCCTTGCCTGTACGTCCCATAGGCCCTGCGACGATGCCGTGATGCTTGAGGACGTTCATTGTGCCTTCCACGAAGAGCGGGATCATCGCGGGGTCCAGAACGCGCGCAGCACCGATTTCCGGTGTGAAGGACGGGACGCCTACGTCCATAAACGCGTTGTGCAGGACACCGGGATATACGTGATTGTCGAAGATCTGGCTGACAGGATAGAGCTCCACCATCGCCTTGACCTCGGGCACATCCATGCCGCCGATATTGAATGCGGTGACTTCGAACCCGGTTGTCCCGGTGTGGAAGTCGATCGCGAAATCGGCGTTCGGCCGCAGCAGACGGTTGAACAAGAGCCCGGCGTGACGGCTGGGTGCGTTGGCGCCGTTCTCGTTCCCGGGCCACTGCCGATTCATATCGATCAGATCTAGGCCTCTGCCCTGGTTGGGCCATCTGCGCTGTATGCTTTCCAGGGCTGGGCGGGAAATGTCGGTGACCGCCATCACTGTGCCCGACATTTGCGCCGGGTCGAGCTGGTTCATCACGGTCTGGACGGTGTGCACAGAACTCATCTCGTCGCCATGCACGCCACTGGTCAGGACGCCGCGCTTGCCCGGCTTTGCTCCGTGGGCGACCGTCACAGATACATACCAGTACTGCCCGGTCGGGGTCTCAACGCCCTGAAAATACAAAAAGTGCCTCTTGCCGGGCTCCAGGTCGTTGACGTCGAGTGCGCTGACGACCTTTTTGCCGTCGATAACATCACCGGTATAGACCGTTCCTGATCCCGGACCGGCGGAGCGTGCCTTCGCACCCTGGGCATTCGCAGCCCCAGCGTTAAGGGCGAGGGCAGCCGGCGCGCCTACTGTGGCGATAGATGCGATTATGAAATCACGACGATCGAGGTTTTCCTTTTTCGACATGGTGGAGGTCCTTTGTGGTGAAAAGCACCCCCCGAACACCGCGTCGTCGGTCAAAAATGCCGCCGCAACACAACCATGTCCCTAACCCGGCAACGCCGCAAGATTTCTGCGCGGAACCACGATAACAATTATGCACGATAACGCGACGGCGTCCGGCCCTGCGAACTTTTCCGCCCGCAACAGGTTCTTCCGTCAGGTGAACCATGGCCGAGACGCAATACAAGCCAACAAGTGCGGGAAGCGAGCCGAAGGCGGCCGGTGGCGGCTTACGCGGCGACGACCGGCAACAGGATAGCCTCACGGATCGGCGCAGCGGCGCGCAAGACAACGTGACGCCGCCATCACCGGAACCGATGAAAGAGCATCGGACGCCGCACGAAAACGCTCAGCCTGGCGCTGACGTGCGACCGATAACCGAGCCGCCGGACGAGAACCTGCCGGAGGGTTTGCGGCGCGAACCGAAGCATCCGATCAATCCGACCCAGGGCAGGGGCGGCGTGCCCGAGCACGTGCCCGGTCCGAAGGGGGACTAGGAATTATCGCCCCGCGAAGTTCGGCACGCGCCGTTCGGCGGTTGCCTTTACGCCTTCCTTGAAATCGTCGGTCTTGCGCAGCCGTGTCTGCTCTTTCAATTCATGCTCGGTCGCTTTCAGCACGCGGTCGGCGATGTCGCCGCGCATGGTTGCGCGTGTTGAAACGAGTCCGAGCGGCGAATTCTCCGCGATCTCGGCAGCGAGCTTCATCGCCGCGGTCCGAACGTCGTCGAGCGGCACCAGCACATCCGCGAGTCCCATCGCATGTGCCTCTTCGCCGGTGACGCGGCGGCTGGTGTAGAACATCAACGCCGCTTTCGTCGGCCCGATCACCAAAGGCAGCGTCACCGTCAGGCCGAAGCCGGGATGAAAGCCGAGCCGCGTGAAGTTCGCGACAAAGCGCGCCTCCGGGCACGCGACGCGGAAATCGGCCACCATCGCAAGGCCGAGTCCGCCGCCCACGGCGGCACCTTGAATGGCGGCGACGATCGGCTTTTTGGTTCGGAAAAGCCGATTGCCCTCGATGTAGAGATGGTTGACCGCGATATCGCGGTCGACGCGCTGGCCGTCCTTGTCGAGCATCGAGCCGTCACCGAAATTCGCGCCCGCGCAAAACGATTTCCCTTGCGAAGCGAGAACGACCGCGCGGCAGCTCATGTCCTCGTCGAGCGCTTCGAGCGCCGACGCGATTTCCTGGATGAGCGCGATGTCGAAAAAATTGTGCGGCGGCCGCCGGATTTCGATCAGCGCGACATGGCCTGACTTTTCGACGGCAATATCCTTGAACGGACCCATGCGTTTTCCTCTGCGTATTATTCGGCCGCGGCATTGAGCTTTGCTTGCGGCGCCAGCTTTACGATCAGGGCGTCCGCCACCGACACGCCGTGACCTTCCGCATGCACGATCACCGGATTGAGATCGATCTCGGCGATGTGATCGGCATGATCGGCGGCGAAATGGGAGAGATTTGTCATCAGCGCCGCAAGCGCGTCGATATCCGCCGGCGGAGCGCCGCGATACGAACCGAGAATGGATGCGCCCTTGAGACGCGTGATCATCGCGCGCGCAGCCTCTCGGTCGAGCGGCACCGGCGCCAGCACCGTGTCACCGAGCGCCTCGACCAGCACGCCGCCAAGCCCGACCATCAATAGCGGCCCCCACACAGGATCGCGTGTGATGCCGACGATGACCTCGCGGCCGGCTGGCGCCATCGGCTGCACCAGAACGCCGTCGATGCGCGCGTGCGGCGCGTATTTTTTCGTCGCCGCGAGAATCCGCTCATACGCAGCTCGCACGCTTGCTCCGTCACTCAGGTTCAGCGCAATCGCGCCGGCTTCGGTTTTGTGCGGCACGTCGATCGACTGCACTTTCAGCGCCACGGCGCGTCCGATTGCTTGTGCAATTGCCTCCGCGTCGGCGGCGGAGCGCGCGAGCCGCCCTTTATTTCCGGCATCGATGCCGTAGGCCGCGAGCAGGGGCCGCGCCTGCCATTCGGTGAGAACCGGACCCGTGGCTGCAAGCGTCGTGCGGATGGACGTGCGATCCGGCACTGCGAAAGCCTCGGATTTCGCGCGCCGGAGGAATTGCTCGCGAAATACCCGATAGTCTGCCATCACGCGCATTGTGCGCGCGCAGCTCCGCGCGTTCGTGAACAGCGGATAACCCGCTTCGTTGAGAATCTCGATGCTGCGATCCGAAGGCAGCGTGTAAGTCCACATGAACACCGGTTTGTCAGAATCGCGCGCGAGGTCTTTCAGGCGCTGCAAGTCGCCTTCGAGAAACGCGGAACGGCGCGCGGTGACAACAACGATCACGCTGTCGATCAGCGGCGACTTCGCAGCAAGCCGCGCGAATTCGGCATAGCCGAGCTTGTGCACGCCCTGTGCCGTGGAATCGATCGGGTTCTGCGACGTGCCGTATGAAGGAATTTGCGCGTCGATTTCGGCGCGGGTCTCCTTGTCGAGCACCGGCACTTGAAGACCGGCATTCACGCAGGCATCCGCCATCCAGACGCCGGCCCCGCCGGAAGAGGTGCAAATGGCAGTGCGCTTGCCCTTCGGCATTTTGTCGGCGCAGGCGAGAAAGCCGACGGCCGTATCGATCATCTCGTCGAAGTCGCGCCCTTCGATCAATCCATAGTGTTCGAACATCGCGCGGTAGGTCGCGGCCGATCCCGCAAGCGCCGCAGTGTGCGAGGTGACCGCGCGGCTGCCCGCTTCGGTCTGGCCGATCTTGCCGACGATCAGCGGTTTGCCCAAACGCAGCGCTTTCTCCGCGACGCGTTTGAATTTCTCGGGCGTCTTTACGTCTTCCAGCAGCAGCAGGAAAACGTCGGTCTTGCCTTCGTCGAGCATGTAATCGACGAAGTCGAACACTTCGAGCGCGGCTTCGTTGCCCGTGGTCACGATGTATCGGAACACGATGTTTCGTTGTTTCGCACGGTCAAAGAACGCAAATCCGACGCCGCCGCTTTGCGAGACCACCGATACCTTCCCGCGGCCGAGCGGCTGCTTCGGCGTGAGCGCGCCGGCGCTCTTGTCCATCGCAGGGCTGAAAGTCGGGCAGAGCGCAGCGGCGATGTTGGAAAAGCCTTCCGTGTTGGGGCCGCTCACCGCCATGTCGTAGCGCAGCGCGGTTGCGCGAATTTCGGCCTGCATCCGTGCGCCGGCCTCGCCCGGCTCTTCCGCAAAACCCGAGCTCAAGATGACGGCGGCCTTGATCCCGGCCTTTCCACAGCGCTCGAGCTCCGCCGGAATATATTGCGCGGGCACGATCAGGATCGCGAGATCGACGATCTCCGGCAGCGCATCGACAGACGGATAGGCCTTCAGCCCTTGCACTTCGCTCGCGCTACGGCTCACGGGATAAACCTTGCCCGCATACGGGTGGCTCAGGATCGTTTGCAGGATGCGGCCGCGCAGGCCTTTGGTATCGGATGACGCGCCGACAACAGCGAGCGAATTCGGCGACAGCATTTTTCCGATGTCAGGCACGTTCGTCCAACCTTTCACCGTAGTCCCAGCCCGCGCGCGATGATGCCGCGCAGGATTTCGGTGGTGCCGCCCTGGATCGTGAGCTTCGGTGCGATCGTGGTCGCGAACGCAAGCTGCTCATCAAGGGTCGCCCGGTTTGAAATTTCAGGTTCAAGAAAGGCTGCCAGTTCGCGCACGCGGCCCGGCAGCTTCTGCTCCCAGATCGTTCCGACGTCCTTGACGATCGAGGCTTCCACCACCGGCTCCTTGCCCGCCTGCAGCATGCCGGCGACCGAGATCGACATGCGCCGCAGCGTGTGCAGCTGCGCGACCAGGCGCCCGAGCCCTTCCGCGCTGCGCAGGTCTGGATCGGGTCCGAGCGCGCGGATCATTTCGAGCATGACATAGAATGTTTCGAGAAAGCGCTCCGGGCCGCTGCGCTCGTAAGCGAGCTCGCTGGTTGCCTGTTTCCACGCGCCGTCGATTTCTCCCAAAACATGGTCGTCAGGGATAAACACGTCGTCGAACACAACCTCGTTGAAGTCATGCTGTCCGGTCATCTGGATGATCGGATTGACCGTGATGCCTGGCGTCTTCATGTCGACGAGAAATTGCGTCAGCCCGTGACGCCGGTTTTCCTTGGTCGGCGGAGAGGTGCGGAACAGGCCCAGCATGTAATCGGCAATGTGCGCATTGCTGGTCCAGATTTTCGAGCCGTTGATCTTCCATCCGCCGTCGACTTTGGTGGCTTTTGTTTTCGCCGCGAACAGATCGGAGCCGGAGCCCGGCTCGCTCATGCCGATGACGAAGCACAGCTCGCCGCGGCAAATGCGCGGGAGGATGTCTTTCTTGATGTGCTCGGGCGCGTACTTGAGCAGGATCGGGCCGCTTTGCCTGTCCGCGACGAAGTGCAGCCGCACCGGCGCGTTCACCACACGAAATTCTTCCGTCACCACGTAGCGTTCGAGAAAGCTGCGCTCGTGCCCGCCGTATTGTTTCGGCCAGGTCATGCCGATCCAGCCTTTGGCGCCGATGCGACGGCTGAAGGCGGGATTGTGCGAGTCGCCATGGCCGGGGCGATGTGGGTCGAAGGTGCCCGCGGCGATTTCGTCGGCGAGGAACGCGCGCACTTCCGCGCGCAGCGCTTCGCACGCGGGCGGCAGGCGAACTTGATCGAAATGCAATCCGGTACTCATCGCGACGCTATCAAAGGCCAGAATTCGTCGGCGCCGCGCTTCGCCATGCATTTGCCGAGCTCGGCCGCCCACCAGCTTTCGTTGCCGAAGTCGTCGCGCCACGCCAGCATGCGCAGTGTAAAGCGATGCAGCACATGTTCGTTCGTAAACCCGATCGCGCCGAACACCTGATGCGCAATGGCTGCACCTTCGGCAGCGGCTTCCGCCGTGCGGATTTTCGCGGAAGCGGCTTCGAGGAAAACCGCATCGTCGAATCGATCGGCGCGCGCGATGCTGTCGGCCGCGGAGCCGGCGGCCGCGAGTGCCGCCGCGGTTTCGCCTGCGAGGCGCGCGAGATTTTGCTGCACCGCCTGAAATTTTCCGATCTTGCGCTCGAACGCGACGCGTTCGTTGGCGTAAGCCACGCTCATCGAGAGCACGGTTTCGAGCGCGCCGGCGATTTCGACGGCGCGCACCGCTGCGCCCACCAGCATGAGCGACATTTGATCGAAACCGGCCGGGGCGGGTGCGCTTCGAAGCGGCCTTACGCGCTCGAGCACGACAGCGCCCGCTGCATCGCCCGCAATCGTCTTGCCGTCGTCGCGGCGGCAGTCTTTTGCCGCGGTCAAAGCGACCATCATGCCTTTGTCGCTGGTCGCAAGCACGGCGATGTGCTCCGCATCGCGCGCGAACGGCACTTTGGCAGTGTGTCCGCTGAGCGTGCCGTCATGATTGAAAGTGATGAGATCGCGGGGCTGCGCAGGCGCAACGGTCATCGGGCCATCAGGTGCTGCAATACCGGCACGCGCAAGCAGCCAGCCCGCGATCAGCGTTTCGGCCAGCGGAACCGCTAAAGCATAGCGGCCGGCGACACTCAGAATTTCAAATCCATCGACAAGGCCTGCGCCGGCGCCGCCAAACTCCTCCGGCACCCATGCAAGCGGCAATCCGCTGTCGGCCAGCGCACGCCACAGCGGCAGTTTCCAGCCATCGCTTTTCACATGATTGATGGTCTGGGGATCGGCGAGGTCTTTGAATATTCGTGCCGCCGTTTCGGCGACGATATGGTCTGTTTCGCTCGCCACAATCGATACTTGGTCCAACGTCTGCTTCCCCGGCCGAGCTTTGTTGCGCCGCTTTCGGGCCACCATGGTGCGGGCTGCTTCGATTATTGGCAAGCCATTTGCCGGATTGCCGGTACAGGTCCTCGGTGCTTTTGCCGTGATCCGAAATGGTACGTTTTCTTTGGTTGATTGAGGAAACCACTCCGGCTAGCGTGACGGTCAAAAGAATAAACAAGAACGCCGATTAAGCCGCCGGCTTATCGGCGCAATCACGTGGGAGGAGAAAATGAGGGCGAAACTCGCCATACTGACCGCTGCGATTCTTGGGGCGGCGTCGCTTGCGGTTGCGCACGCTGCCGAGCAGCCCAAGCACGGCGGCATCTTGCACATTTATCATCGCGAAACGCCGCCGAGCCTTTCCATTCATGAAGAGGCGACGTTCTCGGTAAACGTGCCGGCGATGCCGATCTTTAACAACCTCGTCATTTACGATCAGCACAAGCCGCAAAACAGCATGGGCACCATCGAGCCGGAGCTGGCGACGAGCTGGAGTTGGGACAAGTCGAACACCGCGCTTACCTTCAAGCTGCGCCAAGGCGTCAAATGGCACGACGGCAAGCCGTTCACGGCCGCGGACGTGAAATGCACCTTCGACCTCATCCAGGGCAAATCGAAGGACAAGTTCCGCAAGGATCCGCGCAAGGACTGGTTCTTCAACGTCACCGACGTCACCACCAACGGCGACTATGAAGTGACGATGCATCTGAAACGGCCGCAACCGTCGATCCTGGCGATGCTCGCGTCCGGTTACACGCCGATGTATCCGTGCCACGTGTCTGCGGCGCAGATGCGCACGCATCCCATCGGCACGGGCCCATTCAAGTTCGTCGAGATGAAGCAGAACGAGTCGATCAAGCTCGTGAAAAATCCCGACTACTGGAAAAAGGGATTGCCGTATCTCGACGGAATCGAGTTCACGATCATCCGCAACCGCGCGACGGCGGTGCTCGCTTTCGTGGCCGGCAAGGTCGACATGACTTTCCCGACCGAAATGACCAAGGCGCTCGAGGCCGACATCAAGAAGCAGGACCCCACGGCCATCTGCGAGCTCGCCCCGATCAACGTCAGCAGCAACCTGATCATCAACCGCGACAAGCCGCCGTTCAACAACGCCGACTTGCGCAAGGCGCTGGCGCTCTCGCTCGACCGCAAGGCGTTCATCGACATCGTGCTACAGGGCGCGGGCGATGCGGGCGGCGCGCTGCTGCCGCCGCCGGAAGGCGTGTGGGGCATGCCGCCGGACATACTCAAGACGATCCCGGGCTATGGGAACGTCCAGAAGGATCGCGAGCAGGCGCGCGCGATCATGACCAAGCTCGGTTACAGCGAGAGCAATCCGCTCAAGCTCAAGGTGTCGACCCGCAATCTCGCCACTTACCGCGATCCGGCGGTGGTGCTGATCGATCAGCTCAAGACGATTTACATCAATGCCGAGCTTGAGCCCGTCGAGTCCAGCGCGTGGTTCGCCAAGATTGCGCGCGGCGACTATGCGATCGGCCTCAACCTCACCGGCAACGGCATCGACGATCCCGATCAGGCCTTCTACGAAAATTTCGGCTGTGGATCGCAACGTAACTACACGCACTACTGCAACAGGGATTTGCAGAAGCTCTTCGACCAGCAATCGCAAGAAACCAATGTCGAGAAGCGCAAGAAGCTGGTGTGGGAAATCGACAAGAAGCTTCAGGAGGACGTTGCGCGTCCGATCCTGATGCACGGGCGTACCGGCACCTGCTGGAAGCCTTACGTCAAGAACATGACGATCATGAACAACAGCGCCTACAACGGCTACCGTTACGAGGACGTATGGCTCGATAAGTAATCGCCGCAGGCATTTGGGCGCGGCGGCGGCCTGTGGGGCGGCCGCCGCTGCGCTCATGGCGCCGCCCGGAGGGGCCGGCGCGATCCCCGCGAACCATGGGAGGATGCGTTGGGGAGCTATCTGATCAGGCGCTTCTTGTTGATGCTCCTGACGCTATTCGGAATATCGGTGCTGGTTTTCGTGATGCTGCGGCTGGTGCCCGGCAACATCGCCGATATTCTTTTCGACTCCGCGGGAATGATCGACGTCGCCGACAAGGCGAAGCTCGAGCACGATCTCGGCCTCGATCAGCCTATCCTGATCCAATACGTGGAGTGGGTCGGCGGCCTCGCGCACGGCGATCTTGGCTATTCCTACGTGTCGGAAAAGCCGGCGCTCGATGAAATACTCCCGCGCATTCCGATCACGGCGAAGCTCGCCGGGCTCGCGCTTGTCTTTGCGATTCTGTTCGGCGTCCCGCTCGGGGTGATCAGCGCGGTGCGGCAGAACACGCCGCTCGATTACCTGTTACGCGTGGTCAGTCTTAGCGGGCTTTCCCTGCCTTCATTTTGGCTCGGTCTGCTGGTGCTGATGGCATTCGTTTCCTATTTCGGGTCCATTCCGATCTACACCGACCCTCCCAAGGGATTCTGGAACGCGCTGTGGCTTTACAGCGTGCCGGCGATCGCGGTTGGATTCCGCAGCTCGGCACTCGTCATGCGCCTCACGCGCTCGTCGATGCTTGAAGTGTTGCGGCAGGATTACATCCGCACCGCGCGCGCGAAAGGCGCCTCACGGCAGAACGTGAACTATCATCACGCCTTGCGTAACGCCGTTTTGCCGGTCGTGACCGTCATCGGGCTCGAAGCGGCGTTCCTGATGGGCGGGCTCATCGTGACCGAAACGGTGTTCAACATTCCCGGCGTGGCGCGCTTCCTGGTCGAAGCCATTCGCTGGCGCGACTATCCGATCGTGCAGAACCTCGTGATGTTCATCGCGTTCGTCGCGGTGCTCATGAATTTCCTGATCGATCTGCTCTATGCGGCGCTCGATCCGCGGATCAAGTACGCCACGTGAGTGCATTGGGAGCGCCCTGAATGGCCATCATCGATTACGCCGCCGAACCTGTCGAGACTGAGAAGATCCCGGCTGACACCTTTTGGTCGCGTATCTGCTACTACGCCGCCTCGCATCCGCTTGGCGTGATCGGCGCGGTGATCATGTTCGTGTTCGTGTTCGCCGCGGTATTCGCGAATTTCCTGACCGAGTACGACCCGGTTGCCACAAATGCCGCGCTGACATTGGCGCCTCCCAACGCGGAGCACTGGCTCGGCACCGACGCGATGGGACGCGACATTCTCGCCCGCATCATTTATGGCGCGCGCATTTCGCTTGCCGTCGGACTTGGGTCGACGGCACTCGGCTGCGCTCTCGGCGTCGTGCTTGGCCTTGCCTCGGGTTATCTCGGCGGCTGGGTCGACCTGGTGATCCAGCGCATCGTGGACGTGCTGCAATCGGTGCCGCTGCTTGTGCTGGCGCTGGTGATGGCGGCCTCGCTCGGCCCCGCGCTCGATAACACCATCGTCGCGATCGCGCTGCCGCTGGTTCCCTACGCCGCGCGCGTCATCCGCTCCAACACGTTGGCGCTGCGCGAGCAGCCCTTCGTCGAGGCCGCGCGGGCCACCGGCATGAGCGAGTTCCGCATCGCCGTCCGCCACGTGCTGCCGAACACGCTCGCACCGTTGATCGTCATTGCGACGGCGCAACTCGGCGCGGCCATTCTCACCGAAGCGTCGCTTTCATTCCTCGGGCTCGGCGTGCCCGAGCCGCATCCGTCCTGGGGGCGTATGCTCTCGGAGTCGGCCGCCGAGTACGTGCGCGTCGCGCCCTGGCTGGTGATATTCCCGGGCATCGCCATCAGCCTCGCCGTTTTCGGCACGAACCTGTTCGGCGACGCGCTGCGCGACATTCTCGATCCGCGGCTGCGCAACTAGCGCATGATCCCGAAAGTGAACAGCGGTTTTCGGAAAAGATCATGCGGCATCAAACATCCGGCGTCCTGTAATGACGATGATGACAAGCGAGCGCGCGACCGGTGAGCCGGTTTCAACCCACGCTCAAGAAGCTGCGGCGACCCCGTTGCTCGAAGTCGAAGGCCTGACGACCTGCTTCGACCTGCGGCACGGCGCGGTCACGGCGGTGAACGGGGTCAGCTTTACGTTGGCCCCGGGGGAAACGCTCGCCATCGTCGGCGAATCCGGCTGCGGCAAGAGCATCACCGCGCTTTCGTTGATGCGATTGGTGCCGGAGCCGCCCGGCCGCATTGCCGGAGGCTGCGTGAAACTTGCAGGCGTCGACCTGCTGAAGCTCAGCGACGAGGCGATGCGGCGTGCGCGCGGCAAGGACATCGCGATGATCTTCCAGGAGCCGATGACGTCGCTCAATCCGGTGCTGACGGTCGGAAGCCAGATTGCCGAAGTGCTCCTGCTGCACGAAAGCATCAGTCACCGCGAAGCCGCGGCCAAGGCAGTCGAGATGCTGCACCTCGCGCGCATCCCTGAACCCGAGCGGCGTGCGAAGGAATATCCGCACCAGCTTTCCGGCGGCATGCGCCAGCGGGCGATGATCGCAATGGCGCTTGCCTGCAATCCGAAAGTGCTGATTGCGGACGAGCCGACCACGGCGCTGGACGTCACGATCCAGGCGCAGATTCTGGACATCATCATCGATCTGCAAAAGAAGCTCGGCACCGCAGTCATTCTCATCACGCACGATCTCGGCGTCGTTGCCGAAACGGCGCACCGCGTCATCGTCATGTATGCCGGCCGCAAGGTCGAAGAAGCGCCGGTCGAAGAATTGTTCGCGCGCCCGCAGCATCCCTATACGCACGGGCTCATGGCTTCGATTCCGCGCCTTGCGCTCATGCGCGGCGAGAAGGAAGACTCTGCGGCGCGTCTGCAGGAAATTCCGGGCATGGTGCCGGCGCTCACCGACTTGCCGGCCGGCTGCGTGTTTGCGCCGCGTTGTGTCCATGCCGAAGATCGTTGCCGGCAGGCTTTCCCGCCTTACGAGGAAAAACGTCCCGGGCACTGGGCCGCGTGCTGGCGCTCGAAGGAATTGTACGGGGACGGTCATGCTTGAGAAGTCCCCCGCGAGCGTGAGCGCGCGCACGACGGTGCTCGAGGTGCGCGACCTGAAGAAACATTTTCCGATCCGCAAAGGTCTGCTGCAGCGCGCCGCCGGCACCGTCTTTGCCGTCGATGGCGTGAGCTTCTCGATCGGGGAGGGCGAGACACTCGGGCTCGTCGGTGAATCGGGCTGCGGCAAATCAACGGTTGGCCGCACCATTCTGCGGCTGATCGAGCCGACCGGCGGCAGCATCGTTGTCGATGGCCAGGATATCACGCATCTGGATAAGAAGGCGCTGCGTCCCTATCGCCGTCAGATGCAAATCATCTTCCAGGATCCGTTCTCTTCGCTCGACCCGCGCATGTCGGCGGGCGACATCGTCGCCGAACCGATGCGCATTCATGGACTCGCGCGCGGCGCGGAAGTGAAGAAGCGCGTCGCCGACCTGTTCGACCGCGTCGGCCTGCGCAAAGCGCAGATGGCCAATTATCCGCACCAGTTTTCCGGCGGGCAGCGCCAGCGCATCGGCATCGCGCGTGCGCTTGCGTTGCGGCCGAAGGTCATCGTCGGCGACGAACCGGTATCCGCGCTCGACGTATCGATCCAGGCGCAGGTACTCAACCTGATGATGGAGCTGCAACGCGAAATGGGCCTCGCGTATCTCTTCATCTCGCACAATCTGGCGGTGGTCGAGCATATCAGCGATCGTATCGCAGTCATGTATCTCGGGCGCATCGTCGAATACACCGACAAGCGCACGCTGTTCACGAGCCCGCAGCATCCCTATACGGAGTCGTTGCTGCTCGCGGTGCCGGTGCCGGATCCACGGGTGAAGCGGCAGAAGCGCGTGCTGCAGGGCGACGTGCCAAGTCCCATCAATCCGCCGCCGGGCTGTCACTTCCACACGCGCTGCCCTTATGCGGTCGATCGTTGCAAAGTGGAGTCGCCGGCGCTGCGCGAAGTAAAGCCGGGGCAGTGGGTTGCTTGCCATTTGCGGTAACGGCAAGCGGGCCCGCGCAATCGCCGCTATTCTGGGTCTCACCGTGTCACTTGCTTCGCTTGCGCCTGGAACGGCAAAGAAAAAACTTATCCCCGCTCGCCGAACCAGCTTTATATTTGCACCGCCTTGCTCGGCTGAGGGCGTCGTCGCGAGACGTCTCGATGATGGAGCAGGGTGCGGCGCCTGCGGGCGGGGCTCGTAACCTCGCCTCCGGGAGGCCCTGGG
>DASTSG010000009.1:0-148428 GCA_035760805.1 Pseudolabrys sp.
GGCCCCGCCGCTTACTGCTTCAGCGAGCGATACACGACCTTCATGAAGTTCTTCGATTGCTGCGCACTTGCCTTCATCCTCGCATCGAAGTCGGCAAACGGCTTTGACGCGTAAATTTCGTCTTCGCTCTTGCCGTCCGCAATCATCTTCGCCATCCGGTCGCGCGCGGCTTTCAGCATCGCGTTGAACGTCGTCAGTTGCGCTTTGTCGGCAAGCGGCCCGTGACCGGGCACGATTTTGGTCTCATCGTTTGACAGCGCGAGATAAGCGTCGGTCGCTGCGATCATGCCGCTGATATTGCCGCCGTTGACCCAGTCGATGTTCGGATAGCGGCCGTTGGTAAACGTGTCGCCGGTCGAGAGAACGTTGGCATCGGGAAAATAGACGTAAGTGTCCCCGCCGGTATGCGCGTGGGCCGGATGTGTCAGGATCGCCTTGCGGCCTTTGACTTCGAGCACGGGGCCGGTATCGCTGTTGTAGGTTTTCGTCGGCAACGCTGCACCCGAAACAGGCGGCACCTTGATGCCGGTCGTGTTGCTGGTTGTTCCCGATGCCAGGAAGTTGCGCACGTTGATATGCGCGACGAGGATCGTGCCCTCCCTGGCGAAGCCCGCGTTGCCACCGGTGTGGTCGCCGTGATGATGCGTGTTGACCAGGAATTTTATCGGCTGATTGGAAACGGCGGCAATTGCGGCCTTTAGCTTGTCATGCATTGGAGCGAACTGGCCATCGACCATGATGATGCCATCGTCGCCGACTGCGACCGTCACGTTGCCGCCCGCGCCTTCAAGCATGTACGTCCGGTGGCCGAGGTCGACCGTCTTGACCTCAACTTTTGAAAAATCGGGACGCGGTGGCGCGGGCGGTTGCGTTTGCGCGAGCGAGAGGGTGGGGGCAGCAAGAGATACGCCGAGTGCAAGCACGATAATGCGGATCATCGCGAGGTTCTCCCGGTGGCAGCCAATGAGCCTCGCAAGCTAACAATAGGCCGTCACGTATATTCCCCGCAAAATGTAAACCTCAACGCCAGCCGCCGCCGCCGTTCACGTATACGGTGTCCGCGGTCATGAACGGGCAGGCATCGGAGCACATGAACAACACCAACTCGCCGATTTCCTCCGGCTCCCCGAAGCGCCCCATTGGGATGTCGTCAAGGAACCGCTTGAGTAATTCGGGAGAGGAGGCGGCTGCGGCGGCAAAGGGAGTCCTGATAGGGCCAGGCGAGATCGACAGGCAACGAATGTTCTGCTTCGCAAATTCGCGCGCAACACCAAGCGTGAGTGAATTCACCGCGCCTTTTGCGGCCGCGTAATGCACCGACGAACCGGGCCCGCCACGCTTCGCGGCCATACTTGCGACATTGACAATGGTGCCGCCGCCGTTTGCGAGCATATGAGGCAACACCGCCTGCATCGCATAGAAAGTGCCTTTGAAGTTGAGGTTGAACGTACGCTCCAGCAGCTCGTCGTCGATCTCGAGAAATTTTGCGCGCTTGATCGCAGCTCCCGCCGAATTGAACAGGAAATGGACCCTGCCAAATCCATCGATCGCGAGTTCAACCATTTCATCAATCGCGGCCCGATCGGTTACGTCGATGGTTAGTGCGAGCGCCTGCGTGCCGATGTTGTTGATCTTCTCAACCGTTTCCTTGACGCCGTTCTCGTTGATGTCGGCACATACCACGTTGGCTCCCTCACGTGCGAAGATGAGCGCAGTAGCGCGGCCAATACCGCTCGCAGCTCCAGTAATGATGATAGTTTTTCCCTCAAAATAATGCGGTGTTTTGGGCATGATGCTCACCTGAAAATGCGATTACAACCGATCCGTGAACCATACTCGCCGCCTTACCGGTTGTGCTAGATGGCGGCCGCAAAATGGGAGTCCGCGATGACCACACTGCCGCCTGTCGAATACGCCGATGCATCGCCCGCCGTGCGCGCCGTCTTCGACGACATCAAGAAGACCCGTGATATTCCGGACGTAAATAATTTCTGGAAGTATCTCGCGCGCGATCCGGCGACCCTCAAACGCACATGGGAAAGCGTCAAGGAAATCATGGCGCCGGGCGCGCTCGATTCGCTGACGAAGGAGATGATCTATCTGGCGGTCAGCGTTACGAACGGCTGCAAGTACTGCATTGCCAGCCACACCGCAGCGGCGCGCAAGGCCGGAATGACCGAAGCCATGTTTGGCGAACTTATGGCAGTCATCGGAATGGCCAACGAGACCAACCGCCTTGCCAACGGCTATCGGGTTCCCGTGGATGCGGCATTCAATCCGTAAGCGCAATATTGCGAAGAACCCGTCCGACGTGACAAAATACGACAAAAGGCGAAAAGCCTCAGGGGGAGATGCGAATGAGCAACAGTGCGATAATCAAACGATTGCTATGCGTTGGTGTCGTGGCCGCCGTCATGCTTCCGCTTGGCAGCATGATCTTTCCCCATCTCGGCGACACGATCACCGGAACTCAATTCCAGACCCTTGAAGCCATCGTAAGCGCGTCCCTCGGCTACGGCATTTATGCCTTGCTGGGCTGAATTGCGCCTCAGAGTGCCCTCTCTGATTGGCTTATTGACCGCCTGACGGCTGTGAAGGCCGAGCATTCGGTTGTCCTTTTGGGGACGACGATTTCTGCGCCGCGTCCTCGCTTCCATCTTGCGTCGGCGCCTGTCCCGTAGTCGCGCTGCCACTGGGCCCTTGCGCCGCGTTCTGGTTTGCAGGCTTTTCGGCGCCGTTTTGCGGCTGATTGGTTTTTGACGATTGAGTGGGGGGCTGCCGGTCGGCGTTCTGGATGCCCCCGCCGCCGCCTAGCGTTGCAGGTTGCGTATTCTGGTTTCCGCTTTTTTGATTTGTCTGTTGCTGGCTCTTCGGCTGCGCGGTCGGCGTATCCGCCATTTGCTGACCGGACGCGGTGCCGCTCTCGTGGCGCTGATTGCTGATCCCGTAGAAAAAGACCCCCAATATGACAACGACCGCAATTCCGGTGATGCAGATTTGCAATGGGCTCGCGCGGTCCCTTGGGCGGTCTTCAAGAAGTGCCGGATCAACCTGAGGTTCGTGACCACTGGGCTCTCTGGATGTCATGGCCGTCAGCTCCCGCGTGAACGTTACCTGATAACAGTCGGGAAACTGCCCTGGTTCCAGAAGGGGGATCAGCCGCCGTACGAGATGCCACCCAGGCGCATACGTAGTCCTACGCCACCGATCACAAGGCGCGACAGAAGCTCCATGTCCTTCGGCATGTTGCGTCGCCAAATATCGAGCAGCAGCGCGATGCGAACTTCATCGCTGCGGTTCCAGACTTCGTGCGGATAGGTATCGTCCCACAACAGCGACTCACCATCCGCGAGCCGATGTTCCTGCCCATCGATTTCCAACACCGAGGCCGGCTCGCCGTTTGGGTCTTTCGGCATTGCTAGCATCAGATGAAAACGCAGGATGCCACGGAACGGTCCGCGATGTTTGGGAATGTGCTTACCGGGCGCGAGAAATGAGAGCACGCACGAAATCACATCCGATCGTCCCGCGATGAGCGATGCGATGGTTGGACAGCGCTTCACGTTCTGCTCGATTTCGACGCCGTACGCCTTCAGAATGAACATGCGCCAGTCGCGGCCGTCCCGCGCCGAAATATCGGCCTGCGCGCCCATGATCTCGTGAAAGCGGGGGATCTTGGCAAGGTTGCCGCTGATTGTGAGCGCATCGCGGCGGATATCCTCCCAACGCGCGGTGAATCGGTCTGCACCCGGAAAGTAAGTGCGCGGATCGAGAATGGCGGGCGTGTCGATGCGCCGGTCGTAAATTGAGCGCACGACGTCGCAAGCTTGATCGTAAAAACTCAAAGCTGAACCCCCGTCAGGCCCAAAGGAATTATTATCGCGGCCGGTGATGGTCGTCCAGCGATGACCGGTGCGGCTTGCGTTTACGTCAGAACGCGAGCCGAGACGCATTTACCGCAGGACTTGGCAATATCGTCATTTTGGGCGGGGCTCGAGCACCATCTGCGTTTGCGTGACGATTGCCGCGAGGCGGCCGTCGCTGCGGGTAATCTTTGTCTGCCAGACCATGGTCTTTGCGCCGCGGTGGAGTGGCGTACACTCGGCGATGATGGTCTCGCCGATCGGAATACTAGCAAAAAAGTTCGTCTTGCTCTCGATCGTCGCAGTCGTCTGCCCCGGCTTGAGGTTGGCGGTGGTTGCGGTGCCGCCAAGATTATCGGCAAACGACATAATCGCGCCACCGTGCATAATCCCATTGCGATTGTTGAACTCGGGCCGAACATAAAGCTCAGCCGCGACACGCTCTGGCGATAAATGCGTTATCTTGATGCCCAGGAATTGCGCGTAGGGCGGTTGTCTTTTCGCATCTTCGTTCATCCGTATCGCTCCATCCACTGCGCTGCCAGGGCAAGGTCCTGCGCGGTGAGATTATGGCCTGCCGGCACCACGTGATGCGTCAGCGCTGCGCCCGATGTCGTGAGGATTTCTGCAAGGCGATCGCGCGAGGCGGTCGGCACAATTGGGTCCGCCTCGCCGGAAAGCAGGAGTACGGGCCGGGAATCGAGGGCAGGCATTTGTTCGGGTTCGAATGGCAACATGGCCCGCATAAGGACGGCGCCTGCAAGCGCTTCCGGTTTCGTCAGGAGAAGCGAGGCGGCGATGTTCGCCCCGTTCGAAAAGCCGACGGCGATTGGCGTTGCAAGACCGTACGCGGTGCGCGCGGCCGCGATGAATTCGGCCAACTCGAGCGTGCGCGTTTTCAAATCATCGACATCGAACACGCCTTCCGCCACCCGGCGGAAGAAGCGCGGCATTCCGTTTTCGAGCACTTTGCCACGCGGGGACAGCAGCGCGGCTCCGGGCGACAGATGCTGACCGAGCGGAACGAGGTCGTTCTCGTCACCGCCGGTACCGTGCAGGAGCAGCAGCGGAGTGCGGGCGGAATCTCTTGCAGGGACGAAGCGGTGGACGAGGGTGAGTTCGGTCATATCAAAACAAAAGAGCGCGGGGGACGATCCCCGCGCTCTTGTTGCACATTCTCTCTCGAGCGTCAGCCCTGGGGCTGCGACCCGATGCGGATATAAGGCTTGGGCTGCTTGATGCCTTGCGGCCAAAGCTTCTTGGCTTCCTCCTCAGTGATCGCGGCGCCGAGAAACACGTCCTCGCCCTGTTTCCAATTTGCCGGTGTTGAGACGCGGTGCTTGGCGGTGAGCTGGAGCGAATCGAGTACGCGCAACACTTCATCGAAGTTGCGTCCAGTGGACATCGGATAGACGAGGATCAGCTTGATCTTCTTGTCAGGGCCGATGATGAAGACGTTACGGACCGTCTGGTTGTCATTCGGCGTGCGGCCTTCGGATGTTCCGGTGGTCGAGGCCGGCAACATGCCGTAGAGCTTCGAAACCTTCAGGTCGGTGTCGCCGATCATCGGATAGTTCGGGGCGAAGCCGACCACGTCCTTGATGTCCTGGCCCCATTTCTTGTGATTCTCGACCGGGTCGACCGACAGGCCGATAATCTTGGCATTACGCTTGTCGAACTCCGGCTTAAGCCGCGCCATCGTCCCAAGTTCGGTCGTGCAGACCGGCGTAAAGTCCTTGGGGTGCGAGAATAGAATGCCCCACGAATCTCCGAGCCACTCGTGAAAGCGAATCTTTCCCTCTGTTGTGTCCGCCTCAAAATCCGGGGCGGTGTCGTTGATGGCCAAACTCATGACGAACCTCCGATTCTTGCTCAGCTTTCACTGATGCAGCTGAACTCCGTCCACAATATAAACATCCGCCCTGTGATGGGATAGGGCGCACAATGATCGCGGTAAAAAGAGCATCGATTGCCTATTCCTGGCGAGGCGACAAAACAGCGCTCCGCCTGGAACCGGCGCATGGAGAAAAGATTTCCGCGGCACTTGGTTTGCTGCGGTGAAGCGGTAAGGTACGTAAGCACGCCCGGAAAGGCGAAGACCGAGACCGCCACGCTTAATAATCCCGCATGTTCAAACGCATCCTCATCGCCAACCGCGGCGAAATCGCCTGCCGGATCATTAAAACCGCGCGGCGCATGGGCATCGAAACGGTCGCCGTCTATTCGGAGGCCGATCGCGATGCGCTGCACGTCGCAATGGCGGATGAAGCGGTTGCGATCGGACCGGCCTCGGCTGCGGAAAGCTATCTCTCGATCGAGAAGATCATCGCCGCCTGCAAGCGAACGGGCGCACAAGCCGTACACCCGGGCTACGGGTTTTTGTCCGAGCGGGAGGCCTTTCCGAAGGCGCTGGAGGCCGCGGGTCTTGTCTTTATCGGGCCGAACGCCAAGGCCATCGCGGCGATGGGCGACAAGATCGAATCCAAGAAAGCAGCCGCTGCGGCGAAGGTTTCGACGGTGCCCGGTCACCTTGGCGTCATTGCCGACGAGAAAGAGGCGGTGAAGATCGCGGACGCGATCGGCTATCCGGTTATGATCAAGGCCTCGGCCGGCGGCGGTGGCAAGGGAATGCGGATTGCGCATTCGAAGGCGGAGGTTGCGGAAGGCTTCGTGCGCGCCCGTTCCGAAGCAAAATCGTCTTTCGGCGATGATCGCGTCTTTATCGAAAAATTCATCACCGACCCGCGCCATGTCGAGATTCAAGTGCTTGGCGACAAGCATGGCAATGTTATCCATCTCGGCGAGCGCGAATGCTCAATTCAACGGCGTAACCAGAAGGTAGTCGAGGAAACGCCGTCGCCGTTGCTCGACGAGAAGACCCGCCGGAAAATGGGCGAGCAGGCGGTCGCGCTGGCCAAAGCCGTCGGCTACGACAGCGCAGGCACGGTCGAGTTCGTCGCCGGACAGGACCGCAGCTTCTACTTCCTCGAAATGAACACGCGCTTGCAGGTCGAGCATCCGGTGACCGAGCTTGTGACCGGCATCGATCTGGTTGAGCAAATGATCCGCGTTGCCGCCGGCGAAACGCTTTCCTTGAAGCAGAGGGACGTGAAGCTGTCCGGCTGGGCGGTCGAGACGCGCATCTATGCTGAAGACCCCTATCGCAATTTCCTGCCGTCGATTGGCCGGCTTGTTCGCTACCGGCCGCCCGCCGAGCAACGCCAGCAAGGCGTGACGGTTCGCATCGACACCGGCGTGGAAGAAGGCGGCGAGATTTCGCTTTATTACGACCCGATGATCGCCAAGCTCGTGACGCACGCGCAAACGCGTACTGAGGCGATCGAGGCGCAAGCCGATGCGCTCGATGCCTTCGTCATCGACGGCATTCGTCACAACATTCCGTTTCTCGCGGCCATTATGGAAAATCCGCGCTGGCGTGCCGGCAAGCTGTCGACCGGATTTATCGCAGAGGAGTTTCCAGGCGGGGTTCATCCGATTGCGCCGAACGGTGAGCGCGCGGAAGTGCTGGCGGCGGTCGCCGCCGCCATCGATCATGTCATTGGCGAGCGCAAGCGACGCATTTCGGGCCAAATGAACGGCCGGATGGTGACGCGCGATCACAATCGTGTCGTGCGGCTCGGTGAGGAAGAGCAGAGGCTTGAGATCGGTCGCAACAGGGATGGCGCGATTGAGGTACGCTTCGCACAAGGCAAGAGGCGCCGTTTGCAATCGGAGTGGAAACCGGGTGAACCGCTTTGGTCCGGAATCATCGATGGCAAGCCGGTTTCCGTGCAGGTCCGCAATGTCCCGAACGGCTTTTGGCTCTCCTACCGCGGTGTGGAAACGACGGCTTACGTCTACACAGAACGGGAGGCGAGCTATGCCCGCCTGATGCCGCCACGCAAGGTGAACGACAGCGGCAAACAGGTCCGCTGCCCTATGCCGGGTCTCGTGATGTCAATCGCCGTGAAAGAAGGGCAGGAAGTCAAAGCCGGTGAAATGGTCGCAGTTATTGAAGCGATGAAAATGGAAAACGTGTTGCGCACCGAGATCGACGGACGCGTGAAGAAGATTTACGTCAGCAAAGGCGACAGCCTCGCCGTGGATTCGGTCATTCTGGAATTTGTCTGACAGGAACGGACATGCTCGTCCACGCGGAACCTGTATAACAGCAAAATCGTCAGCCTGGTCACGAAGGTGGGATGCGGCCGCAGCCGCAAGTTCGTGCCGAAAACGAGGTTGCGCCTTGCTACGTGTTCCTGGCGAGTGACGACGCTTCGTACATCAGCGGCCAGGTGCTGCATCCAAACGGCGGAAACGTCGTCGGCTCGTAGGAACCCCTGCATCAGCGCCGCGTTGGGCTGCCGAACAAGGACAGCCAACATGCCGCGAAAACAGAAATCGCGCAGCGAAACTCCGGAAGGTGGCAAAGAGCTGCCGTCCGATTTGCGCCGCGACGACCAGCACGTGACCCCGCCAGATCCTTTGCCGGAGATCGAAGAAGATGTGCCCATTGAGGGCCAAACGCCTTCGCCCGATGGGGGCGTCGAGCAACATCCGATTCATGACGAACCGGTCGAAGACTTCACGCCGGGAGATTATGAGGAACAGATCGATGAAATCGCCAGAGCGCGACGGGGCCGTACGAGCGAGAAGCCCTGACGTGGGTTCCCGCATCTGCTAAGCGGGGCGGATGACGCCTTACTTTGCATACGGCACCAATATCGACTTGGCGGCGATGAAGCATCGCTGCCCGGGCGCGTGCGCTGTCGGGCCGGCGCGTTTGCCCGGCTATCGGTTTATCATCGGCCGTGATGGCTGGGGTTCTGTGGCGCCGTGTACGGGCGCGACGGTGCATGGAATTCTCTGGCATCTCACATTGCGCGACATGGCGATCCTGCACGCCTTCGAATGGCGCGACAAAGGACTCTATGATGTGCGCACCCTTCCGATACGCCTTGGAACACGCACGATTCCTGCAATGATTTACGTGCTGCGCCGAGGTGAGATTGGCCAGCCGAAGCCGGGCTACCTCGACGCGATTGTCGCTTCGGCGCGCAAATGGCAATTTCCGCAAAGCTATATCGCGTCGCTCGAGCGGTGGGCGGTATCCGGTTTTGTGGGCGTACGCCCGGTCGACATCGGAGAGGTTGCATGACCAGTGAAGGTCGTTGCGGCAAGCTCAACGTCTCGGCTGCCAACGATTTGGAATGACAGGCTTATCCGGACTAACGCAATCGTTTCGCCTCACTTTGACCTTTTGGGCTGCCCGACCCATATTTGAAGGAGCAAAGTTTGCGGGATTCGTATGGCAATGATCGAGTTTCGTGGGGACGCCATTCACGTCGATGCCAAGCTGATCGCCGACGGGTTGGGAATGGACGTGTCTTCGGTTCAGGCTCGAATGCGGGAAGGCAAGATCACCAGCCGATACGAGCGCGGGATCGATCAAGATGAGGGGCGGCATCGGTTGACCTTCTTTACCGAAAACCGCCGGCTCCGGCTGATCGTGGATGAAGCGGGTAGCGTCATTCAGCGTTCGACGATTAGCTTCTCGGGCAAGCCTCTGCCTACTTCTGCACGAAAATCGGGTTAGCAGGCATTCGCATAATGATTATCGAATCCTCAGATGAAGTCCCGCGCACCACGCTTCTCAAGCGCTTTCCCGTTCCGAAAAATTTTGGTCTCACCCGCGAATCCAGGATTGAACGCGGGAAGCGATGGTCTGCTCCGGCTGGTGCCAGGCAGGTCAAGGTCTTCGAAATTTACCGCTATGACCCAGAATCCGGAAAAAATCCTCGGCTCGACACATACGAGGTCGATCTTGAAGACTGCGGCCCGATGGTGCTCGACGCCCTCATCTGGATCAAGGACAAAGTCGACTCGACGCTAACGTTCCGCCGCTCATGTCGCGAGGGCATTTGCGGCTCTTGTGCAATGAATATGGATGGAACGAATTGGCTAGCCTGCACGCGGTTTATTTCCGATCTCGGCGATCCTGCGCAAGTCTACCCGCTCCCGAGCAGGAGCATCATCAAGGACCTCGTTCCTGATCTTACGCACCTCTATGCGCAATATGAGATGATTGAGCCATGGCTCAGGTCTAGGACTCCGGACCCCGACAAGGAACGCATTCAATCGCATGAAGAGCGGAGCGAACTCGACGGCTACTATGAATGCATTCTGTGTTTCTGCTGCACCTCCGCATGCCCGAGCCACTGGTGGAATCCGGGTCGCTTTCTGGGGCCGGCGGCGCTGCTGCAGGCTTGGCGCTGGCTGACCGACAGCCGCGACGAAGGTACCGATGCCCGCCTGGACAACCTGGAAGATCCGTTCCGGCTGTATCGGTGCCATACAATCCTGAACTGCACCCGAACGTGTCCTAAAGGACTTAATCCCGGAAAGGCAATCGCAGAGATCAAGAAGATGATGATTGAACGGCGGAGTTGAAATGCCGTCTACCGATGCAGACGCGGAAGGGGGGAACGCGCGCGGGTTAGCGCATCGTCCTCGGCCTGTATCTCCCAATATCCAGATTTATCGTCCGCAACTGACATCCGTTCTCTCAATCGCAAACCGGATCACCGGCGTTCTTTTGAGCATCGGAGCGGTCGGACTGGTTGCATGGCTTATCGCGGCCGCTTCGGGAGCGCAGGCATATGCCGCCGCTCACACGGCGATCTCGTCATGGGCTGGCCAAGTTGTACTTTTCGGCTTTACGTTTGCATTCTTTCTGCATCTCTGCGGGGGTATCAGGCATCTGGTGTGGGATACCGTGCATGCATTCGATCTCCGATCGATTTATTGGGGCGGCTGGATCGCTGTTGCCGCGGCTGTTGTTCTCACCGTCGTGGCCTGGATCGCCAGTGCTTTTGTTTAAAGGCAGCCGCCGATGAAACACCAAAGCACACGGTCACCGCTGGCCCGCGCCATTGGCTTAGGATCCGCAAGATCGGGCGTGGAGCACTGGTGGGCGGAGCGCGTTTCGGCGGTTGCGCTTGTCCCACTGACACTGTGGTTGATTACCTCGCTAATAGCGCATTCGCAGTCCGACTACGCACGCTTTCTATCCTGGATGCACAATCCGGGCAGCGTGACAGCGATAATTCTGCTCCTCATCGCATTGTTTCACCATACGGCGCTCGGATTGCAGGTGATCATCGAGGATTACGTACATTCCGGCCTCAAGTTCGCCGCCATAGCCGCCGTGCGCCTGGGGTGTATTGCGCTGGCTGTAGCCGGAGTAATCTCGGTCCTGAAAATTGCTCTGGCTGATTAGGCGCGGATCACCACGATTCTGCAGAACATCGGAAGAGCTTGGGTGTTTGGATGTTGATAGAGAATTTGTTGCCCCAGGTCCGCCAGAGGCTTGTCACCGTCTTGGACGGGGTATCGCTCATCGAGGCTGCCAAGCTCCTTCGTGTCGGAACCGATATCGTTCTTGTTTGCGACGCAGCCGGTATTTTAGCGGGTGTCATCACCAAGACGGATGTTGTCAGCCAGATCAGCCACTGTCAGGGAGCAAGTTGTGTTACCCCTGTTTCGTTGGTGATGACGCGGAGCGTCATCACGTGTGACCGAAGAGATTCGCTGCATGGCGTGTGGATGGTCATGAAGCAACGCCAATTAAAGAACATTCCAGTGATCGACTCCGAGACAAAGCCGATTGGTGTGTTGAACGCGCGGGATGCACTGGATGCTTTACTTGGAGAAGTCGAGAATGAAGAAGTATTGCTGCGCGACTACGTTATGGGCGTCGGATATCAGTAGTTGCCGGGCGTGATGGACGAAGCAGCAATAGCGAGGGCCGTCCATGTGGCCGCGGTTGTCATCTGGATCGGCGGAGTCGCAATGGTGACCACCGTTTTGTTGCCAATCGTTCGCCGCAAAGACGAACCGATCGAGAAAAGGCTTGCACTCTTTGAATCGATTGAAAGCCGTTTCGTGTGGCAGGCGCGGGTCGCTACAGTGCTTGTGGCGCTGAGCGGCTTCTACATGGTGGATCGCTACGATCTCTGGAGTCGGTTTTCCTCGGTCGAGTTTTGGTGGATGCATGCGATGGTGGGGGTGTGGCTCCTGTTCACACTGCTCTTGTTTATTGCCGAGCCGCTGATTGTTCACCGCTGGATCCGTCGCCAGGCACTTTCCGGGAACGAGAGGGTGCTCGCTGTGCTGTATTGGATGCACTGGGTGCTGCTGTCCCTGAGCCTCGCCACCGTGCTGGCCGCCGTCGCTGGAAGTCACGGGATGTCTTTGGTGCCATAGTGCCGATTCCAATTTCGACACAACATCTGCTTACTCATCCGATCCGTTGCTGTCGTTTGGGGTTCGGACAAAAAAGACGATTGGTTGCACGGCGTTTTGCTTTCCGCCGACGAATGGAATCGATGCGATGCTGAACGAGATGGTATTGTCCGGCGTCGGAGATGTTGCGTGAGCGGCCACGATTGCAGCATCCGCCATGTCATCATACGCGGGCGCGTGCAGGGCGTCGCATATCGGGCGTTCGTCGCGCACGAGGCGGTCAAGCGCGGCATTGAGGGATGGGTCCGCAACCGCGCCGACGGCTCGGTGGAGGCGCTCTTCTTCGCGCCGCCGGGCGCGATAGCGGAAATGATTGCGCTTTGCCACGCGGGCCCGCGGCTCGCGCGCGTGGATAAAATCGATCAGCGCGACGGCACAGATGCGGAGATGAAATTGCGCCGTTCGGGCGAGTTGTTCTCGGTGCTTCCGACGGTCTGATTTTCCGTTGGCCCGAACAGTCCTTCAAACTCGCGCCGCAGCGCGAAATCGACATCATCCATGGTCGCCGTCAGGCCGAGATCGGCAAGGCTCGTCACCCCGTAGCGCGGCTCGCTGACGCCGCATGGAACGATACCTGAAAAATGTGACAGGTCAGGCTCGACGTTGATGGCAATGCCGTGCAGCGTGACCCAGTGCCGGATGCGAATGCCGATAGCGGCGATCTTGTCCTCCCGGCCTTCGCCTTTCTCCGGCCGGCGGACCCAAACGCCGACGCGGTCCTCGCGTCGTTCGCCGCGAACGTTGAAAGCGGCGAGGGTGCGAATGATCCATTCTTCCAGCGTGGCAACGAAGCGGCGGACATCCGGCCCACGCCGCCTTAGATCGAGCATGACATAGGCCACGCGCTGCCCGGGCCCGTGGTAGGTCATCTGTCCACCGCGCCCTGTCTGGTGGACGGGAAAGCGTGCCTCGATCAGTGCGTCTGCCTTCGCGCTTGTGCCCGACGTGTAAAGCGGCGGATGCTCGAGCAACCAGACCAGTTCCGGCGCCGAGCCCGCGGCAATTGCAGCCGCGCGCGCTTCCATGGCCGCGACGGCAGCCTCGTAGGGCTGCAGTTGCGTGCTGGTGCGCCATGCCACGGCCGGCGCGCCGGAAGGCGCGAAGAGCCCGAATCTTAAATCGTTGCGCGCGTTAACCACCTGCTAACCATACCATGGTGACCTTGGATGCCTCCCGCAATAGCGCGGGACGCAAGGGACGTGAAGCGTGGCCACAATCGACAAGGTATCAGTGGACATTGCGGTCGTGCTCGGCACGACCGATATGCCGATCCACCAGGTGCTGCGGCTCGGCCGTGGCGCCATCATCGAGCTCGATGCGACCGAGGAAGACCCGGTCAAGATTCTCGCCAACAACTTGCCGGTTGCAAAGGGCACCGTCGTCGTCAACGGCAACCGCATCGCGGTCGAAGTCTCCGAGCTTCTACCGCGTCCGCCCGACATGCGCTGAGACCGGATCCGGCCGTCTCGGCGGCGGGCTTGTCGCCCCAGACCCTATTTGTTACATCGTCCGCCGTCGTCGGGACGACGGGCCGATAAAAGCTTCGCTTTCAGGGTTTTCGTTCCTCCCCATGCGGTCATGGCGGAATTGGTAGACGCACTAGCTTGAGGTGCTAGCGGGGCAACCCGTGGAGGTTCGAGTCCTCTTGACCGCACCATTTTTCTGAGTTTCCCAAATGTCTGGTGCCGCCGTCGTTACACGTCGTGCGGCATCGAACCGCATCGCGAGCGCGCGGTTCCGTTGCCACGTGATCTGTAACGACGACTGAGTCTGACCGCGCCTTTTATGGCGGCAGCCGGCTTGGCCGCTTCTCCGAAAAACACGTGACGTGGAGAGCGCCATGACGAACCAATCCTCTGGACAAAATCCTCCCGTGGCCCAAGGGCTGCATCCACTGGTCTACAAGACCGTGGCCGCGCTGGTGCTCTGGTTCGTTTTGTCTGTGTGGGTCCTGTTCAATCGGGGAACCTACATGGTGCTGAACATCGTCGCCATCACGGGCTTCTTTCTCATCGTTGTAGCAATACCGTTCCTTATTTGGCTCACCTGGCGAAAGTCTACCGGCGTGCGGTCTCTGCCGGGGCAGGAGAAGAGCTTTCGGGACTGGACGCACGCTCAGTTTCAAACCTGGACCGGACCGTTGTCGGGCCGTGAAGCAGCGACACAGATCATCCTGCCGATTGCTGCCGTTTCACTCGGCATAACCGCGTTCGGACTCGTGCTCTATTTCACGCTGCCATCGCTAGGCTATTCCTGAAATGTTGGCGGTGACCGGAACATCGGCTGCAGACCAACAGTTGCCGGATATTGAGCCACGAGGGTGAAATGGCAAAACCGGCCGAGAAACCGAGGTACGACCAACGTCCGCAGCATGGGCCGCAAGGCGAGTACAAACGATCACACGACGGCTTCGTCGAGTCCGAAAGAGGCGAAACGCAGCCGGCGGACAAAGGGCAAGCGCAGCGTTCGTCCGGCGATGTAAAGCCTGAGAATTCGCCACCTTCGCCGGGGCAGCAGGCGGGCGACGAATAAAACCGGTACAGGTCCGGACGATCAGGGCTGCGTTGCGCCCGCAAATCTGAAGAAATCGAGGAATCCGCGTTTCCGCTCCGTCTCGAGCGCGACTGACTTCCGGCGGTGGATGATCGCGCGATGAGAAGCGTGAGCCGCCGACCCTACGGCTCGGGTTTTTTTATGTCGCGGAGGATCACGCGTTGCACTCGTCGCGCCGGAAGCGCGCGCGTGGTCTGCGGCAATATCCGGTACGGAAAGCGGGCGCTCTCCGGCTGCCACGACTTGTACAACGTGATACCCGGCGGCCTTCAGTTCTTTCAGCAGTATCGGGACGGCGGCTGCTGTCGCCGGATGAATATCGTGCAGCAGAAGGATCCCGCGGCCACGCTTGTTCAGCCGCTGCATTGCCTTGCGCACGATCTCCTTTGCCGTGACATGTCTGAACCAATCGTCGGCGACAACGTCCGCGCTCCACGTGACGAGAGACTTCGAGGCGAGAAAAGCCTCAGCCTCTTTGGAGGCGCTGAAGCCGGGGATACGAAAAAACGGCGCCACCCCGCGCGCATCGCCGAGCGCAGCGTCGACCGACGCAATTCCTTCTTCTACTTCCTGCTGGACGCGCTGAGCCGGAAGCCTCTTGAAGGCGTAAGGGTGGTCCTCACTATGCGTGCCGATCGTGTGACCGGAATTGTAAATGCGGCGCACCAGATCGGGATGGGCATGTGCCATTGCGCCGACGAGGAAATAGGTTGCCTTGACGCATTGCGCGTCGAGCGCATTGAGAACCTCTGTCGAATAGGGGGGTATCGGTCCGTCGTCGAAGGTAAGCACGACCTCGTGGTCGTTAAGCGGTAGCGTGTCCCGGTATTGGATCAACCCCAGACGTGTGAATTCACCCGGCCGGACGGTGAGCACCCGGCTGACACCGAGCGCATCGGAATTACCGGGACATTCGCCGGAGGCGGCGGCCGAAGGCGAGTTGATCCCGGCTACCCCGCCAAGTGCAAGGCAGCAAATAGCGATAAGACGGCGCACGAAATCCCCCAGTCCCCGCATACGATTGTTTTTAAACGCCCCCCGAACAGGCGCGTCAGAAGCACTCTACAAATCGCCACATGAACGAAAGCTGATCGCGCAAAGTGCTTGGCCAAAGACGCTCGTTCCATTGCCGCAAGGGCACCCGATCCGCAAGTGCCCAGTGAGGTCCATTTGGCTTCGACCTCTTTGTGACGGCAATGATAGCCGTGGTCGGCTTTTTCACTTGAGCATGGCAACCTGTGGTTCGGATTGCAGGAAAGGGCTCGTTACCGTTCGTTCACCATTATTGCTGACGCGCTGTTAACGCTGCTTGCCTAGCGTGCGAACGGATTGTGGGGATACGGGTGACGGGCGCATCGCGCATCGAATTGGCAGGCGAGGCTACCGGCGTGGCCGACCGCTCGCGCGCAACGAGTGCGCAGGCGGCATCGCACCTTGTGCTTTTTGTATCGCTTGTTGGGGTCTGCGCCTTGTTGCTGTGCGCCGGCCTTGGATATGGACTCGCAAAGGCAAGTGACGAGCGTAGCGCCGCTGAGCAGCGGGCCAGTTTGCGTGCAGCATTGCAGCAGTTCCCGTCAGACAATTTTGATGCCGGCGCGGTGAGTGCGATCGCGCGGAGCAGTGGGCTCAAAGGACTGAAGTTTGAAGCAGGCCCGGGGGGAAGATTTCGCTTGTCCCAGCCGATCCTCAGCGGCGGACGCATCCGCGGCTTTCTGACGTGGGATCAAAGGCGCCCGCTGACACGCGTAATGGACTATCTGATGCCTGTGATCGGCGCGTTAATAGCGGGGCTGATCGGCTTTGCCGGATTTTCGGTGTGGCGGCTGCGGCGATTGCAGGGAGAGCAAGTGGAGCGCGCGGTTGCGGCGGCGCGACCGAGCAAACCAGCCTTGAACCCGGTGACGGACGAGGAGCAGTTCATCCGGCGAGAGTTGCCGCGAGCGATGACCGGCGGCGAGATGCATCTGCACTACCAACCGATCGTTTCGGCGCAAGGGGCGCATATCGTTGGTGTCGAAGCGCTCTTGCGATGGACGCACCCGCATCGTGGCCCGATCGGCCCCGCAGCCTTCATCCCGGTGGCCGAAAAGATGGGCCTGATCGACAAACTCGGCGCCTTTGTTCTGCGCCGTGCTCTCGCGGAGGCCAAACGGTGGCCGGGCATCTACGTGGGGGTCAATCTTTCGCCGCTCCAGGTGCGCGATCGGACAATCATCGATCTGGTCCGTACCACGCTGGCGGAAACCGGCATCGAGCCAGCCCGGCTGATGTTGGAGATTACCGAGGGTGTGTTGATCGACAATCCGGAAGAAATGCTCGAGCGCATCGCCGATTTACACGATCTTGGTGTGCGCATCGCATTGGACGACTTTGGCTCAGGGTATTCGAGTCTTGGCTATTTGCAGCGCTTCCCCATCGATAAATTGAAAATCGACCGCAGTTTCGTCACTGCGCTCGACCGACAGTCAAATGGCGGTGTCATCGTCCAGGCCATTACGGCACTCGGGCGTGCCCTTGGCATCAGCGTGCTTGCGGAAGGTGTCGAGACGGAAGAGCAGCGCGTATTGCTCCGCCTTGCGGGGTGCTCGGAGATGCAGGGCTATCTGTTCGGCCGGCCGGGCCCCGCCTTTATGATCGATCGTCTGCTTGCAGAGTCGGAGGCCGTGCCTACCGCCCCCGCGCCGGCATTTGCCCAGCCGCTGACAGCCTGATCCGCAGCTTATAAGCTCTCTGCTCGTCGTCCGGCACTGCGGATGGAGGCGATCGATGATTCCGAACGCCTGGTCGGGTTTCGACTTCGGCCTTGGGCCGGAGATCGACATGCTGCGCAAGACCGCAAATGGGTTTGCCCAGGATCGCATCGCGCCGCGCGCGGATGAGATCGATCGCAGCAATACATTCCCGCGCGACCTGTGGCCGGAGATGGGAAAAATCGGCCTGCATGGCATCACGGTCGAGGAGGAATACGGCGGGGCCGGGCTCGGCTATCTCGCGCATTGTGTTGCGATGGAAGAAGTCTCTCGCGCGTCCGGGGCCGTCGGCCTTTCGTACGGCGCGCATTCAAACCTTTGTATCAACCAAATCCGCCGGAACGGCAGCCCCGAACAAAAGCGCCGATACCTGCCGAAACTCATTTCCGGCGAACATGTAGGTGCGCTGGCGATGTCCGAGCCGGGTGCGGGCTCTGACGTGGTCTCGATGCGCACGCGCGCGGAGAAGCGTGGCGAGCGTTACGTGCTCAATGGCGTGAAGATGTGGATCACAAACGGGCCGGTCGCAGATACGCTTGTGGTCTACGCCAAAACCGACCTGACGGCGGGCGCGCGGGGCATTACGGCCTTCATTGTCGAGAAAGGCATGAAAGGCTTTGCTCCGGCCCAGAAGCTTGACAAGCTCGGCATGCGCGGCTCCGACACCAGCGAGCTGGTATTTACCGATTGCGAGGTGCCCGAGGAAAACGTCCTCGGCGCCGTCGGCAACGGTGTCAATGTGCTGATGTCCGGCCTCGATTACGAGCGTGTGGTGCTCGCGGCAGGCCCGTTGGGCATCATGCAGGCGTGCATGGATGTCGTCATTCCGTACGTGCACGACCGCCGACAGTTCGGCCAGCCCATCGGCCGCTTCCAGTTGATACAGGCGAAGCTCGCCGACATGTATGTGACCATGAATGCCGCGCGCGCTTACGTCTATGCGGTGGCGCGCGCCTGCGACGAGGGACGCACCACGCGCGAAGACGCCGCCGGGGCAATCCTTTATGCCGCTGAACGGGCGACCTGGATGGCTCTGGAAGCGATTCAGTGTCTGGGCGGCAGCGGCTACATCAATGATTTTCCGACGGGCCGCCTGCTGCGGGACGCCAAGCTCTACGAGATTGGGGCCGGCACCTCCGAGATCCGGCGCATGCTTATCGGACGAGAGATCTTCGAGAAGACGCAATAGGTCATTGGCCGACTGATCCGATGGACGACACGTTCAATGATCGATCCGTCGCCGTTAACTTCTGTTTCTCGCGAATCAGATAGGGCGATGGCCGAATCAATCGGCAGCAGGGGACCAGACCATGATGCGGGTGCGATTGAAGGCGGACGGACGGATTGTCGAGATCCTGCCGGACGGCAGTGAGCGCGCGCTCGATTACAGCAACCCGGCGGCCTTTGCGCGCCACGTGCGAGCACGGTGCGGCATGACGCAGACCGCATTTGCCCGCCACATCGAGGTACCGGTCGAGACCGTGCGCAATTGGGAACAGGGAAAGCGTGCGCCGCGGGGGCCTGCGCGTGCCTTGTTACGGGTGATCGAGCGCGCTCCCAATGAGGCGTTTGCCGCGCTAGGCGGCCGAAGGCGGTAACGTACTGGCTGGCCAGATTGCCGTCTTCCGCTATGACGGGGAGTTAGGCTGCGACTTCGCGTTTCGAAGGTGAATAACGCACAACGCGCATGAGCAGAAACATCGCGACGAGCGTTGAGAGATAGACGACAAGCTGCATTTCGGTTGGGCGTTCAGAATAGCCGATCATGGTATGCAGCAGGCGCCCAAGCAGGCTGCCCTCCGACAGCATCCACGATGTATCCCAGACGGTACCGTCCAACACTGTGAGCAGGCCTCCTGCATTCAGAAATTGGACAGCCTGTGAGGCCATGCCGGCAGCAAGCAGTGCAATCAGCCAACTCGTGACCGAAAAGATATAGCGCGTCGGGATTGCTAGTAGCCCAAAGTAAGTGAGCGCCGTAAAGGCCGCGCCCGCGGCAATACCGAGAACGCCGCCGGCGAGCAACGCCGAACCGGACGTACCGGAGGCTGCAATTCCGTACAAAAACAGGACGACTTCGGAACCCTCACGCAGCACCGCAAGGCCGACCACAACGGCGAGCGCGGTCAGCGGCTTTGCGCCTTCACTCACGGCTGTTCCGATCTGCTTCATCTCGGCGGCGATCTCACGGCCGTGCCGTGACATCCAGGCGTTGTGCCACATCAGCATTGCGACGGCGGTGCCGAGTACACAGGCATTGAACAGCTCCTGGCCCGAGCCTTCGAACGCATTGGAGATCGCGCCGGCAAAGGCCGCGACAACCGAAGCCCCGACAATGCCTGCGAGCACGCCATAGCTCACCCATCGCCCCCGGGCGGCAACGCCACGTGTCGCGGCCATGACGATGCCGATAATCAGCCCGGCTTCGAGGACTTCACGAAAAACGATGACGAGAGCACCGAGCATGAGGTTCTATTCCGCGATCACGACGCCCTTGGCGGTGGATTCATGATACTCGCCAAAGAAGGAGTATTTGCCCGGGGAGAGCGGCCCGACCCGCACGATGGCCTTCGACTTGCCCGGGATGACCTTCTCGACCTTCAAAGTGTGGCTTTCGAACTCCTCGGGTGTGGGGTCGTCGTTGATAACGGTGATCGTGACGCGCTTATTCGCGGGCACTTTGAGTTCGGCGGGGCTGAATTGGTGATCCTTGATGGTGGTGGTGAAAGTGTCGTCCGCCCGAGCCGGCGCGACTGACAGCAGGAGTAATCCTGCCAGAGTAACTATGAGTGCACGCATAATCTCGTCCTAGTTTTATCGCGGCTCCTCACAAAAGCATTAAAAGCCTTTGATGCAATAGCCTTTTTTTACACTTGAATTATTCCAATGTAAGAAGGCCTCCCAACGGCTTGCTCTGACATCATTGTCCCGGTCGTCTGTGCCGCAGAAATTTTTTGTGATTTTTAGTCGCACATACCTGAACGCAAGGGGCGGACCCCGGTTGGCAGCGGCAGGTTGAGCGGGCATTCTCCGGCGCCGCCTTTCGGCCGGTTCATTTTCAATCCGTGTCAGGAGCACCCAATGCAATTCGTCGAAGCCCATGGCGCTCGCGTTCCACAAATCGGCCACGGCACCATGACGCTAAAGGGAGACATCTGCGTACAGGCTGTGAAGACCGCGTTGCAAACAGGCTACCGCCACCTTGATACAGCATGGTTTTACGGCAACGAAAAGGAAGTGGGCGAAGGACTGCGCCAGTCCGGCGTCAAACGAGAGGACGTCTTCATCTGCACCAAAGTGCGCGAGACGCATCTGGAGCCGGACAAATTCCGTCAATCGCTTGACGAAAGCCTCGCCAATCTCAAGTTGCCCTATGTCGATCTCCTGCTGATCCACTGGAACAACAAGAACATTCCGTTCAAAACGTCCGTCGGCGCCCTATGCAAGGCGAAGAAGGACGGCTTTGCCAAACACGTCGGCGTTGCCAATTTCACCACCGCGATGCTGGATGAAGCTTGGGCCGTCACCAGCGAGCCGCTGGTGTGCAACCAGATCGAGATGCATCCGTTCATCAATCAGGACAAGGTGCTTGCCGCCAGCAAAAAACATGGCATGGCCGTGGTTGCTTACTGCCCCATCGCGCGCGGCAAGGTGCCGGGCGCGGATGCGCTTGAGCGCATCGCCAAGACGCATGGCAAGACGGCGGCGCAGGTTTCGTTGCGCTACCTCGTACAAAGGGGTGTATGTGCGATTCCGCGCACGGCGAATCCGGATCACCTGAAACAAAACCTGGACGTGTTCGATTTCAGCCTGACGGACGCTGAAATGGCGGAATTGAAAAAACTCAACGATACGAACATGCGCGTCGTCAATCCGCCGCACGCGCCGGTGTGGGATGTTCCCTGACCGAAAGAGCCAGATGCGCGCTGTCGAAGTCAAAGGCTTCAAAATTCCCCTGGTCGGCCTCGGCACTTGGGCCTTGCGGGGACGCGACTGCGCGCGGCTTGTCGAGCAGGCAATCCGTATCGGCTATCGGCACATCGACACCGCGCAGATGTATGAGAATGAGCGTGAAGTCGGTGAAGGTGTGCGGAATTCGGGCAAGCGGGCCGACGTTATTGTGACCACGAAGGTTCAGCCGACGCTGCTTTCGCCGCCCGATCTCGAACGTTCAGTGAAAGCCAGTCTTGCCAAGCTTCGTCTCGATGTCATCGACTTACTGCTGATCCACTGGCCAAATCCGCGTGTGCCGGTTGCTGAATCGCTCGGCGCGATGAGCAAGATGAAGCAGGAGGGCTATGTGAGGCAGATCGGCGTGTCGAACTTTACCGTCGCGCTGCTGGAGGAGGCCAACAAGGCAGCCCATGATCTCGTCTGCAATCAGATCGAGTGTCACCCGTTTCTCAATCAGGACAAGGTGATCGCCGCTTGCAGGAAGCACGGAATGGCCGTCATCGCCTACAGTCCGATTGCGCGGGGCGGAGCGAAGGGCAACGAGGTGCTCACCCGTATCGGCAAGTCTCATGGCAAGAGCGCAGCCCAGGTCTCGCTGCGCTATCTGGTCCAGCAGGGAATCGCGGTTATTCCGCGCACGAGCAAGGTCGAGCGGCTGGAGGAAAATTTCACAATTTTCGACTTCGAACTTTCGGATGATGAGATGAAAGAGATTGCCGGTCTCGCGAGGCGCGGCGGCCGCATTGTCGATTGGACTTGGTCGCCGAAGTGGGATTAACAGGTTAGCCGTCACCATCCGCCCCCCCCAACGTATGCCGATCACATCAACAATGAACGAGATGAGTAAAGACAAGCGACGCACCACCGAAGGCGCGGTTTTCTTTGTGATGTTCTGCCTGACCGTTCCAATGGCGAACTGGATGATCGGCAGCATCGGCACGTCTTGCGCACCAAATGGCCCCTGTGTCGTTCCTGTTGCGCCGGGAATTTCTGCGCCTTCCGGCGTGCTGATGATCGGAGCGGCGTTGGTCCTGCGGGATCTCGTGCAGCGGCGATTGGGCGTGTTCGCCGGGCTCGCCGCGATCATTATTGGCGCGGCGATCTCCGCCGCAGTTGCACCGCCGGCGCTGGTCTGGGCCTCGGCGGCCGCATTCCTGTTTTCGGAATTTTCCGATTTTGCCGTGTATACGCCGTTGGCGCGGCGGCGGTTGGTTGCGGCCGTGTTTGCCTCTGGTGTGGTCGGTCTTGTCGTAGATTCGATCGTCTTTCTGTGGCTTGCATTCGGTTCGCTCGATTTTCTGCTCGGTCAAGTTATTGGCAAAGCCTGGATGGTTGGTCTCTCGCTACCGTTGATCGCTTACTTGCGCCGCCGGGACGAACGGCTCGGCCTGAATCCTGCCTAGTTGCAAAACCAAGGAACGCCATGAGCTCCGCCCTCGACACTCTGCGAAACGTTACAACAGGCACCATCACGACGATGCTGCTGAAGAAAGGCATTCGCCGCGCATGGATGGCGGGGGCAATGCCGCTCGGCTTTTCCGGCAAGCGGGTCGTTGGGCCTGCGTTCACGTTGCGCTTCGTTCCGGTGCGCGAAGACCTGGCCACGCCGGAAAGCTGGTCGAAGCCGATCTCGACGCGCGGTGCGATCGAAGCGATGCCGGAAGGATGCGTGGTGGTTGCCGATGCGATGGGCGTTACCGGCGCCGGCATCTTCGGCGATATCCTGTGCATGCGGATGGTAAAGCGCGGGGTGTCGGCGCTGATTACCGACGGGGTCATGCGCGACAAGCACGGCGTTATCGGCACGGGACTCCCGGTCTGGTGCGCGGGGGTCGCTGCGCCGGCGTCCGTCAATCAACTGACGTTCGTCGGCTGGAACGAGCCGATTGGCTGCGGTGGCTGCGCAGTCTTTCCGGACGACGTGATTGTTGCTGACGACGACGGCGCGGTCGTGATCCCGAAGGCGCTTGTCGAGTTCGTTGCGGAGGAGGGTGCCGAGCATGAGCGGCTGGAAAGCTGGCTGGTGCAGGAGGTCGAGAAGGGCGCCAAACTTCCCGGCCTTTATCCGCCCAATGAAGAGAACAAGAAGCGCTACGAGGAATGGAAGAAGAAGCAATAGATGTTCTTCGTCCTCTCCAAGACCGCCGGGTTTCTGGCGTTGCCTTCCAATGTGTTGATCCTCATCGGCCTGGTCGGGCTTTTGCTGCTGCTGGCGCGCTGTCGCAGAACCGGCACAACGCTGATGGTCATAAGTCTCGTGCTTTTGGCCGCCCTCGGTTTTTCGCCAGTCGGCACCCTGTTGGCGCGGCCGCTGGAAAATCGCTTTCCGGCCTGGCATGACACAGGCCGTGCGCCCGCCGGGATCGTTGTACTGGGCGGCGAGATTTATCCGGAGCTCTCACAGGATCGCGGCGTAACGGCGATCACCGGGTCGGCAAGTCGTTTGATTGCGATGGTGAAGCTGGCGCGCGAGTTTCCCTCGGCGCGCATCATTTATTCGGGCGGCAACGCAAGCCTTATTCCGGGCGGGCCGGCAGAGGCCGATTTTGTTGGGCCCCTGCTTGACAGCTTCGGGATCGCACGTAGCCGCGTGACGCTCGAAACCCGCTCACGCAACACCGCGGAGAATGCCGCGTTCAGCAAAGCGATCGCGCAACCGAAACCGGGAGAGCGTTGGTTGTTGGTCACATCGGCTATGCACATGCCGCGCGCCATTGGCTGTTTCCGCCGGGTCGGGTTTGCGGTCGAGGCTTATCCGGTTGGCTGGCGTACGATGAAAGCTGGCGTGACTGCACCGAAGACCGCGGCAGGCGGATTGGGCGCTGCCGATGATGCAATCCACGAGTGGCTCGGTCTTGTTGCGTATTGGGTGACCGGCCGTATCAGCGAGTTTTTTCCGGCGCCGGCTCGTTTACTCAACTGAGCTCGTTGCGCACGATTGCTGCGCCGCGTGCCAGCGACTGCAATTTGCCGAACGCGACAGCGCGCGGCAGATATTTCATGCCACAATCGGGCGCCGGGATCAGATTCTCCGGCGACACATACTCAAGGCCGCGCCGGATGCGGGCTGCGACCGTTTCCGGTGTTTCAACATTGAGGTCGCCGAGATTGAGCACGCCCAGCATCACCTTCTTGCCGCTCAGCTCCGTGAGCACGCCAAAGTCGATGTTCGGTTGCGCCGCCTCAATTGAAATCTGCTGCGCAATCGTATCGGCGAGTTCCGGCAGAAAGGCATAAGCCTGCGGTTTCGTGTCTCCAGGCACGACGGCGGCATAACCAAAGCAAAGATGCACGGCGGTCGGCACCTTGATGCCTTCAAGCGCCCGGTTAATCGCCTTGACAGCATATCGCTTGGCTTTTTCGGGGTTCGCTCGCAGCCAAGGCTCGTCGAGCTGGATGACGTCGGCGCCCGCTGCTTCGAGATCGCGCAACTCCTCGTTCACGGCGACCGCAAAGTCCATCGCCAGAGCCTCGTCATCCTTGTAGAAGGTGTCCTGCGCTTGCTGGCTCATGGTGAACGGGCCGGGCAGGGTAATCTTGGCAAGCTTATCGGTATTGCGCCGCAGGAATTGCATATCGCGCAGTTCGACCGGCCGCGTGCGGCGGATTTTACCAACCACGCGCGGCACTTTGGTCATGCCGCTGCGGGCTTTCACTTCGCCTGGATTTTGAAGGTCGATGCCATCGAGCGCCGTCGCAAACCGGTTGGAATAGCTTTCACGCCGAATTTCGCCGTCGGTGATGACGTCGATACCGGCCCGCTCCATGTCGCGGATGGCAAGGATGGTCGCGTCATCTTGCGCCTGCTCCAGCCATTCAGGCGGCACGCGCCACAGGTCGGCCATGCGCACGCGCGGCACCACTTTTGACAGCATCTCACGGTTCACGAGCCAGTCCGGCTGCGGATAGCTGCCGACGACCGATGTCTGCAAAAGAGCTTGCTGCATGAGATCACTCCTGAATACGGCCGACGCGATGGTCACGTTGGAGGAACACTGGTTTGTGATTGAGAGGCGGTTTTGCACCCGTTATCGTTTCACACCAACGATTCGTATTTGCGTCTGCAAAAGTTCCATCTGCGTCTCCGTACGTGTCAACGGTTCCTCCCAAAGAGGGGATTCGTCGGATGTCGATCAAACTGCATTCGTTTTTTCCGGTGGCCGCCCCAGAGACAGTTTCGCACGAACCCGACGATATTCGCGCCGTGCGGCGCGAAAGGATTCTGACGGTGATCGCGACCGTGGCTGCCGTCGTCATCGTAGCGGCCGTGGCGGTGCTGATGGGAATGGCCTGAGTCAGGATTTCGCCGGCGCGGAAGAAAACGCCTTGCGCGAGTCGGATGCGAACTGTCGTCGCCACATCACGATGACGACGGCGGTTGTCGCGAGGGCAAGTGGTATTGGCCCGAGGAACCAGCCGAGGTAACCGAGCGCAAAGAACAGAGCCCGCTGGCCGCGATTGAAATGGCGGCCGGCATCCGCGCAAATGCGTGACGTGCGATGGGCATAAGCGCGGGCCGCAGGTGTGTCCTTTTCCTCAATCGGCGGTGCAGCTCCCACCATGATCGCCACGTAGTTATAGAGGCGGTACGACCACGCGAACTTGAAAAATGCATAAGCGAAGATCACGGCAAGACCGAGCATCTTGGCTTCCCAAACGGCGGGCGTTTGCGTGCCCCCGAATGGCAGCACCGTCATCAGCGTAATGATCTGATCGGTCGACCTCAGGAGCGTCAACGTGCCCCCGATAGCAATCAAGGAAGTCGATGCGAAGAACGCGGTTCCGTTCTGCAGCGCTGCGGTCACTTGCGCATCGACCATGCGCATTTCGCGCGCGAGCAGGCGCTCCATCCACTCGTCGCGATAATTGTTCATCAGCGCGTTCAGTCCGTCCTGGCCCTTTGCGGTCTTCTCGATCGCCGCGGAATACGCGATCCACGCGCCCAGGAACCAGACGAACGCCAGAATGTCGAGGAGGCCAAAATTGAGCATTGCGCGATTCCCCGCTAAGCATCGTGCCCGCTTGCGTCCGTCCCGGCAACAGGAGCCGCTTTGAGGGGTGGACGGGGCTGCCACGATTGCCACGGAGGAATTCAATGCCGCAAACCATAACGACCGGATACAAGGCGTTGGTCGAAGCCGCAGAGCGCGAGGTCGAGACGATCCCGGCCGAGGAAGCCATTAAGCTTGTAGGCCGCGACGATGTCGTTCTGGTCGACATCCGTGACGTCCGTGAGCTGCAGCGCGACGGCAAGGTGCCGGGTGCCTTCCATTGCCCGCGCGGGATGCTGGAGTTCTGGATTGACCCGAGCGGTCCTTATTTCAAGCCGGTGTTCGGCGAAGACAAGAAGTTCGTGTTTTTCTGTGCGGGCGGATTGCGTTCGGCGCTGGCCGCACAGACCGCTCAACGGATGGGGCTTAAGCCCGTTGCTCACATCAAAGGCGGATTTGGTGATTGGAAGAAGGCGGGCGGTCCGGTAACGCCGCCTCCAGAAGCGAACAAAGCCTAGATCGAATCATCGAGCACGATCAGAAAAACTTAATTGCGGCGACAATTCTGACAGCCAAACTCAACCCGTCCAAGGGGAGGAGGGGCAATTTCGATGGCGTTGAAGCTCATCATAGGCAACAAGAATTATTCATCCTGGTCGCTGCGGCCGTGGATCGCCATAAAAGTGGCCGGCATTCCCTTCGAGGAAGAATTGATCCCGCTTTATGAACCGGGGAGCCGCGAGCGTGTGCTGCGCTATTCGCCAACCGGCAAGGTGCCTGTGTTGATCGATGGCGATATCCGCGTTTGGGAGTCGCTGGCAATCCTTGAATATCTGGCGGAGCAGTTTCCCGACGCGGGCCTCTGGCCGGCCGACAGTACAGCCCGCACTCACGCGCGTACGATCTCAAGCGAAATGCACGCCGGCTTTGCACCGCTGCGGCGCAATTGTCCGATGAACATGTGGGCGCCGGCGGCCAAAAGGGACAAACCGGCGGAAGTCTACGATGATGCACGCCGCATCGATGCGCTTTGGACCGAATGCCGCCAGCGTTTTGGGAAGAACGGGCCGTTTCTGTTCGGGGCCTTTTCCGCCGCCGACGCCATGTACGCGCCGGTGGTCTCCCGCTTCCATACGTATGGGATTGACGTGGGACCGGCCTCGCGCGCCTACATGGAAGCGGTCATGGCATTACCGGCCTGGTCGGAATGGCGCGCCGCCGCGCTTAAGGAGCCCTGGGTGATGCAAGGGAACGAGCCGGATTGGCCGACGGTTCGTAAAGTTTAACGGTTGCAGACTTAACAATTACCGACATTGTGCCGCACCCGATACCGATTGCCACAAGTTCCAAATTTTCGTCATTATTCGGCGCGAGACCCAAAAATCCTTTTCACGGCCGTCGGGAGCCGTGTTCTCAATTCCGGGGGGCGGCATCTGGCGGGACGCAAAGGGTCCGCGCCATGGAGTTGCTTGTCATGAACCACCGATTTCTGGCGGTTGCCGCCGCCGTCTTTTTCCTATCCACCCCGGCCTTTGCTGCCGACAGCGGCAATCACGATGTGAAAGGCCTTTATCTGCTGACCGACTACCCGGCAGTCACGGTGCGTCCGGGCACGACCTCGACCATCAATCTGCGCCTGCAAAACTACGATATGGCGCCGGAGCGATTGGGTCTGAGCGTCAGCGGTGTGCCGTCAGGCTGGACCGCGACGCTCTTGGGCGGCGGCCAGCCGGTAGCAGCCGCGATGCCGGCGACCGACTCAAGCGTTTCGCTCGATCTTCGGCTCGACGTGCCGAAGGATGCCAAGATGGGCACACAAACGCTCACCATCAAAGCGCAAGGATCCAATTCACAGGTGACGCTTCCTGTCGAGGTGACACTGGCAAAGGAATTGCCAGCCAAGCTCTCGCTCCAGTCGCAGCTTCCCGAGCTGCGGGGCTCATCGAGTTCGACGTTCGAGTACACGCTCACCATCAAGAACGACAGCGGGAAAAAGGAGCTGGTGAGCCTCGCCGCCGACGCGCCGCACAACTTTGATACCTCGTTTACTGAAGCCTATGGCAGTCAGCAACTGACCGCCATTCCGGTCGATGCGGGCAAGACCAAGGACGTCAAGTTGAAGGTGGTCCCCCCCAGCACCGTCGACGCCGGACATTACAAGGTGACCGCGCGTATTGCCGCGGAGGACGCGCACGCGACGACCGACCTCAAGCTCGACATTACGGGAGAGCCGAAGCTTGAGTTGGCGGGCCGCGAAGGCATCCTGAGTGCGCGGGCGACAGCCGGCACGGAGACATCAATTCCGATCGTCGTCACGAACACCGGTACGGCGCCAGCCGAACAAGTGCAACTCTCCGGCAATGCTCCAAGCGGCTGGAAGGTCACGTTCGAACCGAAGATCATCGATCGCATTCCGCCCAACCAGCACAAGGAAGTGCAGGCGCTGATCCGTCCGACGGCTAAAGCCATTGCAGGCGATTACGTCACCACGTTGAATGCGTCCTCACGTGGCGAGAACGCCAACGCTAATTTCCGTGTGACGGTCACCACGTCGACGGCATGGGGCATCGCGGGTGCCGGGATTATCGGCGCCGCGCTCCTCATCATGGTCGGCGCGGTCGCAAGGTTCGGCCGGCGATGAACAAGAATGTCATCGAGGCTTCCGGCCTCACGAAGCGGTACGGCTCGACGATCGTCGTTGACCACATTTCGTTTGAGGTCGCGAGCGGAGAGATTTTCGGCTTGCTGGGACCGAACGGCGCCGGGAAGACCACCACGATTCTGATGATGCTAGGCCTCTCCGACGTCAGCGATGGAAAGGTGCGCGTGCTGGGACATGATCCGGTACGCGAGCCTTTGGCCGTCAAACGTCGGGTGGGCTATTTGCCGGACTCCGTCGGGTTCTACGATCATCTGTCTGCCGCCGACAACCTGCACTACACCGCGCGGCTCATCGGCATTCCGCTTGCCGAGCGAGAAAAGCGCATCGCGGCTGCGCTTGCGCGCGTCCGGCTCGAGGAGGTCGCAGAAAAACGAGTTGCCACCTTCTCACGCGGCATGCGGCAGCGGCTCGGACTTGCCGAGATCATCATGAAGGATGTTCAGGTCGCGATCCTCGATGAGCCGACAAACGGTCTCGATCCGCAGGCGAGCATCGAGTTTCTCGAGTTGATCCGCTCGCTCAAGTCGGCCGGGGTTACCGTCCTGCTGTCGTCGCATTTGCTTGATCGCGTGCAAAACGTCTGCGATCGCGTCGCGCTCTTCAACGCCGGCAAGATTGCGCTGATGGGCAGCGTCGCGGAACTGGGAAGCCAGGTTCTGGGCGGCGGCTTCGCCGTCGAGGTCGAAGCCGAGCAGGGGCCCCATCTCGCGCTGCGCCTGGGCGCGATTCCCGGCGTGCGCGGGGTGGAGGAGGCAGCTGAGGGGCGCTTTCGTTTGCTGTGCGACCGTGATGTGCGTCCGGAAGCGGCAGCGGAAGTGGTCGCGGCGGGCGCGCGGCTCAAGCGGCTCGCCTTCGATCAGCCAAGCCTGGAAACGATCTATACGCGCTACTTCCAAACCGTGAAGCCTGGGGAGGTCCGTCATGCGGCGTGAAGGTTCTCCCTGGCGCGGGCTGGGCGTCGTTGTGTTGAAGGAATTGTCGGATCATCTGACCAGCGCGCGCATGCGGGTTCTGGAATGGCTTGTGGTGCTGACGGCGCTGGCCGCGGTCTATGCCGCGATCACGCAGGTGCGCAACGTGACGGCAGAAGACCCTTTTCTTTTCCTGCGTCTGTTCACCACCGCGCGCGATCCCCTGCCGTCCTTTGTGTCGTTTCTCGGCTTTTTAGTGCCGTTGATGGCGATTGGACTCGGTTTCGATGCCGTCAACGGTGAGCACAATCGTCGTACGCTGTCGCGTATCCTCTCGCAGCCGATCTATCGCGATGCGCTTCTATTCGGGAAATTTCTGGCCGGCCTCGCGACGCTTGCAGTCAGCTTGATTGCGTTGTGGCTGCTGGTGATCGGCCTTGGTCTTATCATGCTTGGCGTGCCGCCCGGCGGCGAGGAGATGGCACGCGCGGCTGTGTTCCTGTTTGTCACCGTTGCCTATGCCGGCGTGTGGCTTGCGATCGCCATGCTGTTCTCGGTCGTCTTCCGCTCGCCGGCAACGGCGGCTCTGGTGACACTCGGCCTTTGGCTGTTCTTAACAGTGATATGGCCGGCTCTCGCGCCCGCGATCGCGGAAGCGATTTTTCCGGCGGACGATCAGGCTCTGCTCGTGACGGGAGCACAGATGCTGGCGCGATTATCGCCATCGACGCTATTCGGCGAAACGGTGCTGGCGCTGCTCGATCCGAGTACACGGACGCTGGGCCCGGTCTACCTCAGCCAATTGCAGGGTGCCGTCATTGGGGCCCCGCTGCCCCTTGGCGAAAGCGTGCTGATCGCGTGGCCTCAGATTGTGGGTCTGGTGGCTACAACGATCATTTTTTTCGTTGCGGGTTATGTCGCGTTTCAGCGGCAGGAAGTCAGAGCCTGAGCCGCAGAAACGACCGAATACCGAAGCGGTCACAAAGAAACCCGGCCTCAAAGCCGGGTTTCTTCCACTGCGACCAAGCGAAGCGTCACTCTTCCGTGTCGACGGCTTCGCGTGCCTTGTCCTTTAGCCCGCCGACTGCATTCTGAACCTTACCCGCGGCCTTGTCGGCTTTGCCTTCGGCCTCAAGTTTCGCGTCGCCGCTCACCTTTCCGGCGGTCTCTTTTATTTTCCCTTTCCCCTGCTCAATCGTACCTTTGATGCGATCCTTATCCATCTCTTTTCCCTTCATTCGTCAACGACTCAAAACGTCAACGAAGGCCGTCCATGTCTCGTTCCTGCATTCGGGGAAAAGAAGTCGAGAAGGAACCATGCAACTGTTCCCTGCCGGAACCGGCGCACACAATTCACTCTTTGCAGGCAAACGTTCGGCCGCAGCATTGCTGCCGCGGCCGAGCACTTACGACGCTTCGAGCTACGCCGGAAGGACGGCGACGATCTCGAATGTATGCGGATTGATGACGACGATCTGATCCTCGACGAGAATAAATTCATATCCGCGCCAGGCCGGATAAATGGTCACGACCTCGGTCGGGAGCGGGTAAAGATGCACGCTATGCGGCACTCGCGTGCCGACGGAAATATTGAAGTTTACGTGCTCGACCGGCCGCACATTACGTTCCTTGATCACGGTCGTGATCTTGGTCCGTTGTTCGCTGCTCAAGCTTGCCCGCGTTCCGGCGGCACCTTGGCCCGTGGTCATACGGGATCCGTTCCGCTCGTTTACGTTGTTTTGAGCGCCTTCGCGATTGCTTTTGCCGCGTGCATTCTCATGCATGTTGCTCTTTTCGCGGGCATTCCTGTTGCCTTTTTCATGCGCGTTCGCCCGAGACTTCCCTTCCTGCGACTCGCGTGATTCAGATGCGCCTTGGCCTGTGGTTTTGGATCGGTTGCGATGTTCGGCCCGTGAACCAGATTTCTCGCCCGGTTGTGCCTTCATCTCTTTCGACTCGGATGAGCCACGCCCCATCTCGGAGGAGCCTTGGCCGGTCGTCTGTGACTTGTGGCCAGCCTTCGAACTTCCGTTCCTTTCCGAGGAACCCTGTCCAGTCGTGTGTGATCTTTGGCCCGAATTCATGCTCGGGGCCGTTTTTTCAGCTGGCGCATTCTGCTGCGCTGCGGGAGCGCGGGTCGCTCCGCCCGAGCTTGCACCGTTCTTCATATCCTGAGCGCCGGCGAAACTGCCGCCGAGAATCAGCGCCGCCGCCGCTGTCGTCATCAACAATGTCTTTCTCATCTTTGCCTCCTCTGGGGTCCACAGAGGAGGCAACGCTGGGTATTCCCGCTAGTTCCGGAATTGGACCTCATCAAACAGTTCCGATCTGATTCGCGGGCGATGAAACTTGGCCGTTGCGTTCATTCAGGCAGAGAGGCACCGTTACCGGCAATCGGGGGGTTAAGGCGTGACGATTCTCTCATCGGCAGTTGATCGCAACGGCGCCGCGTTCCGCTCCAATGCGGAGCGAATGCGGAGCCTTGTTGCGGAACTGAAGGAACGCCGGACGGAAGCATCTCGCGGTGGATCGGAAAAAGCACGGGATCGACACGTCGCCCGCGGCAAGCTGTTGCCGCGCGACCGTGTAATGACGCTGATCGACGCGGGCTCGCCGTTCCTCGAGCTTTCGCCCTTGGCTGCTTACGGCATGTACGAGGATGCCATTCATGGGGCGGGCTTGATCACCGGGATTGGCCGTGTAGAAGGCCGTGAATGCGTGATCGTGTGCAACGACTCGACGATCAAGGGCGGCACCTATTTTCCGATCACCGTCAAAAAGCATTTGCGCGCGCAAGAGATCGCGCGCGAGAACCGTTTGCCCTGCATCTATCTTGTCGACAGTGGCGGCGCGAACCTGCCGCACCAGACTGATGTTTTTCCCGACCGTGAGCACTTCGGCCGGATCTTCTACAATCAGGCAACGCTTTCCAGCCTCGGGATCCCGCAGATTGCCGTGGTGATGGGTTCCTGCACCGCGGGTGGCGCTTACGTGCCGGCGATGTCGGACGAAACAATCATCGTTAAAGGGCAGGGCACCGTTTTTCTCGGCGGACCGCCGCTTGTAAAAGCCGCGACCGGCGAGATTGTAAGTGCAGAAGAACTCGGCGGCGCCGATGTGCACGCCCGCAAATCTGGCGTTGCCGATCACTACGCGCGGGACGATTATCACGCGCTGTCGATCGCTCGCCGCATCGTTGCAAACCTGAATACAAAAAAGCCGGCAGATATTCCGCTCGTCCGGCCGCGCGAACCTCTAGTCGATCCTGCCGACCTCGACGGCATCGTACCGGTCGATCTCAAAAAGCAATATGACGTGCGCGAGGTGATCGCACGGCTTGTCGATGCGTCGGAGTTCGACGAGTTCAAGCAGCTTTACGGGACCACGCTGGTCACCGGCTTCGCCCACATTCACGGGATTCCGGTCGGCATTCTCGGCAACAACGGGATCCTGTTCTCGGAAAGCGCACTCAAGGCGGCGCACTTCATTGAGCTTTGTTGTCAGCGACGCATTCCGCTTTTGTTTTTGCAGAACATCGTCGGTTTCATGGTCGGCCGCGAGTACGAAGCGGGCGGCATCGCCAAGGACGGCGCCAAGATGGTGACGGCGGTTGCCTGTGCTCAAGTACCGAAGATCACGGTGATTATCGGTGGCAGCTACGGTGCCGGCAATTATGCCATGTGCGGCCGCGCCTATTCCCCGCGCTTCCTGTTCACCTGGCCGAACGCGCGCATTTCGGTGATGGGCGGCGAGCAGGCGGCCTCGGTGCTCGCAACGGTGCGGCGCGACAACATCGAGGCCGGCGGCGGTTCGTGGTCGCAAGTTGAGGAAGAAGAGTTCAAGGCGCCGATCCGCGATCAATATGAGGCCGAGGGCAATCCGTATTACGCGACCGCACGGCTATGGGATGACGGCATCATCGCGCCGTCGGAAACACGGCGCGTGCTGGGGCTGGCTTTTTCGGCGACGCTCAATGCGCCGATTCCGGAGACGAAATTCGGCGTGTTCCGGATGTGAGAACCCCCGATAGGCGGGTGACTTTGCACCGCGCTATAATCTCGCGCTCAATGCGTACTGGTATTGGTCAACATTGTCTGACGGGGGAGACGCATGAAAACAAAATGGCTTTGGGGCGCCGCGCTGGCGCTCGCATTCGGCTTGGCAACGCCGTCATTCGTTGGTGCACAGCAAGCCAAGCCAACCGCAAAAAATGTGATGACGGACGTCCTCAAGGGCGGCACGTACGAGGACATGATGATGCAGGTGGTCGATATCCCACCAGGCGGCGTGGTGCCGTGGCACATTCACCCCGATGGGCATGAGATCAGCTACATCATGAGCGGAGAGATCGCACTCGAAGTGGAAGGCTCAGATAAGAAAATACTTAAGGCCGGCGATGGATTCCATATCCAGGCCAACACTCCGCATGCGGCTAAGAACGAAAGCTCCGCCCCGGCGCAGGTGCTGGTGGTACGGCTCAAGCCTCACGACAAGCCGGTCGCGGTGCCGGTGAAGCATCAATAAAAAATTTTCGAGCGGCGAACCTCAAGGGGCCTGTCGCCATGCGACAGCCCCTCCATTCTTTGTCACGCTTCGCCGCCGGTAAAGCGGCGGTAGCTTAGCCATGACGCGACGGCGAACCCGACCGCCGTCGCGAGCCAGGCGGCGAGCGCGACCCATACCATCGCTTCCGACAGGTTTTGCAGCACTGGGACGGCGGCTGTTTGCGAGAGACGAAGCGTTGCCAGCGCGTACATGCCGAGCGGGAAGACAAGTCCCCAAAGCGTGGGCGTGTAGGTAAGCGGCACGCGGCGCACGACGTGCTTCCACACGCCGAGCAGCACCAAAAGCGGAATCCACCAGGTTGCCCACGCCCAGATCACCAGCGTTGCACCGTCGATGAACCCCCGCAGCGATTGCAGGAACGGCACCATACGCGTGGTCATGATCAACGTGGAGCCTGCGTTCGTGCTGATTGCGGCAGCGCCCATCACCACCCACAGCAGCGGGTTTACGTCTTCCGGCTCGACGACGAAGAAAAAGATACGGTAAGCAAACAGCGTGATGAAGATGCCGTAAAGGACAAGTCCGATGCCCCACAACATGTACAACGCCACATAAACCAGCGGTGCATCCTGGCCGAAAGATTTGCCGACCACCGTGCCGAGCACGACCAGGGATTCCGTGCCGACGATGGCAAGCAGCCAGCCGCCGTCGATGACGTTGGCCCGATGCTCCCTGTTGAGGAACGTCAGCACGGCGAAACTCAGATAGATCAGTGCGACCCACAACACGAAAGCGAACAGCCAAAGGCCGAGTGCGACGCCTTCATAGCCGCGCAAGCTGAGACTCACGCCGAACACGTCCGTGCCGGCGACAATACTGAAGAAAGCAAAAACGAGCCTTGGACTGAGCAGGTCGGCACCCACAAGGCGCGGCACCCGCACCGCACGCACGGCGGTAAGGACAAGCAGCACCGGATAGGCAATGAGGTTCACTCCAAATAGCGCGTCCGAGAGTGGGCGCGGCGTTTCGAAATAAAAGGCGTTGGAGACAATGCCGGTGGCCATCACCACGGCAAAACAGCCGGGATAAAGCGTGTCGATCTGCCGGAGCAGCCAATTTGTTAAACTTGGTGCGTGGGCTGCGGATGCAGCTTGGGAGTTGGAGGGCATCTATGGCGGCGGCGCGACCTTTGATTCGCGTACTCTACCACTCCGGCAGGCCACGCGTATTCTGCTCAGCGGTTGAATAGCCACAAGGCAACGCTGAGCAGGATGCTGATGAGAATCGACGTCATCAGGGGGAAATAGAACGTCGTCGTGCCGCGTTCGATTACGATATCACCCGGCAAGCGGCCGAGTCCGAGCTTGCTGAGGTAGGGCCACAACAGCCCGGCCACCAGCAAGACCAACCCAAGTGTTATCAGCAAACGCGCCATGTGTGGACCGACTTTGCATTCAAATGGCAGATAGGTTAGGCGACAGAAGGAGGCAAGCAGTTCTGCGCAACCGAGGATTCCAATGAACCGCGCGACCTATCGCTGTGCTCTCATTGTCGGTGCAGGGGCGGGGCTTTCCGCCTCCTTGGCGCGGCTCTTTGCCAAAGAGGGCATGAAGGTGGCACTGGCCGCGCGCTCCCCCGCCAAGCTGGCCGACTTTGCTAAGGCGACGGGCGCGAGCACCTTCAACTGCGACGTGGCTAAGCGGAATGAGGTCGAAGCGCTGTTCGGTGAAGTCGAGACTTCGCTGGGTGTGCCGGATGTCGTCGTCTACAACCCCAGCTATCGCGTGCGCGGGCCGCTCGTTGAGCTCGACCCCACGGAGGTCGAAAAAGCACTGGCCATTACCGCCTTCGGGGGCTTCCTCGTAGCGCAAGCCGCGGTGCGCCGCATGCTGCCCAAAGGGCAGGGCGCGATCCTGTTCACCGGGGCGTCCGCCAGCGTCAAGGGCTATGCCCAATCGGCGCCATTTGCGATGGGCAAGTTTGCATTGCGCGGCCTTGCGCAGAGCATGGCGCGGGAGCTCCAGCCGCAAGGCATCCATGTCGCGCATGTGGTGATCGACGGCGGTATCAAAAGCTCACGCCGGCCAGAACCGCCAGACAGGCCGGATTCGCTGCTCGATCCGGACGCGATTGCCGAAAATTATCTGCATCTGCTGCGCCAGCCGCGCAGCGCGTGGAGCTGGGAGATCGAGGTCAGGCCGTGGGTGGAGAAGTTCTGATCGTTATCGCGGCCAGAGCGTCTTGACCGTGCTCCAGTTCACGAACGGTTGCTTCGGCCCTGCGTTCACCATTCCGGTATCGTGCACGTAAGCGCCTCCAAGTGTCAGGGCGACGCCGATGATGACTCCCATGATGAACTGCATGGATGAACTCCCGATTGCCAAGCCTGCCGTTTTGTCGACTCGCATCGTGTCCTATCTTGGGCGAGGGCGGTGGCCTACCGGCCCCTCGAAGCATTCAATTCCTGTCCGCCGGCCATTGGCTTCGTCGTCGAGCACACAGGCCAATGCCGTTCGTCGGCCGGGGATTTTGCGCCACAACTGACCGCTCGTGTGCTACAGCGAGTGCATGATCAGTCCCGCCGATCTCAAGCAGCTTGCCCCGACCGGAAAATTGCGCGGCGCCATCGTCTTTTCGCCGGCGGCGTCCGTTTTCTTTGCGGTCAAGGACGGCAATGGCGTGCACGGCGTCACGGTCGACCTTGTCACCGCGATGGCCAACGAGTTGAAGATTCCGCTTGAGTTGAAAATCTTCCCTAATTCCGGCGAGGCAACCGACGCCGTGGCGGCCGGCGGTTGCGACGTCGCGTTCATGCCGCGGGATGACGAGCGCGCGAAGCGAGTGGACTTTGGACCTGCATACTACTTCATCGAGAGCACTTATCTGGTGCCGGCCGGCTCGACAATTCAGAGCATTGAGGAAGTGAATCGTCCGGGCGTCAGGATCGTCGCCATCGCCAACACGACAACCATGCGCAGCGCGCGCCGCACCGCGCCGAATGCGACGGTTGAAGAAGTCGCAAGCGTTGATTTAATGACGGAGAAGGCGCTGAAGCGTGACGGCGACGCCTTTGCGCTCTCCCATGATTCGTTCGCAGGCCTGCTTCCCAAGCTTCCCGGTGCGCGCGTGCTGTCCGGCAATTTTCAGCAAACCGGCATTTGTATTGCCGTGCCCAAGGGACGGCCGGCCGCTCTCGCGCTCGCGTCCGATTTTCTGGAACGTGCGAAGAAATCAGGCCTCGTCCGCCGCGCGTTTGACGCAGCCGGATTTCCGGATGCGCAGGTCGCGCCGCCTGCCGCTTCTGAGCTTTAAGTCGATCACATTAGTGCTTACTTCGGCTTGGTCGGATGCACCTGCATGCCTTCAGGCGTTCCACCTTGGGGATTTTCCGGCGCCGCATGTTTGCCTTCGGTTTCCAGCGGCCCCGTTTTGCCTTGGGGCTGTTGCTGTCCTGTCTGTTCAGGCGTCGTACGGTTGTCCGTTGGCACGCCTTGGCTTGAATTCGGGTTTGGGGCAGGTGTCGTTTGCTGCGCGACGATGAATGAGCTGCTGATTGCAACACAAACAATCGCAAGCGGGATACGCATGTGTGTGTCTCCGGTTCACGAACAAACGGATCGCCGCGCGTGTTAGTTCCCACCTGCCGTCAAAAAACGGGATGCCGGATCATTCCGTCGTGACAATGACATTGCCGGTGCCGCGGCCTTGCTCGACGGCTTCATGTGCGGCAGCAATTTCGCGCAGCGGGAAGGGCGGTTCGGTATTGTTGATGAGTACGCCCGCCTCAAGCGCGCGGGTAATCCCGTTTACGGCTCGCTCGCGTGCGACGGCGTCTAACTCGTAAACCAGAAAGAATCGGATCGCGATGCTGTTGATGAGGCAGAAGTGTGCGGGCAGCATTGCTTCCCCGCCGGTGCCGTAAACGATGACACTGCCTTTCGGGCACAAGGTCGATGGAATGAGCTTGGCATTGGCGGTTAGATCCATCTCGATGATGGCGTCGACGCCCCGCTGGCCCGTTATTTCCATAACTCGCTCACCCACGTTCTCGCGCTTGTAGTCGAGGGTGTAGTCGGCGCCGAGATCGCGGGCGATTTTTGCCTTTTCGGGCGACGAAATGGTGGTGAGGACGCGGGCGCCGCGCATCTTGGCGAACTGTATGGCATATTGGCCTACCGATCCTGCACCACCGGAAATGAGCAGCGTTGTGTCTGCACCCGGATTTGCCATGTCAATCGCGTGAATGGCTGTCATTGCTGGAATGCCGAGGCAGGCGCCTTCGGCAAAGCTGACGCCATCAGGCAGCCGTACGGCTTGCGCGCTCGGCAAAGTGATAAATTGCGCGGCAGTGCCGAATGCGCGCTTCCACTGTCCATTCCACAGCCATACGCGCTCTCCAATGCGCGATTGGCTAACACCTTCCCCCACGGCGTCAATAATGCCTGCGCCGTCACTGTGAGGAATGACGCGCGGGTAAGCGATTTTGCGCGTGACGCCGAGCCGCGATTTCACGTCCGACGGATTAACCGCTGAGGCGGCGATTTTGACACGGACTTCACCGGGAGCCGGCGCGGGCGTCTCGACTTCTCCGACACGCAGCACATCGCGCGCGGAACCGTTCATCTCATAATAGGCCGCCAACATGGAACATTCCCGAGTTTGAACCGTCCAGATTGCGCTGTATCACAACGGCGGCAGCTTGCGCGGAACTCTAAGCGCCGCCGCGCGTTTATTTCGTCGTAATGTGAGCGAGACGATGCGATATCGTGTTTACAGTGGGCCACGCGGGTCGGCGGAGGTGTCTCCGCTCGAAAAGGAGCAGCTGCTCTTCAAGGAGTTCACCGGGCTCGATGATGCTCTGTCCTGGGCTCATCATGTGGAGCGGGGCGGTCGGGTTCCGCTTCTGATCGAGGGCGATGATGGAACCCGGATGGACAAGAGAGCCATTGCCGACGCCCTGCGTGTTCGCTCCAGCGAAGCGGCGGCCATGACCGAGGGGCAGGAATCCGGTGGCCGCGCCTAGCGCTGACCGACGCCCTTGATATTTCTGCGATTCTTGCCGGAACCGGTGATAGCGCCTGTTAAACCGGCATTTTTGCGGCGCTCCGGTAACCACTTGAAATAAAAGGCTTAAATTCGTGAGAATCTTCTCCCGTTGCGAGGATTAGCTGCTATATTGCCGGCTATGAACAGAAATTCAGTGAGGCGTAGCGCGCGGTCGACGAAAGGCCCCGTGCGTACGGCAAAAAAAGCCGCCAAATCCCGGCCAACGGAATCAAAGCGGGCTGCCGGTTCGAAACAACGCGCGAAATCGCCGCGTCGCGCGAGCGCGACGCAGCCGCGCAGCACAGCAGCCTCGGGTGTGCGGGGCGCAGCCCACGCAGACGCTGCAAACGTCGTGCATACTGCGAGCCCGCCAGTCCAACCGATAACAATGTCGGAAATAAATTTCGGCGCCCACAAGTACCGGGTCGGCGAGACCGTTTACTATACGTCCCCGACGTTCGGACGTGCAGCAGCTACCGGCAGCTATAAAGTCGTAAAGCTGTTGCCGTCGGAAGGTGACGATTACCAGTACCGCATAAAAAGTTCGGGCGAAGCGTTCGAGCGCGTCGCCAAGGAAAGTCAGCTCGATCGCGCCTGACACCCACCTCTCTACTTCTTATTCGAACCTCAGAATCAGTGGTGGAGAATAGGCCAGCGCGCCGATGCAGCGCGCCGGCATTTTTCGCTCGCTCGCAATCATTCACAAAGGAACATATTACCGCGCCACGATGCATCGCAGCGATTGCTTCCAGGCGCCTCTCGACGGCTGCGCTGTCATGCATTAAAGAGCCCCAGCCGGCGTGGGCGCCAGTAAAGTCTACTTTGCAAGCACAACAAGAAACATTGGGAGGATTTCGATGCGCAATTTGCTCAGAACCGCGTTTTGTACGCTGCTGCTGGCGGCAGCGGCACCGTTACAGCCGGCCTGGTCGGCCGATCATTATCCGAGCCGTACTGTAAAGATCATCGTACCGTTTGGCGCGGGCGGACCCGCCGACGTTTATGCACGTGATCTCGCGCAGCATTTGTCCGACAGTATGAAAGGCTCGTTCATTGTCGAAGATCGTCCGGGTGCCGGCTCGATTATCGGCACGGAGGCTGTGCACCAGTCCAAGCCCGATGGATATACGCTTCTATTGATGTCGAACACCCACACCACGAACGAAACGCTGATGCCGAGCAAGCCGTTCGACCTCATGCGTGACTTCGTGCCCGTCGCGGCGGTGAACTATTCCGATCTTTTGCTGGTGGTGCATCCCTCCGTCAACGCAAAGAGCGTCAAAGAACTCATCGCGCTCGCGAAGGCGAAGCCCGGCGTGTTGAACTACGCGTCGTCAGGCCCCGGCACGCCCTATCACATGGCGGCGGAATTGTTTAAGTCCATGACGGGTGTCAACATCGTTCATGTGCCGCACAAGAGCTCCGGTCAGGCGCGCAACGACGTGCTGGGCGGTCACGTACAGCTGATGTTCGACGCCATCACCACCATGCTGCCGAACGCGAAAGCAGGACGTGTACGCGCTCTGGCAACGACCGGCGAAAAACGTTCACCGATCACGCCCGATATTCCGACCGTGGCGGAAGCCGGCGTGCCAGGCTACTCAGCGACCATCTGGCTCGGCGTGATGGCTCCGAAAGGCACCCCGCCTGAGATCGTGAAAACGCTCAACGCGGAAATCAACAAGGTCATCAACCTGCCTGACGTGAAGGCGCGCTGGGAAAAGCAGGGTGCGGTTCCCATGACCATGACGCCCGAGCAGTTTGACGCTTATCTCCGCAAGGATATCGTCAAGTGGGGAAATGTGGTGAAGTCGGCTCACATCACCATCCACTAGCCGGCTGATTGGAGGCTTATGGCGCTCAACGGTTCGCTTGCGAGCGCATTCAATGCGGCGGCGACGCCGCTCGCCGTGCCGGTTTGGCTCGCGGGCGCTGTCGCCGCCGTTTTGTTTTTCCTTTGCGTTCTCGCTGTCCGTCGTGGCGGGGCGCTCAGCGCGCTTTTATGGATCCCGGTCGGCGCCGCCGGTGCGATTTCCGGATTGATGCTGGTCCTAAACCCGACCTCGCAGCAGCACGGGATCGTTGGCACGCTTGAAGCGCGCAATGCCGAATTGATGGCCCGCGCGCTTGTGCCAGGGTCCGTTCTTGGTTGCCTCGGTGGCACGGCGGGCGAAGCCGTCGAGAACGCCTGCGAGCAAAAGGTCTTTGCGAGCCCGGAGCAGGTAGCCGCAGCCGTCGTATTCGTAACGGCGCAATTATCACTGTTGGTGGACGTATCCAGCGCCGGCCGCGGGGATACACGCCTTGCCGGGATACGCGCCGATCTCAAACGAGCGATCGGGCTCGACCGCTACGGCATCGCGGCCCACGTCCTTGCTACTCGCGACGGCTGCACGGTGGAACGCTGCGCCGTATTTGCCTTGCTGGACGACGCGGCCGTGCTGAAGACAAATCTGAAGACGCATGCGTTCGATAACTACGTCGCGCGTTATGCGGAATCATGGGGCAAATCGGAGCCGGGGGCTCAGGCTTCGGTTGGGGGCATTACACCACCTTCGGCCCCCGCAATCGGAACAACGTTGCCTGAGCCACACGCGCCGGTTCCGAGCAAATACGATTTTCCGTCAGCTGATTCCATTCCACCGGTCAGCATTATGAACGCCGAGCCGAAGCTTGCGCCAACAGCCGAGCACAATGATGCTCCTGCGCGCCCTGCCAGCGGCAATGAATCCGGACCCAAGACGGCCGCGTCGGCGCAAGGCAATGGTAAGACGCCGCTGCCGCCACACCGGCCGCCGCTGCAGACGACGCCTCCCGCAGTGCGCTAATATTTGCACGCATGTTTTCTTCCGTTCTCATCGCCAATCGCGGCGAGATCGCTTGCCGGATCGCGCGAACCGCGAAAAGCATGGGGTTGCGCACGATCGCCGTCTATTCGGAAGCTGATGCGCATGCCTTGCATGTTCGCCTGTGCGACGAGGCCTTTCCAATCGGAAGAGCACCGGCCGCGGAAAGCTATCTCGCAATTGAAAAGGTAATCGCCGCTGCCCGCGCCGCGCGGGCGGACTGCGTGCATCCCGGATACGGCTTTCTGTCGGAGAACGCGCGTTTTGCGCAAGCTTGCTCCGATGCAGGGATTGCTTTCGTGGGGCCGCCGCCGGCGGCCATGCAAGCGATGGGCCTGAAGGACCAGGCCAAGGCGCTCATGGAAGCGGCGGGCGTACCGGTCGTGCCGGGGTACCACGGCGAGCGGCAGGAGCCAGAGTTCCTCAAGCAAAAGGCGTACGAGATCGGTTACCCGGTCCTGATTAAAGCGGTTGCCGGAGGGGGCGGACGCGGCATGCGCCGCGTCGACAAGCATGCCGATTTCGAGGCCGCGCTCCAGTCCGCACAGCGTGAGGCGGTGTCCTCCTTCGGCGATGCGCGTATGCTGGTGGAAAAGTACATCGCAGCGCCGCGGCACATCGAGATGCAGATTTTCGGCGACTCGCACGGCAACGTCATCCATCTGAACGAGCGTGACTGTTCTCTCCAGCGCCGCCATCAGAAGGTGATCGAGGAGGCGCCCGCGCCGGGTATGACTGCCGAACTCCGCGCCACCATGGGAGCAGCCGCAATCAAGGCCGCACGAGCGGTCGGCTACATCGGCGCCGGGACGGTGGAATTCATCGTCGACGGTTCGCACGGGCTGCGGCCGGATGCGTTCTGGTTCATGGAAATGAATACGCGCCTTCAGGTCGAGCATCCGGTTACCGAAGCGGTCACCGGGCTCGATCTGGTGGAATGGCAATTCCGCATCGCTGCCGGTGAAAAGCTGTCGCTTTCACAGGCGCAGGTGCCGCTGAACGGCCATGCGGTCGAAGCGCGCCTTTATGCTGAAGATGCAGAACGGAATTTTTTACCGTCGACCGGACGCCTGCTGGCATTCAAAGTACCGGAAGGGAAGGGCATTCGCGTCGATACCGGATTCGAATGCGGCGACGAGATAACGCCGTTTTACGATCCGCTGCTGGCCAAAGTGATCGCGCACGGACCGACGCGCAAGGCCGCGCTGAACTCGCTGGCGGATGCGCTCAGTCGTACCGTTGTCGCCGGCCCCCGCAGCAATGCCGGGTTTCTTGCCACGCTTTGTCAGACGGACGCCTTCCATAAGGGCGATTTCGACACCGACTTTATCGAACGCAACTTGGATCGGCTTGGCGCGACGCGGCAGCCGCTCGATCTTGCAGCGGCGGTTCGGGGAGCTGCGAGACTTTTGGAACGCGAGCGCGAGCGGCTTGCAGCTTCGCCGCCACGCGAACCCGATCAGCCGCCGTCGCCTTGGGATGCAACGGATGCTTTTCAGCTGTCCGGCACACGCGAGATTTCGTTTCCGGTTGCGGTCGACGGGGACCGGCGGCTCGTGCAGCTCATCTACCGAGCCGGCGACGTTTCGATTGCAATCGATGGCGAGGGGCCTGCTGCCGATGCAAAGGTTATCGACACCCCGGACGGCGTCCTGGTGCTGCATCGCGGGCGCCAGACCAGGATCTCGCTGCAGGGGGGCGCCGCAGCCGATGTGGCGCTCGACCGCAGCAGCGGCACCGTCCGCGCGCCGATGCACGGCAAAGTGCTCGATTTGTTTGTGGAGCAGGGCGCGCGGGTCACGCGCGGTCAACGCCTTGCGGTGATAGAAGCGATGAAGATGGAGCACACGTTGACAGCGCCGTTTGACGGGGTTGTATCAAGCATTGGTGTTTCCAGGGACGCGCAGGTCGCCGAGGGTGCGTACGTGATGACGATCACGCCGCGGGCAGTAGAATGAAGTAAGGCGCAGATGCCACTCAATCTTATCAAGCTCTGCGTCGGCTGCGATTCCGTCAAGGATCTCGAGGACTGGATCAAGCAGCGTCTCAAGGAAAAGAAACGGCGCGGTCAAAAGCCCGAGCACATTCACACCACCCGCATGGTGCCGAAGCGCGTCGACGAGCTTCTCGACGGCGGTTCGCTCTATTGGGTCATCAAGGGCCAGATTGCCTGCCGCGAGCGTATCCGCGACGTGCGACCGTTCGTCGATAAGGATGGCATTGGGCGGTGCCGCCTGGTGCTCGACGGCAAGCTGGTGCTGGTCGAGCCGCGCCCGCGCGCGGCATTCCAGGGCTGGCGATACCTGGAAGCGAAGGATTGCCCGCGTGATCTGGCGCGCGCAGCCCCCGGCGCGGCCAGGATGCCGGAAGCGATGCGGCGAGAATTGCGTGAGCTGGGATTGCTTTGACGGGGGCCGTCAGGCAGCGGTGTTGTCAATCAACCGCGTCTTGCCGATTTTCGCCGCCACGAGCACGCGGATGGGACCGCCGTCGCGTGGCTCGACAGGGGCGAGCGTCAATGCGTGCCGCGCTTCGAGATAGTCGAGGGCAAATCCCGCTCGTGTGATTTCGCTGCGGCCATCGTCGAGCACGCGGTCGATCAAGTGTCCTTGCTTAATCCGCGTCGCGCTTTCTTTGAGCACACGATAAAGCACGGGAGCAACCGCACGCTCTTCTGGCGAGAGATACGCGTTACGCGACGACAGCGCGAGGCCGTCTTTTTCGCGCACGGTCGGGATGCCGACGATCGTAATCGGCAGGTTGAGGTCCTTCGTCATCTGCGTAATGACGCGAAGCTGCTGGTAGTCCTTCTGCCCGAAAAGTGCGACGTCGGGCGCGACTTGCATGAATAGTTTGCAAACCACGGTCGCCACTCCGCCAAAGAAATGCGGGCGGTATTTATCCTCGAGGCCAGCCTGCGCGGCCCCGGCGGGCGTGATACGTGTTGCAAAGCCTTCCGGATACATGACTTCTGCCGAGGGTGCCCACACAAGGTCAACTTTCTCGGCTTTTAACGCGGCGAGATCGGCGGCAAAGGTCCGTGGATAGCTTGCGAAATCTTCGTTGGGCGCGAACTGCGTGGGATTGACGAAAATGGAAACCACGACGCGCCGCGCGCGCTTGCGGGCGGCCCGGATCAAGGCCAGATGTCCGCGGTGCAACGCGCCCATGGTCGGGACGAGCGCAATCGTGTCACCACGGTCGCGATAGGTATCCACGGCGCGCCGGAGCGCCGGAACTGTTCTTGTTACCTGCGGAGCTTTCATTCCAGGCCCTGTCATTCTTGCTCGTAGCCGGCCATTACGTAGCAAAGCGGCTCGCGTTCGTCTTGCGTCTCCACGCCCGCACCGCCACCTGATGTACGATGCCGCGCTTTGGCGGCCTGTTTTGGTGTAGAATTTGCCAATGAGCAAAGACCCAAGCCATCAAGCGCCTGCGCCGCCTTCGTCTCGCGGTGAGGTCGCTGCGTTTCTCGAGCACGTGAGAGCGCTTGGGCCTGCGGCGATGCCCGGCAAACGCGGGCGGTTGGTATTTGCACTTGATGCCACGATGAGCCGGCAGCCGACGTGGGATGCGGCTTGTACGTTACAGGCCGAAATGTTTCGGGAAGCGGCAAAGACCGGCGGCCTCGACATTCAGCTTGTCTATTTCCGCGGCCTGGGGGAGTGCCGTGCCTCTGGCTGGGTCAGGCAGAGCGACAGGCTTGCCGAACTGATGTCGCGTATCGATTGCCGCGGCGGCCACACACAGATCGGCAAGGTGCTCGGCCACGTGCGCCGGGAGAACGGAAAACAAAAGGTGCAGGCGCTGGTATTCGTTGGCGATGCGATGGAGGAGCCGATCGACGACCTGTGCAAAGCGGCCGGCGAGCTGGGTCTGCTCGGTGTTCCGGCTTTCATGTTCCAGGAAGGCGCCGATCCGATTGCTGAAAACGCCTACCGGGAAATCGCGCGCCTGTCGCACGGCGCGTATTGCCGTTTCGACAGCGGCGCTGCGCACGAGCTAGCAGAATTATTGCGGGCGGTGGCAGCCTACGCGTCCGGCGGCAAGAAGGCGCTGGCCGAACTCTCCGCGCGCGCGGGCAACGCCGCGCAAAAGCTGCTTCAGCAAATTCGATAGCCATGCCGCAAATCATTCTCGGCGCACTGGTGCTGGTGATCGTGCTTTGGGGGCTCAATGTGTTCTCCAAAGTCGATCCGCGCGTTATGGCGCGCTCTCTGAAAGGTGGCGGAGGCATCGTTGCACTGGCTGCCGCGATCTTTCTCGGTGCCCGCGGTGAGCTTGGCGTCGCCGTGCCGCTCGGAGCTTTTGGACTCGGCTTGCTTGGCTGGATGCCGTTCGGCCCGGCCGGTTTCGGCGCACGCACGCAAAAGAGCAATGGCCAAACGTCGCGTGTACGGTCGGCCTTTATCGAGATGGAGCTCGATCACGATAGTGGCGAGATGCGCGGACGTTTCGTGGCCGGCCGGCATCAAGGCATCGAGTTCGCGCGTCTCGATACGAAGACGCTCGCCGCTGCGCTCGGCGAAATCGACGAAGAGAGTCGCGCGTTACTGACTGCGTATCTTGACCGCCGGGATCCCCGTTGGCGTGAAGACGCGCAGGGTGATGCGGCAACGGGGCGCGGAACGCGGTCGAGCGGAAAAATGACCGAGGAGGAGGCCTATCAGATCCTTGGCCTGCAACCGGGCGCGAGCACCGGCGAGATTGCCACCGCGCACCGTACGCTGATGAAGAAATTGCATCCCGACCAAGGGGGCTCGACGTATCTCGCCGCTCGCGTCAACGAGGCCAAAGAGATTCTTCTTCGCCGACATCGCTGAGGTACTCCACGCAACAACACTGCCAGCGGCTCCTGGTTTGACGTTGCCCCATTACGATCAAGGGCCTCAGTTCCTCAGCAACATACACGGGATGTCGCTGCGTCTGAGGCGTTTGCAGGCGCTTTCCGCCTGATGTTTATCGAGTCCGGCAAAGCGGGCGCGGAACAGCGGCTTGCGCCCCTTTTCTGTCCGCTCCGTGAATGGTTGAGCATGCGCCAAAAGGTTTTCGATTTTGACCTTCACCGCGCCAAGGCGCTCCTTTGCGTCGCTCTCCTTGTCGAACGCGCCGACCTGGATCATCCAGCCGCTGTGTGATTTCGCCGCGACAGTGGTCGAACCGGTGTCGTTGTCGGTTGCCGCGGGCGCCGCGTCGGGCACGTCGGGCCGCGCACTGGGAAGAGGCGGCGGATTGCGATTGATCGTGTCGACAGCCTTGATGGATGCCGTGCTATCGTCCGCGGACGACTGCGACAATGCTTCGGGTTGCGGCATTGCGGATGCAGTCTGGGTCGGGTGTCCGCGAACTGCAAAGGTCTGGACGGGAATGGGCTTGATCGGCGCCGTCGAGCCTGGCTTTGGTTCTGACGCGGACGCGACCGAGCGCTTGCTGTCTTTGTTCGGTTCGGAGTTGCCGTTGCGCGCGACCAGCGGCGGAGCGCTCTCCGGCGCAGCTTTCTTGATGTAATCGTCGATCAGGTCGCGCATTTTTGCATCGCGCGCGCGGGCTGTGCGACCGCCGAAAACCGCCGCTACAATGTGGCGTCCGCCGCGCCTGACGGATGTGACGATATTGAAGCCGGAATCATGGATGTAGCCGGTCTTGATGCCATCCAGCCCGGGCACCACGCCCAGCAGGTGATTGTGATTGCGGATTGCTTCGCCGTGATAATAGAAGATGCGCGTCGAAAAGTATTTGTAGTAGTCCGGAAAATGCTGCTGGATGGCACGGCCAAGCAGCGCGACATCGCGAGCCGTCGTGACCTGCCGATCATCGGGTAGTCCCGATGCATTGACGTAGGTCGTGTGCATCATGCCAAGCGCACGCGCTTTGGCGGTCATCATCTTCGCGAAATTCTCTTCGGTGCCACCGAGCGCCTCCGCCACGACCACCGCGACATCGTTCGCGGACTTGGTGACGATGGCCTTGATCGCCGTTTCGACCTGGATGGTGTCACCCGGCTTCAGGTCAAGTTTCGAAGGCGCCATCGACGCGGCGTGCGCCGATACCGGCAGCTCGGAAGACATTTTGATCTTGCCCGCGTCCAGCCGTTCGAACAGCAGGTAAAGCGTCATGATCTTGGTCAGCGAGGCCGGATGCCGCGAACTGTCGGCGTTGCTCGCCTCAAGGACGGCGCCGGTATTGGCGTCGATGACGATCGAGGCCTGTGGCGGCTGATAGCGGTTCGCGACGTGGTGATGCCTGTGATGCCGCCGGGAGCGGGCGCTGGCGTTATCGGCGAGCGCGCTCAGGGCTACAAGGGCCGCCAGCCCCAAAACGCTTCCCCGCAACGCAAAACGACCTGCGCCTCCCGAACGCGGCATTGCTCTCCCCAAACTCCGTTTCTCGTAATTTCGAGCCGGCCCCGCCTGCCGCCGTCCCATCTTCCCGTCGTGCAGTTTAGAACGGTAGGGTAGCACGGTTTACAAGCCATTAAGCGAATCCATCGGAATTGGGCAAATTTTTGCACTGCAACGGCACCCCTTGACATTATTGTGCAGTGCAATATAAATGAGGTCAAAGCGGTGCAGAAGCCGGCTTGAAGCATTGCAGCGCACCCGCCATGGCGGGCCGGACAAAGGGATGAACAATGGTCAAGAATTTCGAGGACCTCCAGCAGGTCAGCAAAGACAACGTGGACGTCGCTCTCAAATCGTGGGGAGCCCTGTCGAAAGGCACACAGGCAATTGCGGCCGAGGTCGCCGATTACTCAAAGAAGACCTTTGAGGACGGAGCGGCCGCGCTCGAGAAGCTCTTTAATGTCAAATCGCTCGATAAAGCGATTGAGGTGCAGACGAACTACGTCAAAACCGCTTACGAGGGCTTTGTCGCCGAGGCGAGCAAGCTGGGCGAGCTTTATACGGATCTTGCCAAGGAGACCTACAAACCGTTCGAAACCTTGATGACGAAGGCAAAATAAGCCGGGCCATTTGTCCGGATTCGATTTGCCCGCGTGTGCCGAAGGATATCGGCGGTCATCGCCCACAAAGGCGCGATCGAGCGAACACTGGCTTCAGCGCAGAAAGAAAAAAGCCCGGCTCGTGAAGCCGGGCTTTTTGTTGGTCACTCGCCAGTGACACCTACTGCGAGAGGTGCAGTTTGGTGATGTCGGTGCCGATTTGCTGAAAAGTTGTGACGATCTCATCGGCCGAGGTCAGTTCGAAGAACTTGTCCGACGAGCTCGCGCAGTTCTGTAACAACGTCGAGAGCGGATCGCCGCCGGTGTTGACCTGGATCGCGTAGATCGTGATCCCTTGGTCTTTGATGTTTTTGCAGGTGCCGTTACCGCTGTTATCGTACATGCGCTTATCGACGTCCGTGCTGGTGTGACTGCCATCGCCGTACCAGCGGTCCTTGGTATTTAGACCATCCGATAGCAGGATGATGATGTGCGCGTACTTCTTGTCCGGATCTTCCGCCGGCGCGGTAAAGGGACCGCCGCCGTGCAAAGACAGCCATCCCCAAACGAGCCCGATAGGCTGGTTCGTGCTTACGGTCGGGGTCATGTTTTGAACAAGCGTCTTCATGGTGTCCCAATCGTAATTCAATCCCATGACCGTTGCTTGCGTTGACGGGCAATTGCCGGTGCTCTGGTCCGGCGGATAGCCGGAGGCTTGCTGCGTTGCAGGGTCGTCAGCAGCGGTTAGCAGTGGTGGGTCGACGTTCTGATCGTAATTTGGCGTCGTTCCGGGTTTGCTGTAGCCCCCACGGTCCATAATGCAGCCGATCCACGTCGAGTGACTATCAGGGGTCCATGTGGCCTGTATACCGGGGCTCCACTTCGCTTGAGTCCAATCTCCACGGCCCCACTTTCCACCATTTCTCTCGCAGGAGCTCTTCGACGAAAATCCGGCCTTGCTGCAGGCTTTATCGTTCTCGCAGCTGTTCTTGGTCGTCTGGTCCGGGTTCGAGCAAAAAGCCGTGCTCTCGCACGTGCTCTGGTCGGTGATGCTCGATATCGAACATGAGGCGCTTGTTGTGCAAGTGTTTCCGCTGCGCGCCGAACAACCGCTGAAACATGAACTGCGCGAGGACGCGCTCGTGCGGCTGCCGTTGATCTTGCAAGTGCCGTTGCGTGCATCCCATGAGCTGTCGTCAGTATGGTTAGTATCGTCCCAATAGATCCAGCTATCCCAGCTTGGATCGTACGTGCCGACCTTGATGTCCTGTGCGAAGGGAATAATCGAGACGTAAACGTCGCCGGGATCGGTCGCGGCTGATTTAAGCTGATCAAGCAGGTTTTTTGTCGCCGTATGAAGAGCGTCCATTTTGCCGTCGGCGGCCATCGATCCGGTATTATCGAGCACCAAGGCCACACGCAGCAGCGCCGAGCCCCACTTCGCGGCTCCGGTGCTGCGCACGTGAAGCGTCTTGAATTGCGAGCCGAGGATACTCATGAAATTGGTCGGCACATCGGCTGCCGCTTCGATGGTCACGTGCGACCCGCCTTCTTGCGAGAAGGTTGCCGTTAACGTCACATTTTGCGCTTCAGGCCGGTTGAAGATCGCGTGGAAATATTGCGACGCGTTGTTCTGAAGCTGATCAGGCGTGTCGGTGGCGGCTTCCCTTTGCATCATCAACGCAGTCGCATCGAGCGCCGACTGCAGTGCGGCTTTGACCGATGCCGCATGCGTGTAATCGATTGCGGCGCCGACCGCGCAAACGATCGGAATGGCTGCAACGCCGAACGTAAGGGCAACGTTGCCTTTGCGCGCAATGCAAAATTCGCGCAGCTTTCCCCAGAGGCGCGAGAAGTGGCTGTGTGTGCTCATCGTCTTGCCCGCAGATAGGGTTGTTAAATCGGGTAGAGCCTATGCGGGGGGTGTGAAAGGGCGGTAAAAACGATTGAATAAATCCGCTTACACTCCGGTTAACCGTAAGCGCCGCCGCGATGCCTAACGTTTGGCAAAGGCGGCGGTGCTCGAACCCGGTGGGCGGGCTACATGGCCAGGCGCAGGTTGGTCAGGGCCGTACCGATCGTATTGAATGTGGTGCTGATGCCGCCGGCGGACGTCAGCAGGAAGAACTTGCTCTTGTCGCTGGCGCAGTCCTCAAGCAGCTGCGACTTGGGGTCGCCGCCGGTGTTGACCTGCACTGTGTAGATGGTGATGCCGGCGTTCTTGATGTTCGTGCAGGTCTTGCTTTCGCGCGCATCGATCGAGCTTGCATTGGAGTACCACCGGTCTTCCGTATTGAGGCCGTCGGTCAGAAGAATGATCACCTGCTGGTATTGATATTTCGGATCGGTGGGTGGAACCGTGAAGGGGGAGGCTGTCAATGATTGCCAGCCGACCTGGAGCCCGATCGCCTGGTTGGTGTTGCCGGCCGGCTTCATGGCTTCGATTTTTGCCGACAGCGCGGTCCAATCGTTACTCAGGCCTACCACGGGCACAGGGCACGAAGCGTACTGCTCGGCGGGGTAAAGGGTACTGCCAGCGACCGGCGCATCGTTTGTGGTGTCGAAATTTTGATCGCGGTCGGTAACGCACCCGGTCCAGGTACTGTGATCGGCGTGCGTCCAGACGCCGCCCCGACTGACGCAGCTGCTCTGCGAGTGGCGCGATGAGTTAGAGCAGGTTCCGTTCGCGGCGTCCCACGAATCCCAGTTCAACCACGACTGCTGATAATTGGCAGGATCGAGGTTTACGTCCTTGCTGAAGGGAACGATGGACACATAGACGTCTTCCGGATTTGTCGCGGCGCTGTGAAGCTGCGCGAGCAGATTCTTCGAGGCGGCAATGAGCGCATCCATTTTGCCGTCGTCGGCCATCGATCCCGTATTATCGAGCACGAGGGCGACACGCAGCCGAATGTTGCCCCATTTGGCGACCGCCGAGGCCTTAACGTCGATCTGGTCGTAACCGAGAATACGCATGAACGTCGTTTTCGTAGAGGCGGTGCCGGTGATCAGCACCTGCGATCCGCCCTCGTTGGAATACGATGCATTCACGGCAAGGTTGCTTGCATCCGGACGCGTAAATAGCGCGCTGATGAATGCGGTCGCGTCGGCCTGCAATTGGGCCGCGGTTGCGGTTGGCGCCTCTTTCGAGAGCATCAGCGCGGCCGAGTCGAGGGAGCGCTGGAGGGCCGTGCGCACTTCGCTTGCGCGCGAGTAATCGATCGCGGCGCCGACGCCAGCCATCAGCGGAACTATAGACAGCGCAAGCAAGGGGGCGACGCCGCCGCGGCAATTTTTGACGAAACGCGAGAACAGCATGGGTGTTGTTCCTGGTCCGTGGAATTCCTGATCGGAAAGCCCCTCAAAATCGCCCGGATGTTTTGAGTATTCGTGAGAAAGACGCGCGGAAATTGGGGAAAATTCGCCGCCGTTTGTCCAAGAACAGGTTGTGATCCGTAAACCAATGGCTATCTGTGCAGATGCTGAGAGACCGGGGAAAAGGCGCCAAATTGTCCCGGAACGGGGCATATTCCCGACTTGGAATGGCCTCCGTCCCGTCTTTATGATGGTCGCGGCATCCGCCCGGTTCGGCGAGATGGGTAATGGGTAGAGCCACAGATACGCCCGCGATAGCCATGATCGAAATCCATAGAACCTCCACGGTACCTGCGACGTTCTCTTTTTTGCCAAGGACGGGTGCGCCCGCCGCGATGGCGGATGACGACCGCAAGCGGAAAGGAGACGGGGGTGGACCGGGAACCGCGGTCATTACCAAGACGAAGCCGCAAACCAAGCGGCCTAGCCTGTACCGCGTGCTGATACTGAATGACGACTACACGCCGATGGAGTTTGTGGTGCACGTCCTGGAGCGGTTTTTCGGCAAAGACCACGAAGCTGCCACGAGGATTATGTTGCATGTGCACCATCATGGGATCGGAGAGTGTGGGATCTACACGTACGAAGTTGCGGAAACCAAAGTGACGCAGGTCATGGATTTCGCGCGCAAGCATCAACATCCTCTCCAATGCGTTATGGAAAAGAAGTGAGAACCGGGAAGCCACCACGACAATGAAAGCTGGACTCTAATGCCTACATTCTCCCGCGGTCTTGAGCAGTCGCTGCATCGCGCGCTTGCGCTCGCCAATGAGCGCCATCACGAATATGCGACACTCGAGCACCTTCTGCTGGCCCTGATCGACGACCAGGATGCCTCGGCGGTGATGCGCGCATGCAATGTCGATCTCGATAAGCTGCGGCGTAGCTTGACGGCCTATCTTGAATCCGAACTTGAAAACCTCATCACCGACGGCACGGAAGACTCGAAGCCGACTGCCGGATTTCAGCGCGTTATTCAGCGCGCGGTCATTCACGTGCAATCCTCCGGGCGCGAAGAGGTGACCGGTGCAAACGTTTTGGTCGCGATCTTTGCCGAGCGCGAAAGTCACGCCGCGTATTTCCTGCAAGAACAGGACATGACCCGCTACGATGCGGTGAATTACATCAGTCATGGCATCGCGAAGCGTCCGGGATTGACCGAGTCGCGTCCCGTGCGGGGCGCCTCCGACGAGGAAAGCGAGACCAAGAGCGGCAATGACGAACCGAAGAAGAAAGGCGACGCTCTCGAGGCTTATTGCGTCAACCTCAACAAAAAGGCGAAGGACGGCAAGATCGATCCGTTGATCGGGCGCGACGCCGAGATCAACCGCACGATCCAGGTGCTCTGCCGCCGGCAGAAGAACAATCCGCTGTTCGTCGGCGATGCCGGCGTCGGCAAGACTGCGATTGCCGAAGGGCTCGCGCGCCGGATTGTGCATGGCGAGGTGCCGGATGTGCTCAAGGGGGCGACCGTATTCGCGCTCGATATGGGTACGTTGCTCGCCGGCACGCGTTATCGCGGCGATTTCGAGGAACGGCTGAAACAGGTCATCAAGGAGATCGAAGCCTATCCGGGCGCGATCATGTTCATCGACGAAATCCACACGGTGATCGGAGCGGGCGCGACCTCCGGCGGTGCGATGGATGCATCCAATCTGCTGAAGCCGGCGCTTGCCTCCGGAACGCTCCGCTGTATCGGTTCGACCACCTATAAAGAGTACCGGCAGTATTTCGAAAAGGATCGTGCGCTCGTTCGTCGGTTCCAGAAGATCGACGTGAACGAACCGAGTGTGTCCGATGCGATCGAAATTCTGCGTGGCCTCAAGCCGTACTTCGAGGAATACCACAAGCTCAAGTACACCAACGATGCCATCAAGGCGGCGGTGGAACTGTCGTCGCGCTATATCCACGACCGCAAGCTGCCGGACAAGGCGATCGACGTGATCGATGAATCCGGAGCGGCGCAAATGCTGCTGCCGGAGAGTCGACGGAAAAAGACGATCGGCCTGAAAGAGATCGAAACCACTATCGCCACGATGGCGCGCATACCGCCCAAAACGGTGTCGAAGGATGACGCTGAGGTGCTCCAGCACCTCGAACAGACGCTCAAGACAGTGGTGTACGGCCAGGACAAGGCGATCGAATCGCTGGCCGCGTCGATCAAGCTTGCGCGTGCGGGCTTGCGCGAACCTGAAAAGCCGATCGGCTGCTATCTGTTCTCGGGCCCGACCGGTGTCGGCAAAACCGAAGTAGCGAAGCAACTGGCCGCCTCGTTGGGTGTTGAACTCATCCGGTTCGACATGTCGGAGTACATGGAGCGGCACACGGTTTCGCGCCTGATCGGTGCACCTCCGGGTTATGTCGGATTCGATCAGGGCGGATTGCTCACCGACGGCGTCGATCAGCATCCGCACTGTGTGCTGTTGCTCGATGAGATCGAGAAGGCGCATCCCGATCTGTTCAACGTGCTGCTGCAGATCATGGATCACGGCAAGCTGACCGACCACAACGGAAAGCAGGTCGACTTCCGCAACGTCATCCTGATCATGACGACGAACGCGGGCGCTGCGGAAATGGCGCGTGCAGCGTACGGCTTTACGCAGAACAAGCGGGTCGGCGACGACATCGAGGCGATTAACAAGATGTTTGCGCCTGAGTTCCGCAACCGGCTGGATGCGATCATCACGTTCGGCCACCTGTCGCAGGAGATCATCAAACAGGTCGTCGAGAAGTTCGTCTTGCAACTCGAGGCGCAACTTGGCGATCGCAACGTGACCATCGAGCTATCGGAGGAGGCGACCCGCTGGCTCATCGCCAACGGTTACGACGAGCTGATGGGTGCGCGGCCGATGGCGCGCGTGATCCAGGAGTACATCAAGAAGCCGCTGGCCGACGAGGTCCTGTTCGGACATCTGAAATCGGGTGGCCATGTCCGCGTCATTGTCGACAAGGACGAGAACGGCCGCGACAAGCTCGGCTTCCAGTATTTGGAAGGCCCGGTGACGCCGAAACCGGAAAAATTGCCCGGGGCCGCGCGGCCGAAGACCAAACGGCGCTCGCCACGGCCGAAGCCAAAAGGCGACGGCGGAAAGCCGGGATACGTGCCGAAGGTTCCGCTGGTGAAAGCCTGAGCGGCCGGGACGGAATGCCAAAAGCCGGACCATCGGGTCCGGCTTTTGCGTTCTTCGGGATGCATGGCAGCTTATCGGGGTGGCGCCGTTGCACTGCGTTTGTCGCTGTGAGACACGGAAGTGGCCCCAATGACCGCCACTCCCGCCATTTCCGCTGCCGAGTCGCCCGCCCGCGCATTTCTCGCCGGCTTCAAATCGGCGGTCACCTCGGTTTTTTTTCTGGTGCTGGCAGGCACCTATGTCGGCATCGGTGCGCTGGCGCACGACTTCGGCTTTTCTGCGTGGTGGCTGATGGCGTCGTCGATTTGCGTCTGGGCTGCGCCAGCGCAGGTCATCCTCATCTCCTCACTTGGCGGCGGGTCGGCCCTGATTGAGGTTGCGATAGCCGTTTCGCTCAGCGCGATACGTTTGTTTCCGATGGTGGTTGCGCTTCTGCCGTTGTTGCGCGGGCCGTCGGTGCGCACCCGGCACCTGCTGCTTCCTGCGCATTTTACGTCGGTGAGCATGTGGGTGGAATCGCTCCGGCTGCTGCCGTCGATTCCGCGGTCGCGACGGATCGCGTTCTGCAACGGGTTGTCGGTCGGCTACTTGGGCACGGCGGTGACCTTCGGGTTCGTCGGGTTTTTCCTCGCCGCCGGGCTGCCGCCGCTGCTCGCCGGGTGCCTGCTGTTTCTGACGCCGATGTCGTTCCTGACGTCAACAATTCGCAACAGCCGCCAGATGGTCGATGGCCTGGCGCTATTGCTCGGCCTGATAATCGGTCCGGTGCTGACCGCACAACACGTCGAACTCGATCTGATGTGGACCGGCGTTGCAGGAGGTACGCTTGCGTACGCCATTCACCGGATTCGGGGTGCGAAGAAATGAACGCAACCCTTTCCGAACTTTGGCCTTATCTGTTGCTGCTGCTCGTCGGCTTTCTGCCGAACGAGGCGTGGCGTGTGCTCGGTCTCGTGCTGGCACGCGGCCTCAACGAGGATTCTGAATGGGTCGTGTGGTCACGGGCGGTTGCAACCGCCATCCTCGCCGGCGTGATCGCGAAGCTCATCGTTTTTTCGACGGGGGCGCTCGCCAATATCCCACTTTCGTTGCGGGTCGGCGCAGCGATCTGCGGATGCCTTGCCTTTTGGGTCGCCCGCCGCTCGGTATTTGCCGGCGTGCTGGCCGGTGAACTTGTGCTGCTGGCAGGCGGGCTCTTGTTCCCGTCTTGACAATCAGCTTGCAGCCAATGCGGCGGCGAGCTTCTTGGCCTGCTCGGCGAGAACCTCTGGCTTTTCTTTCTGGCTGGCGGGAGGCTTCATTGCGACGCCCGCCTTGCGTGGAATGACATGGACGTGAAGGTGAAAGACCACCTGACCGCCGGCGCTCTCATTGAATTGCTGAATGGTGATGCCGTCCGCCTCGAATACCGTCATCGCCGCCCTGGCAATCCGTTGCGCTGCAGCCATTACGGCGGCCAGGTCCTCGACTGAAACATCCAGTATGTTGCGCGCAGGGGCCTTCGGCAGCACCAATACGTGGCCGGGCGTTCGCGGCATGATGTCGAGAAAGGCGAGGACCTTGGCGTCTTCAAAAACCTTATAGCAGGGCAGCTCACCGCGCAGGATCTTGGCAAAGATGTTGTTCGGATCGTAGGCCGGCATCGCTTCTCCCCGCTATCGCCCAGTCGTTCCGGAGCATGTGCAAAGCGCATCAACTGCCCGGAGTGACGAGGTATATCATTCCTGCTCGACCAAATCTTTGCGGAAGGGAGCCAGCGCTGCAAGCTCCTCGGACGCCGCCTGCACGTAGGCCCGTTCGTGCCTGAGATAATCCGCGATTGCGCGCCGTAGGGCGGGATTCACGATGAAATGTGCCGAATAGGTTGTTTTCGGGAGGTACCCGCGCGCCAATTTGTGCTCGCCTTGCGCTCCGGCTTCGACACGTTTCAGTCCGTGCCGGATGGCATAGTCGATCGCCTGATAATAGCAAACCTCGAAGTGCAGGAACGGGTGGTGTTCAATCGCGCCCCAGTTACGCCCATAGATCGTGTCCGTTCCCAGAAAATTGATCGCGCCGCCGATCCAACGTCCGGCGCGCTTGGCCATCACCAGCAACACGCGATCCGGCATTGTCTCGCCGATCAAGGAGAAAAATTCGCGCGTGAGGTAAGGGCGCCCCCACTTCCGTGAACCGGTCTCCATGTAAAATGCGAAGAACGAATCCCATACCTCTTCAGTGAGGTCGGATCCGGTGAGCCAATGCACCGTTACATCTGCGGAGAGCGCGTCCTTGCGTTCCCGCCGGATGGTTTTTCGCTTGCGCGAAGAAAGCCGGGCCAGGAAATCGTCGAAGCTGCCGTAGCATTCATTTTCCCAATGAAATTGCTGGTCGGTCCGTTGCAGGAATCCGCGCGCGCCGAGCATGCGCCATTCCGGCTCCGTAGCGAACGTAACGTGCGCCGAGGAAAGGTCGTTTGCTCGCGTGATCTCAACCAGGGCCTCGGCGAGGGTTGCGCGGACGCCGTCAGCGGCGGGTGAGGGGGCTGCGAGCAGGCGCGGCCCCGTAACAGGTGTGAACGGCACCGCGACCTGAAGCTTTGGGTAGTAATTGCCGCCAGCCCGCTCGAATGCGTCGGCCCACCCGTGATCGAAGACATACTCACCGCGGGAGTGCATTTTGATGTAGCTGGGTGCAACCCCGGTTACGGTGCCCTCGGGCGTTTCCACAACGAGGTGGCAGGGCTGCCATCCCGTGCGGCCCCCGACCGAATTTGAGCGCTCGAGCGCAGAAAGAAACGCATGAGAAATAAAAGGGTTATCTGGATATGCTCGTGTTGATAATCCTGTTGATAACTTCGGGGAAAACTCATCTGCCAATGCCGGTTCCGGTCGCTCCGGGGTCGCTTTGCCGACCGTCCGGCCTGCGGCACACGCGTCCCAAGCTGCAGCAGAAATCTCGGCGATCGATTTCGCCACGCGGATGCGGAATTGCATGTCGGCCATAGGGCAGGTTCTAACCCGAATTTAGGCCTGAATTGGCTCATCGGCCACAGCGCGGGTCAGCGACATGCGACCGCGTCATAACCGGTTGGTGTTCCATCGGGATAGTAGGCCGTGGTCGGGTGACAGTTGGGAGGAATGCGGACGCATCCGATCGGCGTGCACGCAATCTGTCCAACACCGCGGTCCGCATCGTAGCGTGGCCGATGCCGCCGAACGCTCGGATGATGGCGAGGATGAGCGGATTGCGCCGCGAGGAGCGTTTGGTCCTGTGCGTTCGCCGCGCGAGGCGCGGGCAACGCGAATAGCCCGGCCGCGGCAAGCGTCAGAGTGATGGCGGGAACGGCAGCTCGCATGGTTTGGCTCTTTGCGGTCGTGGCCTGACCTTAACCGGCCAGCCGGCAGATTGCTCCGGCGCACCCCCTCACGTTGCTCTCACGACTTCTCGAAGATGATCTGATCAGCGAAGCGGGCTGCAGTCTGGCGGTCTCGATCATCGCGTACAGTCCATGTCAGCAGCGGCAGCCCAAAAATGTTCCGTGCGATCCATGGCGCAAGCGCCGGCAGATCGTGCACGGCGTAAGCGACGAAATGCGGGCGTGTCCGGTTTGCATGCAGAAGGAACGCCAGGCGTCGTTTCACGGCCGGCGAAAAGTTTGCCCAATCGTACCGCCGTTCCGCGATAATGCCGCGCGTCAGAGTGGGCGCAAATTTCCGTGTTGCTTCGACCAGGTCCGGATCGAAGGACATGACCGCAACCGGGCCGCTGTAGGACGAGAGGACCTGAGCCGTATGGCTGGCGAGCCGCAGGTCTCCATCAAATCGGCTCTTCAGTTCGAGGGCCATGACGGCGCGGCCGGCGACCAGCGTGCACAATTCGCGCAGTGTGATGAGGCGGTCGCTGGCCGCTTTGAACGGGACCGCTTTCAGGGCGGCAACCGTCATGTCTGCGATGCGTCCGCTGCCCTGCGTCAGCCGACCGAGTTCGTGGTCGTGATGGACGATGGCTTCTCCGTCGGCAGTGATCTGCAGATCGAGCTCGATGCCGTATCCTGCATTGATTGCCGCGCGAATAGCGGTCGGCGTATTTTCGACTATGCCTGCCCCCGCATCGTGGAGACCGCGATGCGCCAACGGCCGTTCGGTGAGCCAGGCAAACCCGGGCATTGGCGTTCAAGAGACTTCGAAGGTCCCTTCGACCTCGACCGCAGCATCTGCTGGAAGTGCGGCGACGCCCACGGTGGAGCGCGCATGGCGTCCCTTATCCCCGAATACGGCGACCATCAGATCGGAGGCGCCATTCATGACCGTGGGACCATCCCCGAATCCTGGCGCTGAATTAATGAAGCCGCCCAGCCGAATCACGCGGACGACGTTGTCGAGCTCGCCCAAAGCGGCCTTGAGCTGCGCCAGCAGATTGATCGCGCAGGCACGCGCAGCATTTTGCCCTTCTTCCACAGAAACCCCATCGCCGAGCCGCCCCTTCGCGACCAGCTTGCCGTTTTCATCAAAGCAGACTTGTCCGGAAACCGTGACCACATTGCCGCTGCGGACGAACGGCACATAATTCGCCATTGGTGTTCTTGGTGTCGGTAAGATTATCCCGAGCTCCGCCAGTTTTTTCTCTGTTATGCCAGCCATGCACCGCTCCTCTCGATCAAGCGGGTTTGTTTTTGCCGAATAAGGGCTCGCGTGCAAGCCAGTCAGGAACGGTGTTGTCGTTGCTGGCGCCGCCCTCAGCCTCTATCTTGCCCTGATTTTGCCCATACAAGTGCGTCGGCACGGAGACAAACATGAGAAAGCATGGCGACGCCGTATGTTCTCTGCTGTGGGGCACGGTGGCGCTGTTCACCATCGCGACCTTCGACTCCGCTGCCGCGGCGCCGGCCGCCGATGACGTTTTACTGACCCCGCATCGCGCGATTTATGATCTCAAGCTCTCCCGTTCGCGCGGAACGCGCGGCATCGAATCGGTGCGTGGCCGGATTCTGTATGATTTTTCCGGAAGCGCCTGCGAAGGCTACAAGTTGCAATTCCGCCAGGTGTCGGAGCTTGATTCTGCCGAAGGCAAAAGCACGATCAGCGATCTGCGCTCAAATACCTGGGAAAGTGGCAATGCGACGAAATTCCGCTTCAGTTCTCAGAATCTGCTGGATGAACAGCCCATCGATTCAGTCGATGGTCATGCTGAACGCAAATCCAGGGCCGTGTCCGTCAGCCTGAGCAAGCCCAAGGACAAGAGGTTCTCTATTCCATCGACTGCGGTATTCCCGACCGAGCACATGCGTCGGATTATCAAGGCGGCACGTGCCGGAAAATCCTTGCTGGCATTTCCGGTCTATGATGGATCTGACACCGGCGACAAAGTGTACGATACGCTCACTGTGATCGGCCGCCCCATCGCGCCGGGACAAAAGCTGCCTGCCGATGCCACCGCGAATCAGCCCGTGTTGGCGACGTTGGCGCGGTGGCCGGTAACAATCAGCTACTTTGAGCAGCGAAGCGCGGAAAAACAGCGAACCGGCGAACAAACGCCAACTTATACGGTTTCTTTCGAGCTTTACGAGAACGGCATTTCGCGTGCCTTAAGGCTTGATTATGCTGATTTTAGCATCAGCGGCGAAATGACATCGCTTGATATCAAGAACACGAAACCGTGCCCTTAATTGTGGCGCCTAATCGTCCTGGTCCAGCGCGAGGCCTTTGATTACGGCGTCGCGGCCGAATTTTTGCCGCAAGCGATCGACGGCGTATTCGGCCTCCGCCACGCGGCGGTCGATCAGATCGGCCAAATCATTACCGCTCGTCTGTTCGAGATTGCTGACACCGATGCCGATCAGCCGGAATTTTGTCGTGCCGATTTCGTGTGAGAGCAAGTCTCGTCCCGCTGCGAAGATTCGCGACGCAAGTTGTGTCGGATTGCCGAGTGAACGCGCTCGCGTCCGGATTTTGAAATCGGCGCTCTTGAGCTTGAGCGTCACCGTCGATCCGGCAAGCCCGGCGGTCTTCAGCCGTGCCGAAACGCGCTCGGTCAAATCCCAAAGGCATTGCTCCAGCGGCCTGAATTCACCGATGTCGCGCTCGAAAGTGGTCTCGGCAGAAATGCTCTTGGTCTCGCGCTCGGGATCGACCTTGCGGGCATCGAGGCCGCGCGCGAGTTGCCAGAGTCGCTGACCCTCTTCGCCGTAGCGGCGCATGAGATCGGTCATTTCGGCATTTTGCAGGTCTGCAATCAGGCGGAAGCCATCGGCCGCAAACTTGGCCGCACTGATGGCGCCGACCCCATAAATGTAGCTGACTGGTTTTGGTGCAAGGAATGCGGCTGCTTCGGATTGTGCAAGCACGGCAAAGCCGCGCGGCTTGTCGAGATCAGACGCGATTTTTGCCAGAAACTTGTTGGCCGAAAGGCCGATCGAAACCGTGATGCCCAGGTTGCGCTCGACCTCGCCGGCGAAGCGAGCCAATGCCTTTGCGGGGCTGACGCCGTGCAGGCGCTCGGTGCCGGCGAGATCGAGGAATGCTTCGTCGATCGAAAGCGGCTCAACAAGCGGCGTCAACCCGGCCATTGCGCGGCGGACCTCGCGTCCGACCTGGACGTACTTTTGCATGTTCGGGCGGATGACGACGGCCGAGGGGCAGCGGCGCATCGCTTCGAACATGGGCATCGCCGACCTGACGCCATAGGTGCGTGCGACGTAGCAACAGGCGGCTACGACACCCCGTTTGCCGCCGCCGACAATCACCGGCTTGTCGATCAGGGAAGGGTCGTCGCGCTTTTCGATCGTGGCGTAAAACGCATCGCAGTCTACGTGTGCGATCGTCAGCGTGTTAAGCTCGGGATGACGGATCAGCCGCGGCGACCCGCAGGTGCCGCAGCGCGTAGCCTGAGGACCGACGTCTTCCAGACAATCGCGGCAAAAAGCCGTTTTCACGGCAGATCGCGTTCCCATGGCGTACCGCCTAGCGTGCCGTGTGCCTCGACAATGAGGTCGAGGTCGAGACCAACCTCGACGGAAAAGGCTGTCAGCAGCCGCTCGTCCGCTATCAGGTAATCGAGAACGCCGGCGAGAAACTGCGGCTCGCGGGCGGCCTCGCGAATCTCGGCCGGTCCGATGCCGGTTACGGCAAGAAAGCGGCCAAGTCGCGTGGCATCTCCGGCAATGAATGTAAGTGCCTGAATAGCCACTTCTTCCGCCCCTTCGCGTGTTATCGCCGGCCGGCCTTTCATCGATCGAATTTGCCTTTCCGTAACAAATCGGGACTACCGTCACGATCATGCCCTACTGCGCGCGTTGAGGCGATGCGATATCGCGCGGGTCGCGGGCGGGGGCACAGCGAAAACGAGGGGCGGGGATGGCCAAGACCGTCCTGATTGTGGAGGACAACGAGCTCAATATGAAGCTCTTCCACGACCTGTTGGAAGCGCATGGCTACCACACCATCGGAACACGAAACGGCATCGAGGCGCTCGATCTCGCCCGCAAGCATCGGCCCGATCTTATTCTGATGGACATCCAACTCCCCGAAGTATCCGGGCTCGAAGTCACGAAATGGCTCAAGGACGATTCAGAATTGAAATCGATACCTGTGATTGCGGTGACGGCTTTTGCGATGAAGGGCGACGAGGAGAGAATTCGCGAGGGAGGGTGCGAGGCCTATTTGTCCAAGCCGATTTCGATTGCGAAATTTATTGAAACCGTACGCCACTTTTTAGGAAGTCCTTAAAGGCAGAAGCGATGAGCGCTCGAGTTTTGGTCGTCGACGATGTACCCGCGAATGTGAAGCTGCTCGACGCGCGGCTGTCGGCGGAATATTTCGACGTGACTACCGCACAGAACGGTACTGAAGCACTGGCGCTGTGCGAGAATGCTGGGTGCGATGTCGTTCTGCTTGATGTTATGATGCCGGGCCTCGATGGCTTTGAGGTTTGCCGGAAGCTTAAATCGAATCCGTTAACTCACCACATTCCGGTGATCATGGTCACCGCCCTCGACCAGCCGTCGGACCGAGTCCGCGGGCTCGAAGCCGGCGCCGATGATTTTCTGACCAAACCCGTCAACGACGTGGCGCTGATATCGCGGGTACGTTCGCTGTCGAGGCTGAAGCTGATGACCGACGAGTTGCGCATGCGCGCGTTAACCTCGAAGGAAATCGGCATTCAGAATCCCGCGCGCGAAGCGATCGCCGATACAGGCCGCAACGGCCATGTTCTCATCGTTGACGACCGCCAGAGTTCTTACGAACGGATCGTCGCCGCCCTATCGGCCGAGCACAATGTTGATCTTCAGACGGATCCGAACGAGGCGCTGTTCTGTGCGGCCGAAGGGAATTACGATCTGGCCATTGTTTCGCTTGCTCTAAAGGATTTCGACGGACTGCGGCTGTGCAGCCAGTTACGGTCTCTAGAGCGCACCCGCAATATGCCGATTCTCGCGATTGCCGAGGCGGACAACAACACGAAACTTGTGCGGGGACTCGAAATCGGCATCAACGACTACTTGATGCGGCCGATCGACAAGAACGAGCTGCTCGCGCGGGCGCGCACGCAGGTCAAGAAAAAACGCTACACCGAACGCCTTCGCGACAACGTGCAAATGTCGATCGAGATGGCGATTACCGATCCGCTGACTGGCCTCTTCAATCGCCGCTACATGGAGACTCATCTCGGAACGCTGGTGGAGCAGGCCGCTTCGCGCGGCAAGCCGATTTCGGCCTTCATTCTGGACATCGACTACTTCAAGTCGATCAACGACAGCTACGGGCACGATGCCGGCGACGACGTGCTGCGCGAATTTGCGCTGCGCATCCGTAAGTCGATCCGCAACATTGACCTCGCTTGCCGGTATGGCGGCGAGGAATTTGTCGTGGTCATGCCGGATACGGATCTTGCGATTGCGAGCATGGTGGCCGAACGGCTGCGCCGCCGTATTGCAAGCGAGCCGTTTACGATCGAGCAGGGCGCAATCAGCCTCAATGTCACCATCTCGGTTGGGATCGCCGGAATGAATGGTCCGACCGAGAGCGCTGCGACAATCCTCAAGCGTGCCGACCAGGCCCTTTATCGCGCCAAGCGGGATGGTCGTAACCGCGTTGTCGATGCCGCATAAGGGCAGAATCGGCTGCCCGATCCCCGCTCGTGCAGCCTTCGGCCTCACAATAAAAAGATAGCTAAATCAGTAGCTTAAAAAGTTGATTTGTGACGCAGATGTAATGAACTAACCTGCGGCTGACAAAGCCGTATATCCATGCCCTGCGGAGTGCTCAGGTCCGCCGCATCTCCTGGGTCCGTGGGGTTCGGCCGGCCGGGAAGCGGCGCGAGTGGCCTCCTCATGACGCTGTTTCCGGCCGGCCAACTTATTCCATTTGGGGTTGGATCAGGGGCGGACGACGGTCCAGCCTTTCTCGGCAAGCTCCATCAGCGTTACGACGCCGGCAGGCACGAGCGTTGCGTTTGAGATCAGTTGCGGCTGCTTGCCTTCCTTGCGCGTCATCGAATCGAGCGTGTTCTGGCAGGCGATGAAGCTGACGTTTGGCATACCTTCCTTGAATGAGGTGAGACGCTTGAGCACCGGCGACTTGTCCGTGCGCAGCATGTTCAGCCCGGCATTAAAGGCAATGATCTGGACTTCGACCTCTTCACCACGCTCGGAATAATATTTGGACACATTGGCGGCGACATTGAGGACCGCATTCATCTTTGCCGGATCGTTGTCGCTGATCTGCAAGGCCAGGCGGTGAGGACCTGACGCGTGTGCCGGCGCAAAGGCAAAGGGCAGCAGCAGAACAGCGGCGAATAAGGCTTGAAAGAACCTGGACATCTCAATGCTCCCGAACGGCTAATCCGGCGCCCTTTTTATCAGGTCCGGACAGGGCTGAATATTCCGTCGGATGAGCACACTGCTTTGCAAATAAGAAGGGCGCCTCAGGGCGCCCCGATTGTCAGCTTGCCAGACGCTGCTACTTGATTTTCGACTCGCGATATTCGACGTGCTTTTTGGCAATCGGATCGTATTTCTTTTTGACCAGCTTATCGGTCATCGTCCGCGAGTTCTTTTTGGTTACGTAGAAGTGGCCGGTGTCGGCACTCGAGACCAGCTTGACTTTTAGGGTGACGGCTTTGGCCATTGGCTTTCCTCAAATTAGCGAGCCGGGCTTCGCCGCGGCGTTCGGCGGGAACGTAGCTATGGGTCGCCAAATGTCAAGAAACGGCACTTTTGGGCCGTTTTACAGCAGTTCCCGATGGAAGACGTCGTCTTTCATAAAGTACATCGGCACCGGCAAGCGATGCTCCATGCCCGCCTTCACGCGTGCCGCCAGCTCCTCCAGCACCACGGCGGTAATCGTTGGCAGATCGAGCTTGGTTGCTTCCGACACCGGTGCCCAGACAAGCTCGACGAGCTCGGAAGTCGGGCTGACTACGCCCTCGATGCGGTGGGCGATGGCCGAAGCATCGGCCGTGAAAAAGCGGGAGTCGAAACGCTTTGGGCGCCGGGGCGGCGTGATGGCGCGTGCCACGAAGTGAAGCTGCGAAAGGTCGGGGTACACGCCGGCTTGCGCGAATGGCTGCCAGAGGTCACCGGACACAGCGAGGGGCGCGCCACTTTTGACGCCAAGCAGCAGACCCGTCTCTTCGCAGGTCTCGCGAATGGCGGCGAGCGCAAAGGCGCGCGCCAATTCCTTGCTGGGCTCTTTGACACGAGCCATCAGCTTGGCCTCGGCGTCCGCGTGAAGCTCATTCGCGGCTGACATCGTTCGATCCTGCGGCTCGATGCGGCCGCCCGGAAAAACGAATTTGTCCGGCATGAATTTGTGGTCGCGGTGCCGGCGTCCGAGCAGCACTTTCGGCTCCTTGCCGGAGCGGTCGATCAGGATCAGTGTTGCGGCATCGCGCGGCTCGGTATCGGGGAACGACTGATCGCGCTCCGACTTGGTCATGCGCTCGACCATCAATTTTGCAAGATCGGTCATCACGATTTTCATTGAAAGCGCTTGTTGCGCTGGGAGGATCGGTGCTCGCGGCGGCGGTCGCCTTGGCGGCCGCGCTGCGCAGTGCCGTCATAGCGACCTTCCGATAAAATCTCAAACCGCAAGGCTCCTGCAACCGGCGCTGCCTCGATCAGCTTCACGGTGACCGCGTCGCCCAGCCGATATCTTTCGCCGGTACGGCGGCCGATCATGGCATGCGCCTTTTCATCGAAGCGGAAATAGTCGTCGCCGATCGTGCGCGCAGGCACGAAGCCGTCGGCCCCAGTATCCGTCAGCTTCACGAACAACCCGGCGCGGGTTACGCCGGAAATGCGGCCGTCGAACGTGGCACCGACGCGGTCCGCGAGAAAATGGGCGATCAGGCGGTCGTTGGTCTCGCGTTCGGCGACCATCGCGCGGCGCTCGGCTGCTGAAATTTGCGCGGAAATTTCCGTGAGCTGTTTGTGATCGGTGCTTTCCGGCAAGGCGCCCGATCCAAGTTTAAGCGCGCGAATTAGGCCGCGGTGCACGATCAGATCCGCATAGCGGCGGATCGGCGAGGTGAAATGGGCGTACCGGCGCAGATTCAGGCCGAAGTGTCCGTAATTGTCCGCGGAATACTCAGCTTGCGCCTGCGTACGGAGCACGACCTCGTTTACTAGCGGCTCGGTGTCTCTGCCTTTAACGCGAGCGAGAATCCGGTTGAACGCTTCCGGCCGCAGCGCGCCGCTTTTGGGAAAGGGAAGGTCGAGACTGGAGAGGAACTCACGCAGCGCGTGCAGCTTTTCGAGCGAAGGCTCGTCGTGAACCCGATAAATGAGCGGCACTCGCGCGCGCTCCAGCGTCTCCGCCGCCGCGACATTGGCGAGGATCATAAACTCCTCGATCAACTTGTGAGTCTCAAGCCGCTCCGGCGTGACAACACGATCGACCGTGCCGTCGCTTTTGAGCAGAATCTTGCGCTCGGGCAGATCGAGATCGAGTGGCTGTCGTTCGTTGCGCGCGCGTCTGAGTGCAGCATAAGCGGCATAGAGAGGCTTCAAGACAGGTTCGAGCAGCGCCTCGGTGTCCTCGTCCGTGCGGCCGCCGATGGCCAGTTGCGCCTGTTCGTAAGAAAGCTTGGCGGCGGAGCGCATCAATACGCGGTGGAAAGTGTGCGAGCGCTTGCGCCCATCTGCATCGATCACCATTCGCACGGCAAGTGCGGCACGATCTTCGTCGGGCCGCAGTGAGCACAAATCGTTGGAGATGCGCTCCGGCAGCATCGGAACGACACGGTCGGGAAAATAGACCGAATTGCCGCGCAGCAACGCTTCACGATCGAGGGCGGATCCCGGCGTCACATAGTGTGCGACATCCGCGATGGCCACGCTGAGGATAAAGCCGCCCCGGTTATTTGCGGCGGTGTCCGCAACGGCATGAACGGCATCGTCGTGGTCCTTGGCGTCTGGCGGATCGATCGTGACAAACGGCACATCGCGCCAGTCTTCGCGTCCGGCCAGTGTTGCAGCCTTGGCGGCTTGCGCCTCCGCCAATGCATCACGACTGAAGACGTGAGGGATGGAATGCGCGTGGATGGCGATCATGCTGACCGCGCGCTCGCTTTTGAGAGACCCCAGTTTTTCTTTCACACGAGCGTTCGACGGTCCAAGCCGACCGGGCCGCTCAACTTCGACTGCAACAAGATCGCCGTCTTGCGCATCGGCCGTGGCGCCCGCCGGAATCGCAAGCACTCGACCAAGCATTTTTTTGTCGACCGGCTCCAGTCGTCCGGCGCCGCCGGGAAGCTTATGAAAGATGCCGAGTACGCGGTGCTTCGGATGCTCGAGGATCCTGACGACACGTCCGCGATAACGGGCGGCGTCGTCCTCGCTCGCCTTCTCGACGCGAAGCAAGACGCGGTCGCCGACGCCGGCTGCTTCACCAGGCCTTGCCTTGCGCAGAATAGGAATGCGGATTTTGGGCGCGGCCCCGTGAACTTCCTCGTCCCATTCATCGGGCACGGCGATCAGATCGCCGTCGCTGTCGCGCGCAACAATGTCGGCAAGCAGCGTCGACGGCAACGTCCCGGTGTGGTGCAATTTCTTGCGGCGACGTTCAATCCGGCCTTCGTCGGCGAGGTCGCGCAGCATGCGCTTGAGTTCGGCGCGCTTCGCGTTCTTGAGGCCGAAGGCGCGGGCGATTTCGCGGGTTCCGACTTTACCGGCTCGTTCGCCGATGAACTGCAGAATTTCTGCCTTGGAGGGCAGGGCAGATGCTTTGCTCGAGTGTTTGCTCAAATGGCTTTCCTGCGCCGCAAGGGCGCTGGGTTCTTGCCTAGATGTAAGGATGGCGGCACGGCTTTGCCAGCTACTCGGCCGCCTTCAATTTATGCGCGGCCTTCTTCTTGGCTGGCGCTGCCTTCTTCGGCGCAGAAGCTGGCTTCTTGCTTGCAGACTTCGCGCCCGCGGTCTTGCGGCCTGCCGCGCGCCGTTTGGTCGACCCGCCGCCGCGCGTAGCGCGAGCGTCGAGGAGCACGACCGCTTCATCGAGCGTGATCGTGTCGGGCGTTTTGTCAGCCGGCAAAGTCGCATTGATGCCCGCGTGGCTCACATAGGGCCCGTAGCGGCCGTTCTTCACCACGACCGGGCCGCCTTTATCGGGATGCTCTCCGAGTGTCTTGCCAGGATCGGCGCCGAAGCGCCGCCCGCGACCGGGATTGGCTTTCTTTTCCGCAATCAAGGTGACGGCACGGTTGAGACCGACTGAGAGGACATCCTCGCTGCTGTCGAGGTTGGCGTAGGTCTTGCCGTGTTTCACGTAAGGACCAAAACGGCCGATACCCGCGATGATCGGCTCCCCATCTTCCGGATGTTTGCCGACCTCGCGCGGCAGAGCGAGCAATGCAAGCGCCTTTTCGAGATCGACGTCTTCAGGCGACAAGCCTTTCGGCAGCCCGGCGCGTTTCGGCTTCTCGGCACCCTTTTCCTTCGATTGCTCGCCGAGCTGAAGGTATGGTCCGAAACGGCCGGCGCGGAGAGAAACCTCGAGGCCTGTCTCCGGATCTTCGCCAAGGACTTTGGTGCCGTTCATTCCGCCATTCGCTCCCGGCGTCATCTGCCGGGTGAAGTTGCATTCGGGATAATTCGAGCAGCCGATGAACGCGCCGAAACGTCCGAGCTTCAGCGAAAGCTTTCCTGTGCCGCATTGAGGGCACGCCCGCGGATCGGTCCCGTCGGCGTGCGGGGGAAAGATATGCGGCGCAAGCAGATCGTTGAGCGCATCCAGCACCTGCGTGACGCGCAGGTTCTTGATGTCATTGACCGAGCCGATGAAGTCGATCCAGAAGTCCCGCAATACCTTTCGCCAATCGATCTCGTTGTTGGAGATGCGGTCGAGTTGCTCTTCAAGATTGGCTGTGAAGTCGTATTCGACATAGCGTGTGAAGAAGCTCTCAAGGAAGCCGACAACGACCCGGCCTTTATCCTCCGGCACAAGCCGTTTCTTTTCGATGCGCACGTAACCGCGATCCTGCAACACCTGCAAAATGGCTGCGTAGGTCGAAGGACGACCGATGCCGAGCTCCTCCATGCGCTTGACGAGAGCTGCCTCGGAATAGCGCGGCGGCGGTTCGGTGAAGTGTTGCGACGCGTTGATCGCTTGTTTGATCAGGACTTCGCCCTGTGACATCACAGGCAAACGGCGCGACTCGTCATCGTCGCCGGCATCGTCCTGGCCTTCCTGATAGAGCGTGAGAAAGCCGTCGAATTTGATGACCTGGCCGCTGGCGCGCAGCTCGATATTGCGACCGCCCGCCCTGGCAAGAATGTCGACTGTCGTGCGCTCAAGCTCGGCCGATTCCATCTGGCTCGCGACCGCGCGATTCCAGATCAGCTCGTAAAGACGGGCCTGGTCGCGATCGACGAATTTCGCGACATCGGCCGGTGTACGACTCGCACTCGTCGGCCGGATCGCCTCGTGCGCTTCCTGCGCGTTCTTCGACTTGTTGTGATATTCGCGCGGCGAGGAGGGCACGTATTCCTTGCCGTATTTGCGGCCGAGCATAGCACGGATATCGCTGATCGCCTCCGGGGCCATGTCGATGCCGTCAGTACGCATATAGGTGATGAGGCCGGTCGCCTCACCGTTGATCTCGACGCCTTCATAAAGGCGTTGAGCAAGCCGCATTGTGATTGCGGGTGCAAAGCCAAGCTTGCGGCTTGCTTCCTGCTGCAAGGTCGATGTTGTGAACGGCGGCGGCGGATTGCGCCGGGCGGGTTTGGCGTCGACCGATGTGACTGTGAATGTCGCGTTTTCGAGATCGCGTGTAAAAGCTTCCGCTTCCGCGCCTGAGCCGATGTCGAGGCGCTGGATCTTTTGGCCATCGGCCCCGACAAGGCGGGCTTCGAATGTCTCCTGCCGCGGCGTCGCGAGGGTGGCCGTAATCGACCAGTACTCCTTCGCGACGAATTTCTCGATCTCGAGTTCGCGATCGCAAACGAGCCGTAGCGCAACCGACTGCACGCGGCCGGCCGAGCGCGCTCCGGGAAGCTTGCGCCAAAGCACCGGCGAGAGGGTAAAGCCGACAAGATAGTCGAGCGCGCGGCGGGCGAGGTAGGCATCGACTAACGCAGTGTCGATCGCGCGCGGATGCTTCATTGCATCGGTCACGGCTTGTTTGGTGATCGCGTTGAAGACGACCCGCTCGACCGCCTGTTTGGTGAGAATCTTTTTCTGCTTAAGGACTTCCAGTACGTGCCAGGAGATAGCTTCTCCCTCGCGGTCAGGGTCGGTCGCCAGGATGAGCTTGTCGGCCCCTTTGAGGGCACGCGCGATATCGTTCAGGCGCTTTTGCGACTTGTCATCGACCTCCCAGACCATCCGGAAATCTTCGTCCGGATTGACTGAGCCGTCCTTTGCCGGCAGGTCCCGCACGTGCCCAAAGGATGCGAGAACCTCATAGCCAGGGCCGAGATACTTGTTGATGGTCTTGGCCTTGGCCGGTGACTCGACAACAACAATGTTCATGTAAATCCAGCTGTTTAGCCGTTAATCCGCACTTGATTTCTCACGGAATCGGCCTTCACTTCGCCCGGAACATGGGGAAGGTGACCCCGCCTGTCAAATAAGCCCCAGCCCAAGAGGCTACCCGGAGCCGGTTAAAAGGCGACGAATTTTGGCGGCAAGGAGACTGGCCGCTCCATTTTGAGCACAACTAAAACGAGTGTAATTGCATAAAATACAATTGTAGGTTACAGGTATTTCTAGCTTAAGGCTCAACGTCTGTAGAGTTTTGCGCTCCTTTTGGAGTTCTACGGTCTTTATGGACCATAATTGCATGGCCGAGGCGTCCAGAAAGTCCAATCCGGTCCGACAAGCAGCCTTGGCAAGTTATCTAGAGGCGATGGCAGAGGATCTGGCCCAACTCGCCCGTCGGAATGGCCTCGACGCGTTGGGCTATCTTTTCGAACTCGCTCGGCTTGAGGCGGAAAACATCCAGCACCAGTCGGATGGATTGGAAGGCTAGCCTCAATCACAGCGGGATCATCTCAGCGATACCAATCCGCCGCCGTGCCGCTCCAGCCGTCCCGCAATTTCCAGCTCCAGCAACACCGTACGGACGATCGCTGGCGATGCGCCAGAGAGGCGGACCAGATCATCGATCGCTACCGGCGCCGGCCCGAGCAGGCTGGTGATGCGGTTACGGTCATCGTCAGCAGGTTCGGCACCAAGTGATCGGTCTTCACGCTCAGGCTCTTCGGCTGTGCGTTCTGTCGGGCGCCCCAGAATTGGCTCCAGTACCCCAATTACATCGGCGGCGTCCGTCACGAGTGTCGCGCCTTGCTTGAGCAGGCCATTTGTACCTTCCGCGCGAGGGTCGAGCGGAGAGCCGGGCACCGCGAACACTTCTCGGCCCTGCTCGGCAGCAAGCCGCGCCGTAATCAGCGAACCCGAGCGTTTCGCCGCCTCGACGACAACGACGCCGACGGAAAGCCCGGAGATCAAACGGTTCCGCCGCGGAAAATCGCGCGCCCGCGGCTCCCATCCAAGCGGCATTTCGGAAACAGCAGCGCCTTCTGGCAGGATCATCTCAAGCAGTTTTTCGTGCTCGGCCGGATAAATCCGATCATGTCCGCCGGCGAGCACGGCAACGGTGCCGGTCGTGATACTTGCACGATGTGCCGCCGCATCGATGCCACGCGCCAGGCCCGACACAATGCCAAAGCCGGCCGCGCTGAGATCGTGCGCAAGCCGCTCTGCAAACTTCACGCCGACCGCCGATGCATTGCGTGAACCGACGATGGCCACCAGAGGCCGCGCGAACATACCGATTGCGCCACGCACTGCGAGCAATGGCGGCGCGTCATCGATCATTTGCAGCCGCGGCGGGTAATCCGGCTCGCCCAAGGCGATCAGCGTGATACCGAATGCACGTGCGGCCGCTAATTCACGCTCCGCGTCTTCGCGCGAATAAATGCGCGGTGGGCCCGCTGCGCCGCCGCGCCGCGCGAGTTCCGGCACGGCCTTGAGCGCGTTGCGTGCGCCGCCATAGTGATTGATGAGAATGCGGAACGTACGGGGGCCGACGTTGTCGCTGCGGATGAGACGCAACCAGTCGATCCGCTGTTCATCGGTGAGTTTTACGCCTTCGCTCATCAAGTGCCCCGCCAAACTGCCATAGGCCAGCATCGCCGATGGCGCGCTGATCTACAACCTTTGATAGAAGGGGGCTGTCGTCAGGCCGTCTTGCCGATCTTGCCTTCGTTGCCGGCAAGCAGCCGCGCGATATTGGCGCGGTGCATAACCCAGAGGAGAACGCTGAGGAACAGAAAGAGGCCTGCCAACTCCGGTCTATGCAAGGCCCATAGGGTGATCGGAGTGGCCGCGCTTGCCACGAGTGCAGCGAGCGAAGAGTAACGGGTCAGCGCCGCAACGGCGATCCATAAGGCGCAAAAGATCAATGCACATGGCCAGGCCAGTGCAATCAGGAGCCCGATATAGGTTGCAACGCCTTTTCCGCCCTTGAAGCCGAGCCAAACGGGAAAGAGATGCCCGAGAAATGCGCCCAGCGCGGCGGCGAGCACTGCGGCCGAACCTGTGAAATGTGCGGTCACAACGACTGCCAACGTTGCTTTGAGCGCATCGCAGATGAGTGTGATCGCCGCCAGCCCCTTGTGCCCCGTGCGTAGGACATTGGTCGCACCAATATTGCCGGAGCCAATGCTGCGAATATCTTGCGTGCCGGCATATCGTGTGACGATCAGCCCGAACGGAATGGAGCCGAGCAGATAGCCGAATACAAAGGCGAGGACGGACGTTGCGGCGCTCATGCGTATTCGTAAACGGTGCGGCCGTCGACGATCGTGCGCACGATGCGTCCCTGCAGGCGGGCTTCATCGAACGGCGTGTTCTTGCACTTCGATTTCAATTTCGTCGGATCAAGCACCCAGGGCACTTCGGTATCGATTACAATCACATCGGCAGGCGCACCGCTCCTGAGCGTGCCTCCCGGAAGCCCTAGCAATTCAGCCGGCCGGGTGGACATGGCGCGGAGCAAAGCCTTGACGTCGAGTTCACCATTGTGAACGAGCCGCAGGCCGGCAACCAGCATCGTTTCGAGTCCGATTGCCCCTGGCGCAGCTTCCGCAAACGGCAAACGCTTGGTTTCGACGTCTTGTGGATTGTGGTCCGACATCACCACGTCGATCAGGCCGCTGCTCAATGCTTCGACCATGAGCTTGCGATCGTCTTCCGCACGCAAGGGTGGTGACATCTTGAGGAAGGTGCGATAGGGCCCGATGTCGTTTTCGTTCAGCGTCACGTGGTTGATCGACACAGCAGCGCTGACATTGAGCCCGTCATCCTTTGCACGGCGAAGAACATCAAGCGACTCGCCGCAGGTGATCGACGCCGCATGATAATACCCGTCGGTGAGGGCAACGAGCCGCAAGTCGCGCTCGAGGACGACCGTCTCCGCGGCTTTCGGAACTCCGAGCAGTCCGAGCCGCGTGGCAAATTCGCCCTCGTTCATAACGCCGTCGCCGACCAGATTTCTGTCTTCGGTATGATGGACAATAAGCGCGCCGAAATCGCGTGCGTACGCGAGTGCGCGCCGCATCACTTGCGCGTTCTCGACCGTCTTCGCGCCGTCCGTGAAGGCGACCGCGCCGGCAGCCTTCAAGAGTCCGATTTCGGTCATTTCCTCGCCGGCGAGACTTTTGGTGAGTGCCGCCATCGGATGCACATGCACGATCGCCGTATCGCGGGCGCGACGCAAAACGAAATCGACGGTCGCAGGGTCGTCGATCGCGGGAGAGGTATCGGGTTGACAGATGATGGTGGTGACCCCGCCCGCCGCCGCAGCTTCGCTGGCCGAAGCGAGCGTCTCGCGGTGTCCCGCACCGGGCTCGCCAATGAACGCGCGCATGTCGACAAGGCCAGGCGCAACCAATTTGCCGCGGCAATCGATAATCTCAGTTCCTTCCGGAACTCCGGCGGCGCCAATGCCTTTTTTTGCTTCACGAATGACGCCGTCCGCGATCAAAAGATCGCCGGTAATATCGAGATCGCGCGACGGATCGATGATCCGTGCGTTGGCGAGCAGGATCGGGCGGCGGTCGGAGAGGATCATGTGTTAACCTGGGTCGTTTCAGCCGTCGCCACCAGAAGCACGGCCGGTGCGCCCCGAAGCGACGGGAAGCTAAGCATTCGGCAGATTCCTCGACAGCGCTTCGAGAACGGCCATCCGTACAGCAACGCCCATCTCGACCTGTTCGCGGATGACCGACTGTGCCCCGTCTGCGACGCTTGAATCGATTTCCACGCCGCGATTCATCGGACCCGGATGCATGACGAGCGCTCCGGGCTTTGCGTAAGACAGTTTTTTCTCGTCGAGCCCGAAGTAGTGGAAGTACTCCGACATCGACGGCACGTATGAGCCGTTCATGCGCTCCTTCTGCAGGCGCAGCATCATCACGACGTCGGCATCGGCAAGTCCCTCGCGCATGTCGCGAGCAATCTCGACGCCGAGACGTTCGATGCCGGCCGGAAGGAGCGTTGACGGCGCAACGACGCGCACCCGCGCCCCCATGGTGTTGAGCAGGAGAATGTTCGAGCGCGCGACGCGCGAGTGCGTGATATCTCCGCAGATCGCGACCACCAGCCCTTCCATGCGGTTACGGTTGCGGCGGATGGTGAGCGCGTCGAGCAAGGCCTGTGTCGGGTGTTCATGCGCGCCATCGCCCGCATTGATTACCGAACAGTCGAGCTTGCTCGCCAGCAATTCAACGGCGCCGGAGGCGTGATGCCGCACAACCAGAATATCTGGATGCATGGCATTGAGCGTGATTGCAGTGTCGATCAGCGTTTCGCCCTTGCGCATGGCCGACTGACTGACGGCCATGTTCATCACGTCGGCGCCGAGCCGCTTGCCGGCGAGTTCGAATGAAGATTGCGTGCGGGTCGATGATTCAAAGAACAGATTGATCTGTGTACGCCCGCGTAATGAAGTACGCTTCTTCTCGACTTGGCGATTGAGGGTGACGAATTCCTCTGCGAGGTCGAGCAGCCCCGAAATTTCTTCGCGCGAAAGCCCTTCGATCCCCAACAAATGCCGCCGGTTGAGGACGAACGAGGATTTCGGCGCAATGTTCATTAAAGCGACGTCTATAGGCGGAACCATGCAGTGCGGCAAGGGCTGAGCCGGATCGCTCCACATCGTCACGGTTAACGGAACCGGATCGTCGCCTGGTGGGTTGGTTCGGGAAACGTCGGAGTTTCTACCGGAGTAGTGGGGCGAGCCGCGGCCGTGCCAGTTGGCCTGGCGGCCAAAATCGCGCCCGGAACCGGTTCGCGCCCGTGGCGAACCGTTCCAAAATTTTACACCAAAATTTTGTGATGCGGAGTTCCTGCGCAAACGGGAAACGTGAGCGCCTCGACGTGTTGTCCTTCGGATCGGCGCGGCATCGACGCTGCGTCGGTTGCTGCAAAATCGCACGCGCGTCCGGTGCGCAGCCGGATGATGAAAAAAAACCTGAAGGAGAGACTTGATGCAAATGAACCTGAAATCGTTGGGGGCACGGACCGTGAAAGCTGTGGCGACTGTTGGCGTCGTCGGCACATTGGCGCTTGCTGCCGCCACGCCGAGCCAGGCGCGACACGGGCGTATCGCAGCCGCCGGTGTGGGTTTTGCGGCGGGCGCGTTGCTAGGCGCCGCTGCGGCTAACGCATACGAGCCGGCGTATTACGGGCCGGGGTATGGCGCCTATGCCTATACGCCGGATTACGGTGGCCCCGTTTATGCGCCGGGTGCTTATGCCTATGAGCTGGGGCCGGGCGTTTACGGAGTCAATCCGTCCAGTTGTGCGACCGAAGGAAACTACGGCCAGACCGATTACTGGGCGTGCTAGTCGGATTTTCTGAACGGACAACGTCGACCCAGCGAGGGCGGGTTCCCAGCAGGCCCGCCCTCAACGTCGTCCGAGCTGCATAAGACGATCCAGAGCGCCTTGCAAAATGAAGGCGGCGGCGTGCTGATCGATGACGGCGGCGCGTTTTTTGCGGCTCACATCTGCGGCAATTAACTCGCGCTCCACCGCCGCGGTTGACAGGCGTTCATCCCATAGGGCGATCGGCAGACCGGTAACTTTGGACAGGTTACGCGCGAAGGCGCGGGTCGATTGCGCTCGTGGCCCTTCCGATCCGTCCATATTGACCGGGAGTCCCAGCACAAATCCGGTGGCGTGACGCTCGTTCGCGAGCAGGAGGATACGCGCTGCATCGGCGGTGAAGTTCCTGCGCGTGATCGTTTCGACCCCGGTTGCGAGCTTGCGATCGGGATCGCTGGTTGCAACGCCGATGGTCTTGGTGCCGAGATCGAGCCCGATCAGTGAACCGTGTGTGCCGAAATACGGCGCAGCTTCTGTCAATGGAAGGACGGGGCCCATGAAGCGAGCGCTAGCATGGCCGATCGCCAGGCGACAATGATCAAGGGATAACCCCGGAAGGCTGGGCAGCAGCGTGGGCGGCGATCGCTCCGGATGTGGTGAGCCACACGCGATCATCGGCAAGGGAAACGATGCGGCGGAGCGCCTTGGCAAGATGTTTGAAGCGATGCGGCCAGCCGACGATATAGGGATGCAAGGCGATGCCCATTACCAAAGGGCGCTTTTCGCACTCGGCGTACATGACCTCGAACGCATCGACGATCATGTCGGCGAATTCGATGCCCTCACGCTTGCGCGCGACGATCTGTGGAATATCGTTGAGCTCTTGCGGGTAGGGGACCGATAAAATGCGCCCCTGACGTGTCTTCATCCACACCGGTTGGTCGTCGTGGCACCAGTCAAGCAAGTAGGTGTAGCCGGCTTCCTGCAGGAGGTCAGGCGTCAGCGGCGACTGCGAAATCCACGGACCGAGCCAGCCATACGGCCGTTTACCTTCATGCCTCTCGATGGCTGCGCTCGTTTCAGCGATGAGGGCACGCTCCTCGCTTTCCGGCAGCGTGCCCTGACGTTCGGAATTGGTGCGACCATGACCGACGATTTCGGCATTCCGAAAGGCAGCGACCGCCTGTGGCGCGTGGACGTATATTTGCGAATTGACGAGCAGCGAAACCGGCAGCTTCAGTTCGGCAAACAATTCTGCCAGACGGAAAACGCCGACGCGGTTGCCATAATCGCGCCAGCTGAAATTGAGCACGTCGGGCTGCGGGCCGCCCGGTGCTAGCTCGGCGCCGAGTCCCTCGCCAAACGAAAACCATTCCAGATTGAGCGCGACATAGAGTGCCAGGCGCCTGCCGTCCGGCCAGTCGTAAACGGCGCGCTCGGTTATCGGAGAGTAGGAGTATCGGTTATGATGCGCAGGCACGCCTGAATTGTGCTCAGAGCCGCGTTCTACGCAAGCGCTGCTTTTGTCCTTTCCGTCTTCGTTGGACAGGGCACAAGTGCCTGGGTTCGCGCCCATGGACGCATCCGGACTGGGAAGACACGGCTAGCCTTTGATTGTCGGAGCAAATTGACGCTGCTATACGCGGGCCATGTCCGTCGATACCGAAACAGTCCGCCGTATTGCCCGTCTTGCCCGCATTGCGGTCGCCGAGGACGAGGTCGAGCATCTCAAGGGCGAGATCAATTCAATCCTCGCCTTTGTCGAGCAACTGTCGGAAGTTGATGTCGCCGGGGTCGAGCCGATGACCTCGGTAACGCCGATGACGATGAAAAAGCGTGCGGATGTGGTGACCGATGGCGGTAATGCCGATGTGATCGTGGCAAATGCCCCTGCGAGCGACAATCACCTTTTTCTGGTTCCCAAAGTGGTCGAGTAATGAGCATGGCAAAGGATCCGACCATCTCCGGCCGGCCGGCGCGAGGGCCGGAATCGATCCGGTGTAACAAGATCGGACGCTAGTGATGTGCAGTGCGTGTGAAATGGCGTTTTGGCAGATATGCGACGCCTTGAATCTGACACCGGAGCAGATCCGCATCGCGATGGAAACCGGCCGTTTCCCGGCGACAGCCAATCCGCCTTCGCAATTTGCCTGCGACGCGCCGCCGGACGCCGGACCTTCAGACCCCGCCGTTGATGAGTCCAAACCGTGAGCGAACTGACCGCCCTGACGATTGCCGGCGCCCGCGATGGACTGAAGAAAAAAGAGTTCACCGCCGCCGAACTCGCCGACGCGCATCTCGCTGCGATTGAGAAAGCACGCGCGCTGAATTCTTACGTGTTGGAAACGCCGGAACGCGCGCGTGCGATGGCAAAAGCGGCCGATGCCCGCCTTGCTGCCGGAAACGCAGGACCGCTCGAAGGTATTCCCCTCGCGATAAAGGACCTGTTCTGCACCGACGGTGTACGTACGACAGCGTGCTCGCACATCCTCGACAATTTCGTGCCGCCGTACGAGTCGACCGTCACAGCACAGCTCTGGCGCGACGGTGCTGTGATGCTTGGCAAGACGAACTGCGACGAGTTCGCAATGGGTTCGTCAAACGAGACTTCGTACTTTGGAAGCGTCATCAATCCGTGGCTTCGGAAAGGCGCAAACACGAAGCTTGTACCGGGCGGCTCGTCTGGGGGCTCGGCGGCCGCCGTTGCTGCAAACCTTGCGCTTGGCGCAACTGGAACGGATACCGGTGGTTCGATTCGCCAGCCTGCGGCGTTTACCGGCACTGTCGGCATCAAGCCGACTTATGGACGGTGCTCGCGCTGGGGAATCGTTGCATTCGCGTCCTCACTCGATCAGGCGGGACCGTTCACTCGCACGGTGCGCGACGCCGCGATCCTTTTGCGTTCGATGTCAGGCCACGATCCGAAAGACACGACGAGCGCCGATGTGCCGGTACCGGATTATGAGGCCGCGGTCGGCAAATCGGTGAAGGGCCTGCGCGTCGGCATTCCGAAAGAATACCGGCTCGACGGCATGCCGGCGGAAATCGAGAAACTCTGGGAACAAGGGCGCGTCTGGCTGAAAGCGGCGGGCGCCGAGCTCGTCGAGGTATCGCTGCCGCATACGAAGTACGCGCTGCCGGCTTATTACATCGTCGCGCCGGCGGAGGCCTCGTCCAATCTCGCGCGCTACGATGGCGTGCGTTATGGCCTGCGCGTTGACGGCCGCGACCTGATCGAGATGTACGAAAAGACACGCGGCGAGGGTTTCGGCGCGGAAGTGCGCCGCCGCGTCATGATCGGCACCTATGTGCTGTCGGCCGGTTATTACGATGCGTATTATTTACGTGCACAGAAGGTGCGCACGCTGATCAAACGCGACTTTGAAGAATGCTTCAAGGCTGGCGTGCATGCGATGCTGACGCCGGCAACCCCGTCGGCCGCATTCGGCATCGGCGAAAAGGGCGACGATCCGATCGAGATGTATTTGAATGACGTGTTCACCGTGACGGTGAACATGGCCGGTCTGCCGGGCATATCGGTACCAGCCGGCCTCGACGCGCAAGGTCTGCCTCTCGGTCTTCAACTCATCGGACGGCCGTTCGACGAGGAGACGCTGTTCTCGCTGGGCGAGGTGATTGAGCAGGCGGCAGGAAGATTTGCGCCGGAGCGGTGGTGGTGAGCATGGCTTCCGCATCCTCGAAATTGATTAGAGGCGCAACCGGCGAATGGGAGGTGGTCATCGGCATGGAAATCCATGCGCAGGTGACGTCGAAATCCAAGCTGTTCTCTGGTGCGTCGACTGAATTTGGCGGGGAGCCGAATACGCATGTATCGCTGGTCGATGCGGCCATGCCGGGAATGCTGCCGGTGATCAACGAGGAATGCGTCCGTCAGGCCATCCGCACCGGCCTCGGGCTCAAAGCGAAGATCAATTTGAAATCGGTGTTCGACCGCAAGAACTATTTCTATCCCGACCTTCCGCAGGGCTATCAGATCAGCCAATACAAGTCGCCGATCGTCGGCGAGGGCGAGGTCCTCGTCGATCTGCCGGATGGCGACAGCGTTACGATCGGAATTGAGCGCCTGCATCTCGAGCAGGACGCCGGAAAGTCACTGCACGACCGCCATCCGAACATGAGTGCGATCGACCTCAACCGCTCCGGTGTCGCGCTGATGGAGATCGTATCGAGGCCGGACATCCGCTCCTCGGAAGAGGCGAAGGCCTATGTCGCCAAGCTGCGTTCGATCCTGCGCTATCTCGGCACCTGCGACGGCGACATGGAGAAGGGCAACCTGCGCGCGGACGTAAACGTATCTGTGCGCCGTCCTGGCGAGCCGCTCGGCATCCGTTGCGAGATCAAGAACGTGAACTCGATCCGCTTCATCGGGCAGGCGATCGAATACGAGGCGAGGCGCCAGATCGACATTATCGAGGAGGGGGGCACGGTCGAGCAGGAGACCCGGCTGTTCGACCCGAACAAGGGCGAAACGCGTTCGATGCGCACCAAGGAGGAGGCGCACGACTATCGCTACTTCCCTGACCCCGATCTGCTGCCGCTCGAGTTCGATGAGGCCTACGTCAGCGCTCTCAAAGAGCGCCTGCCGGAGCTGCCGGACGAGAAAAAGAAGCGCTTCATGGAGGACTTCGGTCTTTCCGCTTACGATGCCGGCGTACTGGTCGCCGAGCGTGAAACCGCGGATTACTTCGAGGCGGTCGCGAAAGGCCGCGATGCCAAGTCCGCGGCGAACTGGATCATCAATGAATTGTTCGGCCGGCTGAATAAAGAGGCAAAGGATATCGGCTCATCGCCGATTTCGTCATCGCAACTCGGCACCATTCTCGACCTGGTGGCCGATCGCACAATTTCCGGCAAGATCGCCAAGGATTTGTTCGAGATCGTCTGGACGGAAGGCGGCGATCCGCGAGCAATCGTCGAAGCGCGCGGAATGAAGCAGGTGACCGACCTTGGCGCTATCGAAAAGGCGGTCGACGAGATCATTGCCAAGCACCCGGACAAGGTCGCCGATGCCAAAGCGAACCCGAAAGCGATCGGCTGGTTCGTTGGACAGGTGATGAAATCGTCCGGCGGCAAAGCAAATCCCCAAGCCGTCAACGATCTCCTCAGGAAAAAACTTGGTCTCTGACTTTCCGCGCGACCGGCGTCGGGGACGTCTGTTCGAGTGAATTTGCGTCTGCGCGCTGCCGCGGAGTGAAGGTCGGCGGCGCGAATCAGTTGGACCGATTCGCTCGTTTTGCGCCCGGGTTCACCCGTAACAGGCGGCCACGGCAGCAATCCTGTGAAAAAAATTTCAAGCTGTGCATGAATGAAAAATTCAAACCGACGGGCTTTGGCAAAGACGACGACGCGTCGCAAATCACACATTGCACGACGTTGTCGGAAAGATTTGTAGAGTTCAAAAAAGCATTATTTTATCGATGTAATTTGCAATCGTGCAGTATTGCGAAAACTTTCGCGAACGTTTGCAGATGCAGAGAGCAACAACGGTGTGTCCATGGTGGATGCGCGCTGCAAAACACGCGCGCGCGTTCGCGCGTATACATTTCGTTAGCGAAGTCGATGTTTTTTTCATTGTACTGTAGTAATCGGAATGCAGTGCAGGTCGATTCGCGACCGCACTGATCCGACACCCGCCATGATTACATGGCTAGGAGGGCAGCAAATGGCGAAACGTAGAAAAGCGAAAGCAGCGGCGAAGAAGACGGCGAAGAAGTCCCGCAGGAAGAAGCGGCTCTAGTCGTTTTATCTCTGCCGGTCTTCGCACGTTCGCGTTGACCGCGTCATACGGGCCGGGCGCGCATCGGTGTTGGTGAGCGCAATGCGATCGACCCGAGGCGACCCGGTACCGGATGGCAAGAGAGGGCGTCGGCGAGAATCATGATTTCGCCGACGCCCTTCGTGTATGTGGAGCTCATATATCCGTACCGCTGATCACGGATGATTGCAGGCGTACGCTGTTGTGCGTCACGCCCAGGCGATTTAGTGGTTCCGCGAACACAGGGAGTGTCCAATGGCACGTGCGGGCAAGAAGTCGAAGATCAAGGCCGTCAGGTCAAACACGGCGAAGAGCAAGCCGCGATCGGCGGCGCGGACAAAACCTGCCCGCAAGGCAAAGCCGGCTGTGAAATCCAGGCAGCGGCCAATCGAGTTGTATTACTGGCCGACGCCGAATGGTTTCAAGATTTCGATCATGCTGGAGGAATGTGGTCTGCCGTACACCATGATACCGGTGAATATTTCAAAAGGTGACCAATTCAAGCCTGACTTCCTGAAGATCGCGCCGAACAATCGCATGCCGGCAATCGTCGATCCGGATGGGCCCGGGGGGCGGCCGATTTCGATTTTCGAGTCCGGTGCCATCCTCCAATATCTCGGCCGCAAGACCGGCAAATTCTATCCGGCCGACGAGCGCGGCCGTGTCGAAGTCGATCAATGGCTATTCTGGCAGATGGGCGGTCTCGGACCGATGGCAGGTCAGGTACATCACTTCCGTAATTACGCGCGGGAGACGTTGCCTTATGCGATTAAGCGCTACGTCGATGAGGTCAACCGGCTGTACGGCGTGATGAATACGCGGCTCAATGACCGCCAATTTCTTGCGGGCAAATATTCGATCGCCGACATGGCGTGCGTCGGTTGGGCGAATGGCTGGGAGCGGCAAGGCCAGGACATCAATCAGTTTCCGAATTTGAAGCGGTGGCTTGAGACCGTGAAGGCGCGGCCCGCGGTGCAGCGAGGCATGTCGCTCGGACTGGAGCTGCGCCAAGGCTACGACATGAAGGATCCGAAAGTGCAGGCCGTCCTCTTCAATCAACGCGCGCGGTGACACCTGCCGGCGAATATCACATGCACCCGAATGTCGTTTCGGAGGGCACGCGCAAGCGTGCAGGCTCGGAGCCCATAACCTCGGCAGTGATTATGGATTCCGTATCCGGCAGCTAGGCGCCGCTCGGAATGAGAATTGTGCGGCCTTGCGTTGTATCGTGTTGCCTCGCACCGACGTTCGAACTGTGGTTATCGAAGCGCAAACCGCCTGCGTTAGCAGTTCGTCACCAATTCAAAAAACCACGATTCCAAAGCGCTTTTTGCATCGGCGTGAACGGCAGACGAAACGCCGTTCACCTTCGATTCATCGCATTGCTTAAACTGGGATTCAAATTTTCTCCCCGATAGTCGCGCTGCACGGATGAGAGTTCATCCGGCAACAGGGGCGCGCCCGAAACTCGGCCAACATGAGTGGGGGCGCGATAAAGGGGAGGCCATCATGGCTGAAACAGAAAGGATGCCGGCTTTTGCCGGTTACGAGCCGGCCAACGCAAATGCCTGCTTCGATCTCGGGATGAAGTATTCGGTCGGCAGCACAGTGCCGGTCGATCTGATTGCGGCGCATAAGTGGTTCAACATCGCTGCGATGCGCGGTAACAAGGATGCGATCCGCTTGCGGCGCGAAGTTGCAACGCTGATGAGCGATTCCGAAATCGGCCTGGCGCAACGCGCCGCGCGCGATTGGCTCAAGGCGCATCCGCAAGCGAGCGCGCAGGCGCCGGCGATGTCCGCTGCGGCGTAGCACCACTGCGCCTTGAAAGACGCGACATCGCCTGGGTTTCCGAAAAACGTGCGCTCAGTAATAGCCCGGGCGAGGGCCGCGCGGAATGTAGATCGGGCGGTTGCCGCGGCCCGGGTAAGCCGGGTTCTGGTAGCAGTAGCCGCCGATGCCGCTGATTGTGGCCATGCACTGCTGATAGGTCACGAAGCCGCAATTGGTCGCACCGCCTCCGCCTTGCGTGCTTTCAAGCGCGCACCAGGGATAAAGCACGTCGGCGTGAGCGAGCTTTGAATCGATCAAAGTGGTCGCGGCTGCGGCCGCGGTGGCGGCAAGCAAGCCTGCAAACAATTTCGTCATGGGCGACTCCTTCGCCGTAAACGGACCCGTCAATCTGATAACGCGCGGACAGAGAAGTCCCGGCGCCAATCAGCATCGGTGCACGAAAAATTTATCGCTCATTGCGCGCTAGGAACTTTTTTGCACCAGGAGGTCGGTCGCGGCAACCACCTCAACATTGGCCGATGACGGAACATCTGTGTGCAAGGTGTGCGTTTGACCCGCCTCCGCAGAAAGCCTAATCAGTCGCACGCGTGGAGACGTGGCCGAGTGGCTGAAGGCGGCGGTTTGCTAAACCGTTATACGCTCCAAAGGCGTATCGAGGGTTCGAATCCCTCCGTCTCCGCCACCTCGTCGTGTGTCGGGCCCGGAGCGCAGGTGACGGCATGCGAATGGATTGCCCGCCATCTGCAAGGTTCATTAGCTGCAGGTCGATATCCCAGTTCGCCATGCGCCAGGGAGGATGGCTTCGAAGCCGGAGCGCAACGGAGCGCGGTGGCTGCCTGACGGATCACTTTTGCCCGTGGCCGTCGAACGAATCACCAAAACGCGAATCAATCTGTGATTCGGAAGTATTCACAGCCTTCGAAAACCGGCTAGACTACTTGAGACTGCAGAAAACGCCTGAAACACGGGGCTTTTTTTGACCAAATACAGAAAAAATACTGGCCGAAGGAACTCGGCCGATTTTTCGACCCGATTTGGGCGGCCAGAAGCGCACGAAGAGCTGAGGCCGAGCCTTGCTCACGCCAAAACATCGAATGAGACGATTGTTGCAAGCCCGTTAACGTATTGAAAACGAAGACGTTTATTCTTTGTAAAGATCGGATATCGAATTGGTGCTGTCCTCATCGCATGCCGTGTTTTTTTCGCAACACCCTGTCGAAAATGATGGCATAACCTTGTGGGAATAGCGCTTCTTCATTGCGCCTCAAGGTCCATCAGTTAATCTTCTCAAAGCGACGGAGGGGGCATCCCCGTGTCGCGCTTTCCGGAGCGACGGATTGCACGCAAAGTGTTGGGGCCAGTTTTCTGGTTCGGGATTTCGGTGCAGCGTTTTCCGGAAAGTGGGGAGCAAGGGGAAGTTCCAAACGGTGCCGATCGCACTAGGCGGATACGGAACCCTCTCACGATGAACACTATATGGAGGTTCAAGATGAAGATGGTGAAAAGCCTTCTCCTCGGCGCCGCGGCGGGAATCGTCGCAGTTGCTGGGGCGCAGGCGGCCGATCTTCCCGTTAAGGCCAAACCGGTCCAGTACGTGAAGATTTGCAGCCTGTACGGCGCGGGGTTCTGGTACATCCCGGGCACCGATACCTGCATCAAGCTGGGCGGGTTCATGCGGTATGAAACGGACTTCAACGCCAGCGGTTCGTTTGCGCCGTTCCTGACAGGCGCCAACGCGCGTTTCGATCGGGCTGATACACGTGACACAGTCAATCGTACGCGCGCGGTGATGTCGTTCGATATCCGCTCGCAGACCGCCTACGGCACCTTGCGCGCCTACTTGCGTTTCGGCGCCCAGTGGAGCTCGGGCGACGAGTACACTGCGACGCCGGATCACACGTTCTTCGACCGTGGCTTCATCCAGCTCGCCGGCTTCACCTTCGGTCGCACGCAGTCGTTCTTCGACATCTACAACCCGGCGCCGACGGAAAGCTACCAGACCAACTTCATCGGCTCGGCGACGGGCGGCTCGGGCATCACGGTGGCCGGCTATACCGCGCAGTTCGGCAACGGGATCTCGGCCACGATCTCGGCGGAAGATCGTGGTCAAAAGTCGATCTTTAACAACGCTGGCGGCCTGTTAATCGGTGCGAGTCCCGGCACCAGTGCAGCGGGTGTTGCGGCGGGTGGCGGCGCCGGTGGCTTTGCGGATACCGTGCCTGATGTTGTCGCCAACCTGCGCATCGACCAGGCTTGGGGTTCGGCGGGTATCAGCGGCGCGTTCCATGATGTCCGCGCATCTTATTACGGCGGTACTGTCCTGACCGGACATCCCGATGACAAAGCGGGCTGGGCGTTCGGCGCGGGCGCCGTGTTCAACCTGCCGATGCTCGGCAAGGGCGATCACATTGGCGTCGAGTTCGATTACGCCCGCGGCGCCGGCCAGTACACGAACTACACCCTGACCACCAACGGCGGTGTGGGCGTGTTCGACGGCAGCACGGTCGCGCTTGGCTGGCACCCAGATGCGGTGTTCGCGCCGGGCGGGGACCTCGAGCTCACCAAGAGCTGGGCGGTTGTAGCTGGCTACACCCACCACTGGCTGCCGAACCTGCAAAGCTCGATCTATGGCGGCTACTTGAAGGTTGAGCCAAGCTCGCTGCTTTGCGTCTCGGCGCCCGTGACCACGGCGGTTGCGGCCTGCGATCCCGACTGGAGCCTGTGGCAGGTCGGTACGCGTACCATCTGGAACCCGGTGGAGAACCTCGATGTCGGTCTCGAAGTGATGTACTCGCACGTGCGCACGGCATTCTCCGGTGGTTTGACCACAGCGGGAGCGGGCGCTCAGCCGGCAGGTGCGCTGGTCGACGACAACAACGTCTGGTCCGGCATCTTCCGCGTGCAACGCAACTTCTGGCCCTGATCGCGACCTGATCACGGTTAGCTAGTTTGAACCCCCGGCGGGAAACCGCCGGGGGTTTTTCTATGGTGATGCTCTGCACAAGCGGTGGTGACGAGACAACAAGCACCACAAAGTTTGGGGTCGTGCTCACGCTTGACCCGGGCGTCCATCGTCCTTGCAAAGCATTTTCTCGGATGGACTGCCGGGTCAGATCCGGCAATGCCCGTCAGACCTATCGCAGCGCGCCGCAAACGTGCCGATGCGCGCGACGATCTCAGGCTCCGCCAGCAGCGGCGCATGGCCCTGGTCGGGCACCTCGATTACCTTGAGCGACGAACGCCGCGCGCGCATGGCCTCGAGCGTGGCGGGAGACAGCAAATCCGAGTTCGCTCCCCGGATCACCATCAGCGGCACCGACTGCAGGGCATCAAACTGACTCCATAGCGCGGGCGCAGGTTCATCTGGCTTGATGCTTCTAAGCGTCCTCGCGATCCGTATGTCATACGTCGGTACAAGGCGGCCTTTTTTGTCCGGCTTGAAGGCGCGCTGCGCGCTCGCAAGCCAATCCTCGGGAGTCAGCTTCGGGAATTGCGCACTAAAGAGCCGCCGCAGGATTTCTGCGCCATCCTCGAAGTTTGCCGGCCGCGGCAGCTTGCCGACGTAGCTTTTGATGCGCAGCAGGCCCTTCGGATCGAGCACAGGGCCGATATCGTTGAGCACCACGCCGGCGATTGCCGACGGCCGCGCACCCGCAAGCAGCATCGCAAGAATGCCGCCGCGAGACGTGCCGATGTAGATCGCCGGCAACGCCTCTAAAGCCGTCACCACCGCGAGGACATCGCGCAGTTCGGTGTGGACATTGTAGTTGCGCGGATCGCGGTCGTAGTCGGATTCGCCGCGACCGCGGTAATCGAGCGCGATGACACGGCGCGGATTTGTGTTGTCGGCGGCAAGCGCGCTCGCCAGCGCGTCGAAGTCTGCGGCGGTGCGGGTGAGGCCGGGCAAGCAAACGACCGGCAATGCGGCTCTGTTTGGGGGCCCATAGCAGCGCGCGTGCAGCCGCAGTCCGTCGGGAGCAGTGATAAAGGCGTCGGTATAGGTTTGTATCGCCATTCGCGTGCATCATGCACGGACGGGCTGTTGCCGTCATCCTGAGATACTTGCACAGCGTTCACGCTCGTGCACGAGCGCCTTTTTGGATGACGGATGAGGAGGGCCGGTGCTATTCGCTCCCGCGCCTGAGGTCCGCTTCGATCAGCACATTACGACTGCCACCGAAGCGCGCGCGATAAACCTGAAGGTTTTCCATGATCCGCTCGACGTAGTTGCGCGTCTCGGAAAACGGGATGCGTTCGACCCAATCAACCGGATCGACGCCGGGGTCACGCGGGTCGCCATATGCCTCAATCCACTGTTTCACCCGGCCGCGGCCGGCGTTGTATCCCGCAAAGGTCAGCAGATAGGACCCGCGGTAATACTGAAGCAGGTTGCCGAGCTCGGCCGCGCCCATCTGCATATTGTAAACGGGGTCATTGAGCAGGCGGGAACGGTTATAGCGGACTTTGTACCGTTTCGCCGTATCGATCGCGGCCTCCGGCGTCACCTGCATAAGTCCCATGGCGTGCGCGGGCGAGACTACCTTCTGATTGAAATGACTCTCTTGCCGGGCGATTGAATAGGCGACCGTGGGACTGATCGGTGGCCCCACCGGCTTGTAGTCGGGCAAGCCGACTATCGGGTACGCATAGTAATCGAGGGGTAGCCCGCGCCCCAGTGCCGCCTTCCCGAGCAACACCATCGCGCGGCCGTCGCCATATCGGCCGGCGAGTTCGCCCAGAACAGCCATTCCGGCGATATCGGTCGCACTTTGCCCAAGTTCGGCGTAGATCGGTGCCACGAGTTCGCGCTCGCCGATCTTGTACAGGATTTCGACCGCACGCACGATTTCAAGCTGATTGAGCGTCGCACGTTCTTCCGCGGTCAGCGGAACAGGTCCGCGCAGCCCGACCTTGGTGAGTCCAAGGCGCGCACGCGCTAGCTGGCCATAATAGGTTGCGGTATATTGCGCGGCAGATTCGTAGTAGTCTTTGGCTTCTTTTTTCAGCCCCATCGCATCGGCTGCGCGGCCTTCCCAATAACCGGCGCGCGATAAAGCATGCGGGTTAAATGTGCCGTTCGGGATCTTCGCGAAGTGAGCCAGCGCTGTCGCGGGCTCGTGCAGGAACCGCAATGCGATCCAGCCGGCCGTGAAGTGCCAGTCGACACGGTAGTTGTCCCGACCCGGCGGCGCAGCATCGCGCGCAAGCCGGTATGCCAGGCCGGGCTTGTGTTCATCGAGCAGCTTGCGGACCAGGATGCGCCGTTCCTGCCACCACCGATCGGTGTCGACGAGCACTGCCGGATCGCGCGGTGCGCTCAGCATCAGCGACACTGCTTCGGAAATCCGATCCTCTCTGCGCAGCCAGCGAATTCGGCTGAAGATATAGCCGGGGTCGTCGCGGGCGGAGGAGGGCACTGCTTCGAGCAGCGCCTTGGCCTTCGATGATCGTTCGATTACGGCGGCGCGTGCACGCGCGATGCTCAACTCGGCACCGCCGAGCCGGTGCGCGCAACGCAGGGCAGGTGGAATGTCGTGGGCATAAAGTCGCTCGTCCATGCGCGCCTTTTGGTCGGCGCGTGTGATCAGCCCCCCGAACATCTCCAACACTTTTTCTTCGACGTCCGGCGAAAAGTCTTGATGCCGCCAGGCGGCACGAACAAGCGCTTGCGCGCCCGCACGATCGCCTTGGTCTAGCAAGACGCGGGCAAGGACGAAGTGACCTTTCGCCGTCGTCGGCGAACGTTTGGCAAAAAAGGCGCGCACGGTGGCATTGTCCATTCTGTCGTTCCACAGCGCGTCCTCGGCGCGCCGGCGAAAAAGTTCGACGTGCGGCCACGTCGGATTGGCGGCGATGAAGTCGGCGTAACGCTTGAAAGGCAGATCGATATTATTGCTGTGCAGAATCGCCCATTCGGAGAGCTTGCGCGCAACCGGATCGTGAATCGAGTTCTTTTCCGCATCCGCCTCCGTGCCTTTGCCTTTGCGGGCTAGTTCGACCACGCGCTTGACGGCGCGCATGTCGGCTTCGCTTGTGGAATGCGATGAGGCGATGGCAAACGGGCCCGATCCCGGGCGTGCGGCCCGGACGGGCGGACGGATGGCCAGTGCAGCAATGGAAAGGCTGCGGGAAGCTTGCGCCACATCGGCGGTACGGATGATCGCAGGTCGTTTGCGGGGCAGAGGTGGCAGAGCGGCAATGCGCTTTGCGATGGCCGGGGGCATATGTGTCGCCGGCCGTGCGTGCGGCAAAGGCGCCACATGTTTAATGTGCCTTTTGTGCTGCGCCTCGGCATGCGTCAGCACCGCGCCGCAAGCCGCAGCTACCCCAAGAATCCGAAAAACGTTATGACCGATCACGTCCCTTCAGCCCTTGCCGGCATGCGGCAACCGAATCGAGAAACTGCGAATACCTCGATTTAGGCCAATAAGCCGCGCGGATGGATAGCCCCTTAATGATTTGTCTGACTACGCCGGAACCGCGGCGAAATGGCGGCAACGGCCGCGCCGGAGAAAAGCAGGTGGGGCTTTCAAGGACCCGGCCAAGCGGATAATGATTGGGGGATAGCAGTTCCCGTTAGGAGAGCGCGTGTCATGGCGGCAAAGACAAACTTCCGAGGCTCCTTTACGGCGCTGGTCACGCCTTTCAAAAACGGCGCGGTCGACGAGCGGGCCTTTCGCGAACTTGTCGAATGGCAAATTGCTGAGGGGACAAACGGCCTTGTTCCGGTCGGAACGACCGGCGAGAGCCCTACGCTTTCCCACGAGGAACACAAGCAGGTTGTGGAATGGTGCATCGACCAGACCAGGGGACGCGTCCCGGTGATCGCCGGCGCTGGGTCCAACTCGACGGCTGAGGCGATCGAACTTTCGCAGCATGCGGAAAAGGCCGGCGCCGATGCGGTGCTGGTCGTCACGCCCTACTACAACAAACCGACGCAAGAAGGGCTTTATCAGCACTTCAAGGCGATCAACGATGCCATTGGCATCCCGATCATCATGTACAATATTCCGGGCCGCTCGATCGTCGACATCAATGTCGACACGATGAAGCGTCTTTATGAGCTCAAAAACATCGCCGGCGTAAAGGACGCAACGGCGAACATGGCGCGAGTCTCCCAGCAACGTGCAGCGATGGGTCCCGATTTCAACCAGCTTTCCGGCGAGGATATCACCGCGCTCGGCTTCAACGCGCATGGCGGCCACGGCTGCATTTCCGTCACGTCAAATGTGGCGCCGCGACTCTGCTCGGAATTTCAGGCCGCCTGCGGCCGGGGCGATTTTGCGACGGCGCTCAAGCTGCAGGACAAACTTGCGCCGCTGCACACCAACTTGTTTATTGAAACGAGTCCGGCGCCGGTCAAGTACGCGTTGTCGCTTCTCGGCAAGTGCGCCAACATCGTACGATTGCCGATGGTGCCGGCTTCCGAAAAAGCGCAAGCGGCAGTCCGCGAAGCGATGGTGCATGCGGGGTTGATCAATTGATGGCGCGGCACCTTTAATTTTGCGCAGCGTTGATGCGCTGCTTTAAAGGGGGTCAATATGTTTGAGGACTTCAAGAAGTTTGCGTTGCGCGGCAATGTCGTTGACCTTGCTATCGGCGTCATCATCGGTGCTGCTTTTGGTGCGATCGTCAATTCGATGGTAGCCGACATCATTATGCCGGTGGTCGGCGCCGTTACCGGAGGGATCGATTTTTCAAATTATTTTCTTCCGCTCTCCGCCAAGGTCACCGCAGCGTCTCTTGAGGAAGCGAAAAAACAGGGAGCCGTGTTGGCTTGGGGGCATTTTATTACGCTGCTTATCAATTTTATTATCATCGCCTGGATCTTGTTCCTTCTCATTCGCGGGATGAACAGGCTCTTTCGGAAGGAGGAGGCAAAGGCGGCAGGTCCCACGAAAACCGAAGAGTTGCTCACTGAAATTCGCGACGCAATCAAAGCCAAGTAACTTTAAACGGCATGGCCAACAAACCGGAGCGGCGTTGCAAGGTCGTCGCCGACAACCGTAAAGCGCGATTTAACTACGAGATTGGCGAAACCTTTGAAGCCGGGATTGCGCTCACCGGCACGGAGGTGAAGTCGCTTCGCAACGGCAAGGCAACCATCGCCGAATCCTACGCCGACGCTCGGGACGCCGAGATTTGGCTCATCAACGCAAATATTCCGGAGTATCTGCAGGGAGGCCGCTACAATCAGCCACCCAAGCGGCCGCGCAAGCTTCTGCTGCACAAACGGCAGATCAACAAACTCGCGGGGGCGGTCGAGCGGGAGGGCATGACCATCATTCCGTTAAAGCTTTACTTTAACGAAAAAGGTCGAGCAAAAGTTGAGATTGCGTTGGCAAAAGGCAAGAAATTGCACGACAAGCGCGAGACGCTCAAGAAACGGTCCTGGGAGCGGGAGCGGGGGCGGCTCTTGCGTCAGAAGGGGTAAACGATGGCGGTTCCGGCCAAACTTGACCACTGCGTTATTCACATCACCGATTGGGACCGCTCGAACAAGTTCTATCGCGACGTGCTGGGCGCAACGCTTGTGCGGCGGCCTGCTGGCTGGGCCTACCGGTTCGGCGATAAGCAACTCAATGTGCATGGCCCTGGCATCAAGCCGGCCGAGGTTGCGCGGCTGCCAGTGCAGCCGGGCAATAGCGATCTATGCTTCGAGTGGCTGGGGCCGATCGAAGGCGCGATCAAGCATCTGAAGGCGCACGGCGTTGCGGTCGAGCGTGGACCGATGCAGCGTTTCGGCGCCAAAGGGGAAGGGACAAGCGTCTACTTCCGCGACCCCGATGGATCCCTGATGGAATTTATGTCGTATCAGGACACAGCCCAATGAGCGATGTCGCCACCAATCCAAACGTTCTGCCGGATAGCATTCCGATCCCCCAGGATGACGGCGGAGCCCAGCATCTCACTGGAATGGCATTACCGAATTTGGCTTTAGCTGCGACCAGCGGGCCGCCAATTAATTTATCGAAGCTGGAAGGCCGCGGCGTTGTTTACATTTATCCACGAACCGGCGTTCCTGGCATCCCCAACCCCGACGGATGGGACATGATCCCGGGCGCCCGCGGGTGCACGCCACAGTCCTGCTCATTTCGCGATCATGCTGGCGAATTGAAGGCGCTCGGCGTGCAGCACCTGTTTGGCCTTTCAACACAAGACACAGCCTATCAACGCGAGGCGGCGGAACGCTTGCATCTGCCGTTTCCTCTTCTGTCTGATGAAAATCTGGAACTGACGAGGGCAATGAAGCTTCCAACTTTTGTTGCCGGCGGAATGACGCTGCTCAAGCGGATGGCGTGGGTGATCGACGACGGGATTATCAGCAAAGTGTTCTACCCGGTGTTTCCACCAGACAAGAATGCGGCTGAAGTAATCGCGTGGCTTCAGGAATCGAGATAGGCGCGCACGTCTGCGAACACCCGGCGGAACATTTCCGGTGTCAATACGCCGGTATTCGTGTTGTAGCGGGAGCAGTGGTAGCTGTCGAAAAGTGTCAGGCGGCCGATGTCGTGGCGGGCGCCATGCTTGAAAGGCACCGCCGACTTTCTGGCGCCGAGCGCCGTGACAACAGTGTCATGGGCGACGCGGCCGAGCGCGATGAGCGCGCGCAGATTTTCCATTTCCCGGATCGTGGGATTAAGGAAGTTGCGGCACGTGCTGATCTCCGCAGGCGTGGGCTTGTTTTCCGGCGGAACGCAGCGGACGGCGTTAGTGATGCGGCAGTCGATCAGTCGCAATCCGTCATCGGGTCGTGCCTCGTATTTGCCTTGCGCAAAGCCGAAGCGGGTCAGCGTGTCATAGAGGAGGACGCCGGCATAATCGCCGGTGAACGGCCGGCCGGTTCGGTTCGCGCCCTGGAGCCCAGGCGCGAGGCCCACGATCAGGACACGAGCTTCGAGCGGCCCAAATGAGGGCACGGGCGCATTGAACCAGGTTGGCTCTCGTTCTCGCCAGCCATCCCGGAAGGCAACCAGACGCGGGCAGTGCGGACAGTCATGCCCCGGCTTGGTGTCCGCATTCATCGCGGCCACCTGAGCTTTATTCGTCCTCGAACTCGTCGTCATCCGCCGCGCCTGCCCGCTGCGGCGATGCCGGCCGTTGCAGGAATTGCGGCGTATGCTGCCGCGGCTCCCGCCCCTCCCGCGGCTCCCGTACGGGGCGCTCGCCGGGATCGCGCCCGATCTTGGATTGCAATTCCACAATATCGATGAAGACATCGGCTTGCCGCCGGAGCTCGTCGGCCACCATCGGCGGCTGTGTCGACACTGTTGATACTACGGTTACGCGTACGCCGCGCCTCTGGACGGCATCGACCAGCGAGCGGAAGTCACCGTCGCCTGAAAAGAGCACCATGTGGTCGATGTGGCCGGCGATCTCCATCGCGTCGACGGCGAGTTCGATGTCCATATTGCCTTTGACCTTGCGCCGGCCGGTCTGGTCGACAAACTCCTTGGTCGCTTTCGTGACGACTGAATAGCCGTTGTAGTCGAGCCAATCGATCAGAGGACGGATTGACGAATATTCCTGATCCTCGATGACGGCCGTGTAATAGAACGCGCGGAGCAAATAGCCGCGCGACTGAAATTCACGCAACAGCCGCTTATAATCGATATCGAACCCCAATGTTTTGGCAGTGGCGTAAAGATTTGCTCCGTCGATGAACAAAGCGATTTTTTCGGTTGAGGCATTCATGACTGCTCTCTGGTGATGAAACTTGGACTTCCGACCCCGGCGATCGTCCACCAGGGCCGCCGGCAAGTTTCGCCGCAATTTGGAGGTCAAAGGTGCCGCTGGTTAAATCGGCAAACACCCACGCAATGAAGGACTCCGGGAAATTCGGCCGGATAGGCCTTAATGCGCTTCCCGATTGTCTGGTAACAGACGTGTTTGGCTAAACCAAGACAAAAGTGCTTGAATTTCCGGCATGTCAGGGATACCTAACACACGTTTTTCGCGAAAAGTTCCATCCGAAGGAGCGGCGCGCCGATGGCCCGTGTCACAGTAGAAGATTGCATCGATAAAGTTGAAAACCGGTTTGACCTCGTGCTTCTTGCGAGTCACCGCGCGCGAATGATTTCATCGGGATCGCAGATCACGATCGATCGCGACAACGACAAAAATCCGGTCGTGGCGCTGCGTGAGATCGCGGAGACGACGGTATCACCCGGTGATCTCAAGGAAGACCTCATTCACAGCCTTCAGAAATACGTCGAGGTCGATGAGCCTGAGCCGGAGGTGCCGTTGATCGGTGCTGCCGCGGGGGCAGGCGTGGATTCCGATGACACAGAGGTCACGGCTGACCGGATGACCGAAGAGGAGTTGCTGAAAGGCCTCGAAGGTTTGACACCTCCTGAGGAACAGCCTGAGGACGATGCCGAGTAGACCGGCACCCGAGATGAACGCCTTTGCAATGCGCGGCCCGGGTTTCCGGGCCGTTTTGCTTACCAAAACCTCATCCTTTCCTGAGACAAAGTCTTGCGGCGGCCGCAAGATGGCATGATATCTTCGAGTGGAACTGCTGCCCAATCGGCGGGAAGCTAAACCGCCTAGTACCGGCGAGCCTCAAAATCTATGGCGCGCGCACAGAATAGACTTCCACGGGTGCAAAAGCCGCCGCGGCCGAAAGCGCCGCTGGAGCGGGCCGTTACGGTTTCCGTGCAAGAGCCTGATAGACCGACGGCTTTGCGCAAGCCGCAGATGATGCGGCAGTACGAACTGGTGGAGCGGGTACGACGCTACAATCCGCATACCAACGAGGCTTTGCTTAACCGTGCCTACGTCTACGCGATGAAGGCGCATGGCGAGCAGATGCGAGCCTCCGGCGATCCTTATTTCTCCCATCCGATCGAAGTTGCGGCGATCCTGACAGACCTGAAAGTCGACGACTCGACCATTGCCGCCGCGCTGCTGCACGACACGATCGAAGATACGGAAGCGACCAGGGCCGAAATCGACAACCTGTTTGGTCCCGATATCGGCGCCCTGGTTGAAGGGCTTACGAAACTAAAAAAACTCGACCTCGTCACCAAGGAGGCAAAGCAGGCGGAAAACCTGCGCAGGCTACTGCTGGCCATCGCAAACGATGTCCGTGTGTTGTTGGTGAAGCTGGCCGACCGGCTGCATAACATGCGGACGCTTGACTTTATGCCTGCCGAGGCACGAAGGCGCTCCGCCGAAGAGACCCTTGAGATTTACGCGCCGCTTGCCGGGCGGATGGGCATGCATGAGATGCGCGAAGAGTTGGAGGATCTGGCGTTTCGCGAGATTTATCCTGAAGCGTACAAGGCAGTGAGCGAGCGGCTCAACGGGCTTGCCGAGCGTCATGTTCATCTGATCAACGAGATCGAAAAGCAGCTCACCAGGAAGCTGGCTGACCAGGGAATTCAGGCGATCGTCAGCGGCCGGCGCAAGCGCGCCTATTCCATATGGCGCAAGATGGAACGCAAATCGGTCGGCTTCGAGCAGCTTTCCGATATTTTCGGATTTCGCGTGATCGTGAGAAACATGTCCGACTGCTATCAGGCACTCGGAATCGTGCATACGACCTGGCCCGTCGTGCCCGGGCGCTTCAAGGACTACATCTCGACACCGAAGCAGAACGAGTACCGCTCAATTCATACGACGGTCATTGGCCCCGGCAAGCAGCGCGTCGAGCTGCAAATCCGCACGACGGAAATGCATGATATCGCCGAGTACGGCATTGCGGCTCATGCACTTTACAAGGACGGCGTTGGTTCGCCGACAGAGATGCTGTCGCGCGAATCAAGCGCCTATGCATGGCTGCGGCGCACGATTGAGCTGTTGGCGGAAGGATCGAACCCGGAGGAATTTCTTGAGCATACGAAGCTCGAGCTCTTCCACGACCAGGTGTTTTGCTTCACGCCTAAGGGCAAACTCATTTCCCTGCCGCGCAAGGCGACACCTATAGATTTCGCCTACGCCGTTCATACCGACGTCGGCAACACGGCGGTTGGCTGCAAGATCAACGGACAGATTGCGCCGCTGGTTTCCGAACTTGCCAATGGCGATGAGGTGGAAATCCTCACATCGAAGTCCCAGACCGCCCCGCCCGCCGCTTGGGAGTCAATTGTCGTAACCGGGAAGGCGCGTGCCGCGATCCGCCGGGCAACGCGCGCCGCTGTTCGAGCGCAATACACAGGGCTCGGTCGACGGATGGTCGAACGCCTGTGTTACCGCGCCAAGATCGCATATTCGGACGAGAAGTTGATGGCGGCTTTGCCGCGGCTCGCCCGAACGACGATCGAGGAGGTCATGGCGGCGGTCGGCCGCGGCGAAATGAAGGCGTCCGATGTGGCCCGCGCGATGTATCCGGATTACAAGGAGGAGCGCGCCGCAGCGATCGCGAAGCATCAGAAGGCGGAGAGTGGCTGGTTCGGCCTGAGGCGGCTGTCGGCGGTGAAGTTCAAAATTCCTGGTATGAGCGCCGGCGCGGAGGGTGCCTCAAGTGGGGCCATTCCGATCCGCGGCATCAACATGGATTTGCCGGTCCGCTTCGCGCCGAACGGGGGCGCAGTACCCGGTGACCGTATCGTTGGAATTCTGACGCCGGGCGAGGGGATCACCATTTACCCAATTCAATCGCCAGCACTGAGTGAATTCGAGGACAAGCCCGAACGGTGGCTTGACGTACGCTGGGACGCGGACGAGCGCACACCGCGGCGCTTTCCCGCACGCCTTTGGGTGCAGTCAGTCAACGAACCCGGATCCCTTGCCCAGATTACGCAAGTGATCGCGGAGCACGATGGAAATATCGATAACATCCGAATGACCAGGCGAGCACCCGATTTTACGGACGTATTGATCGATCTGGAGGTTTACGATCTCAAACATCTCAACGACATCATTGCGCAACTGCGGGCCAAGCCGATGGTGGCCAAGGCCGATCGAGTGAACGGATAAATGCCCGAATACCTGCGTCTCGGCGTCAATGTCGACCACGTTGCCACAATCAGGAACGCGCGCGGCGGGACCCATCCCGATCCGGTACGCGCGGCCAGATTGGCAATTGCGGCCGGCGCGGACGGCATAACTGCGCATCTGCGCGAAGATCGACGTCACATTCGCGACGACGACATTGAGCGCCTGAAGGCGGAAATCGACAAGCCGCTCAATTTCGAGATGGCGGCGACCGATGAAATGATTGCGATCGCAATCAAAACGAAACCGCACGCGGTGTGTCTCGTGCCGGAGAAGCGCACGGAGCGCACCACGGAAGGTGGTCTCGACGTTGTTCATCAGACGACGCAACTTGCGCCGGCGGTGACGGAGCTCAAGCGAAACGGCATTCGCGTTTCGTTATTCATTGGCGCCGCGCCTGAACAAATCGAAGCCGCAGCGCGCATCGGTGCTCCCGTGGTAGAATTGCACACGGGTTCGTGGTGCGATGCCGTCATGGAAGGACGAGATGGTGAAGCGCAAGCGGAATGGGAGCTGCTGCGCAAAGGCGCCGCGCGTGCGAAGCAACTTGGATTGGAGGTTCACGCCGGGCATGGGCTTGATTACCGCACCGCCGAAACGGTCGCTGCGCTTCCTGAAATTGTCGAGCTCAATGTCGGACATTTCCTGATCGGAGAATCGGTATTCGAGGGGCTCGATCAAACGATACGAATGATGCGCATGGCGATGGATCGCGGTCGCGCACACGCAAAGGAATTAGGCCGGTGATTATCGGCATCGGTTCCGACATCGTCGATGCGCGCCGTATCGAGCAGACACTGAAGCGGCATGGCGAGCGTTTTCTCAACCGTGTTTTCACGACGACCGAGCGCGCCAAAGCGGATCGCCGCGCAAATCGCGTAGAGACCTACGCGAAGCGCTTTGCTGCCAAGGAAGCATGCGCCAAGGCCTTGGGGACCGGATTGCGCAACGGAGTTTTCTGGCGGGATATGGGTGTAATCAACCTCCCCAGCGGCCGGCCGACCATGCAGCTCACCGGCGGCGCGCTGAAGCGGCTGCAGACAATTACGCCTGCCGGCCGAAGCGCCCGCATCGACGTCACTCTCACCGACGAGGGGCCGATGGCGCATGCGCTTGTCATTATCACGGCTCTGCCCGCTGAGAGCCCGGAAGCGCCGGAATTGTAGTCGGCTGAGCCGCGGGTCGAAGGGCATTTGATTGCGCCTGTTCTGGCCAGCGGGTACAAGATCGTTGGGCGCGCGCGAGGAAAACAAACGAGAGGCCGATGAGCGTGACATCCGGAACAAAACGGAATGAGGGCGGCTTTGCCGAAACCGTTCGCGTGGTCATTCACGCGCTCGTCATTGCTCTGGTCATCCGAACATTCCTGTTTCAACCGTTCAACATTCCATCCGGATCCATGAAGGCGACGCTTCTTATTGGCGATTATCTGTTCGTTTCGAAGTATTCGTATGGCTACAGCCATTTTTCGCTGCCGTTTTCGCCGCCGCTGTTTTCCGGCCGCATTCCGGGCGATCTGCTGCCGCAGCGCGGCGATGTCGTTGTATTCCGCCTACCGAAGGATACTTCGGTCGATTACATCAAGCGCGTGATTGGTCTGCCGGGCGACCGCATTCAGGTCATCGATGGGCTGCTCTACATCAACGGCAAGCCGATTAAACGGGAAACCGCACCGGATTTCGTCGATAATGAAGAGGGGCATCTTGAGGCCCCCGTGAAGCGATGGAAGGAGACGCTGCCGAATGGTGTGAGCTATTACACGCTCGATTTGGTCAACAACGGTTTTGCCGATAACACGCAGGTTTATACTGTGCCGCCCGGCCACTATTTTATGATGGGTGATAACCGCGATAATTCGACCGATAGTCGATTCCCGCAGGTCGGTATGGTGCCGCTGGAGAACATTGTCGGCAAAGCGCAGCTGATTTTCTTCTCGGTGTACGAAGGCGAGCGTGCCTGGGAGTTTTGGCGTTGGCCGTTTTCGGTGCGTTGGGGTCGCCTGTTTACGATCGTCAGATGAGCCGCAAGGCGAAAGACAGAACCGCTCTCGAGAATAAAATCGGCTACAAGTTTGCCGATAAGCTCCTGCTGGAGCGTGCCCTGACTCACATTTCAGCGATCTCGGGCGGACCGCAGAATCGCACCGCGAGCTATCAGCGGCTTGAGTTCCTTGGTGACCACGTGCTGGGGCTTGTCGTCTCGGACATGCTGTATCGCGGCTTCCCAAGGGCAAACGAAGGAGAACTGTCGCGCAGGCTTGCCGACCTGGTGCGAAAGGAGACGTGTGCCGAGGTTGCCCGCGAAATGGATCTGGGGCCGGCGCTGAGGCTGGGCCTTTCGGAATCTCACGCCGGCGGCCGCCTGCGCGCGACCATTCTTGCGGACGCCTGCGAAGCGCTGATCGGGGCCGTGTTTATCGACGGCGGCTACAATGCGGCCGCCTCCGTCATTGAGCGGTTTTGGAAGCAGCGGATGCTCACGCCCGTTCGCCCGCTGCGGGACCCCAAAACGATGCTGCAAGAGTGGGCGCAGGCGCGCGGCTTGCCAACGCCTGCTTATCAAGAACTCGCGCGTACGGGGCCGCACCATCATCCGGAATTTCGTGTTGCCGTTGTGCTGCCCAACCGGCCGCCGGCCGAAGGCCTGGGTGGTTCAAAGCGAGCGGCCGAACAAGCCGCCGCTGCCGCCATGTTGGCGCGCGAAGGTGTGGTGGTGGACAAGATTGATGCCTGAAACTGAACATGCCGCCGGTAAGACCCGTTGCGGCTTCGTTGCACTGATTGGTGCGCCGAATGCCGGCAAGTCGACACTTCTCAATTCGCTCGTCGGCTCCAAGGTCTCAATCGTCTCGCGTAAGGTGCAGACGACCCGGGCGCTGGTCCGCGGCATTGCCGTTGAAGGCGACACCCAAATGATTTTCGTCGACACGCCTGGAATATTCACGCCTCGCCGCCGTCTCGACCGCGCCATGGTCACGACCGCTTGGACTGGAGCGCACGAGGCCGATCTGATCGGGGTGATGATCGACGCCCGCAAAGGGCTTGACGATGAGAGCGAGCCGCTGGTTGCTCGGGTAGCCGAGGCAAAACCGCCGAAAACGCTGATTCTCAATAAGATTGATCTTGTTGCGAAGGAGACGTTGCTGACTCTTGCTAAGACGCTCAATGCCAAAGCTAGCTTTGAAGCGACATTTATGATTTCAGCGCTCAAAGCGGACGGCGTGGCAGACCTCAAGCGATGGCTTGCCGCGCGAATGCCCGCGGGGCCGTGGCTCTACCCGGCCGATCAGATGTCCGATGCCCCATTGCGGCAACTCGCGGCAGAAGTCACACGTGAGAAGCTGTTCGAGCAACTGCACCAGGAATTGCCATACCATTCGACCGTCGAAACGGACGCGTGGAAAGAATTGCGCGGCGGCCGCGTACGGATCGAACAGACGATCTATGTCGAACGGGAGAGTCAGCGGAAGATCGTGCTTGGGAAGGATGGGCGCACCATCAAATCGATCGGGACGGCCGCCCGTAAGGAAATCGAGGACATCGTTGAGGGCAAGGTGGACCTGTTTCTGTTCGTGAAGGTCCGGGAGAACTGGGGCGACGATCCTGAGCGCTATCGGGCAATGGGGCTGGAATTTCCGCAAGAGTGACATAGAACCGTCCTTGCGGAAGGCACAGAAGCATGCAGTGGACCGACGAAGGAATCGTCATTGGGGTTAGGCGGCACGGGGAGGCAAATGCCATCGTCGAACTCATGACGCGCGGTCATGGCCGCCATCTCGGGCTCGTTCGCGGCGGCTTCGGCTCGCGGCTCAAGCCGGTTGTACAACCGGGCAATTCCGTCAATGCGGTCTGGCGCGCGCGGCTGGATGAGCATCTGGGGAACTATACGATTGAGGGCGTGCATTTGCGCGCAGCGACGCTGTTTGCGGCATCGCATGCGATGTTCGGCGTGATGCATCTCGGCGCCTTGCTCAGGCTGCTGCCTGAGCGCGACCCACACGCCGCCCTCTATGCGGCGCTCGAAGCGATCCTGGGCGAGATCGGGAATATCGCCGTGGCGGCGCCGATGATGGCTCGCTTTGAGCTACAGCTGATTGCCGAACTTGGCTTTGGTCTTGATCTTGAACGGTGCGCGTCGACCGGCTCGACGCAGGACCTCGTCTATGTTTCGCCGAAATCGGGCCGTGCCGTATCGCGCGCAGCGGGAGAGCCCTGGCGTGAAAAGCTTCTGCCGCTCCCTCTCTTCCTGCAGGACGCCGCCGCGATACCAAACGCCAACGAGATCACGGATGCTTTTGCGCTGACCGGCTATTTCCTGATGCGCCACGTGCTCGAGCCGCGTGGGCTGGCTTTCACGGATGCGCGCAACCACTTCATCGCGGCTGTTGTCCGGCGCATGCCGAGCGTTGCGTGAACGGAACCGGCGCAGCAAAACCAGAACCGGGCTGCAGCAACGCCCCACCGAATCGCGCCCGGGCCGGCACATCGCTTGTCCGTCCAGGCGCGGCGCTGTAACCATCCGCCATGGGAAAGACACTGATTCCTCCTGAAAAGTCGGACGTGGAAGAGGTTCCGCTGCGGACGGCGCTCGAGGAGCGCTATCTCGCTTATGCGCTCTCCACGATCATGAACCGGGCGCTGCCGGATGCGCGCGACGGCCTGAAGCCCGTGCACCGCCGCCTGCTCTTTGCCATGCGGCAGCTTCGACTCGATCCGGGCGCGGCGTTCAAAAAGAGCGCGCGCGTCGTCGGCGACGTCATCGGCAAATTTCATCCGCACGGGGACCAGGCCGTTTACGACGCCTTGGTGCGGCTCGCGCAGGATTTCGCCCAGCGCTATCCGCTGGTGGACGGGCAGGGTAACTTCGGCAATGTCGATGGCGATAATGCCGCAGCAATGCGCTACACCGAGGCGCGGCTGACCGAGGTCGCGCGGCTCCTCATCGACGGCATCGACGAAGACGCGGTCGATTTTCACCCAACCTACGACGGCGGCGAAGAAGAGCCGATCGTGCTGCCGGCGGCGTTTCCCAACCTCCTGGCGAACGGTTCACAAGGCATCGCCGTCGGCATGGCGACGGCGATTCCGCCTCACAATGTTGCTGAGCTGTGCAGCGCCGCACTCTTTCTGATCGACAATCCGAATGCGCGCAGCCGCACGCTGCTGAAATATGTGCTGGGACCGGACTTCCCGACCGGCGGAGTCATTGTCGACCCGCCGTCGGTAATCGCCGAGGCCTATACAACCGGGCGCGGCTCTTTCCGCGTGCGCGCGCGATGGAAGGTCGAGGAGGCCGGCCGCGGCACTTACGTCATTGTCGTTACGGAAATTCCGTGGCTGGTCCAGAAATCACGGCTGGTTGAAAAACTGGCCGATCTGCTCAACGGAAAAAAATTGCCGCTTGTAGCCGACATCCGCGACGAATCGGCAGAAGACATTCGCCTCGTCATCGAGCCGCGCTCGCGCACCGTCGATGCGGGGCTGTTGATGGAGTCGCTCTTCAAGCTCACCGAGCTCGAGAGCCGCATTCCGTTGAACATGAATGTGCTGGTTAAAGGCCGCATTCCCAAGGTGCTCGGCCTCGCCGAGGTTCTGCGCGAATGGCTCGACCACCGCCGCGAAGTGTTATTGCGCCGGTCCCGCTACAGGGTCCAGCAGATCGAGCACCGGCTCGAAGTGCTCGGCGGTTACCTGATCGCATATCTGAACCTCGATAAGGTCATCAAGATCATCCGCCGGGAGGACGAGCCCAAGCCAGTCCTGATCAAGACGTTCAAGCTGACCGACGTGCAGGCTGATGCCATCCTCAACATGCGGCTGCGCAACTTGCGCAAGCTTGAGGAAATGGAAATCCGTGCCGAGGACAAATCCTTGCGCGACGAGCTCAAGTCGCTCAAGGCGTTGATCGGATCGACCAAGGAGCAATGGAAAGTCGTCGCCGGTCAGATCAAGGAGGTGCGGGATAAGTTTGGACCGAAGACGCCGCTCGGCAAAAGACGTACGACCTTCGCGGAAGCACCAGAACACGACGAAGCTGCGATCGAAGAGGCTCTGGTCGTGCGCGAGCCGATCACCGTTGTGGTATCGGAAAAGGGCTGGATACGCACGCTGCGCGGTCACGTCGGCGATCTTTCGGGCGTGACGTTCAAAACCGACGACGCTCTGAAGTTTTCGTTTCATACTGAGACGACCGCGAAGATTTTGGCGTTCGGTAGCAATGGCCGCTTTTACACGATCGATGCTGCAAAGTTGCCGGGCGGCCGGGGGCATGGCGAACCGATCCGCCTCTTCATCGACCTGGAGCAGGAAGGCGACGTCGTGTCGGTTTTCGCCTACCAGGGCGGGCGCAAGTTTCTCGTTGCGGGTCATGGCGGCAACGGATTTGTTGTCGCGGAAGATGAATGTCTTGGTACGACGCGCAAGGGAAAGCAGGTGCTCAACCTGAAGGCGCCCGATCGCGCCTGCGCGATGGCTGTGGTGGAGGGCGAACTCGCAGCTGTTATCGGCGAAAACCGTAAAATGGTGATCTTCAGTCTCGATCAGGTGCCCGAGATGGGACGCGGTCGCGGCGTCCGGTTGCAACGCTACAAAGATGGCGGATTGTCGGATGTGACGACGTTCAAGGCCGAAGACGGTTTGACCTGGATCGACGCGGCCGGCCGCAGTTTTACATTGCCGATGAAGGAATTGAAGGACTGGCGCGGCAATCGTGCCGATGCCGGAAGGCTGGCGCCGAAAGGTTTTCCGAAGTCCAACAAATTCAAGGCGGCGGTGGCTACGAACGGCAAGCAATCCGCAGAGTAGGGCGCTAGGTCGCCACAAATAAAATTGAGCTTTCGGATTTCTCCAGGATTGCCGCGGCCGTGTCGCCGAAAAAGAGTTTTTCGCCAGGGCGGCGCGCGACGCCCATGACAATGAAGTTGTGCTTGCGCCGCGCTGCCTCTTTTAAAATCGCATCTTCGGGATCGACATTGTTCCGAACCGAGGTCTGGATTTCCACGTGATAGGTGTCTGCGAGCTTGACGATGTCCTTTAGAATTGCCTCGTCGTATTGACGAGAGCGTTTCTTGCCTTTTGTTGCGCGGGTCGCGACATGTAGCGCCGTCAGGGAGGTTTTGCTTGCGCGAGCAAGGGCGATCGCGGTCTCAGCTGCGCGGCGCGACGGCTCTGTGCCGTTCACCGGAACGAGAATGCTCAGCTTTGATTCCAGTGGATTCTCGCGATGCAGCTGGCGCGCGTCGACGACGGCGAGCGGGCCGTCGAATTCGGCAGCCAACTGTGTCAAGTCAGGATGGAATTCGTTGGCGTGGGTGATCATTTTGGAGAGGCCCACAATCATCAGGTCGTAGCCCTTTTCCGCTTCTTTTGCGATATCGTCAGCTTGCGATGATTTCGCGAGGACGGTCGTGACATCAAGCTTCACCTGATCGTTCTCATCGGAACTGCCCTGGTGCTCAGGCAGCTCAGCGAAGGCCTTCAACGTTTCAGCCGTTTCCAAGGCTTTTTCCTTTTCTTCCTCGGCGGCGGCCTTTCCCGTTTTCTTGCTCGTTCTGATTTGAATGATCGTCGTCGGCATCGCGCCGGTTCCTGCGATCATTCCCGCGATCCGGGAAGCGAATTGGCCATTGTTGCTTTCGTCGACGGCGAGCAGCAGACGCTCGAGATTGGGCAGAAAGCCTCTCGCCTCCATTTCCTCGCGCTTGAGCCGCTGTTTTTCTTCTTTACTTATGGGCAGGCGATTGAGGGCCCAGCGCAGAGTCGGCGGCATCGCCATCGTGGTTGCCACCGCCATCGTGACAATCATCGTGTAAAGGTTCTGGCTGAGCGCGCCCATCGATAGACCGATGGTCGCTACGATGACTTCGGTAGACCCACGTGCGTTCATGCCGCAACCAAGCGCGAGCGATTCGCGTTGCGTCAGCCCGCCGATCTTTCCACCGATAAACGCGCCGCTGAACTTGCCGAAGCTTGCAATGGCAATCAATCCGATCGTCAGCAAAAGAAGATCGACGTTCTGGAGAATAGTGAGATCAGCGGTGAGGCCTGCGGTGCCGAAGAACACCGGCATAAAGAAGGCAGTGATCAATCCTCGCAATTCTTCCTCGATGTGCCGAGTGAGAATGGGCGATTCACCAATCAGAATTCCGGCGACGAACGCGCCCAATACCGTATGAACGCCGATCGCATCAGTGATCAGCGCCATGATTCCCATAATCAGCAGGATTGCGGTGATGACGGCGAAGTCGCTTACGAAGTTATCGTTCACCCACCTGATGATGAAGAAAACAATGCGGCGGCCGACGGTCAGGCTGACGCCCATGAACACCAGCGTTCCAATCACGCTTTTCACCAGGGTGAACGCATCGAAATGGTTTTGTATGGCGAGTCCGAAGATCACCGCGGTAATCATCCAGCCGACGGTGTCATCAATGATGGCGGAGGCAAGGATGACTTGCCCCACGGTGCGGCGCATGAAATTCATCTCACGGATGATTGTCGCGACGATTTTTACCGAGGCGATCGACAGCGCGGTGCCGAGAAAGAGAGATGTGATGAGCCGCTTAGAGGGGTCCGGCAGCATCGAATCCGGCAGCGATTCGCCGAGGGCGACGCCGCACAGAAATGGCACGATAATTCCGGCAAGGGATGCGGAGACGGAAGCTCTTCCTGACTCGCGTACGAGTTTCAGGTCCGTTTCCATTCCGGTCAGCAGAAGCAGGACAAGAATGCCAAATTGCGAAATGGCATCGAGCATCGCCTTTTGATCTTTATCGGCCGGAAAGAGCATGTGCTGCGCTTCAGGCCAGATGAGGCCGAGCACGGACGGGCCAAGCACGAGGCCGGCCATCAACTGTCCGGCGACCGCCGGCTGCTTGATGCGAAGCATGGCCTCTCCGATCAGGCGCCCGACGAGTAGCAGCAGCACCAATTGAGCGACGAATACAAACTCGGAGGGGCCGTGTGCGCCTTGCTCCGCGGCCGAGGCGGGTGCTGTGAGGCACAGCAGGACGGTTAGCGTCCAAACTCTCCCGCCGCGCAGTGTGGTCATTCGGAATTCCGCTCCGTGGCGAGCCTTTTTGACTGCTTACCGGTCGTCACGGCGGGAACGCGCGCCGGCATAAAACCCCGAGATGGGGAACCAACACGCCGCTCAAGGGTTAGTTCCCGACATAAATGCAATTGCAACTTATTCGCAACTAGGATATCATAGGCTCTTGTAGCCGTGGCTAAGCGACTGGAAACGCATCGCTAATGGACGCAGGTCGACCAGCTTCGGACAGCCTTAGCGAACGAACGGCCGCGACCGCGAAAGCATTTCTGCACGGAAGGCAATCGGGGTTCCGCGGCTATTTTGCGTTTGCTGGTCCGGCGATTATCGCCTCGATCGCCTACATCGACCCCGGAAACTTCGCGACCAACATTCAGGCCGGCGCGAAATATGGCTACGGCCTGCTTTGGGTGGTTCTGCTCGCCAATCTGATTGCGATGCAGTTCCAGGCGCTATCCGCCAAGCTCGGAATCGTCACCGGCCGAAATTTGGCCGAAACGTGCCGCGAGCGGTTTCCGAAGCCCGTCAGCATTTTCATGTGGACCATCGGCGAAATCGCCGCAATGGCCACGGACCTGGCCGAATTTCTCGGCGGTGCGATCGGAATGGCGCTCTTGTTCAACATGCCTGTGCTTGCGGGCATGGTTGTTACCGCGATCATTACGTACGGAATACTGATGATCGAAAGCCGCGGCTTCCGCCCGCTTGAACTGATCATTGGCGGGTTCGTAGCGACCATCGCCCTTTGCTATCTTATCGAGATGTTCATCGCGCCGGTTGATTGGGGTGCGGCGGCCGTGCATCTCGTTACGCCACAGCTCGCCGATGAAGGCGCGGTACTGCTTGCAGTCGGCATCATCGGTGCAACAGTGATGCCGCATGCAGTTTATTTGCATTCCGGACTGACGCAATCACGCATTCCGACACTCAACGATAGCGAAGTCGCTGCGGTCGTTCGCATATCCAATCTCGAGGTGTTGGTGGCGCTTGCAGTGGCCGGTCTCGTGAACATCGCGATGGTGATGATGGCGTCAAGCGCCTTTCACGCCGGTCACAGCGACGTGGCTGAGATCGGTACAGCATACCGCACACTGACGCCGCTACTGGGAGCCGGCGCTGCGGCACTCTTCCTTTTATCCCTGATTGCTTCCGGCATTTCGAGTTCCGTAGTCGGCACGATGGCTGGTCAGATGATCATGCAGGGATTTGTCGGCTTTCGTATCCCGATCTGGGTTCGGCGTCTGGTGACGATGATTCCAGCATTCGTTGTTGTCGCGCTCGGCGTCAATACGACAAATGCATTGGTGATCAGTCAGGTCGTCCTCAGCATCGCGTTGCCGCTGCCGATGATCACGCTTGTGATGTTCACGTGCCGCCGGGACATCATGGGACGCTTTGCCAACAGCCGCCTTACGAACGCGATAGCGATTCTTGGTTCAACGGTGGTGCTGTTACTCAACGTCGTACTGATCCTGCAGACGTTCGGCATTCCGGTACCGGGATTCTGAGCTCAGCGTTCGACCCGTGTCCAACCGGACGGCATCAACCGCTCCTGCGGCAGAAAGCGAGCCTTGTAGTCCATTTTGCGCGAGCCCGGCACCCAGTAGCCCAGATAAACATAGGGCAGTTTCAATTTCCGCGCCCGGGCGATGTGATCCAGAATCATAAGCGTGCCGAGCGATCGGTCACTGACTTCAGGATCGAAAAATGAATACACCATCGATAGTCCGTCATTGAGGACGTCTGTCAGCGCCATCGCCAACAAACGACCCCTGCCGCGCCCGGTAAATCCGCTGTCTGGCCCGCGCATCCTGTATTCGATCAGGCGCGTGTCGACGTGGCTGTCCTCGATCATCATCGCGTAGTCGAGCACGGTCATATCGGCCATCCCGCCGTCGCGATGACGCGCATCGAGATAGGCGCGAAACACGGAATATTGCTCGGATGTCGGAGTCGGCCGGAGTAGCTCTCCGATAACATCTGAGTTTCGTTCCTCGATGCGACGCATATTCCGCGATGGCCGAAAATCCTTGGCGATCACGCGCACGGAGACGCAAGCACGGCAGGCCTCGCAGGCGGGCCGATAGGCGATTGACTGACTGCGCCGGAATCCGCCGTGGGTCAGCAGGTCGTTGAGTTCGCGGGCCCTCTCGCCGACCAGATGCGTAAAGACTTTCCGCTCCTCTTGGCCGGGCAGATAAGGACACGGAGAGGGCGCCGTGAGATAAAACTGGGGTGTGTCGCGAGGGTGCTGGGTCACGTGGCGAATTCGGGTATCAGGTTGCAGGAATCCGGAACGTTCCCATTAGCATTGCGCGGCCAGGGCGTTCCGTCAAAGGCCTGCCGGAACACGCGCGGCGGAATTGATGATGACGGTTCCGAGAAGGATATCGTGAAGCAGCCGCCGCCGCGCGTTGAAAAAGCAAACCAGCAGGATCAGCGGCGTCAAAGCTGACACGGTGAGCCAAAACACAATGGCGTGGACGGCACCCAGGACAAAGTATGCAGGCGCGCCGTACCAGGTCCGCATTTCCAAATTCATCAGTCGCATTCCGATCGATGCCGAATGCGGGCCGCCGAGCGTTACTCCGAAATAGACCAATGCCCAGATCACCGAGAGGGGCGGCACGAGCCAGAAAAGCGCCCACCCAAAGCCGAGCGTGATCAGCCCGAAAATGAAAATGAATATACATGCCAGGACGATCGGAATCGCGAGAATGACCAGGTCGATCAGGAATGCAACCACGCGCCGCGGCAGCACTCCCTCGAACAGCTCGGGATTGAGCGCCGGATCGTAAGCGTGCGGCTTATAGTCAAACGGCCGGTCGCTCCAGTTCGAGCCGCTTTCCGCCATGTTCGTCACCCTCGCTCTGCCAGACATGGAGAAGAATTGTGACCGGCGCAAGGGCCGGACACCTGCGCGTGCCCAGAGCCGGGCGGCAAAGGCTGGATTGCTTCAATGTGTTGGGGCATTGTGCTGACGGCCCGGACGGAGCGGTCCTTGAACGTCACCTTTGCGGATATCGAAAAGGCACGGCGCGTGATTGATGGCGCGGTGCTACGCACACCGATGCTGCCGGCTCCCAAGCTGTCGGCACTCACCGGCGCCGAGGTCTACGTCAAATACGAAAATCTCCAGGTTACGAACTCGTTCAAGGATCGCGGGGCTTTGGTCAAGCTTGCCTCCCTGTCCGAAGCGGAACGGCACAATGGCGTGGTTGCAATGTCGGCCGGAAACCACGCTCAGGCGGTCGCCTATCATGCCGCCCGGCTCAACATTCCGGCAACGATTGTGATGCCGGTGACCACGCCCTTCGTGAAGGTCGAGGCCACACGCCAATACGGCGCGGACGTCGTGCTCGACGGGGAAACCGTCGCGGAATCACAAGTCCGCTGCGAAGTGCTGCGCGAGCAACGCGGCCTCACGTTAGTCCATCCATATGATGACCCGCACATCATCGCGGGGCAGGGCACGATCGCTATCGAAATGCTGGAGGTTGTGCCTGACCTCGACACGCTTATCATTCCGATCGGCGGTGGGGGCCTGATCGCCGGATGCGCGACCGCAGCGCGCAGCATCAACCCCAACATCAGTATCTTCGGTGCGGAAGCCGAATTGTACCCTTCAGCCTGGAACGCGCTTACGGGCGAGGCCCGCGGCTGCGGCGGCGCAACCCTTGCGGAAGGAATTGCGGTCAAGAACGTTGGCAAGTTGACGCTGCCCATTCTGCGCGCGCTTGTATCGGAAATCATCCTGGTCAGCGAAGCGCAGCTGGAGCGCGCCGTAAACGCGTTTCTCACATTGCAGAAGGCAATGGCCGAGGGAGCCGGCGCAGCCGGACTCGCCGCAATGTTCGCCCGCCCTGAGCTTTTCCGCGGCAAGAAGGTTGGGCTCATTCTGTGTGGTGGCAATATCGATCCGCGCATTCTCGCCTCGATCATGGTGCGCGAGTTGGAACGGAACGATCGCATCGTCTCGTTTCGCCTCACGATTCCCGACCGGCCCGGCGTGCTCGGGCCGATTGCGGTGCGTCTCGGCGAACTCGGCGCCAACATCCTCGAAGTCGATCATCGCAGGCTATTTCTCGACGTTCCGGCGAAAGGGGCGCGACTCGACGTGACGCTGGAGACGCGCGACGCGGCCCACGCCGAGCAGATTTTTCAGGCACTCGCCAAGGATGGCTATCACCCGGTGCGTATCGAGACGGCGGCTGCAATGGAGTGAGTGCGAGGGCAATTTCTTCCAAGAGTCGGCCCGCCGGGCAGAAATTCTATCTGCCGCACTTCATTCCCTGAAAAGATCAGTTTCCGGTGTGCAATTTTCTCCCACTGCCGTTGAAACCCAAACAATATTTATGCTGGCATTTTACGTGAATGAACATTTTCTATTGGTGCTTGATCCAGCTCATTCGAGAATGGCGTTCTGCTGTGTGCCAACATCGAGAACTCTCCGAGTCTCAATCTGCATTAAACAACGAAAATTATTTCGGATTTGACAGAGAATTTCGGGCGCACATATGTGCGCCATGCTTGACGTGCGATCAGATGGTACTTCCGAAGATGAAATTGCGCCGCGAGGGGCGACTGCGCTTAGTCGCAATCTCGCACGCAAGGTAGAATATCTGAACGGCGCGCTCGCGGATCTTTCTCCCGCCGAACGCATGGTCCGTTTGCGCCGGGAGCTGGAGGGGCCGATCGTCTTTACCCTCGGTTTTGGCGTCGAGGGTCAGGTTCTTTTTCACTGGATATGCGAGCGTGACATCGACATCGACGTCGTCACGCTCGACACCGGCCGCCTGTTTCCGGAGACGTATGCATTGTGGGGCGACACCGAGCGTCGTTACGGCCGTAAAATACGGGCGATCTATCCCGACCACGTCGCTTTGGAAGAGTTGGTGGCGAAGCAGGGGATCGACGGCTTCTATGTCTCCAAGGCAGCGCGCGAGGCGTGCTGTGATGTGCGTAAAACGCGTCCGCTCGAGCGTGCATTGGCGGGCGCGTCGGCGTGGATTGCCGGCTTGCGGGCCGATCAGTCGCCGGAGCGTCGCAATGCGGGACTCGTAGGCTTCGACAAGGATCGCAACGTCATCAAGGTCAATCCGCTCTTTGACTGGACTCGGGAAGCAGTTATGGCCGTCGTCGAAGCCAACAAAATTCCCATCAACGCGTTACACGCCAAGGGCTTTGCTTCGATCGGGTGCGCGCCTTGCACGCGCGCCATCGCGCCGGGCGAGCCTGAACGCAATGGCCGCTGGTGGTGGGAAAACAGCAGCAGTCGCGAGTGCGGTCTGCATTTGCCGCGGCGGCGTGCGCGCCTGCCGAGCAAGGTGGACGAGCAGCCCTCAGCTTTTGCCGGTTGCGGCTAACAACCCGTCGCGGTCATCTCAATCTGATTGCGTTCTCATCGCGCGCCAGATGCGTTCGGGCGTTGCCGGCATCTCGATGTGCCTGATGCCGAATTCGGACAGCGCATCGACCACAGCGTTCGCGACCGCCGGGAGAGCGCCGACGTTTCCGGCTTCACCGGCGCCCTTCGAGCCGATCGGATTGGTCTTCGTCGGCACCGGGTTCGCTTCTACCTCGATGTTCGAAAGATGCCGCGCATGCGGCATCGCGTAGTCCATGAATGATGCGGTAACGAGCTGCCCGCTTGAGTCGAAATGGATGTCTTCCATCAGAATTTGGCCCGCGCCCTGCGCGACGCCGCCGTGGATTTGCCCGTGCAACAGCATCGGATTGAGCACGGTGCCGACATCGTCGACCACGCTGTAGCGCACGATGTCGACCGTGCCGGTTTCGCGGTCGACCTCTACCTCGCAAACGTGACAGCCGTTCGGGTAATTATTTACAGGCGTCTTGAACATCGCGGTGGCGGAGAGGCCGGGTTCCATGTCTTCCGGAATTTTGGCAGGACTGAGCGAATCCACTGCGACTTCCTTGATGGTCATCGTGCGGTTCGATTTGGGCGAAGAGAACACGCCGTCGGCAAAGTTCACGTCCGTGGCGTCGATCTTGAGCGTATGAGCGACGATCCTCTTGGCCTTCTCGATGATCTTCTCGGTCGCGATCAGAAATGCCGATCCGGACATCGTCGCCGAGCGGGAGCCGCCGGTGCCCTCACCATAGAACACCTCGTCGGTATCGCCTTGCACGTAACGGACCTCGTCGGGATGGAGGCCGAGCTGATCGCAGACGATCTGCTTAAACACCGTCTCGTGTCCCTGGCCGCCTGTGACCGATCCTGAAAACAACGTCACCGTGCCGCTGCGGTCGAACCGGATTTCCGCCCCTTCAATGCTAGGGGCTGCGGCGCGCTCGATCGTGTTGGAAATGCCGATACCGCGCAGCTTACCGCGTTTGCGCGCTTCCTCGCGCCGTTTTCTGAAACCCACGAAGTCGGCAAGCTCCAGCGCCATATCCATATTTTTTTCGAATTCACCGCAGTCGTAGGTAAACGTGAGTCCCGTCTTGAAGGGCATCTGTTCGGGCGCGATGTAGTTGCGACGGCGCAGCTCGATAGGATCGAACCCGAGTTCGTCGGCTGCGATCTCGATTATCCGTTCGATGACGTAAGCCGCCTCCGGACGCCCATTGCCGCGATAGGGGCGCACCGGATTGGTGTTGGTAAAGACGGCTGTGATGTCGGCAAAGATCGCCGGGGTTCGGTAAGTTCCGGCCAGCGTTCCGGCATTCAGAAAAAAGGCCGGCATGTTGCTTTGCAGATAGGCGCCGATTGCCGCGATCGTTTTGACGCGAAGGGCCAGAAAATTGCCGTCCTTGTCGAGTGCGAGTTCGGCGTCGGTCACGTTGTCGCGCGCGCCGGCATCGCTGAGGAAGGCTTCCGTCCGCGTGCTCATCCATTTTACCGGTCGCCCCGTAAGTTTTGAGGCAAAGAGCACTAGCGGGGCTTCATTGAATACCGGCGTTTTCATGCCGAAGCTGCCGCCGACCTCCGCGCAGATCACCTGGACCTTGCTCTCCGGTACCTTGAGCACTTGCGTTGCAAGCTCGTTGCGATAGCCGTGCGCGCGCTGCACGGGCGAATGGATGATGTAACGGTTCTCGACAGGCAGATAGATGCCGACCGCGCCGCGCGGCTCCATCGAAGCGGCGGTGACGCGGTTGATGACGAAACGATGCTTCACGATATGCGCGGCTCTGGCGAAGGCTGCATCGACCGCATCTTTGTCGCCGATCAACTGCACGAAACTGATGTTGTCGACGCAATCGTCCCACACACGTGGAGCACCGGGCTTGATCGCTTCGGCGGTGGAGATAACCGCGGGCAGCGGTTCATAGTCGACGTCGATCATTTCAGCGGCGTCCTGCGCCTGCGCAGCTGTTTCGGCGACGACAAAAGCGACCGGATCGCCGACCCAGCGCACGCGGTCCTCCGCCAGCACCGGGTACGGCGGCTTGAACATGGGAGAGCCGTCGCGCAGCTTGAGGCCGTCATGAGAAGGCAGCTCACCCAGGCCGGCCGCCTTCCAGTCGGCAGCGGTGATCACGGTGAGCACACCCGGCGCCGCCTTGGCGCGAGCCGTGTCGATGGACTTTATTTTTGCGTGGCCGTGCGGCGAGCGCAAAACCACGCCAAAGGCCATGCCGGGATAGACGACGTCATCGATGTAGCGCCCGCGGCCTTGCACCAGCCTGGGATCCTCGAATCGCGGCACGCCTTGGCCAATTGCAAACTCGCCCATCGCTTTGGAAGCCTCGTATGTTTGGGTGTGCCAGCCGGCGAACGCGGCTGGTTTGATCGTCGGATTTTAGGTGGGAAATCTGTCCGCGTCAGCGCCGGGGCGCTATTTTTCGTCTTTCAGTTTCTTCGCCACGCGCGGCGCAAAATAGGTGAGCACGCCGTCGGCGCCTGCGCGCTTGAATGCGGTCAGGCTTTCAATCATGGCGCGCTCGCCGTCGAGCCAACCGTTCTGCGAAGCGGCCATCAGCATCGCGTATTCGCCGGAGACCTGATAGGCGAATGTTGGCACGCCATACGTTTCTTTCACGATACAAACGATGTCGAGGTAGGGCATGCCCGGCTTGACCATGACCATGTCGGCTCCCTCATCGATATCGAGCGCGACTTCGCGCAACGCTTCGTCGGCGTTGGCGTAGTCCATCTGATAGGTGCGCTTGTCGCCGGTGAGCGTTTTGCTCGATCCAACTGCATCACGGAACGGACCGTAAAAGCACGAGGCGTATTTCGCCGCGTAGGACATGATCGATACGTCGAGAAATCCGGCGCTATCGAGCCCTTTACGGATGGCACCGATGCGACCATCCATCATGTCGGAAGGCGCAATAATGTCGCATCCCGCTTCGGCCTGCACCAGCGCCTGCTTGACCAGGACTGCGACGGTTTCGTCATTGAGAATAACGCCGTCATGCAACAGGCCGTCGTGGCCGTGGCTCGTAAAGGGATCGAGCGCGACGTCGCACAGCACACCAACGTCCGGCACCTCTTTTTTGATCGCGCGAATGGCGCGGCAGACGAGATTGTCGGGATTGAGCGCTTCCGAGCCTGTTTCGTCGCGCAGTGACGGATCGGTGTACGGGAAGAGCGCAATGCAGGGGATTGAAAGCTCGGCAGCGCGCTCGGCTTCGCGCACGGCCTGATCGACCGAAAGGCGCTCGACGCCGGGCATCGAGGCGACCGGCGCGCGCGCGTTTTGCCCGTCCATTACAAATAGCGGCCAGATCAGGTCGTCGGTTGTGAGCGTGTTCTCGCGCACCATTCGCCGCGCCCAGTCGGCGCGACGGTTCCGCCGCATGCGGGTCGTCAGATCGAGGCGGTTCTCTGCCGCATCGCGTTCTACGGGTGCAAAGCGGACACGTGACTCAAGCGGGCGGCCGAACTTGATAGCCATGGCGATCTCCTCGGCCATGCTTTTAGCGCGTCCGTTGCCGGTCCGCTACATATCACCGGCGTTTCTCGGCGCGCTGTGTTTACGCGCGGGATTCCATCTCGACGCCCGCCTGCAGGCTCTCCTTGTCGCGGTAAATCGATGCGACCGCCAGCACGCGGCCGTTCGCCTTGTAACGGACCACACAATCGCGGTTCATCACGTCGCCGTCGACTTCGATCGCATCCCATTTTTCCGCGTGGCCGACGTAGTTGATCGGCACGTCGTAGTGCTGGCTCCAGAAGAACGGTGCCGATTTGAACGGCGTGCGCTCGCCCATCATGTTGAGCGCGGCGATTTGGCCTTGGCGCTGCGCCACCACCCAATGCTCGACACGGATACGCTCGCCGCTGATCCGGTCCGGCCAACGCGCAATGTCGCCCGCGGCATAAATTCCCGGTGCGCTGGTTTCCATGTACTCATTCACCGTAACGCCCTTGTCGATCGCGAGCCCGGTCTTTTCGGCCAGCGCGGTACGCGGACGAACGCCGACACCCATGATGACAAGATCGGCTTCCAGCGTTTCGCCGCTCTTGAGCGTTACCCTTTTGCCGTCGATCGACGACACGGTGTTTTCAAGGTGAAATTTGACGCCGTGCTCCTCATGCAACGCGCGGATGAAATCGCCGAGTTGCGCTCCGAACACCCTTTCGAGAGGCCGCTTTTCGGGGGCGACGACATGCACCTCGATTTCGCGTGCCCGCAGCGCAGCCGCCGTTTCCAATCCAATGAAGCTTGCACCGATCACAACGGCGCTCTTGGCCTCTTTCGCTTGTGCGATAATGGTCCGGCAATCCGCCAGTGACCGCAACGTATGCGCCTGCGCGGAGCCCGGGAAATCGAGCTTCACCGGTTCTGCGCCGGTCGCAAGAAGCAACTTGTCGAACGGTATCTTGCTTCCATCCGCCAGCGTTACGCTGTGGCCGCTCGCATCGATCGCGGTCACTTCGGTTTTGAGCTTGAGATCGACCTTGTTCTCACCATACCAATCGTCGCCTCGTAACGGCACCCAATCCTCCGGCGCACTGCCGGCAAGATAGTCCTTCGACAAATTGGGCCGATCGACCGGCGCGGCATCATCGTTGCTAAGCATCGTGATGCTGCCGCCAAAACCGCGCCGCCGCATCATTTCCGCCGCGGCAAACCCCGCGGCGCCGCCACCGACGATGACAATTCGCTCCGGCTTGGCGGCGCTCTTTGCCGGCGCTGGTTCGGGTTTTTTGCCTTTGACGAAAATCTTGCCGCCGTTTTCTTCGACCTGGAAGCACGAGAGCGGACTTAAGGCGGGCGCCGCAATGGCCTCGCCGGTCTCCAAACTGAAATGGGCATGGTGCCAAGGACAGCGGACGGTATTCCCAACCAGGATGCCGTCGGCAAGCGGGCCGTGGTAGTGGGTGCAGTGGGCGGAGACGGCGAACAGCCGGCCGCCCTGGCGTGCGAGCACCACCTCATCATCCCCGACATGGCCTGCCAGCATCGCTCCCTCCGCAAGGTCGGCGGCGGGGATGCCTTGAGTGAGGTCGGGGCCGCCGGGTTTATTATCGTCGCCGCTCATTCGCCATGCTCCGTTTTCTGCTTGTTCGTGCTGTTCTCATATTGGATGCCGTCGGCACAGAAATGTTCCTGGTGCCATTGGCGTCCTCCCTTCCGAGCCGATAAAACTTAAAGTGAAGCCGCAGCCGCAGGAAGTAGCGCTATTGCACCCGCCGGTGCGCTTGATAACGGATTAGGGGCATGGATTTCGAGCTTTCCGAAGAGCAGCGTGCTTTTCAGGCGACCGCGCGGACGTTCGCGCGCGAGCAAATGATGCCCCACGCCGCCGAATGGGATGAAGCTGCGATTTTTCCGGTACCCGCCTTGCGCAAGGCCGCTGAGCTTGGTTTCGGCGGGATTTACGTCAGGGACGACGTGGGCGGGTCGGCCTTGTCGCGGCTCGACGCCGCCTTGATCTTCGAGGAACTCGCACAAGGCTGCACATCCACGGCGGCCTATATCTCGATCCACAACATGGCGGCGTGGATGCTCGATGCGTTCGGTAGCGCGGAGCTGCGCCGGAAGCATCTGCCCAAACTCTGCACCATGGAGCACTTCGCCAGCTATTGCTTGACCGAGCCCGGCTCCGGCTCGGACGCCGCAAGCCTCAGCACGCGGGCGCGCCGCGACGGCGATCATTATGTGCTCGACGGAGTCAAGGCGTTCATCTCAGGAGGCGGCGTTTCCGACATCTACCTCGTGATGGCGCGAACCGGTGAGAATGGTCCGCACGGCATCTCGTGCATTCTCGTGGAAAAAGGCACGCCCGGACTTTCGTTCGGGAAGCAGGAGAAGAAACTCGGATGGAAATCGCAGCCCACCGCGATGGTGATCTTCGAGAATTGCCGCGTGCCGATCGCAAACCGCGTTGGCGCGGAAGGGCAGGGCTTCAAGATCGCGATGGCTGGCCTCGACGGCGGACGCATCAATATCGGCGCGTGTTCGATCGGCGGCGCCCAGTTCTGCCTTGACCGAACGGTCGCGTACCTCAAAGAGCGCAAGCAGTTCGGCTCACGACTTGCCGATTTCCAGGCGTTGCAGTTCCGCGTCGCGGACTATGCGACCGAGCTCGAAGCGGCGCGTCTTCTGTTGCATCGCGCCGCAGCGGCGCTCGATCAAGGAGAGCCGGGCGCCACCCGGCTTGCTGCGCAAGCGAAACGTCTCGCGACCGACACCGGATTTGAGGTGGTCAACGGCTGTCTTCAGCTTCACGGCGGCTATGGCTACCTGCGCGACCATCCGATCGAGCGTGTGCTACGCGACGTACGCGTGCATCAAATCCTCGAAGGAACGAACGAAATCATGCGGCTCATCGTCAGCCGGCAGATGCTTGGCAATTGACCGGCCCGATGTCCGAGTCCGGCGACATCCTTTTCGAGAGGCGCGGCGCGGCCGGGCTCGTTACGCTCAATCGTCCCAGGGCTCTCAACGCGGTTACTCACGGTATGGTGCGTGCGCTGCGTGCGCAGCTCGAACGCTGGGCCGACGACCCTGCTGTCACGCGCGTCATTGTCACCGCGGCAGGAGAGCGCGCCTTTTCCGCGGGCGGAGACATTCGCGCACTTTACGAGCTCGGGCGCGCAGGCCGGTACGAAGAGGCCTTGCAATTTTGGCGCGACGAATACCCGCTCAATGCGTATATCAAAGCTTATCGTAAGCCATACGTAAGCCTGATCGACGGCATCGTAATGGGCGGCGGGGTTGGCGTATCCGTGCATGGATCGCATCGTGTTGCCGGAGACCGCTTCCAGTTCGCCATGCCTGAAGTGGGCATCGGCTTTTTTCCGGACGTCGGCGCCACCTGGTTTTTACCCCGGATGCCGGGCGAAATAGGCGCCTATTGCGCGCTGACAGGCGAGCGGTTGGATGCGAACGACGCGCTGGCAGCCGGCATTGCGACGCATCGCATCGCATCGGCGCGCTTTGCCGAAGTTCTCGACGCTTTGAGTGGATCGGTTCCGGTCGATGCGGTGCTCAATGCGTTTGCCGAAGCGCCCCCAAAGCGGCCGCGCAGTCTGCGGCAGGACGCGGTCGATCGGTTGTTCGTGAACGATCGCGTCGAAGACATTTTGGACGCACTCGACCGCGAGGCGGAATCGGCCGGCGCTGATGCCGAATGGGCCAAAAAAATTGCGGCAATCATTCGCACAAAGTCGCCGCTGAGTTTGAGGATCGCCTTGGAACAGGTTCGCCGTGGCAAACAGTGGGATTTCGAAACGTGCATGCGGGCCGAATTCCGAATAGTCTCGCGCATTGTCCACGGACACGATTTCTATGAGGGCGTGCGCGCCGTGATTGTCGACAAGGACAACCAACCACACTGGAAGCCCTCGGAGCTCGCGCAGGTGAGCGCGGCGGAGGTCGAGCGTTATTTTGCGCCCGCGGCAAGCGGCGACTTGGCGCTGCCATGAGCGACAAGGCATTCAGTGATGAGACGGCCGGGCTTGAGCCCGTCCACGAAGACGATTCGGCGGGCACGCGCTGGACGCGGCGCCTGGTTGTTTTCCTGCGCTTGATGGCTGCGCTGTCGATGCTGAAAGGCCTTTATCATTGGTCGCGGCTGTGCGGGATTGGTGTGCCGCGCGGCGACGTGTTCGAAGCGCATTCCGTGGCGTGGCAGGCCGCGACGATATTTTTTGCCCTCATTGATCTTGTGGCTGCGGTCGGCTTGTGGCTCGCGAGCACATGGGGAGCGGTTATCTGGTTGACGGCGGTTGCATCGATGATTGCGGTCGACCTGTTTTTCCCGCAGGTGTTCGGGCTAGGCAGTTGGATCGATGCGGGTGAGGGCGCACTGCTCGCAATTTATCTGGTGCTTGCATTGAAAGCGGCGCAGGAGCAGCCGCCATGATCGCCTGATAATTGCATTAGGGAGGACGGGAAATGGCCAGGATCGGATTCATCGGGCTCGGCAACATGGGCCTGCCGATGGCGCAGAACCTTCTCAAGGCCGGTCATCAGGTTGAGGGGGTCGATGTCAATCCGGCAGCCGTCGCAGATCTGGCAGCCGTGGGCGGCGTGTCGGTCGAAACCGTAAAAATTGCCGCTGCGCGCGCCGACGTCATCATCACCATGCTGCCGTCGGGCAAAGAGGTGAGGGAGGTTTATCTCGGCAGTAACGGCATCATCGAAAATGCCAACGAAGGGACGTTGTTGATCGATTGCTCCACGATCGATGTCGAAACGGCGCGCGCCGTGGCGGCTGAAGCCGAGCAGCGCCGGCTGATGATGCTTGACGCTCCGGTTTCCGGCGGCACCGGCGGCGCGGCCGCCGGAACGCTGACGTTCATGGTCGGCGGCAGCACACAGGCCTTCACGCGAGCGGAATCGATTTTGCAGAAAATGGGCAAAACGATCGTGCACGCCGGCGGCGCCGGAAACGGACAGGCGGCAAAAATCTGCAACAACATGATCCTCGGCATTTCGATGATCGCGGTTTCTGAGGCTTTCGTGCTGGCCGAACGGCTCGGACTCGATCATCAGAAGCTCTTCGATATTTCCTCAAAGTCGTCGGGCCAGTGCTGGTCGCTGACCAGTTATTGTCCGGTCCCCGGACCGGTCCCGACCTCACCCGCCAATCGCGATTATCAGGCCGGATTCACGGCGGCGATGATGCTCAAGGATTTGAGGTTATCGCAGGAAGCCGCCAGGGCGTCAGGTGCGCGCACCGCGCTTGGCGCCGAGGCGGCGAACATCTATTCGCGTTACGTGGAAAGCGGCGAGGGCGCGCGCGACTTTTCCGGGATCATCCGGTTTGTACGCGGATGACCGGCGATTCAAGGTGAACGAAATGTAACGGCGTTCTGTCGAATTGAAAAAGCAAGCAATCGTTCACCGTTGCAAATAAACCTAATGTTTATGGTGTTATTTAAGCCCATTTTAGAAGGGCCCGTTTAGGGTATGCGCGTTGGAGCGGGGGAGACAGGGCCTCGCATCCGCGTAAGTATAAACGATAACAAGGGACGTCGAACATGAAAGCCGTCGTAAAGACGGCCGAACCGGCCGAGCGCGATGCGCGCTTCGACCACATTAGGCCGCTCTATCTTGAAGCCTTGACCCTGGTCGAACGGTTGCATCGGCGGCTGCTCGACGTCATCAAGGACGAATTCGATCGCCGCAGCCGGGCCGATATCAATTCAGTGCAGGCGCTGCTGCTCTACAACATTGGCGACAAGGAACTGACTGCCGGCGAGTTGCGCACGCGCGGCTATTATCTCGGCTCGAACGTGTCTTACAATTTGAAGAAGCTGGTCGAGATGGGGTTCCTCGACCATCAGCGTTCACGCGTCGATCGCCGTTCCGTCCGCATCCGGTTGACTGCGAAAGGCGCGGAGGTGCGCGACATCGTCGAGGCGCTTTATCAGAAGCACGTGAAGACGGTCGAGCAGGTCGGCGGCATCAACGCGGACGAGTTCTCGACGTTGAACAAGTCGCTTCACCGCCTTGAGCGGTTCTGGACCGACCAGATCCTTTATCGCCTTTAAGGCGTACTGGCGGAAGACTTTCCCCCCGGCCTCTTCGGCCGGGGTTTTGTCTTTGTGATATTCACAGGCCGTCACAAAATCGCCCGCTCGGGCCAATAATGAGGCGACCGGCCGCTTTCCGCAGATTTGTGCTGGCAACAATCACGAATATGCGAGGCCATTGAAGTGGCGCCGCGTTTCGGTGCATCTGTGGTTCGCAACAAGCCTTGAATTTGCTGGCGCATGTCCGGAAGACGTTCCCGACCAACCGATCACCTTTTGCATCGCCGCCGTTTCCTCAGCAGCGCTGCGGGCGGTTTGCTCGTGAGCGGCTTGGGCGTCTGCGCGGCCCGCGCCGCGGGCGATCCCATCCTTCAATCGCTGATTGAGCAGAATCAGCATCGCGATTTCGGCAACGAATTCGACAGCGCCTCGCGCACGATCCATATGCCGAAGCCGTCGCTGCCGACGCTTTCGCCCGCCACGGCCGATTCGACCGAGGCGGCGGCCGCGCGGTACGAAACGATTCTGGCAAACGGCGGTTGGCCAGAGGTACCGCCGACTGACCGTCTGCGGCTCGGTAATCGCCATCCAAGTGTCCTGCCGTTGCGCAAGCGCCTCATCGCCGGCGGCGATCTCGAAGCGAACAGCGGGATGACCGACGTCTTCGATTCGTACGTGGAGGCCGCGGTTCGCCGCTTTCAGGCCCGGCATGGCATTTCGGTCGATGGCATCCTGCGCAAGGAAACCTTCGACCGTCTCAACATTCCGTGCGCAGTGAGGGTCTCCCAGCTCAGAACGAACGTGACGCGGCTGCGGCAACTGACGGGCAATCTCGGCAGCCGCTATGTCATGGTCAATATTCCCGCCGCGCAGGTTGAGGCCGTGGAAGATGGTGTCGCGGTCGGCCGTTATGTGGCGATCGTCGGCCGCATCGATCGGCCGTCACCCGAGGTGAACAGCAAGATCATAGAAGTAAATTTCAATCCGTATTGGACCGTTCCGGTCTCGCTCGTGCGTCGCGACCTCATTCCGCTGATGCAAAAGGACCCAACCTATCTTGCCAGCGAGCACATCCATATCTACGGCCCACACGGCGAAGAACTCACCCCCTCTCAGATTAACTGGTATTCCGAAGACGCCGTGAACTATCGTTTCCGGCAGGATCCGGGCGCGCTCAATTCGCTGGGCGTGGTGCGCATCAACTTCCCAAGCAAGTACGGCGTCTACATGCACGACACGCCGGAGAAAGCGCTGTTTGCCGACGACATGCGTTTTGATTCGTCCGGCTGTGTGCGGGTGCAGAACGTGCGCGAGCTCGTGGCCTGGCTCTTGCGCGACACTCCCAAGTGGTCGCGCGACCACATCGATGCCGCGATCAAATCGGGCGATCGTATTGATGTGCGGCTGGTCAAGCCTGTTCCGGTCCACTGGGTCTATATCACCGCCTGGGCGACGCAGGATGGCGTCGTGCAATTCCGCGACGACATTTACAATCGCGACGGGCTCGGGCGGTTTGCGGCAACCAGCAAGGGTTGAGTTGCGCCTCCATTTGCGCAGGTCAGCCAATCGAAAAATCCCATATATTGCGGCGGCGCTTGGCTGCTAGCGGCCAATGTGGTATTCGGCCAAACCTTCAATTTCAGCAAATTAACCGCCGATACGATACGGCGGCAGGAAAGTGTGATGTCAAAAAGTGTAATGTCGGCGGCCTCCGAACCCGCAGCCAATCTTGAGAATTTTTTTGCGGCGCATTTGCGCGAGAGCGATCCGGAGGTCACTGAAGCGGTTCAGTCAGAGCTTGGGCGTCAGCGCGACGAGATTGAGCTCATTGCCTCCGAGAACATCGTGAGCAGGGCTGTTCTTGAGGCGCAAGGATCCGTGCTGACGAACAAGTATGCCGAAGGCCTCCCTGGCAGGCGTTACTACGGCGGCTGTCAATTCGTGGATGTTGTCGAAAACCTCGCAATAGAGCGAGTTACCAAGCTGTTCGGCTGCAAATTTGCAAACGTGCAGCCGCATTCCGGGGCCTCCGCCAATGCCGAGGTCTTCTTCGCCCTTATGCAGCCGGGTGATGTTTTTATGGGACTTAATCTGGCGGCCGGAGGCCATCTGACGCACGGCTCGCCAGTGAACATGTCCGGCAAGTGGTTCAAGCCTGTCCCCTATGGCGTGCGCCGCGACGATCACCGCATCGATCTCGATGAGGTCCGCAGGCTCGCGCACGAGCATCGTCCAAAGATCATCATCGCCGGCGGTTCTGCCTATCCGAGGATCATCGACTTCCGTGCCTTCCGCGAAATCTGCGATGAGGTTGGAGCCTATCTCATGGTGGATATGGCGCACTTTTCCGGCTTGGTGGCCGGAGGCGTGCATCCATCGCCATTCCCGCACGCGCATGTCGTCACGACGACAACGCACAAGACGCTGCGCGGTCCGCGCGGTGGTGTGATCCTGTCGGATAACGAGGAGATCGCGAAAAAACTGAACTCGGCGGTCTTCCCGGGTATGCAAGGCGGCCCGCTGATGCATGTCATTGCGGCGAAAGCGGTCGCTTTCGGCGAGGCACTGCGGCCGAGTTTTCGCGCCTATGCAAAAAATGTTGCTGAAAATGCCAAGGCGCTTGCTGAAACGCTCAAATCAAGAGGATTCGACATCGTCTCGGGCGGCACCGACACCCACCTGATCCTGGTCGACTTGCGGCCGAAGCGGTTGACCGGAAAGGTGGCGGAGCTCGCACTTGGGCGCGCGCACATCACGTGTAACAAAAATGGAATACCCTTCGATCCGGAGAAGCCGACGATAACATCCGGCATCCGGCTCGGTACGCCGGCTTGCACCACGCGCGGTTTTGGCATTGCTGAGTTCAAGCAGGTCGGCAACCTGATCGCTGACGTTCTCGACGTGCTGTCGCAGAGGCAGGCGGCCGAGGATGCGCTGATCGAAGGGGTGGTGCGCGAGAAGGTAAAATCTTTGATAGGACGGTTTCCAATCTATCAGGCTTGAATGAGGCCGACGGGGGACTGCGATGCGTTGCCCAAGCTGCGGAAGCCTCGATACACAAGTTAAGGATTCACGGCCTACCGAAGATTCAGCTGTCATCCGCCGTCGGCGCGTCTGCCTCGCCTGTAATTTCCGTTTCACCACCTTCGAGCGCGTCCAACTGCGCGAACTGACCGTCATCAAGCGTAACGGCCGGCGCGTTCCGTTCGACCGCGACAAGCTGATGCGCTCCGTGCAGATCGCTTTGCGCAAGCGCTCGGTCGATCCGGAACGGATCGAGCAAATGGTTTCGAAAATCGTGCGCGAGCTCGAAAGCATGGGCGAGAGCGAAGTCTCGTCCGAGGCGATCGGCGAACTGGTGATGGAGCATTTGCGGGCGCTCGATGATGTTGCCTATGTGCGATTTGCCTCCGTTTATCGTAACTTCCGCGAAGCCAAGGACTTCCGTGCGGCGCTGGATGAGCTCTCGGGCGAGGAAGCGCCGGAAACGGAACGTGTTTCAATGCCGCAAAAATGACCGCGAGCGTCGGCAACGGAACAAGCGACACTGCCGCAGATGACCAGCGTTATATGGCGCTTGCCCTGGCGCTTGGCCGACGGGGGCTCGGCAATACCTGGCCTAATCCGGCAGTCGGCGCAGTGATCGTCAAGGACGGCGTGATCGTCGGGCGGGGCTGGACGCAGCCCGGCGGCCGCCCCCATGCCGAAGTCGAAGCCCTGCGACGCGCGAAGAAGGCGGCAAGCGGTGCAACGATGTACGTTTCGCTTGAGCCATGTTCGCACCACGGCAAGACGCCGCCCTGCGCCGATGCCATTTCGAAGGCCGGCATTGCGCGCGTGGTCTCGGCGCTTGAGGATCCCAACCCGGAAGTGGCCGGCGCCGGTCACAGGCGGCTCATTGAGGCCGGAGTCGCGGTCGAGGTTGGGATTGGTGCTGATAAAGCGAGGCAGCTCCATGCCGGCCACATCTCGCGCATGCGTGATGGCCGCCCTCACGTGATGCTCAAGCTCGCCGCGTCCGCCGACGGCAAAGTGGGAGCGGCCGGCCGCAAGCCGATTGCGATCACGGGAGAGGCCGCACGCGACCGTGTGGCGCTGATGCGTGCGGAGAGCGACGCAATTTTGGTCGGCATCGGCACCGTGCTCGCCGACGATCCGCACCTGACGTGCCGCTTGCCGGGAATGCTGAGCCGCTCGCCGGTACGGATTATTCTCGATACGAGAATGCGGGCGCCGATAGCGAGTTACGTCATTGCCACCGTGCGCGAACATCCAACATGGGTGTTTGCAGGGAAGGGGGCGTCACTGGTTGCCGAGGAAGTGTTGCAGGAGAAGGGAGCCAAAGTATTCCGGGTTGCAAGCCACGACGACTGTCTCGATCTTTCCGAGGTCTTACAGGTACTCGCGGACCAGGGCATTACGCGGCTGATGGTCGAGGGCGGACCGACGGTCGCTGCGAGCTTTGTAGCGGCTGATCTGGTGGATGAAGCCATGCTATTCGTCTCGCCGAAAGAAATCGGTGCCGACGGCATCGACGCTCTTGAAGGCATGCCGCTCGAGGCGTTGACCGCCTCGAAGCGTCTGCAGCTTCTGACAAGCGAGCAGGTTGGCGACGACACGCTCAAACATTTCGGGCGCGGATAGATGTTCACGGGTATCGTCACCGACATCGGCGAGGTGCGCTCGGTTAAGCCGCAGGCCGCCAATCTGAATCGGATCACGATCTCTTGCCGCTATCCGCGCGCTACGCTGGTCGAAGGGGCTTCGATTGCCTGTTCGGGCGTCTGCATGACGGTCGTTAATGCCGGCGAAGAAGACGGCCGACGCTGGTTTGCGGTCGACGCCGCGGCCGAAACGTTGTCGTTGACGACAGTCGGGCGCTGGCGACACGGCTCCCGGGTAAATCTCGAACAGGCTTTGAAGATCGGCGACGAACTAGGAGGCCATTTGGTATCGGGTCACATTGACGGTCTCGCGAGTGTCATCGCGCGCGAGGACATGACGGAAATGTCCCGGATTGCATTGCGTGCACCGGCCGCGCTCGCGCGCTTTATTGCGACGAAAGGATCGGTTGCGCTCGACGGCGTTTCGCTCACGGTCAACGCGGTCGAGAACGATACGTTTTCCGTGCTGATCATCCCGCACACGCTCAAGGTGACAACGCTCGGCGCGCTGCGCACCGGGGATGACGTAAATCTGGAAGTCGACCAGATCGCGCGTTATGTGGCGCGCATTTTACAAAAGCCGTAAAGCGCTTGTTTGCAAGCGAGCCGCTTGCTACCACGCAGGCGAACGAGGAACACCGAAATGGCAAAAAGAAGCCGCGCTCCCAGACGCGCCGAGAAGAAACTGCGCATTTTGATCGTCGAGGCGCGATATTACGAGCAACTGGCGGATAAGCTGTTGGAAGGAGCGACTCAGGTGCTTGACGAGGCGGGAGCGACCTACGATCGCATTTCGGTGCCGGGAGCGTTGGAGATTCCTGGCACCATTGCGATGGCTGTCGATGCGGCGCAGCGCAGACGGCAGCCTTACGACGGCGTTGTTGCGCTCGGATGCGTCATTCAGGGCGAAACCTATCATTTTGAGCTTGTGTCAAATGAGTCCGCGCGCGGGCTGATGGATTTGACGATTGACCGCCAGCTCGCAATCGGAAACGGCATCTTGACTGTCGACACAGAATTACAGGCGCAGGCGCGGCTTGGCGGCGGCAAGGGACACAAAGGAGCAACCGCAGCACGCACGGCGCTCGCCATGGCCAAACTCAAGCGCGAGCTTGCCGGCAAATGATGTCAGCGTCGCACGCGCGGCGGGACGCGGCTCGAGGCCGCAAGGCAAACCGGCGCGGCGCAGCCAGGCTCGCTGCCGTGCAAGCGCTCTATCAGATGGATGTCGCCGGCACGGGCTTGAACGAGATCTTCGCCGAATTTGAAAGCCACTGGATCGGACGTGAGGTCGAAGGCGAACAGTATCTGCCGGCGGAGGCGGCGTTTTTTCGCGACATCGTTTCCGGCGTCGTGCGCGAACAGCGAGTGCTTGATCCACGGATCGACGAGGCGCTTCAGAAAAGCTGGCCGCTCAAGCGCGTCGAATCCGTCCTGCGTGCCGTGTTGCGCGCCGGGGTCTACGAACTGGAGTACCGCCGGGACGTGCCTGCCCGTGTCGTCGTTGCGGAATATGCGGATGTAGCAGCGGCTTTTGCCGGCCGGGACGAAACGGGCATGGTGAACGCGGTGCTCGATCAGCTGGGACGGTCCATACGGCCGGCAGAGTTCAGCGCTTAAGGTGGTTGCCGGCCCGTTTGCTTCTCCTCTTTCAGGGCGCGGCGAGAAAGGGCAAGCTCGCCCGATGGCTTCTGAAAATGAAAACCTCTCCGGCGAAGACCGGCTGATTGCGCGCTATTTCAAACCGCTTGCAGCGGCCGCCGGCGCTCTCGCCCTTGACGACGATGCCGCCATCCTCAAGGCGCCGCCGGGATGCGATCTGGTTTTGACCACGGATGCAATGGTGGGCGGAATTCACTTCTTTGATGACGACGATCCGCGCGCGGTCGCTCAGAAATCGTTGCGCGTCAATCTTTCCGACCTGGCCGCAAAGGGCGCAAAGCCGCTTGGTTATTTGCTGTCGCTGGCGCTGCCGCGATCTGTGGACGAAAATTGGCTCGCCGGGTTTTCCGCGGGCTTGCAAGCGGACGCCGACGAATTTGGCTGTTCGCTGTTTGGCGGCGATACAGTCCGGACGACCGGTCCATTGACGATTTCCGTGGCGATGTTCGGTGTTGTGCCGGAAGGTGCGATGGTCCGGCGTGCCGGCGCCAAGCCCGGTGACGTCGTCATGGTGACCGGAACGATCGGCGACGCTGCGCTCGGCCTTCAACTCCGCAACGGCGGCAATTGGGAGCTGAGTTCGGCGCAGCGCGAACACCTGCTTGCGCGCTATCTCATGCCACAGCCGCGTAACAGGCTGGCCGACGGCATTCGCGCGTGCGCTTCCGCGGCAATGGACGTGTCGGATGGTCTTGCTGGCGATTTGCGCAAGCTCGCGCGCGCCTCGGGCGTGGCGGCGGAAGTCGAGGCGGCGAAGGTTCCGCTCTCAGGAGCGGCGCGGGCCGCACTCACGCGCCATCCAGAGCTGCTGGAAACCGTTCTCACCGGCGGCGACGATTATGAGATCGTCTGCACGGTTGCGCCGGCAAAGGTGGAAATGCTCCATGCTGCGGCGCGAGCGGCCGGTATTCCCCTGACCGCGATCGGCAAGGTCGCTGCCGGTGAGGGGGTTCGCTTCACTGCACCCGACGGCAGACCGTTAGTCTTCAGCTCATCTTCCTTCAGCCACTTTTGAAAACGGCAAGACGCGGGCTTTCAGTGAGGCTATAAATTGCCGGCAACTGAAATCGGGGAAATACCATGCACGACATGACGGCAAAAAAAGAGCACGTGCACCTGCCGCATGGGATCGGCGTCAATTTCGAGAAGCACTACAAGCTCTATCCGACGTCCGCCTTTTTGCGTCGGGCGGCGCCGCGGAATATTCCGCTGTTCTCTTACGAATATGGCGACACGGGCGCGGGCGCCGATGTCGGCATTATGCATAACTGGGCCGCCTTTGACTCGATAAAGGTCGTGCCGCGCTACGGCGGAATCACGGACGTGCCCCCTATTGATGTGGAGCTGTTCGGAACCCGTTACGCAGCTCCGATCGGCATCGCGCCGATGGGCGGACCGTCACTGGTGTGGCCCGGTGCAGACTTGCTGCTCGCCAAAGCAGCCCAGCGCGCGCGTATTCCTTACACGTTGGGCGTGGCGGGCGGTGCGACGATCGAAGAGGTCGCCAAGGTCGCGCCGGACGTGTTCTGGCTCCAGCTTTACCGCTTCTATCAAAACGACCATGCGATCGGGTTCGATCTCATAAAACGTGCGACGGCCGCAGGCGTAAAGGTCATGGCATTGACGCTCGATGTGCCCGTGCGCACGACGCGCTCGCGCGAGGCCTACGCCGGCCTGGGTCGCGAATTTCATCCGAATGCGCGAATGATCCGTGAAATGATTGCGCGGCCGAAATGGCTGCTTGCGCTCTTGCGCCATGGCTATCCGCGGTTTGCGACCATCCGGCAGTATGTCGGCGAGCACGCCAGCACCAACGATGTGATCGCCTTTGCGCGCAAAAACATGGGTGGCGTGTTTTCATGGGAGGAGGTCGCCCGCTATCGCGACAAGTGGAAAGGGCCGATGCTGGTGAAAGGCATCCTGCACCCGGCCGACGCGGAAAAAGCCGTGTCGATGGGCATCGAAGGCATCTGGGTTTCCAACCACGGCGGCCGCCAGATTGAAGCGCTTGTTCCTCCCATTGATGTGCTGCCGGCGATCGTCAGCGCAGTCGGGAAAAAGGCCACCGTGGTGCTCGACAGCGGCATTCGCAGCGGCCAGGACGTCATGCGTGCATTGGCGCTCGGTGCTGAAGCCGGTTTTGCCGGAAAAAGCTTCCTCTGGGCATTGGGCGCGCTTGGCGACGACGGACCGGCCCATCTTATCGATCTCTATATCGATGAGCTGCGATCCTCGTTGGGGCAGATCGGCGCCCGTTCGGTGGCCGATGCGCGCAACGCCGTCGTCCGTCATCCGGGAGCCTGGAAATTCGACGAGCCGCATTGAGGCAATCCACCACTGCGTTTTCGAGGCTGGTTCTAACGGCAGCCGGTGCGTAAAAGGGCCGGTCGGCAGGAAAGGCTTTTATGTCGGTACTGGCGCAGCCCATCGGCGAAACGCACGTCAACGACGACCTCGCGCGCCGGAACGCCACGATCCTGGCAATCGCGCAGGCCCTTTCCGGCGGCAATACGACTGTCATTGTCAGCACGGCCAGCATCGTCGGCGCCGTTCTCGCCCCGGATAAAGGGCTCGCGACCTTGCCGGTGACCTTCATGGTTTTCGGCATGTGGTTCGGCACGTTGCCGATCGGGGCGCTCGCGCGCAATTTCGGACGGCGGGCTGCTCTGCAAACCGGCGCTGCGGCCGGCGTGATCGCCGGCCTGATTTCCTGCTTCGCGGTCGTGCAAGGCGATTTCTGGCTGCTGCTCGCCGGCACGTTCTGCGGCGGCTTTTATGCTGCCGCCCATCAATCGTACCGGTTTGCTGCCGCCGATACTGCGAGTGAGGCTTTCAGGCCAAGAGCCGTCTCTTGGGTTCTGGCTGGGGGCGTGTTTGCGGCAGTGCTGGGACCACAGCTCGTCATTCACACCAAAGACTTGCTGACGCCTCACCTGTTTGCAGCGAGCTATCTCGGCCAATCGGCTTGCGCCCTCGTTGCCGCAGCTGTTTTGACATTTGTGAAAACCCCATCGCCCGCTGCTGGCCGAAGAGACGAGGGCAGGCGGCTTTCCGAAATCGTGCTCACGCCCCGATTCGCGGTGGCGGTCGCTTGCGGAGTTGCAAGTTATTCGATGATGAACATGGTGATGACGGCTGCGCCGCTTGCGATGGTCGATTGCGGCCATTCCGTGGCGGATGCCGCCCTCGGCATCCAGTGGCACGTGCTTTCGATGTATGCGCCGAGCTTTGTCACCGGTGCATTGATAGCCCGCTACGGCTCGCCGCGCGTCACGGTGCTCGGTCTATGCCTCATCGCACTGACGGGAATCATCGGATTGTCCGGCATCAGCGTGGCGCACTTCTGGATTGGGCTGTCGCTGCTCGGAATCGGGTGGAATTTCTCCTTTATTGGCGCAACCACGATGGTGACAACCTGTCACAAGCCACAGGAGCGGAACAAGGTGCAGGCGTTCAACGACTTTCTGGTCTTCGGAGCCATGGCCGTTTCGTCCTTCGGATCGGGACAATTACTCAGCAAACTGGGCTGGGCCGCTGTGAATGAAATGATTTTCCCTGTTATTGCCGCCGCCGGCGCGCTGCTGCTCTGGCAGCGGCTGAAACAGCCCGTTTCCGCAATGTAAGCCACAGCGCCGGTTCACTTATGCGACGCCGAACGTATTTTCCGGCGTTGCTTTGCGGTACTCTTTTTGGCTATATCCGTCCCGCTTTCCCGGTCGGGGTGAAGCGCCTTCAAGCGGCCATCCTCGACGTTCAGGCGCCGGCCAGGGACAGTCCTGCCAGCTCCAAAAACAAATCGAGGTTTAATCACGATGACGACATTGTGGATGATCGTCGGCTGTGGCGTGCTTGCGATACTCTACGGAATTTGGGCGATCGGATCCGTGCTGCGGGCTGATGCCGGCTCGGCACGAATGCAGGAAATTTCGGCTGCCGTACGTGAAGGTGCGCAGGCGTACCTCAAGCGGCAATATACGACGATCGGTATCGTCGGAATTGTCATTTTCCTGCTGCTTGGCTATTTCCTCGGCTGGCTCGTTGCCGCGGGCTTTGCAATCGGCGCGATTCTTTCGGGTGCGACCGGCTTCATCGGCATGAATGTGTCGGTGCGTGCCAACGTGCGGACGGCACAGGCCGCAATTGGATCGCTTGCCGGCGGACTTGAGCTCGCGTTCAAATCGGGCGCGATTACGGGCATGTTCGTCGCTGGCCTCGCGCTCCTCGGCGTCTCGGCCTATTTCCTGTTCCTTACGGCGCATCTTCAGCTTGCGCCTAACGACCGCACCGTTATCGACGCTCTGGTTGCGCTCGGCTTCGGCGCCTCGCTGATTTCGATCTTTGCCCGTCTCGGAGGAGGCATTTTCACCAAGGGAGCCGACGTCGGCGGCGATCTGGTCGGTAAGGTCGAGGCGGGAATTCCGGAAGACGATCCACGCAATCCGGCGACCATTGCCGACAACGTCGGCGACAATGTCGGCGATTGCGCCGGCATGGCAGCCGACCTGTTCGAGACCTACGCGGTCACGACGGTGGCGACGATGGTGCTGGCATCGATCTTCTTTGCGGGCACGCCCGTGCTTCTGGATATGATGACCTATCCGCTCGGCATCGGCGCAGCCTGCATTATTACGTCGATCATTGGCACCTTTTTCGTTCGGCTCGGGGCCAGCCAGTCGATCATGGGCGCGCTGTACAAGGGCTTTATCGCGTCGGCGATTCTTTCGCTGTTTGCGATTGCCTATGTCACCCACGCCCTTGTGGGCTTCGGCGCGATCAACGGTGTGCCCTACACCGGCATGCAACTTTATGTTTGCGCGATCACCGGGCTCGTCGTGACCGGTCTCATCATCTGGATCACCGAATACTATACCGGCACCAACTTCCGCCCCGTGAAGTCGATCGCGGCTGCGTCCGTCACCGGCCACGGCACGAACATCATTCAGGGTCTGGCCATTTCGCTTGAAGCGACCGCGCTGCCGGCGCTCGTCATCATCGCGGGCATTCTCGTCGCCTTCGGCATGGCTGGATTGTTCGGTATCGCGATTGCCGTCACCAGCATGCTCGCGCTGGCCGGCATGGTGGTTGCGTTGGACGCGTTCGGCCCTGTCACGGACAACGCAGGCGGCATTGCCGAGATGGCCGGGTTGCCGAAGGAAGTGCGCAAGTCAACCGACGCGCTCGACGCGGTCGGCAATACGACCAAAGCCATCACCAAAGGTTACGCGATTGGCTCGGCCGGCCTCGGCGCGCTGGTGTTGTTTGCGGCCTATAATCAGGATCTGAGCTTTTTCACGCGTCAGGCAGCACAGCATCCGTACTTCCAGGGCATCAAGCTCGACTTCGCGTTGACCAATCCATACGTCGTTGTCGGGCTTCTGTTTGGAGGGCTGCTGCCCTATCTCTTCGGCGCCTTGGGCATGACCGCCGTCGGTCGTGCGGCCGGCGCCATTGTCGAGGAGGTGCGGCGCCAGTTCCGGGAAAAACCCGGCATTATGGAGTACAAGGATAAGCCTGATTACGGCCGCGCCGTCGACATGCTGACCAAGGCGGCGATCAAGGAAATGATCGTTCCGTCGCTCTTGCCGGTATTGTCGCCAATCGTCGCTTACTTCGTGATCTATGTCGTTGCCGGCGGCGGTGCGACGGGCAAATCGGCAGCGTTCTCGGCTGTCGGCGCGATGCTGCTGGGCGTGATCGTCACCGGGCTTTTTGTTGCGATCTCGATGACATCAGGCGGTGGTGCCTGGGATAACGCGAAGAAGTTCATCGAAGATGGCCACTATGGCGGCAAAGGCTCGGAAGCACACAAGGCCGCGGTGACGGGCGATACCGTCGGCGATCCTTACAAGGACACGGCAGGCCCTGCGGTGAATCCGATGATCAAGATCACCAATATCGTGGCGCTGTTGCTCCTGGCCGTGCTGGCGCACTGACGGAAGAGCCGATCAAAGACAAGAAAGGCCCGGACGAAAGCCGGGCCTTTCTTACGTTCGTCCGCCGCTATAGCGCGAACTGAAGACCTTTGAACAAGCTGCGCAGGTAACTCAATTCTTGCCCGCCCGTCGGTGTGGTCTGCGACACGTAATCGAAAATCTTCCCGTCCTTGAGACCGTAATTTGCAAGCCGCACAACACGGCGATCCTTGTTGAAGTAAACAGCAATGACGCGTTGGTCGACGACCTTGTAGTGGAGGAATGCTGCCGCCCGCCGGGTCTTCTGGGAAATGTAGTAAAAAGCTTCGCCGTTCACCGTGGCGATGGTGGAAGGCGTGCCAAGGACGATAAGAACCTGTTCTTGTGTAGCCCCGATTGGAATTTGTTCGAGCGCCCCTTCTGGCAGGACGTAGCCCCGCTGCAAGGTTTCGCCGAACTGGGTGCATCCCGCGACGAGCAGAAAGAGTCCCAGCGCGACTGCCGGCTTCATCAAATCACGGCGGGAGTGGGATCGCGTCATCGACGGCGATACTGGACGATCACAGGAGGGCTTCATTTCGGTCTTGCATCGGTGGACGCGTTGACGTACCCGGCGGCGTAGCCGCTGTCACCCACAAACACGCCGATGATCTGGTCCTTCCTTCGCCGCAACCCGCGGTCAGACACCATTTCCATCCTCTATGGCACGATCGTGACGCAGGCGCGATTGCCTTGTTTTTATCGAGACTATGGCGTTGCCGATACTGTCAACGGCCGTTTTGATCTGATCGTGCTTCATTTGACGCTGCTCTTTCACCGCCTTGCTGCGGAACCCGCAGAGAGGCGTACGCTGGGCCAGCGCGTATTTGACCTGTTTTGCCTCGACATGGACCATAATTTGCGGGAAATGGGCGTCGGTGATCTGGCCGTCCCCAAGAAAATGAAGCGCATCGGTGCGGCGTTTTACGGCGCTCTGCAGGCTTACGAAGCCGCGTTGGCGGCCGGAACCGGACAGGCCTTGATAGAGGCCGTCATCCGCAACGTCGCAAGCAATCCAGCCCGTCCGCTCGCGGCTGATCGGATTGCGGCATATATGGGTGATGCGATACGTGTCCTTTTTGAACAAGGCTATGATGCCATCGAGTCGGGAATAGTGCGGTTTCCGGACCCTGAGAAAAGGAATGAAATTGAGGCCATAAGGGCTTGATATATGAAGGTTATTGAACAGCCGTGGAGTGTTCCGATTGCGGTCGAGGATATTCCGGAAACCGGCGAACATGTCGATCTTGATGCGCCGGAAGCCGTGCGCAACACGCTCGCGGAAGTTGGAGGGTTGCGCAGTCTGCCGCATTTGGTCGCCAAGTTTGATCTCGAGAGGCAGGGGCGTTCCGTGCACGTCAACGGCGAGGTTCGTGCTCGTGTTGGCCAAACATGCGTGGTGACGCTTGAGCCCATCGAAAACGAGATCAGCGAGACGATAGACTTGTTGTTCGCTCCTGGTGCGGCTGATACGCGCGGAGCCGCAGGGGCCAAGACCGCGCGATCGGACGACGACGGTCCCGAACCCTTGGTTGACGGGGTCATCGATCTTGGCGCGCTCGCGGCCGAATTTCTGTTGCTTGGAATCGACCCCTATCCACGCAAATCCGGTGCACAATTTGCGCCGCCGGCAAGTGAAGAGAGCGGCTCGCACCCGTTTGCGGCGCTCGAGGTCCTCAAAAACAAGCGCTCGGCGCGCGGAAAATCGTGAACGGCAAAGCCACATCGAAGGATTTTCACACCCGGTTTTTTTCTCTGGCGCGACCGGGTATGGTCCTGGATGCTGCTTGCGGGCTCGGCAGTGGGCCTCTCGTATTCCCACCCACACTGCCAAGGTCGGTTTATGTCCGATAAGGTCCGCATCGCGCTGGATGTTATGGGCGGCGACTACGGGGCTCCGGTTGTTATTCCGGGCGCCGAAATCGCGCTCACCCGCCACCCTGATATTGAATTCTCCCTCTTTGGTGACCGGTCAGCCGTCGAGCCGACGCTTCAGAAGCATCCGAAACTTAGGACCAATGCCTCTCTTGTTCACACCGAGGTGGCCATCCGGATGGACGACAAGCCGAGTCAGGCTTTGCGTTATGGACGCTGGAAATCGTCGATGTGGCTGGCCATTGACGCCGTGAAAAAAGGCGCAGCCGACGCGGCAGTTTCAGCCGGTAACACGGGCGCGCTGATGGCGATGGCGCGCTTCAATCTCAAGATGCTGCCCGAGATCGAGCGGCCCGCCATCGCCGCCTTATGGCCCACGCTGAAGGGCGAATCGATCGTGTTGGATGTCGGGGCGTCGATTGGCGCGGATGCCGATCATCTCGTCAGCCTCGCGGCCATGGGTAGCGCGATGGCCCGCGTGCTGTTCGACATCGAACGGCCGACGGTGGGGCTGCTCAATATTGGCGTGGAAGAGGTGAAAGGGCTGGAGGAAGTCCGCCAGGCCGGTCAAATCCTGCGCGAGGGCGAATCCCCCTATTTCGACTATGTCGGTTTTGTGGAAGGAGACGATATCGGAAAAGGTACCGTGGACGTGGTTGTGACAGAGGGGTTTGCCGGGAATATTGCCCTTAAGACCGCGGAGGGCACCGCTCGTCAGCTCGGTCAGTATCTCAAAAGCGCCATGAGCAGGACCTGGCAGGCGAAGCTCGGCTACCTGCTGGCGCGGCAGGCATTCCGGACGTTGCGCGAGAAAATGGACCCGCGCAAATCGAACGGCGGTGTTTTTCTCGGGCTGAATGGCATCGTGATCAAGAGCCATGGCGGCACGGACGCCGAAGGTTTTGCCGCCGCGATCGATATGGCCTATGACATGGTGCGCTATGAGCTGCTTGCGAAGATTGCCCAGTCGCATGCGCGCGACCGCAATAGCACGATAACGCGTGCCGCCTGCGGAGCACGCTCGTGACCGTTTTGCGTTCCGTCGTGCTGGGCTGCGGCAGCTATCTGCCGGAGAAGGTCGTCACGAATGCCGATCTTGCGCGCACCATTGACACGTCCGATGAGTGGATCGTGCAGCGAACCGGCATTCATCAGCGGCATATCGCGGCAAATAACGAAGTGACCTCCGATCTTGCGATTGCCGCCGCGCGGGCAGCTCTCGCGAACGCGCACGTCGATGCGCAGACGATCGACCTGATCGTGCTGGCCACGTCGACGCCCGACAACACGTTTCCGGCGAGCGCAGTAACGGTGCAGAACGGGCTGGGGCTTACCCGCGGCGCCGCCTTCGATCTGCAGGCCGTCTGCTCCGGATTCGTGTATGCACTGGCGACCGTCGACGGATTGCTGCGCACCGGTACCTACAAGCGGGCGCTGGTGGTCGGCGCGGAGACGTTCTCACGGATTCTGGATTGGTCCGATCGTACCACTTGCGTCCTGTTCGGCGACGGGGCCGGGGCCGTGGTGCTTGAGGCACAACAGCAACCCGGAACCCGAGAGGACCGAGGAATCCTGACGACGCACCTGCGCTCCGATGGCCGGCACAAGGCAAAGCTCTACGTCGACGGCGGCCCGTCTTCGACCCAGACGGTCGGGCACCTGCGGATGGAAGGCCGAGCCGTCTTCAAACACGCGGTTGCCATGATTACCGACGTTATCGAAGACGCGTTTCGCGCCACCGGCTATACGGCTGCGGATATCGACTGGTTCGTTCCGCATCAGGCGAACAAGCGCATCATCGACGACAGCGCTTGCAAGCTCGGTATCGCGCCGGAAAAAGTGGTGACCACTGTTGGACAGCATGGAAACACGTCCGCGGCGTCTATTCCGCTCGCGCTTAACGTGGCGGTGAAGGACGGCCGCATCAAAAAGGGCGATCTGGTGTTGCTCGAGGCAATGGGCGGAGGCTTTACTTGGGGTGCGTCGCTTCTGCGCTGGTGATCGGCGCCGGCTTTCATATTCTCCTACGTCCCGGGTTGACCCGCTTGTATCAAGCTAATATCCTGATAATTCAGCGGGATATCTTCGCCGAGAGTGGGCCTGGCGGGGGCAGGAGATGACCGGAAAGACAGTTACGCGTGCGGATCTGTGCGAGGCCGTTTACCAAAAGGTCGGCCTTTCCCGAACGGAATCGGCGGCTCTCGTGGAGATGGTGCTCAAGGAGATCACCGACTGCCTTGAGCGCGGCGAGACCGTCAAGTTGTCGTCGTTTGGCTCGTTTGTCGTGCGCAAAAAGGGCCAGCGAATCGGGCGCAATCCCAAGACGGGAAAAGAAGTGCCGATTTCGCCGCGCCGCGTGATGGTGTTCAAGCCGTCGGCGATCTTGAAGCATCGCATCAACGGCGGTGCTGAGCACACGTCGTCCTGATTCCCTGGCGTAACGCGTCAGCGTTCACCCTTCTTGAGGAGGTGCGGCTTTGGACAACAAGGCGCCGGACGCTTTCCGTACCATTAGTGAAGTTGCCGACGAGCTCGACCTTCCGCAGCACGTCTTGCGCTTCTGGGAGAGCCGCTTCCGCGAAATCAGGCCGATGAAGCGCGGCGGCGGCCGACGCTACTATCGCCCCGCCGATATCGATCTGCTGCGCGGCATCCGGCATTTGCTTTATGGCGAGGGTTACACAATTCGCGGGGTCCAGCGCATCTTGCGCGACCAGGGATCCAGATTTGTCGAGGGCGTCTGGCGTGAGGGCGCTCGGCAGCCGCCGCCGTTCAGCGCCGAGAACGGCGAGCATGCCGGGACAGATGAAGGTTTCGAACTGACAGCGAATGGTGAGGCTGGCTCGAGCGGGCCGTTGCCTTCGCCAGCTGGTCGCGATTTCGACGAAGTCGATGGGGTGGAGCGTCGTGAGCCGCAGCTCACCGGTGCGCCGCCGCAGGTCGAGTCGGTCGGCCTCACGCATAAAGACCGCGAGCGGCTGAGCGCGGCGCTGGAGGAACTCGCTGCCTGCCGCAAGCTGATCGACGACGCACTGGCCCACGCGGACTGATCCGGGTCGATCGTCGCAGCGCAACCGGTTTGCCGCGGGGATTTCTTGCCTTCCGTTGTGTCCAAATCTGCCCTTGTACGCGCCGGGTTTCGCTAGAATCGTCCTGCCGCAATAGGGGGGAGCGCGCCTGTGACCAACATTACCGTTGCCACGCCGGCGTACGGCGAGATGTTCTACACGCCGTACGTGAAAAGCCTGCTGCAGCTCCAGAGCGCCGTCATGAAGCGCGGCGGCACGCTGCATCAGTCGGTGATTTCGTATGTCTATGTCACCGACTCGCGCAATTTCCTGCTGACGCATTGGTACGACAAGAGCGACGATCCGTATCTGCTGTTTGTCGATGCCGACATGGGCTTCGAGCCACAGCTCATCTTCGACATGATCGCGTTCGACAAGCCGGTGACCGGCGTCATCTACACCAAGCGGCAGATCGACCTGAAGCGGCTGGTTGAGTCCGCGGGCAAGGGCCTTGCCCCCGAGCGCGCGATCGCGCAGGCGCACGACTTCATCCTCCGACCGCTGCGCGAACGGCCGCCGCGGCGCGAGAAGGGCTTCATCGAGGTCGAGGGCATCGGCACCGGCATCTTGCTTATCCGGCGCGACGCCATCACGACCATGCTCGAGAAGCTGCCCGCCATCAACGACACCAACGCAAAAAAGACCTCACCGCTCGCGCGCAATCTCGACCGGCTGATCCGCGCCTTTGACACGCTCGATGCCGGCGGCATTCCGCTGACGGACGATTTCGCCTTCTGCTATCGCTGGCAGGCGCTGTGCAAAGGCGAAGTTTGGGCGCGCGCCGACCAGGCCGTGACGCATCTCGGGCTGCATCGCTTCAGCAGCCGCTACACCGACGCCGCCGTCAGCCGCCCGCGCATTACGGTGACGCAGGGAAAGCCAGTGGTGCTTGCGAGCGGCGCGCAGGCAAAGGCGGCAAATACAGGTGCAGGCCCCGACCGCACCAGCGCCGCCGCGGCAAAGGGGGATTGATATACAGCCGAGCGATCCGCTGACGGTCTGCAATAGCCGCTCCGGTTAACTTTTGTTTCGTCGCGCCGTCGTCAGAGCGTTCCGCGCAACATCGCTGCAGGACGTGACTTGTCGATTCACCACCTTGGGATCGGACGGTACCGAGACGCTTCCGATCTGCGATAAAGTCGTGGCGATCGAATTTTACAGCTTCGTTAAACGCCAAGGCATTTGCTTGCATGAGGATTTAGGATGCATCTCCAACAGCGGATTGTCGTCACCGGCGGATCTGGCTTCCTGGGTTCGCATCTATGTGAGCGGCTGTTAGGGCAGGGCGCCGAAGTTATCTGCATCGATAATTTTTTTACCGGGACGAGGCGCAACATAGAGCATCTGATTGGCGAAAAACGTTTCGAATTGATCCGTCACGATGTGACGTTTCCGATCTATCTGGAAGTCGACCAGATCTACAACCTCGCTTGTCCGGCCTCGCCCGTTCATTACCAACATGATCCGGTGCAAACGACCAAGACGAGCGTGCACGGGGCAATCAACATGCTCGGCTTAGCCAAGCGCGTGCATGCGAAGATACTGCAAGCCTCGACTTCGGAAGTTTACGGTGATCCCGACGTACACCCGCAACAAGAGGCTTACTGGGGTCGTGTGAATCCGATTGGACCTCGTTCGTGTTACGATGAGGGAAAACGCTGCGCCGAAACGCTGTTTTTTGATTATTGGCGGCAACATAGTTTGCGCATCAAAGTCGCCCGGATTTTCAATACCTATGGACCGCGCATGCATCCGCACGACGGCCGCGTCGTATCGAATTTCATCGTCCAGGCGCTGCTAGGTCGCGATATCACAATTTACGGCGATGGCTCGCAAACTCGCTCGTTCTGTTACGTCGACGATCTCATCGATGCCCTCATTCGGCTGATGCAATCGCCGGATGATGTCACCGGCCCCGTCAACATCGGCAATCCTGCCGAGTGCTCGATACTGCAATTGGCAACGATTGTTCGAGAACTTACCGGGTCACGCTCGAAAATTGTATATTGCCCGCTCCCTGCGGACGATCCTTGCCAGCGCCAGCCGGATATCAGCAAGGCTCAAAGCTTGTTGGGCTGGGCTCCGGTCACACCGCTGAAAGACGGGCTGATCAAGACAATCGATTATTTTGAGCAACTGTTGCGGCAGCCGGGAGTATTGCCAATTCTCGGAGATACGGTCCGACGAACCGAGAACGCGTGGTAATCGTTGTGCAGATCGTATAAATCGTTATTCGGCAGCCTGTATCATAGGCTGAAGGCGATCTTGCGCGGAAATAAGGCGTTGCATGACTCTAAGGTCATGTTCGCTCAGCCGTAGACATGCGTCGGCCCAAATCTCAACGATGCGATCGAGTTCTTCAAGTGTTGTTGGGGCCACTGCGCGGCTTGCCTGGTAAACGGCGCGGTTGCAGTTGTGTCGTCGTTTATTGCGTCGAATATAGTTATATACCTCAGCAATACCGTTTCCGGGTTCGGCCAGTATATGAATAAGGCCGAACTCGTGCATTTCCTCGGCGCTATAGGTCTTTCCACTCAAAATCATTTCTTCCGCGTACGCCGCGCCAATACGCCGCGCGACGAGACTATAGGCACCCATTCCCGGAAACAGGCCGAAAAGCCTCTCGGGGAAGCCGAACTTGGCACCGCGCTCGGCAATGATGACGTTGAACGACAGTAACGATTCAAATCCTCCGCCGAGAGCATCGCCTTGCGCCAGACCTATCGTTATGATCGGAAGCCCGAGCGCATTGATGTTGCGGTGCAGGATGCGTACGCAGGATTGGCCATAGGCAATCAACGATTGCCTGTCTCTGTTGCGTATTTTTTCGACAAACAAATCGAGGTCGCCGCCGAGATTAAACACGTTGGGCGTACGGGAGCCCAGGACGAGATACTGAAGATCGTTGGGGCGATTTGCGAACGACGCCACGATTCCGCGTTGCCAGGCGTGGAAGTCATCGAGCAACGCTGCGTTGTAGCTTGGGCGCCCTCGCGGGCGCATAAATGTCCATAGCGTTGCGGTTGGCTGTTCCCAGGAGACCTCAAGCTGCTCCAATTCAAACAGCCGTTTGGCATCGGCCTCGCTGCTGTCGGTGACGTTAAGAGCTGTGCCGATATCGGCCACAGCAGAGGGCACAAGGCGCCCGCCAGTCCAAACAAATGATAGGCCTTCCGATACCGCCAACATCGACATTGCACAAAACGCTTAACGCTTTTTTTACCTTAACAAAAGGGAAGCGTTCGGACAATCGCAAACAGTCGAGATCGACCTCGAGGGCCACGCGCCGTCTGTGCTGTTCTTCAGATTTCTTCGGGAAAATATCGGCCGATGCGCATTAACCATAAACAGATCTGAGAGCGCCACGCCCGCGATATTGAGCGCCGCAAATTGCGACGCATTTTATGTAAGTTCGCCAGCCGCCATTATTCGGTTGTTCAGCAGGAAATGTAGTCCGAGGCAGGATTTCACCATTTTTCGGAAAATGGTCGTTATAGGTACTGGCTTCCGCAGATTTTGTGGGCGCCAATGCTGCTGCGCAGACTCATCGACACGCGAAGGATAGACGCCGGACTCCCTTTGGAGATACGAGCGGCGCTCGTTGAGTCACTTTTTGCGCCTGTATCCTCGCTCTTGGTAGGCGCGTTGGCATGTTCAATCATCGGCGCAACCGTTGCATTGAGCATCGGCGACCGATGGATCATGGGGATTTCCGCCGCCATCCTCTTCGTCGGACTGGTGCGTGTTGTTTCGGCGCTTCTTTATAAAAAGAGCAGAGCTGATTGTTCCGCTACCAAACTCTGGGAGCGGGTTTATGAATACGGGGCGTGGGGGTTTTCAGCTTTGATCGGCATGTTGTGCTGGCTGACTATCAGCGAAACAGCAGACGCCTCGCTCCAGATGATTGTTACGACGACGTCGGCGGGCTACGCGGCCGCAATTGCCGGCCGCAATGCAGGCCGGCCATTTATAGCGCTCGGCCAATTGGCCCTCTGTGCATTGCCGATGGCAGTGGCGCTGCTAATTTACCCGAACCTCGTGCACAAGGCGCTCGGTATCGTGGTGTTGATGTTCATATATGGAATGGTCGACATCACGCTGTGCAGCCGCGACGTTATCATTCAAGCGCTGACAATGACGCGTAAAGAGGCTGCGCTCGCTGCGCGCTTTGAAGAGCAGGCCACACGTTTCGATGTCGCTCTCAATAACATGTCGCATGGCCTCTGCATGCTTGACCAGAAGGACCGTCTGCAGGTCTGGAACGGCCGATTTCTGGAATTGCTCAATCTGGAAGGTATACCGATTAAGGTCGGCACCCATATCTCGCGGTTGCTCCGGTACGGGATCAAAGCCGGCAAGCGCGACGCGCGTACCTTGAAGATGTTGTTCAGAGAATTGGCACGCAGTTTTCGACAAGACAAACGTGACCAGATTCATATCTCACCCGATGGCAAACGAACGCTGGCCTTGTCGCGACGCCTTATGTCCGACGGCGGCGCGGTTGTTATCCTTGAGGACGTCACCGACCGGAGGAATGCGCAAGAACGAATTGCACATCTTGCGAAATATGACGATCTCACCGGTCTTGCTAACCGGGCGCAGTTTCATGAACGCATCGGTTGCTTGCTGGCCGAGGTCGACAACAAAGAAAGCCAATTCGCGATTCATTTGATCGATCTTGATCGATTCAAATCTGTCAATGATACGCTCGGGCACCCGACCGGCGACAAACTGCTCAGACAGGTTGCGCATCGCTTGGGCAACCTTGTTGGACCGTCAGATACGATCACGCGTTTCGGCGGCGACGAATTCGTCATCCTGCAGGCGGGTGCGCCGCGCACCGAAGACGCGAGCTGGCTTGCCCAGCGCATTGGAGCCGAAATTGGCGAACCGTTCGATATCGACGGACAACGGATAGACATCGGCGCTTCCATCGGCATCGCCATGGCGCCGGCTGATGGTCGAAATGCAGACGAGTTGCTGAAGAAAGCGGACATGGCGCTCTATTCCGCCAAGAACAGCGGGCGCGGCAAGCATTGCTTTTTTGCAGTGGAGATGGAAGCGGCAGCACACGCACGCCGCGCGCTCGAGCTTGATTTGCGCGAGGCTTTAGCATCGGGGCAATTTCAATTGTACTTTCAGCCGCTGGTGGATCTCAATAACAACCGCGTCGCGGCGTGCGAGGCCCTTCTGCGCTGGTTTCATCCGCGGCTTGGAGAGGTGCCGCCATCCATATTTATTCCTGTTGCAGAAGAGACCGGCCTGATTGTTCCGATCGGAGAATGGGTCATCACTCACGCATGCGCCGAAGCCGCGGCGTGGCCGAACAATATAACGGTGGCGGTCAATTTATCGCCTATGCAGTTCAAGGATAATTCGCTTACGCTACACGTCGCATCCGCCCTGGCCAAATCGGGGCTGCCGGCGAGCCGTCTGGAGGTGGAGATAACGGAACGCGTCCTGCTGGAGGAGTGCGAGACCACGCTGCGAATGATGGGCGAATTGCAGGAACTTGGCGTCTCGATATCGCTCGACGACTTCGGCACCGGGTATTCTTCGCTGAATTATCTGCGCAAATTTCCATTTTACAAAATAAAAATAGACCAGTCGTTTACGCGCGACCTCGGTCAGCACCACGATGCGCGGCCGATCGTCGAGGCTATCGCGAGTCTCGGAGTAGGGCTCGACAAGATCGTTGTCGCGGAAGGAATTGAAACGGAGCAGCAAATGAGACTCGCGCGCGCCCAAGGGTGCCACCAGGGACAGGGTCATTTTTTTGGCCCGCCTATGAGCGGCGCGGCCATTCGCGAGTGGCTTGCCGGAACCGCCGTCAAGAATCAGTTGGTAGCCTAGCCATACCGGCAGTATGGGGCAGCTAATGGCAGAGCTGATGCGTAGCAGGCCCCTTAGTTCCAGCGGTACTTCAAAGCGAGTGAAACAAGATCAATGTGCGAGTCGATTCCGCCGATGTAGGTCACGCCATTGAACCACGGATTGCCGGAAGCTGCCGATATGTTGATTGAGGTATCTTTGACGAACAGATGCGAGTAGGCGAGGTCGATCGCGGCAGCCTTCGTGATTTGATACGTGAAGCCTACGGAAAGCCAAGTGCGGTCATTGTCGGGCACAGTCGGCGTGCGCACCTGATCGCTGACGGGCGATCGCTCGAAGCCTATGCCGCCCCGCAACGTTAACACGTCATTCCATTGATATTCCGCGCCGACCGAGAAAAACCAGCCGTCGCGGTATTGGAACGGTAAGGTGACCGCGCCGCCGCCGAGGCCGGCGAGCACCGTTGCCGGCGCTCCATTCGACTGAATAACGTTTGATGTTCCAATTCGGCTCCAGTTCGACCATTCGACCGTGCCCAGCAATGTCAGTTGCGGATTGATCTTCTGTCGCAGCCCCAATGAAACGACGTCGGGCAGGTCGATGGTGGTGCTCACCCCGCCCGGGGTAGAGAAGGGCGGGGCAAAAAGGACGCCTCCAGGAAGCGCCATGCTGCCATCGATTTTCTGATTAATTCCTGAGCGCCATCCGAGTCCAATTGTGGTCGTCGGCGTAGGTTTCGCCGTGACGCCGGCCGTAACCCCATACCCCCAGCCATTGCCCCTGACATTGAGGACGTCGCCGAGTGCGGTCGGAAGCCCGGTGCTGAGGCTGGCGTGCGCGTATTCAACCTGCACGCCGAAGCCGACGCTGATCCAGTTGTTTATCCGATAGGCGACGCTTGGGGTCACATTGTACGTTCGCAGGCTTGCGCCTTCCGCGTAATTTCGTCCTGCCCAAACATCCGGAAAATGTTCGGACAATCCGAATGGGGCGTTGAACGACACGCCAAGCCACAGGCTGTCGTTGATTTGCCAGGATGTGTAGCCCGAGGGCACAAGTGTCGTATCGCCCACGTTACTGGTGCCGCCAAGCCCGAAAAAAGTGCTGCCGGCGCGCGGCGAATTGACGGAATAGGGAAAGACGCCGGTCGCAACGATCTCGCTCTGCAGCCCCGGAATTTGCGTCATTGTCGCCGGGTTCCAAAACATCGCGGACAGAGAGCCTCCTGCGGCAATGCCGGCATATGCGGCACCTTGCCCGTAGCTACTCTGTTCGCGGATCGCAAAGGCGCCTGCTATCGACTTTGTCGGCATTGCAGCAAGTAACGCGACGATGCTGCATCCGGCCAAAAACAATCTTTGGCAATTGCAAGCCATGCCATCCCCCCTGCGGTCGCGGCTCGTACAATTTTACAATGTAAAGGAGTCTCACGCGAGACAATAAGTCTTACATGGCCGAATCGACGAAACAAAATGCACGCAAGTTGATGCTATTTTGTCAAGCGGCGTTTTCTCTTCGTGAATGTCCTTCGTGCGCTTCAAGCGCGATGCCAGCTTTCACCCCGGGGGAATGCATCGCGTTTTCTATCCATTATTCCCACGCCGCAGTCATTACCAAATAACGCGAGAATGGATCGCCGACACCGCCGCCCAATCGCAAAATTGTTTCCATCAACATCAATGCTCGGCGCAGCGTTCAAAAAAGCAGCACGGCAAAGCCGCAGAGCGAGACACCGACCAATAACATCGCCCATTCTGATGGCTTCAATGCAAGCAGCCTTCCTTCGCTCACCACGTGGCCCATCATCGCAAACACTCGCGGTTCGACTGTCTCGTATACCGCACCATAGCGATTGAACGGGCAGGCGGCTGTAGCGTCCACGTCACAACGGGTGGGAATATTGCGGACCATTTCCCGAACTTGTCTCAACCTGCCGATCGCCGGACGTTGAATCTGCACCCGGAAACAGCAGCCGCACAAAATCGCAAACGGTCTGTTTTGGGGTCGACAACGCTTCCGGCTGGCGTGCCTTCTTCGGTGTCGATCAGCGTTTCGTGACAGCGCGGTTTCCGGACTTGCCCGAAAGCCACGCCGTTCTTCGAAATGGATGGCGGGATTTCACGTAAGTCTTTGGGATCTATAGTCTTTGTGTGTTCATCGCGGCCGCCGCCTAGGGCGCCCCACCAGGATTTTCGCTGTAATTCCCCTTTCCGGGGCCGGCAAAGACGGTTCTGGCGGGCATTCGTGTCGTGAAACGGTTTGTCGGGCGCGGTTGAAATTTCCTCCCCTACACTTTTCGTCATCTGCGCTTCTCAATCCCGAACGTTACTTCATGTTCTGGAGATTGATGGAATGTCAGCAACAGCAGCAATGCCGTGCCTTTCGACGCGTGCGGTCGCGGCGTACCCCAGTCTGAGCGAAAGCATGTTGAACAGGTCGCACCTGACCGGCGCGATCTGGACGAGCTTCTCGCCGCCTTCGTCCTGCGCCAAGGCGGCGCGGCGATAGCGCGCTATGCGGTCTATCGTCATAATGTTCGGGCATTGCGGCAATGAGATAGAATTGCTTCAGTTTTTGCCGCCGTTCTCGCGGCAAGTTTTTAAGTTGTTGACACGCTTGCCGCTCTTGCAGACGCCACTACTAGCGTGGTCGTTCTGACGCGCGGTGGCGGGAGTAGCCGCAACGAGTAGCGGCACCAATGCGAACGCAAATGCTATTGCAATCGTGATGGCTCTCATTGTCATCTCCTGGTCCTTTGCGGTTACTT
>DASTSG010000010.1:0-72069 GCA_035760805.1 Pseudolabrys sp.
GATGTGATCGATAAGGGCGCAGGGAAAGGAGCGCTGGTCTATTCCGAACGACTGGTGGTCGATAAAGCGAGCGGCGAAATACTCGCGACATTGCGGCAGACGACGTTTTGCCGCGCAGACGGTGGCTTTGGCGGCCCGAAACGCGAGGCTCCGCAGCCGCATCCGCTTCCCGCGCGCGCGCCGGACGTGGTTTGCGACCTCCCGACGCGCCCGGAAATGGCGCTGATCTATCGGCTTTCGGGTGACATCAACCCGCTGCACGTCGAACCGGAATACGCCAAGCGAGCCGGCTTCCCACGTCCCATTTTGCACGGCTTGGCGACCTTCGGGGTTGCCGGGCACGCATTGCTCAAGACGATTTGCGACTACGATCCGATGCGGCTAAAGGCGATGGCGGGACGTTTCTCCGCGCCGGTCTTTCCAGGGGAGACCATCCGCACCGAGATGTGGCGGGACGGTGCCGTGGTAAGCTTCCGCGCGCGTATCGTCGAAAGGGATGTGGTCGCGATCAACAATGGCCGCGCCGAGATCAGTGGTTAAAGTATGAGCAAGCATGTAGCCGAGCGCACTGACGATTTTGCCGAAATTCGTGATGGCGTGCGCGCCTTGTGTGCGAAATTCCCCGGCGAATACTGGCGTGCGCTCGACCGCGAGCGTGCCTATCCAACTGAATTTGTTGCCGCGCTCACTGAGGCTGGCTATCTCGCTGCGCTTATTCCGGAAGAGTATGGCGGCAGTGGTTTGGGTATCGGCGCAGCGGCGGCGATACTCGAAGAGGTGCACGCGTCGGGCTGCAACGGCGCTGCTTGTCACGCGCAGATGTATACTATGGGCACGATCCTGCGGCATGGCAGTGACGAACAGAAGGCGACCTATCTGCCTGAAATCGCGGCGGGCGGTCTGCGTCTGCAAGCGTTCGGCGTGACTGAGCCGACATCCGGCACCGATACGCTCTCGCTGCGCACGACGGCGCGACGCGAAGGCGATCACTATGTCATCAATGGCCAGAAAATATGGACATCGCGTGCCGAGCACTCCGATCTGATGCTTTTGCTCGCGCGCACCACGCCCAAAGAGCAAGTGAAGAAACGCACGGAAGGTTTGTCGGTATTTCTGGTCGACATGCGGCTCGCACAAGGCACCAGTATCTCCATCAATCCCATCCGCACCATGATGAATCACGCGACCACGCAGGTTTTTTTCGACGATCTGCGGGTGCCGGCGGAAAATCTGATCGGTGAGGAGGGGCAGGGTTTCCGCTACATTCTTTCCGGGATGAATGCCGAACGCATCTTGATTGCGGCTGAGTGCATCGGCGATGCGAAATGGTTCATCAACAAGGCATCGGCTTACGCCAAGGAACGCATGCTGTTCGGCCGGCCGATCGGGCAGAACCAGGGGGTGCAGTTTCCAATCGCGCGTGCGTATGCGCAAATGCGCGCAGCCGAATTGATGGTGCACGAAGCGGCGCGGCTTTACGAAGCCGGCAAGGATATCGGCGCGGAAGCGAATATGGCGAAGCTGCTCGCCGCCGACGCCTCATGGGCAGCAGCCGACATGTGCGTGCAGACGCACGGCGGGTTCGGCTTTGCCGAGGAGTACGATGTCGAGCGCAAATTCCGTGAGACGCGGCTTTATCAGGTCGCGCCAATCTCGACCAACATGATCCTGTCTTACCTCGCCGAGCACGTGCTCGGCTTGCCGCGCTCGTACTAGATGACTCGCCCTCTCGACGGCCTCCTCGTCGTCTCAGTCGAACAAGCGGTGGCCGCGCCGCAGTGCACCTGCCGCCTGGCCGACGCTGGTGCGCGAGTCATCAAGATTGAGCGGCCGGAGGGCGACTTTGCGCGCGGCTACGACAGCATCGTGCACGGCGAGAGTGCGCATTTCGTCTGGCTTAACCGCGGCAAGGAATCGGTCGTGCTCGATCTCGGCAAGGACGAGGACAAGGCGCTGCTGGAAGCCTTGCTCGCGAAAGCCGATGTGTTCGTTCAGAATCTGAAGCCTGGTGCTCTGGCAAAACTTGGTTTTGCCATCCCGCGTTTGCGCAAGGATTTCCCGCGGCTCATTTGTTGCTCGATATCCGGTTACGGCGAGAGCGGGCCCTACGCGCAGCGCAAGGCCTACGACCTGCTGATCCAGGCGGAATCGGGATTGTCCTCCGTGACCGGCGGGCCGGAAGGGCCGGCGCGCGTCGGCGTTTCCGTGGTTGATATCGCGGCGGGGCTCAATGCTTATGAGGCGATCCTCGAGGCGCTGCTTGCGCGCGGGCGCAGCAACGAGGGCGCGGATATTTCGGTGTCGATGTTCGATGCCATGGCCGAATGGATGACCGTTCCGTTGCTTAACGAGGAGGGCGGTAACCCGTTCAAGCGCATCGGGCTCGCGCATCCGACTATCGCGCCGTACGGCGTGTTCAAGACGCGCGACGGAGCCGACATCCTCATTGCCATTCAAAACGATCGCGAATGGCGCGTTCTGGCGGCACGCGTGCTCGACAATGCGGCATTGGGCGACGACCCGAAGTTCGCGACCGTGCCGAAACGCGTTGCAAACCGTACGGAAACCGATGGGCATGTCGCCCGAGCGTTCGCCAAAATCGATATGGTGCCGCTAACGAAAAAGCTGGAGGCTGCTGATATCGCTTTTGCGCGTGTGAACGACACGGCTTTGCTCGGCAAGCATCCGCATTTGCGCCGCATCACCGTCGAGACGCCAAGCGGGCCTGTCAGCATGCCATCGCCGGCCTATCGACTGGCCGGCGTGGAGCGGCATTACGGTCCGGTGCCGAAGCTCGGCGAGCACACCGACAAGGTGAGGGCGGAGTTTCTACCCCGGCGCTGAGAGCTGGTTGCCAGGTCCGGTCATTCCGGGGCGTGCCAAAGGCCGAACCCGCAATCCAGAGCAAACGTATCCTGGGATTCTGGATCGCTGCTTCGCGGCGTTCGGAATAACCAAGGTTCGTCGACGGCTCACTAGTCCATTGCGTGGACCTCTTCCTGCGTCGCCCCCGGTGCATTTTTCTTGGACGAGCCGATGATGAGCACCAGCGGGATCATCGCAAACGTCAGGATCATGATAAGTTCGAAATCGTTCAGATAAGCGATCATGGCAGCCTGCTGTGTAACGATGCGGTCGAGTAGCGCGAGACCGGCCTGGGTATGCACATTGAGATACGTGGTGACGTCCGGCATCTGAAGTGCGTTATTGAATGGCGTGACGTTCTCGACCAGGCGCGCGTGCATCTCGGTCGTTTTGCTGGTCAGGTTCGCGATAACCATGGAGATTCCGATTGACGATCCGATGTTGCGCACCAGTGTCAGGATCGATGTGCCACTGTTGCGCAAGTGCCCCGGCAACGTCAGGAACGCTGCGGTCGAAATCGGCACGAACAACAAGCCAAGCCCGATGCCCTGGACGATGCTGGTGACGATGATCATCTCCTGGGTAGTATCGAGCGAAAAACCCGTCATGTAGTAGAGCGTGCCGCCGGCGAGCAGAAGCCCGGCGAGAATCAGATAGCGCGTCTCGAACCATTTCATGAGGCGCGGCGCAATGATCATGGTGATGAGCGTGCCGACACCACGCGAGCCGAGCAGAAAGCCGGCAGTCTGAATCGGATAGCCGAGCAGATTCTGCATGAAAGGCGTGACCAACGCCATCGTGCCGAACAGCACGACACCGATCACCACCATGAACACGCTGCCGCTCACAAAATTTCGATCTTTGAACAGCTCGAAACGAACGAACGGCTCGGGCGTCGTCAACGAATGGGCGAAGAAATAGTAGAAGCCGACCGCCGAAATGATCGCCTCGATCCAAATCTCGGACGAGTCGAACCAGCCAACCTGCTCGCCGCGATCGAGCAGCAACTGCAGCGCGCCAATGCCGACCGCCAGTGCGATGAAGCCGAACCAGTCGAAGCGGAGGTGCTCGTGCCGGTGCGTTTCTTCCATAAAGAAAAGAATTCCGGCGACGGTAATGACTCCGATCGGCAAGTTGATCAGGAACACCCAGTGCCATGAATAATTATCGGTGAGCCACGCGCCCAGCGTCGGACCCATGATCGGCCCGAGCATCACGCCGATGCCCCAGATCGCCATCGCGGAGCCGCGCTCTTCCGGGGTATAGGCATCGAGCAGAACCGATTGCGACAGCGGAACGAGCGCCGCGCCCGCCATGCCTTGCAGCAGCCGGAACGACACCATCTGACCGATGTTCTGCGCCAGCGCGCATAAGAAAGACGCCACGGTGAATCCGGTGACGCAGACGATAAACAGCTTCTTGCGCCCGAACCGGTCGGCGAGCCAGCCGATCGGCGCCGTCATGATGGCCGAGGCAACGATGTAGGAGGTCAACACCCAGTTGATCTGGTCGAGCGAGGCGGAAAGCGAGCCCTGCATGTACGGCAAGGCGACGTTGGCGATGGTCGTATCCAATGCCTGCATGATGGTGGCGGTCATCGCGCATACCGTTACCATCATGCGCCGCACACCCGGCGCGATTGCCGTTGGGTGCGCGGAGGTCATTTTGCCTCCTTCGCGATTGCCGAACCAAACGGCCAACGGCTGTGATGGGTATCGATGCTCACCACCACGCTCATGCCCGCGCGGAGTAAATGCGTGTCCTCATCCTTGTCGAACGCGATGCGCACGGGCACGCGTTGCACGACTTTGACCCAGTTTCCGGTCGCGTTCTCGGGCGGTAGAATCGAGAATTGCGCGCCGGTGCCGGGGCTCACCGAGACGACAGTGCCGGTAAAAGTATGATTTGGGAAACTGTCGACTTCGAGCGTCGCCTTCTGCCCGACGCGCAAATACGTGATGTCGGTTTCCTTGGGATTGGCGTCGACCCAGGGATTCTGATCGTCGATGACACTGAAGACGGGTGTTCCTGCAGCGATGTAGCGGCCGAGCTGAATGTTGTCGACCTGTGTCGCAATGCCGGAGATCGGTGCACGTACCGTCGTATGGCTGAGGTTGCGTTGCGCATCGGCGAGCGCGGCCTTCGCTTGTGCATATTCGGGGAATTCATCCAATGGCAAGTCGGGATTGCCCAGCAACTGATTGAGCGTCGATTCGCGCTGCTGCTTCGTGAATTGTGCCTGGAGCTTCGCCGTCACCATCGCGGAAGCCGCAGTATCGACATCAGCCTGGGATCCGGCTTGTGACTTGACGAGCTGCATCTTGCGATCGAGATCGCGTTGCTTGAGATCGACGTTTTTCTGTGCAAGCTCGGTGAGTGTCGTCAGCGAATTGAGCACGGTCTTTAGCTTGTCGTATGCCGAGCGGGCAGCAGCGAGCTTGGCTTGCGCTTGTTGCAAAGCGAGCCGATAGGGCTGCGGATCGAGCTCGAACAATTCGTCGCCGGGATTGACGTGCTGTCCTTCGCGCACGGCAACGTGAATCACATTGCCCGAAATATCGGGCGTGATCAGCACCTTCTGCGCACCGACATAGGCGTTATCGGTCGTGATGTAGCGTCCGCCTGAAAGATAGAAAACTGTACCTGCGACCAATGCGATCAACGGGAGTACGACAAGCAGGACCATGCGCAGGCGTTTGCGGCCTGACGGCAACCGAGCCGCGGATTTTTCGGTTGGAGCCGATTGCGAAGGCGGCGCCGTTTTCTTGGCTTCCGGCATCGGGACAATTTTGCGGGGCTGTTCACTCATGTCGCTTAACCGTTGACAGCTTCTTGTTGCGGCGCGGTGTTGCTGATGCAGCGCCGCAGGTTTTCCCGAATCGCGTCGAGCTCATCGAGCATGCGCACAACCGATTGAGGCGTGATGCCTTCGAGGACGGTGTCCATCATTTCCGTACCCAGCGCGTCGAGTCGGTCGAGCAAGGGGCGGGCAGCCGGTGTCAGGTAGAGCCGGTTGGCGCGGCGGTCGTTCGGGTCAGGGCGGCGCTCAATCAGACCGTTCGCATTGAGCCGGTCGAGGAGACGCGTCAGCGTGATTGGCTGCAGGTCGAGGATTTCGGCGAGCTCGGACTGCTTCAGCCCCTCGGAGCGATCCAGCCGGACCAACACTGCCCACTGGGCGCGCGTCATGCCGAAATGACGCGCACGCTGGTCGGCGTAGGTCCGCAGCAGTCGCGCTACATCCATGATTCTGAAAGCGAATTCTCGATTTGCGGAGAGCGTAGGCATGGACAATAGTTCCTATAACATACCTTATAATAAGGTAGCTTATAATAAGGCGCGTAAATGAAAGATGCCATGATTTTCGCGTAGCCCAGCCTTGCGTGACCCGCATTGGCTGCTACGGCAAAGTCAGACCGGTAGCGGAGGGGAAGGAAATGGAAATTGGCTTCATCGGGATCGGCAACATGGGCCGACCAATGGCGCGGCGGTTGCTTGAGGCCGGGCACAGTCTGGTTGTCTATGACACGCGCCACGATGCCGTTGCGCCGTTGGTTGCGCTTGGTGCGAAGCTTGCAGCATCACCGCAGGACGTGGCGGACCAGGTCGAAACGGTGATGGCGAGCCTGCCCTCGCTCCACATTTCAGAAAAGGTGGCGACGGGAGATGACGGCGTGATCCACGGCAAACGGATCAAACGCTTCATCGATCTCTCGACCACAGGTTCGCGGGTCGCCGCGAAAATTGCAGCTGACTTGGCGAAAAGGAACATCGTGCAGATCGACTCGCCGGTGAGCGGCGGAGTTGCTGGCGCCACCAAGGGAACGCTGGCAGTGATGGTCTCGGGACCGAAAACCGAAGTCGACAAGGTGAAAGACGTGCTCGCAGTGTTCGGCAAGGTTTTCATCATCGGCGAGAAGCCCGGCATGGCGCAAACGATGAAGCTCGCCAACAACTTTCTGTCTGCAACCGCCATGGCTGCGACCGCGGAGGCGGTCGCCATGGGCGTTAAGGCCGGGCTCGACGCGGCGGTGATGATCGACGTCATCAACGCCGGCTCGGGCCGCAACACAGCTTCGGACCAGAAATTTCCGCAGACGATCCTGCCGCGTACGTTCAATTACGGGTTCGGAACCGCGCTAATGCTCAAGGACGTAAAACTTTGCTTCGAGGAAGCGAAGAATCTCGATGCACCGCATGCGGTGATGCGGACCGTGCTCGATCAATGGGAAACGACCAATAGCGAATACGGTGGTGACAGTGACTTCACGGCAATCGTGAAGATGGTGGAGAAGCGCGCCGGCGTGACGATCGGAGGAAAAAAATCATGAGCGACGATATCCACGAAATTTATGCCGTCTGCTACGCCAGCCACGAGCGCCGCTCCTCGGAAAATTACATCTTCGGAGATCCGCACGACATCCTCACGTCGATTGCCTACTACGTGTGGGCGATCGTCGGGGCGCACGGCACGTTCGTCGTCGATACAGGTTTCGATCAAGCGGCCGCCAAAGAGCGCGGCCGCAGGATCATTCATCCGGTCGGCGAAGGATTGAAGGCGCTCGGCATTGAGCCGGGCGAGGTCGGCAACGTGATTGTCACGCATATGCACTGGGATCACGCCGGTAATCACGAGCTGTTTCCTAACGCGCGTTATCACGTACAGGATGTCGAGATGGCCTACTGCACCGGCCGCTGCATGTGCCATCAAATGCTGCGCATTCCGTTCAGCGAGGCCGACGTGCACGCGATGGTGAAAAAGGTGTTTGCCTATCGCGTGGAATTTCACGACGGCGCGGAGGAACTCGCACCCGGCATCACCGTCCATCGTATCGGTGGCCATTCGAAGGGCTTGCAATGCGTGCGCGTGAAAACGAAACGCGGGTACGTCGTGCTTTCGTCCGACGGCATCCACCTCTATTCGCACATCGACGAGGGGCGTGTGTTCCCGATCACCTACAGCGTCGGTGACACGCTTGAGGGCTATCGCACGATCAAGAAACTTGCGACCTCGCGGCGCCACATCGTGCCGGGGCACGACCCGGACGTGCTGAAAATCTTCCCGGCTGCGAAAGCGGGCATGGAGAACTGGATTTGCCGCGTGGATTTGGAGCCGAAGGTGTAACTTTCGACCCTCTCGAAGATCATTGCCGGGATGGGTTAGTGCGAATCATATCAGCCCCAGATCTGCGAATGCATTTTTGTGATGCTCGGCGCTATCGGACGAGAAGCAACAGAACACCACGCGTGCGATGCCTTGGGCATTCGCCGAAATCTCCGATGCAAGTGTTCCAACGGCAATGCGAGCCGCGCGATCGGGCGGAAACCGGTAAACACCGGTCGAGATCGCCGGATAGGCAATCGAGCTTAGACGATGGCCGGCGGCCAAATCGAGCGCGGTTCGATAACAGCCGGCGAGCAGCTCATCTTCGCGCTTGTCGCCCCCAGCCCAGACCGGACCGACCGCGTGAATGATGTGCTTGGCCTTTAGTTTGTAGCCCTTGGTGATCTTGGCGCCGCCTGTTTCGCAGCCGCCGAGCGTACGGCATTCGTCGAGCAGTTCGTGTCCGGCCGCACGATGAATGGCGCCATCGACCCCGCCGCCACCCAGCAGGGAGTGGTTGGCCGCGTTCACGATGGCATCCACATCCAGCGTGGTAATGTCGGCGACGACAATTTCCAACCGTGTTATGCCGATTTCGGCAATAAGTACGCTCATGTTCTGTCACGTTCTGTCACGCGGGCTGGGATTCGGCTGCCGCTTCCATATCGATTGTCGAACGTACACCGATGTCCTCGTAATGTGCGTCGAGAAATTCGCGCGCGGCCCGTCGGCCCTTGTCGTGCAGCATCTCGAAAAAATCGAAGTCGGTGTTGAGCCGGCTTCCGGCATCGAGCGCCTGCGTGGCCCCCGTGAGCGCGATGCGATGGATATTCATGCGCCGATATTGTCCCGCTCCCGTCCCACGCGGGAGTTTGCCATCGTCGATCAGTTGGCCGACGAACGCGATGCCGCGCAGTTCAGACATCAGTGAGGAGTTAAACGTGATCTCGTTGATCCGGGCCATGATCTCGTCACGCGTCTTCGGTAGCTGCTTCCGCTTGAGCGGATTGATTTGCACCAGGAGCAAATTTTCCGTCTCGGTTCCGCCGACCAGCGGATAAAGTGCAGGGTTTCCGACGTAACCGCCATCCCAGTAGAACTCGCCTCCGATTTCTACGGCGTGAAACAGGTGCGGCAGGCAGGCGGACGCGACGATCATATCTGCGGTCATCTCTTCCCGTTTGAATACCTTCAGCTGTCCAGTTTTCACGTTTGTCGCGGAGACAAACAGTTTGAGGTCGGTGGCGGCGCGCACCTTGTCGAAATCGATGAAGCGCGTAATCAGGTCTTTCAACGGATTAATGTTGAGCGGATTGAAATCATACGGCGACAGGTACCGCGTCAACGCCTGCATCCATAGGCCGACCGGCGTGTCCTCGACCGGCCAGAACGAAAACAGCCGGTCGACCGCGCGCCGCTGAACTTCCGGCAAGTTGCCGCCGAGGCTTGCGGCGCGCCAGAAATCGGCGAGCCGCTTGCGTGCTTCCTTTGGGCCGCCGCGCGCCAGACCGTCGGCAAGCATGATAGCGTTTACGGCGCCGGCCGACGCGCCGGAAATTCCTTCAATCGAAAGCCGCCCATCCTCAAGCAGCTGATCAAGTACGCCCCACGTGAAAGCACCAAGCGCGCCGCCGCCTTGCAGCGCAAGATTGATGCGTTTCGGACCGTTCGAATCGGCACTTCTGCTGGGACGAAAAACGCGTGCGAGGAAGTTCATCCAGGATTCCGGTAACGATCCTTATTGCGCGACCCATCCGCCATCGATCGAATAGGCGGAGCCGGTAATCGTTGCGGCCGCGTCGCTGGCGAGAAATACGGCCAGCGCCGCAATGCTTTCCGGGGTCGTGAATTTGTGCATCGGCTGCTTCTCCGAGACGAGCCTGATCTCCTCGTCCTTGATGCTCCCGCCGGACGCTTTGGCCCGATCTTCAATCTGCTTTTTCACCAGCGGCGTGAGCACCCAGCCGGGACAGATTGCATTACACGTAATGCCGTCATTTGCGGTTTCAATTGCGACAACCTTCGTGAGGCCGACCAGCCCGTGCTTGGCTGCGACATAGGCGACTTTCTCGCCGCTCGCGACGAGCCCATGCGCCGAAGCCGTATTGATGATGCGACCCCACTTGCGTTGTTTCATTCCGGGAAGCGCGGCGCGGATCGTGTGGAACGACGATGACAAGTTGATGGCAATAATCGCATCCCATTTTTCGGGCGGAAAATTCTCGATTTTGTCGACATGCTGGATGCCGGCATTGTTGACCAGCACATCGAGCGAGCCGAACGCTTTTTCGGTGGTTCGCACGGCGTCGACGATTTCGGCCGGCTTGCTCATGTCGGCGGCCGAATAAAGCACCTTAACGCCGAAATCTTTCTCGATACCTGCGCGCTCCTTTTCGATCGCGTCCTTGTCGCCAAATCCGTTGATCATCACGTTGGCGCCGTCCTGAGCCAGGGCGCGGGCTATCGCGAGTCCTATTCCTGACGTCGAGCCGGTCACGAAAGCGCTCTTGCCCTTCAACATGAAAATGTCCTCGTGGATTTTGGTGCTCGGATCGAGCTTCAGATGGTAAGGCGGTGAAGCGCAAAGCCTGCCTTTATTTTTGCTGCGGTGCAACGTATATCAAGGCCACAATGCCTCACCCTTTCGCGATTTGTCGGCCAGGGTTTAGAGTGCTGCGCGAAGGATGCGCCTGTGACCAGAAAGGCAAACAAGCGATCGGTATTTCCAGCGCCCGATCACGATCACGAGCGTTGCGCAAGTGAAGCGATCGGTCACGCGGAGGTGCTTTGCGCCGCGCGTGGCGAACGGCTGACGCCACTGCGCCGGCGCGTGTTGGAAGCGCTGCTTGCGAGCCACAAGCCACTTGGCGCTTATGAGCTGATCGAGTGCATTGCGGCCCGCGCTGCGCGTCCCGCGCCGATCACGGTCTATCGCGCACTCGACTTTTTATGCCAACAGGCTTTTGCGCATAGAATCGAAAGCCGCAACGCGTTCATCGCTTGCGTGCACAATCATGCGAATGACGAGCCGGTTGTCTTTCTGATTTGCGAGCGCTGCGGCGCTGTTGGCGAATCGGCCTCAATCGCCGTTGCCGACACGATTCGCCAGGCGTCGCGGTCGGCCGGATTTACGCCGAAAACGCCGGTGATCGAGATAAGCGGCATCTGCGCGCATTGCAAGGCTGCGTGAATTGCAGGCAGCATGGCATTGCGCGTGATGTGGCTGTAAGACAAACCCGTGACCACCACGCCTACATCGGCCAACATTACGCGCCCGCTTGACCCGATCGCTGCCTCGATCGTGGTGATGCTATGCCTGTCGTGGGGCTTCAACCAGGTTGCGGTGAAGCTTGCGATCCACGACATTCCGCCCCTGATGCAAGCGACGATACGTTCGTTTGCTGCGGCATTAGTCGTAGTTGCTTACGCGAAGGCACGTGGCCTTCCGCTTTTTGCTCGCGACGGCACACTGCGCGCAGGGGTCGCGGCGGGAATTGCCTTCGGAATTGAATTCATCCTGATCTATCAAGGCCTGGCCTACACGACGGCCACGCGCGCGGTACTTTTCATTTACCTTGCGCCCTTCTTCGTCGTCATCGGCGCTCGTATTTTGCTGCCCGCCGATCGGTTTGGGCTGGCGCAATGGCTTGGCCTTGGCTTGTCCTTTGCGGGCATGCTTGTCGCCTTCGGCGTGCCGACGCCCGCGCTCGACCCGCGGCAGGCAATCGGCGATCTTATGATGATCGGTGGCGCGGCGTTCTGGGCAGTGACCACGCTCATCATCAAGGTGAGTTCGCTGAACCGCGTTTCGGCCGAGAAGGTCATGCTCTACCAGCTCGTCGTTTCGTTGCCGATGATGGCGGCCGCCGCGCTCTTTGCTGGCGAACGAATCCCGGCCATGCCGTCGCCGCTCGCGTTGGGCGCCATGGCCTACCAGACGGTGTGGGTTGTCAGCATCACCTACGTGATCTGGTTCGCACTGGTCATGCGTTATTCTGCGAGTCGCCTGTCGGCGTTCACGTTCCTGACGCCCCTGTTTGGCGTCGCGGCGGGCCATCTGGTGCTGAATGAGCCGCTGACAACGGCCTTCCTTGGAGCGGTCGTACTGGTCGCGGCGGGGCTGATGCTGGTAAATCGCGTACCATGATAGTATGGGGGCGGTGGAACTTTTGGCCGAGTTGGGCCGTTTGAACGGCAACATCGATGAGTATTAGCGCTCAGCAACGTCGCAAATCCGTGCAGGTCGAGGTGGGCGGCGTCGCCGTCGGCGGCAGCGCGCCCATTGTCGTACAATCAATGACTAATACCGACACCGCCGACGTCGAATCGACGGTGCGGCAAGTGGCGGCGCTCGCGCGTGCGGGATCGGAACTGGTGCGCATTACGGTCGACCGCGATGAGGCCGCGGCCGCGGTGCCGCACATCAAGGACAAGCTCGCGAAGTCCGGCATCGACGTGCCACTCGTCGGTGACTTTCATTACATCGGCCATAAGCTGTTGACTGAGCACCCGGCCTGCGCCGAGGCGCTCGACAAATACCGGATCAATCCCGGCAATGTCGGGTTCAAAAACAAGCGTGATCCGCAATTCACGCAGATCGTCGAGATGGCGATCAAGTACGGCAAGCCGGTACGCATCGGCGTCAACTGGGGTTCGCTCGATCAGGAATTGCTCACGAAACTGATGGACGAGAACGCGCGCGCTGAAAAGCCGCTTGAGGCGCGCGAGGTCATGCACGAGGCAATGGTGCAATCCGCGCTGACCTCTGCCGCGCGCGCGGAGGAAATTGGCCTGCCGCGAAATCGCATCATTCTCTCGGCCAAGGTTTCCGCTGTGCAGGACTTGATCGCGGTTTATGGTGAACTCGCGCGGCGCTCCGACTACGCCCTGCATCTGGGCCTCACAGAAGCCGGCATGGGCTCAAAAGGAATTGTTGCATCGAGCGCCGCGCTCGGTGTGCTGCTACAACAAGGCATTGGCGATACAATCCGCATTTCGCTGACGCCCGAGCCGAACGGCGACCGCACGCTTGAAGTCCAGGTGGCGCAAGAGCTTTTGCAAACGATGGGCCTGCGCACGTTCGTGCCGCTGGTCGCCGCGTGCCCTGGCTGCGGGCGAACGACTTCGACGACGTTTCAGGAGCTTGCGGCTGAAATCCAGAACTTTATCCGCACGTCAATGCCGGAGTGGAAGACGCGCTATCCAGGTGTCGAAACGCTCAATGTCGCGGTCATGGGCTGCATCGTGAATGGACCGGGCGAGAGCAAGCACGCCGACATAGGAATTTCACTCCCCGGCACCGGCGAACAACCGACGGCGCCGGTGTTCATCGATGGCAAAAAAGCTGCGACCTTGCGTGGTCCGACACTCGCAGCGGACTTCAAGCAGATGGTTGCCGATTATATCGAGCGCCGATTTGGCAGCGGCACACAGGCAGCAGCCGAGTAGCCTCTCTGACTGCCTGTTTCTGATCCGAAACCCAGAGCAAACGAGGAACTTTCTTCCCGAAGTTCCTCGTTTCTCGTTCACGCCTGCTCGGCCATGAAGTTTCCGGCCTTCTCAATATAACGCATAGCTGACGTACGGATCGTAGTACGGTTCGGTATAGTAAGAATATTCCGGACCGCAAACGTAGACCCGCCGCCAACCAAATGGCGTCGGACGCCAGACCCAGCAGGAACCATAATCATAGTCGTAGGCATAGTCGTAGAAGAACGGTGCGCCGATAAACGCGGCGGCGAAGAATGGTCGGTGATGGAAGAACCTGCGATCACCGCGAAACCGCGCGAAGCTTCGGCCGCCGTGAAACCGCGTGAAACTCCGGCCGCTGCGAAACCCGTGGAATTGCCGGCCCCCGCGGAACGCTACGAAGCGCTGGCGTCCTCCGAATTGAGCAAAACGTCTCGATCCGCCGAATTGCGCAAAGCTCTGCCCACCAAATCTGCGCCCGGCAAATCTATTTCCGCCAAACGAGGCACGAGAACTAAACCGTGGACCGCCAAATTGGCGGCCGCCGCCTCCGAAGCGCGCTCCACCAAAGTGACCACCGCCAAAATGACCTCGACTGCCGAAAGATGCGTGAGCACCACCGCCAAAGTGACCGCCGCCGCCATGTCCGCCGCGTTGCGCCAGCGCGCCAGCAGTTGGAAAGGCGAGAGCAGCTGCGACCACCGCGATAAGAGTGATCTTACTGCGCATGTCCTGACTCCCTGTTTCGAAACCCGTCGCCTTTTGTTCAAACGCGAGCCAATCTCTCGGCATCGGTCAGTTCACGTCATCTTGACCGGAGTTCCGCAGAAATCGCGCATGGAAAATTGTTGCGGCGCGACAACTGAAAAAAAGAGTAACGAATTATGGTTGAGCGGCGACGCGATAAACGTGGCGGGGATTACATCCAGCCGCCACCCTGCAAATCGCGATTGGCAACGCCGGCCTCTTCCAAATCGAGCTCATATTCGATGCGTCGGCGCGCTTCGTCGGTAATTTTTCCATCGCGCAGCAATTGATAGATAAAATCACGCTCCGCATCGATCAGCTTCTTCTTCAGTTCAGCGCTTTGCCGCATGTGCGCCAGCCCGTCCTTCATGTCTTTCGGCAGCACCTGCATCCGGCTCTGGTTGCGCGTCCGCAGCAATTCGACGACTTCATCGGGCAATTCGTGCTCTTCGATGAATGCGTCAAGCCGTTTTTTGACCTCTTCGAGCGCCGCCTGGCGGGCCTCAATTTCGGCCTGCACTTCGCCCAAGCGTTCCGATGTGCTCAGTCGCATGAGCCCGAGCCAACGCACGACCAGCGGCATCATAAGGCCTTGCCCGACCAAGGTGACGATGATCACGCCGAACGTAACGAACAAAATCAAATCGCGGTGGGGAAACGGCTGTCCGTTTTCGATTGCGAACGGAACTGCCAATGCCGCCGCGAGCGACACGACCCCTCGAACGCCTGTGAACGACAGCATGAAAACCGCTTGCCATGGCGGCGACGGATCGCGTTTCGCGAGTTTTGGATACACCCAGCGCGGGACATAAGTGGCCGGGAAAACCCAGACAAAACGAGCGGCAATGATGATTATGGTCGTGCAAATGGTCGTCAGGAGCAAGTCATACAACGAAAATGCGTTCACTTTCTCGAGCAAGCCCCGGGCCTGTAGCCCGGTCAGCAGAAACACGAGGCCTTCGATCAAATAGACGATCAAGTCCCAAAAAAAGATGCCCTGTAGCCGCGTTGCCGATGGGATCAGGCGCGGCCCGGTCCAACTGACGTAAAGTCCGCATGCAACTGTCGCCAGGACGCCGGAACCTCCGAGGTGCTCCGGAATCCAGTAAGCGAGGTAAGGCGTCATTAGCGATAGCGTGATCTCGACGCGCGGATCGTGCGACCACTGTCGCAGGCGCAAGCTCAGCCACCCGACCGCGATACCGTAGGCGATTTCGCCTGCCACGATCAGCGCAAACGTGCCGGCTGCTGCGCTGGGCGAAAACGTGCCGGTGCTTACGGCAGCAACCGCGAAGCGATAAAGGATAAGCGCCGTCGCATCATTGGCGAGACCTTCACCCTCAAGCACGACCAGCAACCTGCGAGGCAATCCAAGCCGTCGCGCGATCGCAAGCGGCGCCACTACGTCAGGGGGCGACACGATTGCGCCAAGAAGAAATCCAACCGCCCAGTCGAATTTGAGCAGATAGTGCGCAGCCGCAGCGACGGCACACGTTGTGAAGACGACGCATCCGAACGCCAGAAGTGTAATTGGCCGCAGATTGAAACGGAATTCCCGCCAGCTCATTGCAACGCCGGCCGAATAGATCAGCGGCGGCAGGATCACGAGCAATACCAGCTCTGGCTCGAGCATGATCGTCGGCAGGCCAGGTATTAGCGCCATGCCGATGCCGGCTACGACGAGCAGGATTGATGGTGCAATCTTCAGCTGCCGCGCCGCGACATCGACAGCCGCCAGGATCGCGAGCATGAAGAGGACGGTTTGAAAGGTTCCAGTCATGCTCGGGTAATCCTGAACCCCGGACTCTACAGCAGATTCGAGAGGATGTTCACAGTCAGCGCAAGCACTGTCACGTTGAAAAAGAACGACAATGCGCCGTGCAGAGCCGCAACACGCCGGATCGACTTGCTGGTGATTCCGACATCCGAAACCTGTGAGGTCATGCCGATAACGAGCGAAAAATAAAGAAAGTCCCAGTAGTCGGGCGCGTTGTCGCCCGGGAAGTTTAGACCCCCTATCTTCTTGTCGCGGCCACGGCCGTAATATTCGCGCGCATAGTGCAGCGAGAAAATCGTATGCATGAACGACCATGACAGGAGTATCGTTACGACTGCCAGCAGAATTTGCGCGGCAGCTGAGATTCCTGTCGCCTGTTTCGAGCCGCCCAATTCAGCGACGACTGAAACCACGCTGGCGATCGTTGCACCGATGCTCAGCACCAGGATCGCGATAGCGCCTTCGTCCTCCTCTGCGGCGCGTCGCCGTATGCGATCGATATCAGCGCGCCGCATCGTGGCGGCGATTGTTCCGAGGTGGGTGACGAGGCCGACATCCCAGCCGATCAGCAGTCGCGTCGTCAGGTGCCATTCATGTGGCATCACCAGCACGACGATGATGCCAAGAATCACGGCGCCGAAGAGCTTGGCGTGCAGGAGAGCAATGCGAATCGGCAAAGGCCGGCGTTTGCTTGAGGCACTTCTGCGCGCCATGGTTGGTTCTTTTGCGGCTAGCTGCGCCGTTCGGCAATAAAATGCGCAGCGGCGCGGAGCATATCCGCCCTCGCGCCAAACGTCTCGAGGGCGCTTTCAGCGTTCGCAAGCATCTCGTTGAGGCGGGCCCGTGCGCCATCGACTCCAAGCACGGCGACAAGGGTCGCCTTGCCGGCAGCCGCATCTTTGCCCGCTTGCTTACCCAAAGTCTGTGTATCGCCTTCGACATCGAGCAGATCGTCGGCAATTTGAAACGCAGTGCCTGCCGCAGTTCCGAAGCGATCCATCGCGGCCAGTGCGGACGAATCCGCTTTGCCCAGAATCGCGCCCGCCCGGCACGCAAAGCGGAGTAATGCGCCGGTCTTCATCGCCTGTAGTTTGACGACGTCGGCCTCACTTTGTTTGCGAGTGTCGCCGAAGCGGCCTTCCGACGCGAGATCGAGCAATTGGCCGCCAACCATGCCGCCGAGGCCGGCCGCGCGCGCAAGCTCGGATACCAGACGGATCCGCACGTTCGCATCGGCGTGCGTTTCCGCGCGCGACATCAGATCGAACGCGAAGGTCAAGAGACCGTCACCGACCAGGATTGCGGTTGCTTCGTCGAAGGCCTTATGCACGGTCGGCTGGCCGCGCCGTAAAGCATCATTGTCCATGGCCGGTAAGTCGTCATGCACAAGCGAATAGCCATGGACACATTCAAGGGCCGCGCCGGCCATAAGTGCCTGCTGGCGTGGAACTCCAAACAGGGCAGCGGCTTCAACCAGAAGGAACGGCCGCAGCCGTTTGCCGCCGGACAACGCCGCGTAGCGCATTGCCTCGATGAGGCGTGCGGGCCGCGCGATTTCGCCGTCGGTCGCCTTGTCGTCCAGGAGCCGGTCGAGCAGGGCGTCGGTCTCGGCGGCGATCCCGTCGAGGCGCGCCGCAAACGATGTTGCAAGGTTCGCATCCATGTTGGGCCATTGTTAGCCTCGGCCGCTGTTCCCCGCTAGTCTCGCGGTTAAGCTATGGCCAGACCCGGTAAACAGCTCTCGCTTGCGTATGGTTTGCGGCGTCTGCCGCGCGTCTCGCGCCTATTTCGCATGCTTGCCGTTGCGGCAGTCGTGCTGCTGTTGCTGCCTTATGTTCTGACGCCGCTTTATGCGTTCGGGCGGCCGTATTCCACCGTGATGATCTGGCGGCTCGTCACCGGACAGCGCGTGCAACGTATTTACGAGCCGCTTTCGCGCATTTCGCCGGCGCTTATGCTGTCGGTAATCGTGGCCGAAGACGGGCGCTTCTGCAGCCACTACGGGGTCGACTTCCGGGAATTGCACGAGGCAATCACGGACGCCGACGACATCGCGGATATGCGCGGTGGCTCCACGATTACCCAGCAGGTGGCGAAAAATCTTTTTCTGTGGCCGGGCCGCAGTTATCTGCGCAAAGCGCTGGAGTTTCCGTTGGCGCTCTGGATCGACCTTATCCTTTCCAAGCGCCGGATTCTGGAGATCTATCTGAATATTGCCGAGTGGGGCCCCAACGGCGAGTTTGGCGCAGAGGCGGGCAGCCGCCGCGCGTTCGGCAAATCGGCACTTAACCTGTCGCGTTATCAGGCGGCGCTGCTCGTCTCCGTTCTGCCCAACCCCCATGAGCGGGATGCGCGCTCTCCAAATGCCGGCCTGCGGCGCCTCGCCCGGCTTTACGTCAACCGCGACGACCGGGCCGGTTACGCGGACGACTGCATTCGCCGAACCCACTAGCCTTGCGGCGGCCCATCCTCTATAAGCCCGGCTTCCGATCAATCCCGTTCGACCCTGCGCAAGGCGCTGGATTTTCAGGAGTTTCGTCCATGGCTGTGCCAAAGAGAAAAGTTACGCCGTCCAAGCGCGGCATGCGCCGCTCGGCGGATGCCCTGAAGCGGCCGGCTTACGTGGAGGACAAGGATTCCGGTGAACTTCGCCGGCCTCACCACATCGATCTGAAGACCGGGATGTACAAGGGCCGCCAGGTCCTCAAGGTGAAGACCGAAGCGTGACCTGGAGGGGAAGTCGATCATGTACCTCGTCGGCTTTCCCCTGCTGCTCGTTCCCTTCGCGATCTACAACATCATCGCCTTTCTCATCCCGGGCTTAAGCTGGACCGGTCCGTTCATTACGATCCATATGACGTCCGGCGGCGAGTGCACGTTATCGGTCGGCGATATTCTGGTTGCCTTGGCTGTTTTGACGCTGTTCGGCGAAGTGATGAAGTCGACGCGTATCGGATTTCGTACCGTTGTCGATCACGCGCTGTCGCTCATTCTTTTCCTCGGGATGCTGGTCGAGTTCATTCTGGTGAAGCAGGCTGCGAGCTCCACTTTCTTTCTGCTGCTGATCATCGGCTTTGTCGACGTCCTCGGCGGCTTTGCAGTCACGTTGCGGTCTTCGCAGCGCGATCTCACGATCGAAGGCACCGGCCACATTCCATCCTGATCTCGAAACCATCTGATCCTCACCTCAAATTTTGCATAGGGCGAACATGAGCCGCGATTTTCATTTGCCGGGCCGCTCGCCTGTCATCGCCTGCGAAGGCATGGCAGCGACATCTCACCCGCTGGCAACGCTCACGGCGATCGATGTTCTGCGTGCGGGGGGCAATGCAGCCGATGCAGCGGTTGCCGCGGTTGCCGCTCTCTGCGTCGTGGAACCTCATATGACGGGCATTGCAGGCGACTGCTTTTGCCTCATCTCGCAGCCCGGCAAACCGGTGTGGGGCTACAACGGCTCCGGCCGCGCCGGCGCGAAGGCGTCCGATCGGGCGCTGCTCGATCAGGGGATCAAGTCGATCGGCATGACCTCGGTGCATGCGGTGACCGTGCCTGGCTCGGTCGAGGCGTGGGAAGCGATATTGAAAGCGCGCGGACGCTTCGGCCTCGATCGTGCGCTCGCGTCCGCAATCAAATTTGCCGAAGGCGGCTTTCCTGTTGCCCAGCGCGTCGCGTCGGATTGGAAAAATCAGGTCGCCAAGCTGAAAGCCGATGCCGGCGCATCGAAACATTACCTTTTTGGCGGCAGCGCGCCGAATGAAGGCGATGTGATCCGATTTCCGGCGCTGGCCGAAACGCTGAAGACCATTGCCGCCAAAGGCGCGCGTGCTTTCTACGAGGGGCCGATCGCCGAGGATATGGCAGCGACGCTCGCGGCCAGGGGATCGTTCATCACGGCGCAGGACTTCGCCAATCATAAGGGCAACGAGGTCACACCGATTTCAACCAACTATCGCGGAATCGATCTTGTCGAAATTCCGCCGAACGGGCAGGGGCTCACCGCGCTGGTGATGCTCAACATTCTGGAAAATTTCGACCTTGCTGCGCTCGATCCGCTTGGTCCCGAACGCTTTCATCTCGTGCTTGAGGCTGCGCGTCTCGCCTACGCGGTGCGCGACACACACATCGCAGATGCCGCGCATATGCGCACGCCCGTCGACGTTTTGCTGGAGAAGAAATTCGCCAGAGAGCTCGCGGCCAAGATCGATCTCAACCGCCGCTCACAAGGGCCGGCAGCGGCGGCAGCCGGCAGCAACACCGTTTATCTCACGGTCGTCGATCGTGACCGTATGGCCGTCTCGTTCATCAACTCGCTGTTTTCAAGCTTCGGTTCCGGCATCTGCACCGAAAAAACCGGCATCATGTTCAACAATCGTGGCGCCTGCTTTTTGCTTGAGCCGGGACATCCGAATACGTTCGGTTCGAACAAGCGCCCGATGCATACGATCATTCCGGCACTCGCGATGAATAACGGCCGGTGCGAATGGTCGTTCGGCGTAATGGGCGCGCATTACCAGCCTATGGGTCATGTCCAGCTCATGTTGAACATGCTCGATTACGGCATGGATGTGCAGCAGGCGATCGACGCGCCGCGCTTTTTCTTCGAGGGCGAGCGCGTGCTGGTCGAGAACGGCACGCCGGCGGCGACGATCGAAGGCCTGCGGCAACGTGGGCACGACGTTGCATTTGCGGCCGCGCCTTGGGGTGGCGCGCAAACGATCAGGATCGACTGGGATCGCGGCGTGCTCATCGGCGGCTCGGAGCCGCGCAAGGACGGCTGCGCGCTCGGCTACTGACGTGCGCGCCGGCTACCGGTTTAACAGCCGGCTTGCCGTCTGGTAGGCTGCCAGCGCCTCTGTCGGTTCGGCGCGTCGCCGTGCGCGACTCTGCGGCGCCTTGTCTTTTGCAGCGATTAGTTGAGCCGTGAATTCAGCGGTCGATCGACCGGCCTGCCGCCGGCTCGTCCGCGCGGCGGCCGGTGAAAGGGGGACCAGCGCGCGGGACTCTGGCTGCCGGTTTTCATTTGCCGGCTGTGAAGCGGCCTGATCAATCGAGCTGATCGTGACGAGTGACATCTTCTGTGCCGATTTGGGACAGCATTGCCTGCTGCGATCCATACCGAGCAAACGCTGTGCCGCCGCGCTCGCCTCCATCGAGCTGCGCAGAAAGCGGTGGAGAGAAGCACTTTTTCCGAATTATTTAAGGATTTTCCGTAATTTACTGGACGAGTTTTGATGCGCTGATCCATGGTCGGACATCCGGATTTTCTCTTATCGGAGCAACCGTGACCCGTAACGAAAAGGCGGCCGGTTCTCTGGATGCCGGCAAAATCCTTCGCTCGATTGGTGACGTCGTCTACGAGTGGCGGATCGGCAGCGACGCCATCGTCTGGGGCAGCAATGCCGCAGCGCGGCTCGGCGTCGCCAATCTGGCCGAAATCTCCTCCGGGCGAAGTTACGCTCAGCATGTGCAGGCGGAGACCGGCCAAACCCGCTTTGATGCGGTCATCAAGTCGGGCGAGCGAGATGAGGGCAAGGGCGTTCCTTACCAGGTGCAGTATGCGTTCACGCCCGCGCCCGGCGCGCAACAGTTGTGGATAGAAGACACAGGCCGCTGGTTCGCCGGCGCCGACGGATTGCCGGCGCGCGCCCACGGCGTCGTTCGCATCATCAGTGAGCGTCATGAGCTGGAGCGCCGGCTCGCTATGCTGGCCGAATTCGACGCACTCACCGGCGAATACAATCGCGCGCGACTGATCGAGCTGCTCGGCGAAGCGCTGAGCAATACCGTTCCCTTGCATTCCTCGTTTGGGTTTCTGCTCCTCGCTGTCGACAATCTCGACCGGCTCAATGAAGGTTATGGGTTCGATGTTGCCGACGAAGTGTTGGCACAAGTCGCGAAACGCGTCCGCCGCCAGCTGCGTAGCGGCGATATCCTTGGCCGCCACTCGGGCAACAAATTCGGCATCATCCTGAAGAATTGCTCGGCCGACGAATTGGGTGTCGCTGCCGGGCGGCTGCTTGCCGCCGTGCGGGAAGAGACGATACAAACCGACGCCGGTCCGGTTGCCGCCACGGTCACGATGGGCGGTGTGATTGCGCCGCGGCATGCGCGTAGCGTTTCCGAAATTCTGAGTCGCGCCCATGAAGCCCTGAAATCGGCACGCCAGAGGCGGTCCGGCTCGTTCGAAGCCTATCGACCAAGTGTCGAGCGTGAAGCGCTGCGCCGCGAAAGCGCGCGTGCAACGGATGAGATCGTTGCCGCACTTAATGAACGGCGCATCACGCTTGCGTTTGAACCCGTTGTGGAGACGCATAGCCGAGACATTGCGTTCTACGAGGGGCTGATGAGAGCGCAGCGCGCCGACGGCCGCATTTTCTCGAATGCAGATATCGTGCCCGTGGCGGAACGCCTTGGTCTTATCCGCCTGCTTGACCATCGCGTATTCGAGCTTGCCATTGAAAGACTTGTGGCATCTCCGGATTTGCGCTGCAGCGTCAACGTCTCGCCGGCTTCGATTGTCGATCCTGATTGGCTCGTGGGCTTCAGCGCGCTCGTCGGGACTTATAACGGCATTGCCGAGCGGCTTATCATCGAGATTACCGAAACAACGGCAATCTATAACATCGACGACACGCGCAGTTTCGTGACCCGCGTGAAGGATCTTGGCTGCGGCATCGCAATCGACGACTTCGGAGCCGGCTACACTTCATTTCGCAATTTGCGGAAGCTCGGGGTGGATATCGTCAAGATCGATGGAGCGTTCGTGCAAAACATGACGCGGTCGGCGGATGACCGCGCGTTCGTGCATACGATGATCGATCTGTCGCGCCGGCTCGGCTTAAAGACAGTGGCAGAATGGGTGCAGGACGAAGATACCGCACACGCGCTTGAGGAGCTCGGTTGCAACTATCTCCAGGGCGCACTGATCGGTCTGGCGCTGCCGCAAGAGGCAAGCGAATTGGCCAGGACCGCGTAGCCTGACTCCAGCAATCATCACAAAACTTGCGCCAACCGCACTTCACGGGCGGCTGCGGTGTCATCGAACTGACCGAACACACCGTCAAGGCATTTTGCCGGAGAGATGTGGCGCCGCCGCTATTCCTTGTTCCCGAGCTTGTCGATCCGCTTCTGCATTTCGTCGAGCTGGCGGCGAAGCTCCTCCATTTCGGCGCTTCCGCCACCTGCCTGCTTGTCAGCGGCCTTGCCGGAGCTTTGCGCGAAAGGCGTGAACATCGCGAACGCCTTCTCGAACATCTCCATGTTTCGCCGGACCTGCTCTTCAAGCGGACCGAAGCCGCTGACCCCGAAAGCCTGCGCCATTTGCTCGCGCAGCTTGCCCTGCTCGCGGGTAAGCGATTCGATCGATGCCTCCAGAAAACGCGGCACCATCATCTGCATACTGTCGCCGTAAAAGCGGATGAGCTGCCGCAGGAAAGTGATCGGAAGCAGGCTCTGACCTTCCTTGTTTTCCTGCTCGAAGATGATTTGGGCGAGCACGGTGCGGGTAATGTCCTCGCCGGTTTTTGCGTCGTAGACCACAAAGTCTTCGCCGTTCTTCACCATCGCGGCGAGGTCTTCGAGCGTCACGTAAGTACTGGTGCCGGTATTGTAGAGGCGCCTGTTGGCGTATTTCTTGATCGTGACCGGCTCTTCTGCTTCTGCCATCTGGACCGCTGTTCCCCCTTGCCCTTGCCGTCAGCATAACCATTTTCCAATAGAAGGGGCCACCGTTTTTGTGGTGTCGCCGCGCGTGTGAGCCAATCCCTCCCACGGGGCCGGAAATACCATGAAAGCGTCGATTCCCCGCCGATAGGGTGCGTTTTGCCGTTATTGACACCGGTTAGCGCGCTATCGAGGATGCGGCGGTGGGCAAACTGGCTACGCTCGTGGCCGTGATCGCAACAGGAGTTTCCGATGAAAGACGATGTCGTCATTGTCAGCGCGGCTCGCACGCCGGTTGGTTCATTTAACGGCGCGTTTGCGAATGTGCCTGCGCACGATCTCGGCAAGACGGCAATTCGGGCGGCCCTCGATCGTGCCGGCATTGAAGGCGCGCAGGTTTCGGAAGTCATCATGGGCCAGATTCTGACAGCCGGCCAAGGGCAAAATCCCGCGCGTCAGGCTTCGATCGCGGCCGGAATCCCGGTCGAGACACCGGCATGGGGCGTCAACCAGTTGTGCGGGTCCGGCTTGCGTGCCGTCGCACTCGGGTATCAGGCGATCGTCAATGGCGATTCCGAGATCGTCGTGACAGGTGGCCAGGAGTCCATGAGCATGGCGCCGCATTGTCAGCATCTTCGCGCCGGCGTGAAGATGGGCTCGTTCGAGATGATTGATACGATGATCAAGGACGGTCTCTGGGACGCCTTCAACGGCTACCACATGGGCAACACGGCGGAGAACGTTGCCAAGCAGTGGCAGATCACCCGTCAGATGCAGGACGAATTTGCGGTCGCTTCGCAAAACAAAGCCGAAGCGGCTATGAAGGCCGGCAAGTTCAAGGACGAAATTGTTCCGGTGACGGTGAAGACGCGCAAGGGAGATATCGTTGTCGACACCGATGAATATCCGAAGTCCGGCGTTACACTGGAGTCCGTATCCAAATTGCGGCCGGCCTTCGACAAGGAGGGCACGGTAACGGCAGCGAACGCCTCAGGGATCAATGACGGCGCCGCCGCGGTCGTGCTGATGAAAGCGTCGGAAGCGGCCAAGCTCGGCAAAACGCCGCTGGCGCGGATTGTGTCGTGGGCGCAGGCCGGCGTCGATCCGGCGATCATGGGAACAGGACCCATTCCCGCTTCGCGCGCGGCGCTGAAAAAAGCCGGCTGGAAGCACGACGATCTCGATCTGATCGAAGCCAATGAGGCATTTGCTGCACAGGCTTGCGCCGTCAACAAGGACCTCGGCTGGGATCCGACGAAAGTGAACGTCAACGGCGGCGCAATTGCGATCGGTCATCCGATCGGAGCATCCGGCGCCCGTGTGCTGGTTACACTCCTGCACGAGATGCAGAAGCGTAATTCAAAAAAAGGCCTGGCCACGTTGTGCATCGGCGGCGGCATGGGAATTGCAATGTGCGTGGAGCGCGGCTAGCGCCGCGCGAACCGTTTAATAGCGGGACGCGCCGGCGTCGTTGCCGGAGCGGGTTATAATAAATTCGGTGTTGCAAAAAAACTCGGTGTCATCGTCCGCGAAAGCGGACAATCCAGTAATCACCGAGCGTCATAGGGAACGGAAACGCGTGCGCGTACCGGATGCCCGCTTTCACGGGCATGACGGTTCGGCGAATGGAGGGCGAGTATGGCTCGCGTTGCGTTGGTAACGGGCGGCACCCGTGGCATCGGGGCCGCAATCGCGAAGGCGTTGAAAACGGCCGGCTACAAGGTTGGCGTCAATTACGGCGGCAACGACGAGGCTGCGCAGAAATTCAACAGTGAGACCGGAATTCCGGTTTTCAAATGGGACGTTTCGTCGTTCGAGGCGTGCGCGGAGGGTGTCAAAAAAGTTGAATCCGACCTTGGGCCCATCGAGGTGCTCGTGAACAACGCGGGCATCACGCGCGACGCAATGCTTCACCGCATGAAGCCCGAGCAGTGGAAGCAGGTGATCGACACCAATCTCGGCTCGCTGTTCAATATGTGTCGCCCCGTTATCGAGGGCATGCGCGCACGCAAGTTCGGTCGCATCATCAATATTTCGTCCGTCAACGGTCAGAAAGGGCAGATGGGGCAATCGAATTATTCAGCCGCCAAGGCTGGCGAGATCGGCTTCACAAGGGCGCTGGCACAGGAGTCGGCGCGCGCTGGCATTACCGTGAACGCTGTCGCGCCGGGTTATATCAACACCGAAATGGTGAAGGCGGTGCCGAAAGACGTGCTGGAGAAAAATATCCTGCCGCAGATCCCGATTGGCAGGCTCGGTGAGCCGGGCGAGATCGCGCGCTGTGTCGTATTCCTTGCCTCTGACGAGGCCGGCTTGATTACCGGCTCGACCATCAGTGCCAACGGCGGACAGTATTTCTCCTGAGGCAGTGGGCGGCGCGGGCTACGGTCTGCGCCTGATCATTTGCTGTCCGGCGGCGACCAGGCTTTGGGTGCAAGCTCAAAACCGGAAAATTCAAATCCGGGCGCAACCGTGCAGCCGCACAGCGTCCAGTCTCCCAGGGATTTTGCCGCTTGCCACGCCTGTGCCGCCACGCACACTTGCGGCGATTCGCCCGCTGCAATGTCAGCTCCGAGCCGAACCGAACGCGTCGCGTTTCCATCGTGAATCGATAAGTCGAGCGGCGCGCCGGCGTAGTAGTGCCAGATTTCGGTCGCGTCGACGCGGTGCCAATGCGAGCGTTCGCCGCGCGCAAGCAGAAAAAAGATCGCAGTTGAGGCCGCGCGGCCGTCGATCATTTTTGAATCGCGAAATGTCTCGCGGAAATGCCCGCCTTCCGGATGCGGCTTGAGATCGAGCAGGCGGATGATATCGGCGGCGGTGAGAGGAAGCGGCATATCAACTTTCAAATTTTCAAACTATTCCGGTTGAGCGAAGCGAGAGCTGGAATTCATCTCCGCAGTACCGGAGTTATCGATTCCGGCGGTGCATGCGGAGATTATCGTCGGGCCGCGCGCCCGTTGGCCGAGCCGGAATGGCAGAAGCTAAAACCTGTTTTTTCTCGCCCTTATTTCCGCAAACACCAGCGCAGGCGACTTCCCGGCCATGCCGATCGCGGCGGCGACTTCCGGAATGTCGGCGCGCAGAAAAGGGTTTTCGTTCTTTTCCGCGCCAATCGTCACGGGAATCGTGAACTGGCCGGCATCGATTTGCCGCCTGGCTTGCACCGCACGTGCCGCGAGAGCCTTGTTGTTGGGCTCAATCGTCTGCGCAAACTTGATGTTCGCCAGCGTGTATTCATGACCGCAGTACATGTTTGTCGTGTCGGGAAGATCGCGCAATTTGCATAACGAGTCCCACATCATGTCTGGCGTGCCTTCGATCACGCGGCCGCACCCAATCGAAAACAACGTGTCGCCGACGAACGCAATATCGTTGCGATGAAACCAGTAACTGATGTGTCCCAACGTATGACCGGGTGTCTCAATGACATTGGAGGCCAACTTGCCGACGGTAATCTTGTCGCCTTCACGCGCCGTCTGATCGACCTCCGGTATTTTGGAAGCTTCCGCTGCGGGAGCAACGACACGGCAGCGATGTTTTTCCTTCAGTGCCCGAATGCCGCCTGTGTGATCGGCGTGATGATGTGTCACGAGGATATCGGTAAGCGTCCATCCGGCCGCCCCCAGCGCCGCCTCAATGGGCGGCGCTTCGGGCGCATCGATGGATGCCGTTGCACCAGTATCCGTATCGTGGATCAAAACGCCGTAGTTATCGCTTAGGCACTTAAACAGGCGGATTTCGGCCGGCATGGCATTTCCTTGCACACTAAAAACGAGCCGTTAACTCTATCATGCACGAATGGCGGCACAAATCGCGGCGCACCCGCGCGCAATCAAGGGTGTCTTCATGGTAGTTTTCACGGATGTCGATCGACGTTGTTGACCTGCGGAATTTCTATGGCCAGCGCCTGGGCGTCGTGGCCCGCCGCTTTGTCAGCCGCGCCTTGCGCCAGATGTGGTCCGACACTGTCGGACAGCGTGTGCTCGGCATTGGTTATGCAACTCCGTATCTCGGCCTATTCCGGGAGGAGGCGGAACGTTGCCTCGCGTTCATGCCGGCCGCGCAAGGTGTGACCAAATGGCCGTCGACACGGCCGACGCTTTCCGCACTGGTCGATGAATACGAACTGCCGCTACCGGACGGTGCGGTCGATCGCGTGTTGTTGGTGCATGCGCTCGAGATGTCGACCGACGCTTCCGCGCTGCTGCGCGAAGCGTGGCGGGTGCTCGCGTCGGGCGGCCAGTTGCTAGCGGTAGTGCCGAACCGGCGCGGACTGTGGGCGCGGATGGATACGACACCGTTCGGGCATGGCCGGCCGTATTCGCGCTCGCAGATCAATCAGCTTTTGCGCGAGACGTGGTTTACGCCGACCGGATGGAGAGAAGCGCTGTATGTTCCGCCGATCTCGCGCGGATGGTTTTTGCGCTCTGCCGTGGCGTGGGAGCGTACCGGCGCGACGCTGTCGGCTCCGTTTGCCGGCGTGCATCTTGTGGTGGCAAGCAAGCAGGTCTACCGCGCAATCCCCGCGCGTCGCGTCAAGCGGCGTCTTGTGCCTGCGCTCGGACCCGCGCTTGCGCCATGGCCAGGCCGATGAAGCGATGAGCTAAGCGGCGATCATTCGCCAGGCTGATGCGGCTCATCGCCGCCCGCGTCGTGCATGTTCTGTGGCGCACTCTGGTTCGTCATGTTCTGCTGATTGCCGAAATCCTGACGGTCGGAGCGATAGCCCCCGCGGTGCCGCCGCCGACGCCGGTGATTGTAGCGATCGTGATGCCGATCGTTTTGCTCGTGGCCGTTGCCGAAGTTCTGGCCCGCGCCTTGTCCATAGCCGGGCTGCGGCCCTGCGCCGGTGATGAACGATGGCAGGCCGAGATCGTTTGCACCATCGCCGCTCGGCGGCTGCTGCGAACTCTGCTGATTTTGCTGCTGTTGCTGATACTGCGGCTGGTGCTGGGGCCGTCCGCCGTAATTCTGGTTTTGATGCTGATTGTATTGCTGCTGCGGAAAGGGCTGCGCCTCGCGCGGCACGTAGGGCTGCGGCTGGTTCTGCTGATAGCCTGGCTCGTTCTGCCCCATGAAAGGCTGATCATCGCCGCCTTCATCGTCGAAGTCGTCACCGACCTGCTGTGGATTGCCGCCTTGCTGCTGTTGATTGTAGTACGGATTCTGCTGACGGAATTGCTCCTGCGCCGCCGCAATCAACCGAAAGTAATGCTCCGCGTGCTGATAATAATTTTCGGCCGCCACCGGATCCCCCGAGCTCTGCGCGTCGCGCGCAAGCTGAATGTATTTTTCCGCAATATGGGATGCGGTACCGCGAATCTTAACGTCGGGGCCGTTCGACTCGTAAACGCGTGTCAGAGGGTTTTGACTTTTGCGGTGGTTGCGCCCCCGCATGCGCTTCTGACCGTTTCTCATGTCTGTCCTGTCCACTGACCTTTCGTCTTCACGCAGCACGACTGCCGCTTATCATTCTTGAACCGAATTGAGCCTTCCCCGCCATCGCGCTACGAACCCAAACGTAGTCTTGCCCGCGGGGCATCTTTCCCGCGCGTTCTAAGGCATTTGTTGCAGTCGTTATCGCGATATCCGAAGCAACCCCATGGCCGCAGTTCATCTGCGGCGTTGCCATTCTCTCGTTACGCGCATCCCTCTGAAGTTATCGAATGTGATGCGCCCAACCGGTGAAATATCCGGACCCAAGTCCGCGAATTCGTTTGCCGACTGTGTTGCCGCTCGTGAGCCGGCCGTTCGTCATCCGCCTTGTTCGCGCCGCCGCCTCGCGGAGCCTTAAGCTTCCGGGCTTTGTAGCGATGCAATCATCTTGGGTCGATTCCGTGCTCGGAAGCTAGTCGTTTCTGACCTTTATTCCAAGCGGTTTTTTGACCTCAATGCTGCCCTGCAAATTTGCCTAAGAACTCGCCCGAGCGGGCGCACGCCGCATTATCAGTGCGCGTGGCTGGCCGCCCAGATCGTTCCTGACGCCGCCAAACGTTAACCCTGCCTGCTTGAACAGTGCTGCCGTATCAACGTCTTGTCCTGTGCCCAGTTCCACCACCAGATGTGCGCCGGGTGCCAGCAACCTGAGTGCGTCGCGGGCGATCATGCGGTGGCCGTCGTGGCCGTCGTGGCCGCCGTCGAGGGCAAGGCGCGGATCGTAATCACGCACCTCCGGCGCCAATGAGGCAATCTCCCCGCGGCGTATATAGGGCGGATTTGCCACGATAACGTCGAACGGCCCGCTCAGCGCGCTGCCGCCGTCGCCGACCACGAAGCAGCAACGGGCCGCAAGACCCGCGGCCGCGGCGTTGTCGCGGGCAATGCCGATAGCCGCCTCGCTGAGATCGACCCCGACGCCAAAGGCCGAGCGAAATTCGCTCAGCAGCGCCAGCAGCAGCGCGCCCGACCCGGTCCCGATATCGAGCAGCCGAAGAGGCTGTGCTTTCGCCGCCCCGTCAAACAGCGCAAGGACGGCTTCAACGATCGTCTCGGTTTCCGGACGCGGCACCAGAACCGCGGGGTCGACCCGCAGATCGAGATTCCAGAATTCCTTGTGGCCGACAATACGCGATACCGGCTCGCGTGCCAGCCGCCGCGCTGCGCGCGCTGCGATAGCCTCGGCTTCACGCGCATCCAACAGACGATCTCCGCTCGCGGCGAGTTGACTGCGATCGATCTTGAGCGCGTGACGAACGAGCACGCGTGCGTCGAGGTCGGGCGTTTCCAGGCCGCACGCCCGGAACATCTGTGCGACAAGCCGGCAAGCTTCCGCAGCCGAAACGTCCGCCTTCAAACCCGGGACCGTTCTCGTCATTGCGAATCCGTCCGGCGTGGACTCAAGCAGCGCCTTCGGCTGCCAGTAACGCAGCCTGCTGTTCCGTCACCAGCGCGTCGATGATCTCTCCGAGCGCTTCGCCCTCCATGACCTGCGGCAGCTTGTAGAGCGTGAGATTGATTCTGTGGTCGGTGACGCGTCCTTGAGGAAAATTGTAAGTGCGGATTCGTTCGGACCGGTCTCCCGATCCGATCTGCCCCCGCCGCTCGGCGGCGCGCTCGCTATCCCGCTTTGTACGCTCGGCGTCATAGAGTCTCGCGCGCAGCAGCGCCATGGCGCGCGCGCGATTCTTGTGTTGCGAACGTTCCTCTTGCACGGCGATCACGATCCCACTCGGCATGTGCGTAATGCGAATGGCGGAATCCGTTTTGTTGACGTGCTGTCCGCCGGCGCCGCTCGCTCGCATCGTGTCGATTTGCAAATCCTTCTCATTGATTTGAATGTCGACATCTTCGACCTCCGGCAGCACCGCAACCGTTGCGGCCGACGTGTGAATACGTCCGGAAGCTTCAGTGTCGGGTACGCGTTGGACGCGATGCACGCCGGACTCGAACTTCAGCTTGGAAAAAGCGCCGCGACCCCGCACCTCGGCGATGATTTCTTTAAATCCGCCTTTGGTGCCTTCATTCTGCGAGATAATTTCCACCTTCCAGCCTTGCTTGGCCGCATAACGCTCGTACATGCGGAAGAGATCGCCGGCAAACAGCGCAGCCTCGTCACCACCGGTGCCGGCGCGAATCTCGAGGATGACATTGCGATCGTCCATCGCGTCCTTCGGAATGAGACCAAGCCGGATTTGCTGTTCGAGTTTCTGGCGACGCTCGAGCAGCGACGGCTTTTCGCCCTCGGCAAGCTTGCGCATTTCCGGATCGGTGCTCGGATCGGCGATCAGGGCGTCGAGGTCGGCAATTTCGGCCGCGGTCGCACGATACGATTTGATCGTCTCGACAATAGGTGACAGGTCGGCAAATTCGCGGGACAGCTTGACGTAAGCATCGGTCGTAAGCCCGCTCGCCAGTTCGCTTTCCAGAAGCTGATGGCGGGCGAGCAAAGCGTCGAGCTTTTGTTCCGGCAAGCTCGTCAAAGCTGCAGTCCCTCGGATGCCGCGAACTTTTCGAGTTGCGCCCGGACCGAGACGCTCCCGACAGGCTTGTCCAGGAGCGGCAGGATAGCCTGCTCGCCCTGGCGGCAGTCGAGATCGAGCAGCAGCGCTTTCACCGGCCCGACCATCGACGGCGAGAGCGACAAAGACCGATAACCCAAAATCGCGAGTGCCAGCGCTCCGATCGGCCGCGAAGCAAGTTCGCCGCAAAGAGCGACCGGTTTGCCGTACTTTTTGCCTCGATCCGCGATGTCTTTGAGCACACGCAACATCGGTGTCGAAAGGGGGTCGTAACGGTCCGATACCCGCGGATTGCCGCGGTCGGCGGCATAAAGAAACTGCATGAGATCGTTCGAACCGACGGAAAGAAAGTCGACTCGCGCGAATAGCTCGTCGAGCTGCAGCAAAAGGGAAGGCACTTCAACCATCGCGCCGATCTCGACGCGCTCGGGCAGCGAATGGCCATGACGCCGCAAATGCGTCAGTTCGAATTCAACCAGCGCCTTGGCCTTGTCGAATTCCTCGACGGTAGCAATCATCGGAAACATCAAACGCAGGCTGCGAGCCGCTGCGGCCCGCAGCAATGCCCGTACCTGACTGCGAAGCAAACCGGGCCGATCGAGGCCGAGACGAATGGCACGCCAGCCGAGGGCGGGATTCTCCTCTTCGATGTTACGCATGTAGGGCAGCACCTTGTCGCCGCCAATATCGAGCGTGCGAAACGTTACCGGCCGATTGTCGGCGGCATCGAGCACGGCGCGATAGAGCGCAAGCTGCTCGCTGACTCGGGGCATTGTATCCGCAACCATGAACTGAAGCTCGGTGCGGAAGAGGCCGATACCGGAGGCGCCGGTTTCCTCAATGTGCGGCAGGTCGATCACGAGGCCGGCATTGATCATCAGCGTGATCTGTTGGCCGTCTTTCGTGACGCACGGCCGGTCCCGTAGCGCATGATATTGCGCCTGCCGCCGGGCACGCAGCTTAACCCGCTCGACATAGGCGCTTTCAATATCGGGCGGCGGGCGCATGTGCACCGTTGCGGAGGTGCCGTCCACAATGATCGCGTCGCCGGGCTCAACAAGACCGGTCGCGTTGGTGATCTCGCCGACAGCCGGTATGCCGAGCGCACGCGCAACAATCGCGACGTGCGAGGTGGGGCCGCCCTCTTCAAGGACGAGACCGCGCAATCGCTTGCGATCGTAGTCGAGCAGGGCGGCCGGGCCCATCGAGCGGGCAACGAGGATCGCGTTTTCCGGCAGCTGCTCGCGCGAGGGCGCGTGGTCTTTGCCCATCAGCACGCGCATGAGCCGGTTGGCCAAATCGTCGAGGTCATGCAGGCGGTCACGCAAATAGGGATCGGAGGCGCGCAGCATGCGTGCTCGCGTATCCGACTGCACGCGTTCGACGCCCGCTTCCGCGGTAAGACCGGTCATCACCGCTTCGCGCATCTTGTGCAGCCAGCCCTGGTCGTAGCCGAAGCTGCGATAGGCCTCGAGCACGTCGCGGTGCTCGCCTCCCTCCACGACATCGCCGTGCTCCAGCATACGGTCGAGATCGGCGCGGAACGTGGCAATTGCCGCGTCGAGCCGCCTCAATTCTTTCTGTACGTCGTCGGCAATGACATTGGTGATGACCACACGCGGCTCGTGCAGAACGACATGCCCGAGGGCGATGCCGTCGGAGAAGGTCGTGCCCGAAATATTGAGCGAATGACGCGCGGCAGGTTCCGCGCCGGGGCGGGCGAGCGCCGATAATTCGCCCGAGGCGATCATTTCGGCGAGCACCATCGCCGTGGTCTGGAGTGCTTCTTCTTCTTCCTCTGTGTAGGTGCGCCGTGCGCGGTTCTGCACGACCAGCACGCCGAGCGTGTTGCCGGCGCGCAGGATCGGAACACCGAGGAATGAATGATAGATTTCTTCGCCTGTCTCCGGCCGGAACGCGAAGGCCGGGTGGCTTTGCGCGTCCGACAGATTGATCGGAGTGGCTTCGCTGGCGACCAGGCCGACCAGACCTTCGTCCTGTTTCAGCACCGTCTGGTGGACAGAGTCGCGTTTCAAGCCTTCGGTGGCATAAAGCTCGAGCGTTCCGTCCACGCGCAGCACGTAGACGGAACACACCTCCGCCACCATGTTGGCGGCGATAAGCACGACCACCTTGTCGAGGCGTTCCTGCGCGCTGACCGGCTCCGCCATCACTTCGCGAAGCCGGCGCAAGAGTACGCGCGGACCGCCGAGCGCACCACGCATTGCGAGGTCCTTGTTCGGCCACGGCCCCACGGCCGCGGCTTTTCTAGCGTCCGATCATGTACGAATAGCGAAGACGGGTCCGGCACCCCGCCACCGCAGCTTCTGTCAGGCTATAGCCAATGCCCCGTGCGAGGGGCAAGCACACTCTCACGTGAAGGCTCAGCCATCCGCGTGTCGATCATGGCGGCGGGCGACATGGGCAGGAAATGGATATCCGGGCCAGGTACCCGGGCCAGGTACCCGGCCGGGGCATCCGGTTTTGCACGACGGCGGATGGTGTACGGCTTGACCCTACACTCAGTGGCGCCGGAGCAGCTGCTGGCGCGACCTTACGCCTTGTCCAAGCCGTAAAGCGTATGCAGCGTTCGCACCGCCAGTTCCGTGTAGGCGGCGTCTATCAGCACCGAGAACTTGATTTCGGACGTTGTGATTGCGCGGATGTTGATCTTGCGTTCCGACAGGGCCTTGAAAGCCTTGGCAGCCACACCGGCATGACTGCGCATGCCGATGCCGATGACCGAAATTTTCGCAACGTCGGTCGCACCGTCGATCCGCTCGAAGCCGATGGCCGGTTTTGCCTTTTCGATTGTTGCGCGGGCTCGTTCGTAATCGGTCCACGGCACGGTGAAGGTGAGATCGGTCGTGGCTCCATCCGCTGACACGTTCTGCACGATCATATCGACGTTGATGTTGCTGTCGGCCAGCGGGCCGAAAATCGCGGCGGCGACGCCCGGCTTATCTTCGACGCGCCGAATTGAAATCTGCGCCTCGTCTTTGGAGAAGGCGATTCCGGTGACGACTTGTTGTTCCACGATATCTCCCTCGTCGCAAATCAGTGTGCCGGATGGCGGCGCCTTCGGATCGACGTCTTCCGGCTTCTCGAAGCTCGAGCGCACGAAAATGCGCACATTGTGCACCATACCTAATTCAACCGAGCGCACCTGCATCACCTTGGCGCCAAGAGAAGCGAGTTCGAGCATTTCCTCGAAGGCGATCTTCTCCAGACGTTGCGCCTTCGGCACGACGCGCGGGTCGGTGGTGTAGACGCCGTCCACGTCAGTGTAGATATCGCAACGCTCGGCTCCAATTGCGGCGGCGACGGCGACGGCCGAGGTATCGGACCCGCCGCGGCCCAGCGTGGTGATACGGCCCGTTTCCTTGTACAAACCCTGAAACCCGGCGATCACGGCCGTCTGCTTGTGCTCGTTGAATCGCTTGATGAGTTCCGCGCCATTCACGTCCAGAATGCGGGCAGCGCCGTGGGCGTTATCCGTCAGGATCGGCAGTTGCCAGCCTTGCCACGAACGGGCGTTAACGCCCATGCCTTCCAGCACGATGGCCAGCAATCCGGCCGTGATTTGCTCGCCGGAGGCGACCACGGCATCGTATTCGCGCGCGTCATGCAGCACGGCGGCCTGGCGGCACCATTCGACCAACTGGTTGGTCGTGCCGGACATCGCGGATACGACGACCGCTACGTCGTAACCGGCATCCACCTCGCGCTTGACGTGGCGCGCCACGTTGCGGATGCGGTCCATATCGGCGACGGACGTTCCGCCGAACTTCATTACCAGCCGAGCCATGAATGTATCGTTCCCGAACGCGCCAAATGGCGCTAACAAGGTAGCCTGCGCATGAGCCTCCGGCGCCGGCCAAGAAGGCGGCTATACATACCGGCGGGTAAAAGAGCCCGCAACCTGAGGGCCTTTGGCAAGCGAGATGGCTGCGATGGTTAACAGAGAGACGCGTGCCAATGCTTCGACCGTGGACCGGGCTGAGGTCGAACGCTTCTCCCGCCATGCCGCGGACTGGTGGAATCCGGGCGGGCCGATGGCGGCGCTCCACAAATTCAACCCGGTGCGCCTTGCGTATATTCGAGACCAGGCGGCCGCGCATTTTGCGCGCGACGCAAGGACGCTCGATTGCCTGAAAGGATTGCGTATCCTCGACATCGGCTGCGGCGGCGGAATTCTGTCTGAACCGCTTGCCCGCATCGGCGCCGACGTGGTTGGAGCCGATCCGTCCGAGGACAATATCGGCGCTGCAGCCGCGCATGCGGTCGAGAGCGGTATCGAAGTGGATTATCGCGCCACCACCGCGGAAGAGTTGGCGGAGGCGAACGAGCAATTTGATATCGTATTGGCAATGGAAGTTGTCGAGCACGTCGCCGATGTGCCGCTGTTCGTGAAAACCTGCGCCGCGATGGTGAGGCCCGGCGGGTTGATGATCGCCGCCACGATCAATCGCACGCTGAAAAGTTTCGCTCTGGCGATCGTCGGCGCGGAATATGTGCTGCGCTGGTTGCCGCGCGGCACGCACCAGTGGGACAAGTTCGTAACACCCGACGAGCTTGAGATCGCATTCGAGAAGAACGGCTTGCGTGTCGCCGCGGAAAAAGGCGTGGTCTACAACCTGCTTGCAGACCGCTGGCAATTGTCCGGCGACATGGACGTCAATTACATGATGGTCGCGAAAAGGAACGCATAACAGCGTCGCGTTGGCAGGCTTGACGCAGCAAGCCGCCGGCGTTCAAAGCTTTCCGCATGCTCTGGGCTGTTTACACGATCATCGCCGCCGCGGCGCAGACCGCGCGCAATGCCATGCAACGCGAGTTGACGGGAACGCTCGGCACCGTCGGTGCGACGCATGTGCGGTTTCTGTTCGGGTTTCCGTTTGCGATCCTTTCTCTTTTGGGCGTTCTGGCGGTGAGCCACGCGCCGATGCCGTACCCGAATTTTATGTTCTGGCCGTGGATTTCGGTCGGGTTTCTGGCCCAGATTGCCGCCACCGCGCTCATGCTGGCGACGATGAACGACCGCTCGTTCGTGGTGACCATTGCCTATATCAAGACCGAGCCGGTGCAGGTCGCGTTGTTCGGCTTTGTCTTGCTGGGCGACAAAATTACGCCGCTGCTCGCGGTTGCCATTCTCATTGCAACGGCTGGCGTTGTGGTGATGTCGTTGAAGCCGGGCGCAGTCTCCGTGGGCGGCGGGGTGAAGCCGACGGTGCTTGGGCTCGTGTCCGGCGGCATGTTCGGCATATCGGCCGTCGGCTATCGCGGCGCGATTCTGCATTTGCACCTTGCCAATTACGTTGTCGCCGCAACATTCACGCTGGTGGTCGGCCTGATCTTGCAGGCGGCGCTGCTCTCCGCGTGGCTGGCGCTGCGCGAACCAAAAGTGCTGAAAGCCATCATGCAGGCGTGGCGCCCCTCGCTCGCCGCCGGCTTTATGGGTGCGCTCGCCTCCCAGTTCTGGTTCCTTGCCTTTGCCATCGCGACGGCTGCGAGTGTAAGAACACTGGCGCTGGTTGAGGTATTGTTCGCTCAAGCCATTTCGAAATTCGTATTCAAACAGCCGACCGCGCCACGCGAAGCGATTGGCGTGGTGCTGATCATTATCGGGGTTGCATTGCTGGTGTGGGCCTGACCGAGACGGCAGAATTGGATCACCCAAGGGGTGTGATCGGTGACCGTGACGGGCGACGGCGACTTTGCCGCGGATGACCTGGCCGCGGATGACCTGGCCGCAGATGACCTGGGCGCAGCATGACCCGGCCGCATAAGACTTGGCCGCAGTAGAATAAAACGCCGGCGCCATCCTTCAGCATATCAGCCGGAAGAGGTACGGCGTCGCTCGCCAATGGACTGCAGTGGAGTTGCGGTATTCGGGTGGGTGAGCCTGAGATTGGTTTGCTGTGTGATGGCTTTTCAGCCTCGATGCCGATGCCCGAGCCGGGCGTCTCGCGATTTGGCGCGGATGCATTGTGTAGGTCACGAGACGTTTCGCCGCAATGTTCAAGCGGCGAGCCGCCATTGTTGCGAGCGCGGAAAAGCTTAGTGCTTGGACGGCAATGTAAATCGAAGACGTCGATCGCTGCGGCTTTTCTTTTCGTCGACACGCTTTCAAACATTGCCGCGCAAATTCTTTCAACGATCAGGAACCGCCGACCGGCGCCAGCATTTACGTCGCCGAAGGGTTGTTGCATGTCACTCATTCCCCGGCTCATTGCGGAGGCAGCCAGCGCGCTGCCGCAGGCGATTGCGTTGGAAAGCGGCTCGGCGCGCATCACCTATGAAGAGCTGGAAGCTGCGGCTAACCGATTGGCTTCCTGCCTGAAACAACTTGGCGCACGAGAAGAGGGCGTTATCGGCGTTTGTCTGCCGCGCTCGTTCGAGCAAATCGTGGCCTGCCTCTCAGTCCTGAAGTCGGGCGCTGCCTATCTGCCCCTCGATCCGGCCTGGCCGCAGGAACGCTTACGTAATGTCCTGAGTGACGCCCGCTCGCCTGTGGTCGTAACCACCGGCTCGCTGCTCGACATTCTGTCGGGCGACAATCGAACGGGCATCGCTTTTGATACGATTTCCGCCGCCCCATTTGCGGATGACGCCGGCACCGGCATCGTCGATCCTGCCATTCGTCCGGAAACGCTCGCTTACGTCATCTATACGTCGGGATCGACCGGCGAGCCGAAGGGTGTCGAGATTACCCATGGAAATCTCGCCAACCTGGTTTGCTGGCATCGTCAGGCTTTCGCGCTGACGAACGCTGACCGAACAAGCCATCTTGCCGGCCTGTCATTCGATGCTTCAGTTTGGGAGGTGTGGCCGACGCTTTGCTCCGGCGCCTGCCTCGTTCTGGCTGACGAGACGACTCGCACGTCTGCAGCGCTGCTGCAGGACTGGATCGTCGATCGGAATATCACCGTCGCATTCGTTCCGCCCGTCCTCGCCGAGCCGTTGATGAAGGCACGCTGGCCCACCGCCACGAACTTGCGGTTTCTGCTGACAGGCGCCGAGACTCTCCATGCGTTTCCGGCGCGCGATCTGCCTTTCACCGTCGTCAACAACTACGGGCCGACGGAGTGCACCGTGTTGGCGACGTCCGGCCGCGTGCCGAATGCAAGAGACGACGTGACAAGTCCGACGATCGGATCCCCGATACCCAACACGAACATTTATTTTCTAGACGAGGATCGTGAACCGGTTGACGACGGCGAAAGCGGCGAGATTTACATTGCGGGGGCATGCGTGGGGCGCGGCTACCGCAACCGCCCGCAGTTGACAGACGAACGCTTTCTTGCAGACCCGTTCAGCTCGACCCCGGGTGCTCGAATGTACCGAACGGGAGATCTGGGCCGGCGGCTGCCGGACGGCGAGATTGTCTTCCAGGGTCGAATTGATAATCAGCAAAAGATTCGCGGTTATCGCGTCGAGCCGGACGAGATTGCCACGCTGCTCAACCGGCATGCAGCCGTTGTTTCGAGTGCCGTAATTGCCGACGGCAAGGACGAAGATAAACGCCTTATTGCCTATTTCGTGCCGTCGCGGGAGGCGCACGTAACCATGGAAGAGCTGCGTGCCTTCCTGGCGGAGCTCTTGCCTGATCACATGATTCCGGGCGCCTTCATCAAGGTGGACGCGCTGCCGCAGACCAGCAACGGAAAGCTCGACAAAGCGGCGCTGCCAAAGCCATTCACCGATGACGCGCCAACTCTCTCGCCATACCGAGAGCCCGATACGCCGACCGAGCGCCGCGTCGCCGAGATCGTTACCAAGGTTCTCAATACCGGCCGCGTCGGCGCCGACGACAATTTCTTCCTTATCGGAGGTCACTCGTTGCTCGGCACGCAAGTCGTTCTTCAGGTGCGCAGAGCATTCGATGTCGACCTGACGTTGCGGCATCTGTTCAAAGCTCCCACGGTTGCGAGCCTTTCCGCCTGCGTCGAACAATTGATTGTCCAGAAAATCGCGTCGATGAGTGAGGAAGAAGCTCAGCGGCAGATCGAAAGTGCGCCAGCCCCCGGTTAGTCATTTGACCACAGCGCCGGTCTCGAGTTTGAAGTCACACGCGCTCGATCCGAGCCTTAGCCTTTCGCAACTTCTTGATCCCGATGTTCTTGCCGACCCGTATCCGCTCTATCGTCGGCTGCGTGAGCACGACCCGGTTCTGTGGGACCCATATCTGCATGCCTGGGTCGTTACGGACTATGCCGGCGTCCTGACAGTGCTCAGCCGTTTTTCCGCCGATCGCACACCCTCGCCGGAACAGATCAAGGCGCTAGGCTTAAGTTCACTTGAGCCGATTGCGGCGGTGATGTCCAAGCAGATGCTGTTCTTGAATGCGCCAAGCCACACACGCTTGCGCAAGCTCTGCTCCGCCGGGTTCACTCCGCAGCGGGTGGAGCGCCTGCGCTCGCAAATCCAGGAGATCACCGACTCGCTGATCGGTGCGGTCGCGCAGAACGGATCGATGGATGTGATGGTAGATTTTGCCGCTCCGCTGCCCGCAATCGTGACTGCCACCCTGTTTGGCCTGCCGACGGAAGATCACCGTCAGCTCAAGAGCTGGTCGGCCGATTTTGCCGAAATGCTGGGAAACTTTCAGCACAATCCGGATCGTGCGGAACGCGTGCTGCGCAGTCTGCGTGACATGAGCGCCTACTTTCGCTCTGCGATGCGCGAACTCGAGCGAAGCCCGCGCGAAGGGTTACTCTATTCGCTGATGGCGGCTGAAGTCGAAGGGTCGCGTCTTTCGGAAGACGAGATCGTCGCCAACATCATTGTGACGATGGTCGGCGGCCAGGAAACAACGACCAATCTTATCTGCAACGGCCTTCTCACGCTTCTGCGCCATCCGACAGAGCTTGCACAACTGCGCGATAATCCATCGATTGTTCAGCCGGCTGTGGAAGAGTTGCTCCGCTTTGAAAGTCCAAGTCAGCACACGGCAAGGCTGGCACCCGACGATGTGACATTGGGTGGCAAGCTCATTCGGAAGAACGAAGCCGTGATGGCCGTCATGGCTGCGGGCAATCGCGATCCGCAGCGCTTTCCCGATCCCGACAAACTGGACCTGACGCGCAGCGACAACCGGCATCTCGCTTTTGGCTGGGCGGCCCACTATTGCTTTGGCGCTCCGCTCGCCCGGATCGAGGGCCAGATTGCACTGCTCTCCCTGCTGCAAAAACTTCCGGACCTTGCCTTGATGCCGCAGCCTCTCGTGTGGCGCGAAAATCTCGGCCTGCGCGGCCTTAAATCGCTTCTGGTGTCTTTTACGCCCTCCGCAAGGAGGCATTGATGACCACGCAGGCGGTAACGCCTACTTCGGGGTTGACCGAAGCAAAGAGGCTCCTGCTCCAGCGAATGCTGAGCGGCAGTGGTGCGAAGGCGACCGTTGACTACGAGCCGATAGGCCCGCGTTCCTCAGATGTGAATCTGCCGGTATCTCCGGAGCAGCGCAACGTTTGGCTTCATTCGGCGATGGCGGCAGGTGTCCCGCTCTACAACGAATCGATCACTATTCACCGCCGGGGCGCCTTCGATCGCGAGGCGATGGAACGAGCGGTCAATGAGATATTACGACGGCACGAAGCGTGGCGAACGTCGTTTGCGAATGTCGATGGCGAAGTTATCCAGCGGGTGCATGCCGGACTCACCGTGGCGCTGCCCATCAGGGATATCAGTCATCTGCCTCCGGGCGAACGCGAGCGTGAAGTTTTGCGCATTGCGACTGCCGAAGCCCACAAGCCTATCGATTGCACGCAGGCACCGTTGTTCCGCATCAATGCGTTCAAGCTCGCCGAAGACGAGCATCGTCTTTACCTGACCTTGCACCACATCATTTTCGACGGTGTTTCGATCTATCAGATCATCTTGCCCGAGCTGTCCGAAATTTATGACGCGTTTGCCGCCGGACGAAAGCCAGATCTGCATGACGTCAGTCTGCAATATGCCGATTACGCCTGCTGGCGGCGACGCGACGTTCACAGCCAAATTGTAAGCGGGCAGCTGGAATATTGGCGGCGCACGTTGTCGGGCCCGCTATCCGTATTGCAGCTTCCGACCGACAGGCGCCGTCCGCCGGTGCTTTCCTATCGTGGTTCGATGGAAACTTTCGCGCTCTCGGGCGAACTTACGGCGGATTTGAAGGCGCTCACGCGCAAAGAGGGAGTAACCCTCTACATGGTTCTGTTGGCGGCGTTCAAATCGCTGCTGCATCGCTACACCGGGCAGAACGACATCATTATCGGCGGCGTCACAGACACGCGCCGGCGCCCGGAATTGCAATCTGTCGTCGGTTATTTTCTCAATTCGCTTGTGCTGCGAACACGCCCGTCCGGCGATTTGACCTTTCGCGAATACCTGCAGCAGGTACGCGAGGTCGTGGCGGGCGCTCTGGATGCGAGCGACATACCGTTCGACCACATCGTACGAGAGCTTGCACCGGCGCGGCGGTCGAATGCGCATCCGCTTTTCCAGGTTCTTTTCTCGATGGAGCCGCCCGCTCCTCAGTTCAGGCCGGGCTTCGATCTCACGCAGATGGATATCGATGCGGGCGTCGCGAAGTTCGACCTCTACCTTGAACTGGATGAACGTCCTGAAGGAATCATCGGCCGCTTCATCTACAGCACCGATCTGTTTGAGGCCGCGACAATCCGGCGGATGATAGGGCACTGGCAAAGTATTCTGAAAGGCATCACGGAAAACCCGGACTGCACGCTCGCGCGCCTGCCGCTCATGACAAAAGCGGAGATGCACGAGGCGCTCTGGACCTGGAACGAGACGGCGGCACCGATACCGAACCTGAAGGTTCACCAATGGTTCGAAAAGCAAGCGTCGCAAACGCCCCACACCGTTGCCGTCGTATGCGGCCGCCGCTCTTGCACTTACGTCGAGCTGAACCGGTTGGCTGTGGCCATTTGCAAACGCTTGCAGCGGGCGGGCGTCGCACCCAATGATCTGGTTGGCCTTGCTCTTGAGCGCTCGATTGAGATGGTTGCCGGCCTGTTCGGTATCCTGAAGGCTGGCGCCGCTTACCTGCCTCTCGACCCGCGCTTTCCGAACGAGCGGTTGAAGCTGATTGTGGATGATGCCAAACCACGCGCGATTCTTACGGCACGGCACGAGCAGGAAAGACTGCCCGCGTCCGGTGCGGCCATCCTTTACTGCGATGATATCCGGCCGGAAGAAATCGAGTCAGAAGCGGCCGTCGGCGCTGCCACCGGCGATCTCGCTTACGTGCTCTACACATCGGGAAGCACAGGAAAGCCAAAAGGCGTCGAAATCCCGCATTCGGCGCTTACAAATCTTCTTGCGTCGATGCAGCGCGAACCGGGCTTCGGCGCAGGCGATTGCATGCTTGCGATTACCACGCTGTCCTTCGACATCGCAGCGCTGGAAATCTTCCTTCCGCTTATCAGCGGAGGGAAGCTTGTGCTTGCCACCTCGGACATCACCGCCGATCCCATAGCACTCGCAGGGTTGATCCGTAGCTCCGGGTGCACCGTTATGCAGGCGACGCCCGCAACCTGGCGCGCGCTGATCGAGTCGGGTTGGTCAGGCCAAAAAGGTCTGACCATGCTCTGTGGCGGCGAACCGCTAACGCGTGAGCTTGCAGACAAGCTACTCGCTCGCGGCGGCAGCCTCTGGAATCTCTACGGGCCTACCGAAACCACGATCTGGTCGACGCTCTACCGAGTCGACGCGGGTGAAGGCCCCGTTCCGATCGGAAAGCCGATTGCGAATACCAAAGCGTTCATCCTCGATCGTGCGGGTAATCCCGTGCCCATTGGTGTAACCGGGGAACTCTACATCGCAGGTGAAGGCCTTGCCCGCGGCTATCGCAACCGCAAGCAACTTACCAACAGCCGTTTTATCGTGAGCGAGGTTGCTTCCGGTCAAAGGCTTTATCGCACCGGCGATTTCGCACTTTATCGCGCCGACGGAACGATCGAATGTCTCGGCCGTGCCGACAACCAGGTGAAGGTACGCGGATTCCGCATCGAGGTTGAAGAAGTCGAATCGTTCCTGCTCAAACATCCGAATGTCGCTGCCGCCGCGGTCAAGGCATGGCCGGATTCGTCCGGTGAGATGAGCCTTGCCGGTTACATCGTTGCGCGCCACGAACCGCCACCTTCGGCTGCACAGTTGCGGGAATTCCTGAAAGAGAGCGTGCCGGACTACATGGTGCCGTCGCGTTACGTCGTCCTCCCGCAATTGCCGATGACCCCGAACCGCAAGATCGATCGGAACGCCTTGCCGTTTGCGGATGTGACCGGGCTTGCCCGCAATTTTCGGAAGCCAGAGAGCGATTTCGAGCGTCGGCTCGCCGCGATTTGGGCGGACATTCTCGGAATCAAAACCGTCGGCGCAAACGATAATTTTTTCGATCTCGGCGGCCACTCGCTGCTCGTTGCCAAACTGCTCAGACGCATTGAAATGGAGTTCGGCATCAGCCTTTCAATGGCTGCGGTTTTCTATGCCCCTCGGCTCGATCAACTTGCCGCGCACTTGCAGGAGGTCGGAATTGTGCTACCGCGCATTGTTCCGGTTCGACCGAACGGTTCGCGGCCGCCGATTTACTGGATGGGCGGCGGGGGCACGATTTTGCCGCTCGCCTACGCATTGACTCCGGATCAGCCTTTTTTCGACGTGTTGCTTGATTTTCGCAACGATCGCGAACAGACACCGCGTTTCGAAGCGCTCGCAAGCGAAGTCGTTCGGGCTGTTCGTTCGCACCACATCGGAGGCCCCTACAGCGTCGGTGGCTTTTGCACGCACGGTATTCTTGCTTACGAAGTCGCCGCGCAACTGCGCGCGCAGGGTCAGCCAGCCGATCTCGTTATCATGCTGGATTCTGTCAATCCGGTTCATTTCAACAGCCAGCGTGATCAACGCCGTCGTCTCGCGCGCCAAATAGACAAGCTTCGCTTCCATGGGGCGGAGTTATTCCGCCTTGAGGGAAATGCGCGGCGTCGTTACGCCCGGATTCTCACCGCGCATATTCTGGGACGTCTTGGTTGGCTGGTGGGACAGCCGCCATTGACCGTGGCGGAGGTGATGCTTGATGCTTCAGCGATCAACTATGCGCCGGCGCCTTACGACGGAGACGTGGCTCTCATTCAGGCGGCGCGGCGCCCCGAGGGCGTAGATTGCCGTCCCGGCTGGGAGAGGCTCGTCCGCGGCGCACTTTTCTCTGCCGATGTTTCCGGAAATCATGAGGACTTTATCGTGGAGCCGAATGTCCGCAGGCTTGCGGATTTGCTCCTCGCACGCATGCCAAGCGCAGAACGGCGGGCGCACGTGAACAAAGTGGCGGAAATGGCGATGTGAGATGTCGGCCTCCATCGATGTGTACACGATGGATTTGGATCGGGTCGATCTTGACCCCGGCCGGCTTCTGAAATTGCTCGACACGGAGGAGCGTCGGCACGCCGAGCGTTTCCGGACGGAACTGGATCGTCGGCGATTTATCGCGCGACGGGCGTGGCTACGACTGCTACTTGCCCGTTATCTCGGAGCATCCGCGCAGGCTCTCGTTTTCGATGCCAACGCTTTTGGCAAGCCTTTCCTGCGAGAGACCGAAATCCGTTTCAACATGTCGCGTTCTGCCGGTGTAGCTCTTGTGGCCATTGCCCATGGGCGAGAGCTCGGTTGCGATCTCGAATTTCGTGATCCGGGCTTTCCCTCAGAAGAAATTGCACAAATGTTTTTTTCCGCTGCGGAGGTGTGCGCGTTCCGTGCTGTCGATCCGGCGCTCAGGCTTGAAGCGTTTTTCAACTGCTGGACGCGCAAGGAGGCGTATATCAAAGCGAGAGGTTTCGGATTGTCTCTTCCGCTCGACAGCTTCGAGGTCTCACTCGTACCGGCGGCACCGGCCGCCTTGCTGCAGAATTGCGATGGATGGTCGGTCGAAAGCTTCGAGCCGTGTGCCGGATTTCAGGCCGCGGTGGTTGCTGAGGGAGCCGGTTGGAAGCTCAATCGCCGGCCAAGTGAGCTTGAATGGTGAGCCAGTGCTTGCTGCACGGTTCACATTCAAGGTTTCCGCCAGCCCGCAAACCTCATCCATTTGGATGAGGCCGAAGATCGATGACGTAGCTAACAATGGCCCGATGGTCCGGAAAGCCGTATGCCGCTCTACACAAATGCAGACGCATGTGTGAACATCGGCATTCATCAATGAATTACTGAAAAAGGGGTCGGTGCTATGGCGTTAATCCCTGATACAGCCGTTTTTGAAAAGAGCCTTGCCGCGCTTCCGCTTGCAAAATACGAGCCTGGAGAAACCATTCTTGCCGCCGGCTCGAAGACTGGTCTCTTGTTGATTCTCAACAAGGGAACGGTCGCTATCGCCAAGGGCGGGATTGAGGTCGCAAAGGTCGCCGAACCGGGCGCGGTATTTGGCGAACTTTCCGCTTTGCTCGATCAGCCGCATACGGCTGATGTGCGGGCAGTTGAAGCGTCACAATTTCATGTGGCCAACGCCGAAACGCTGCTTGGGCAAAATCCCGGTGCCCTTCTCTACGTGGCAGCGGTTCTGGCGCACCGCCTCGATGTCGCCAATCAGACGATGATTGAGCTTAAAACACAGATTTCGGCGGGCCAGCCGCGCAACGTCATCGAAAAAACGGTCGAAAAGCTGGAGACGCTGCTCGGCGCAAGCGGCGCCAATCTCGCCTACGCCGGTTACCCTTACGATCCCTACTCTTGAATTTCTTGTCGGCCGAAGCTGGTAAAGCCAGTTTCGTGCCGTCGAATCAAATCGCGTAATTCGTCGATCGTAGGCGTCGCGCCAGCACGCCCATCACGTCGAGTGCGAATGTCGGCGCGCGGCTCACCAGCGTTAGAAAGTGCTTTTTGGAAATGGGGACGAGTGCGGCATCCGTCTTCGCGATCGCGGTGGCGCTCCGCGGCGCTGAATCGATCAGCGCCATTTCGCCGAAAATCTCGTTAGCCTGAAGGCTATCGAGCAGGCGATTGCCGAGTCGGATTTCGACTTCTCCGCTCTTTATGACGTAAAACTCGGATGCGGCGTCGCCCTCTTTGAAAATCGTTTCACCTGCCTTCAGATACCATATTGCTGCATCCGATTCCGTCAGAAACGTAAAGCCGATGAATTCATCTGACATGCTGAATCACCTCCCTCGCGCATCGGGCGGACGATTGCAGGACATCCTTCCACGAAATGCAACGGCGGGCAGCTAAAGTTGGAGCTCTGCCTCGAGCTTTGACGCGTTTTCGATGCAGTAATAACCTGAGAAACGGGTGATCAGCTTCAGCCGCATCCACTCGTTCAAGATGCGACTGACATTTTCCCGGGCAATCCCCGCCATGGCGGCTACGTCGCTTTGGCTCAACTTTTGCCGAATAACGATGCGACCGTCGGCGACTTCATGGCCAAAGGCTTTGGCGAGGTCAAGCAAGGCACGCGCGACCCGCCCTTTGAGCGGCAGGAAGCTTCCGGCTGCGACCACCTGATCGGTAGCGCGCAATCGGGCTGCGAGCAGTTTCGAAAGGTGTTTGTAAATTTCGGGATGTTGCGCGGCAACTGTCTCAAAAGCGGCAGCACTTACAAAGCTGAGTTTGCAATCGCGCAGCGCCGTCACCGATGCCGATCTCGGTCGGCCATCGATCATGGCGAGATCGCCGACGATCGAGCCTGGACCCAAGATGGCCAGTATTCGCTCCGCGCCGGCCTGCGAAACGATGCTGACCTTCAGCAGGCCTTCATCTACACGATAGCAACCGTCACCGGGATCGCCGGCCACGAACAAGCTTTGCGCGGCGGACAGGCGTTTCGGCACGGCAGCCGCGAGAAGCGCGGCCGACAGCGGCTCGGGGAGATCAAACAGCAGATTGGCAGATCGTAGCGGCGATGCCATCAACTACTCAATGCGGAGCGGCAAGTGCCCGCAGCCGAGTACCTTAGCAGAAAAAGGCGCGCGAACTCAGTGTCCGTTGAGAGCGGCGCGGGCAATGCTCTGCCGGTCAAGTCCGCGTTTCGTCAGCTCGGCCGGAGAAAGTTGCGACAATTCCCGATAGCGCGCGGCGATCTCACGGCCGTCGCGGGCGCCCTCGGCAAACCGGTCAATATAGGATGCAAGGCGTGCGAGAGTGACGGCTGTGCCACGATTGAACAAGTTCGAGATACTGATCTGCACGGCGGAACTGTTCATATTTGTGGTCTGAGTGGCGGTGGTCATGGTCGCCTCCAAGGGCTGGCTCTGAACGAGCGGCATCGATTGCTTGAATGCCAAGGTAATGGAGGGGCGATTTGCCGCTGTGCCGGCAATCACAAAAAAGCGCTTTTCTGCAGCTGGAAGCGGTCGGAACGCAGCGCGGTTTATGTGCTAAAACACGTGTAAAATCAAAACTGTAAGCTAGCATCGTTCGATGCGCTAAGGTATGCGGTGGTGCGTAGACCGGCCGTACCTATCCGCTATGCTCTGCCGGGCTCGTTCTCTGTGCAGCGCTTCGTACAAATCCGGATACAAAGCTGTGCCAATGCCAATGCGGATCCGATTCTGGGGAGTCCGGGGGACAATTGCCTGTCCCGGCCCTGCGACAGTTCGATACGGCGGTAACACCGCTTGCATTGAAGTTCGCTGCGGCGATCATGTCCTCATCTTTGATGCCGGCACCGGGTTACGGCCGCTTGGGGTCGCGTTGCTCAAGGACAAGACGATCCGCAAGGTCGATATTTTCATCACGCATTGTCACCTCGATCATGTTGCGGGTCTGCCGTTTTTCGAGCCGTTGTTTTGCGAGACCTACAATGTGCGAATCTGGGCTGCCAACCTTGTGTCGTCAGGGGGCATAGAGCAGGTGACGCGAAGGCTTATGAGTTCGCCTTTGTTTCCGGTTCAGATTGAAATTTTCAAAGCGTCGATCGAATTTCGCGACTTTCAGTCCGGTGATGTGCTGCGTCCATATAACGGGATCACATTGCGCACTGCGCCGCTCGATCATCCGGACAGTGCAAACGGCTACCGGCTTGAATACGACGGACGTGTGTTTTCTCTACTCAGCGACACCGCAGGGTTTCCTGGCAAGTGCGATGCCGATCTCGTGTCGCTGGCTCGCGGGGCTAACTTGATGGTTTATGATGCGACTTTTACGGAAGACGAGATCATCTCTCGTTCAAATTGGGGACATTCGACCTGGACTCGTGGCGTTCGCCTGGCGAACGAGTCAGGCGTTAAAAAGCTTTGCCTGTTTCATCACGATCCTTCGCACGACGACGATTGGATGGATGCAATTTCGGCTGAAGCAGCTAAAGCGCGTCCCGGAACAGTCACGGCGCGCGAGGGCCAGGTTATCGAATTGTGAGCGGATCGAGGGTCGCGGTTTTGAATGCGCGGTTATCCTGCTCGTCCAGCACATACAGCGGTCGATAATTGCCGGCTTGCTGCGGATGGAAAATCGTCATCGTTCGATTGTCCAGAATCGTCCATTCGTTATCATACCGAACGGCGATGACCGCATGCTCTGTCTGCAGCCGGCTGTCCTGCACGATGACAAAGCGCAGATCATCCGGCGCAAATCCCAGCACGCGAAGGATCGCGTATTTCACGGCGGCGTAATCTTCACAATCGCCCGCGCCGGAGCCAAGCGTCTGTAGGGGAGAAGCCCAAACATCGGCAAAGCCGTATTGGGCCCAGTCGCTCATCGGCCTGATGCTCAGGTTTACCGCACGATTGATCCAGCCAATCTGGATGCGGCCCGATTTCTTCTTGCCCAGTTCCACAATGGACGAAAATCGGTGCATCGCCTGCGAGCACACCGCCTTCTGCGTCTCGCACGAGGCAACGGCATTTATATCAGCATTGATGTGCGCCTGGAGGTCGCGCCACTTCAGAGCGATATCCTCGCGCGGCGCCTCGATCGCCGCATTGCCAAATGGCATACTCATGGCGTCGGCTTTTTGCTTGTCCACTTCGACCTGCGGATCAAGTCGCGCCAGCGCAAAATTGTCCGGCGCCGCCGGTGAATTTTGCTCAATCCCTACGATCGCAAGCTCGCTGAGCGCGGAAGGGCCATCGGCGCGCATGGACGCAAATGCGGCGCCGTAACAAACGGCACCGATCAAAAAAACGCGGACGAAATGTTCAACGACACACACGCGTTAACGCCCCACGGTCCGAAATGTTGCTTTGCGCCTTGCGCCGCAACCTTTGATTTGCGGGGAGTTATGAGGCCGAACGGGTGCAAATCGCGTTTACGGCGCGATCTCGCGAGGGTGTTTTTGGGGGTCGGAGTGAACGGATGGTGAAAGGGGCGGCCGCCGCATGCGGGCCGCAAAAATCCTCAATCAGCGGAGCAGTTTAAGCTGCGACCGCGCGCATACAGCGCGCGCTGGGGCTAATGAAAGATGATTTACCGGTTCTTAAGTGTACACGGACAACGCAGTTTTCCTGCCGCAAGGGGCGACAGCCGGCCGCTACCGAACGCCGTAATGGGAGAACTCTTCGACGACTTTCGGGTCGAGCTTCTTTGCTGCTGCAAAGTCCGTTTCGGCGGCGGGTGCGTTGCCTTTTTTGAGCTTGGCCAGCCCACGCCCATAGTGCGAACTAGCAAGGCTCGGCTCGGATCGAAGAGCTGCGGTAAACTCGTCGATTGCGGAATCGAGACGTCCCATCTTCAGGTAAATTAATCCGCGCGAATCGCGGGCAGCGGCATCATCGGGACGGTCGGCAAGCACTTTGTTACAGTCCGCGAGCGCCGGCTGCAAATTGCCGAGGATCGCACGAACCCAGCAGCGCCCGATCCAGATCGCATCGAGATTCGGTTCAAGTTTGACCGCTTCATCATAATCCTGCGCGGCACGCCGGTAGTCGCCCTGCCTCTCAAACGTTCCCGCGCGATTTGCGAATGCTTTGCCGTATTTCGGGTTGAGCTTTATCGCTTCGTCGAAATTCTCGATCGCGCGGCCATACTCTTTCTTTTTAAGATACGCGACCCCGCGATTATTGAACGCCTTCGCAAGTTGAGGATTTAGCTTGATCGCCTGATCGTAATCCGCGATGGCCCGATCGTACTCACTTTTTTTGGAATAAGCATCGCCGCGGTTGTTGTATGCAATGGCAAGGGCAGCTGCCGGCTGCCCTGTCGAATCGATCAATGCAGTGCAGCCCTTGATTTGAGCTTCCGGAGCACTGCGGTCTTTTCCGTTGCACAGCTCGACATTCGTAAGTTCGCTCTCCGCTTTGCCTGTCGCGGGCGCTGCCCACGCCGGCTGTCCGATGCTCAGCACCAGCAACAGCATTGCGCCAGCGAGAATGGACGGCTTGCAACCGACCGGGAATTTTCCGAAATGGAGCCGATGCGCAGCGGGCGTCGTGTTTCGATTGACCGGGTGCGGTCCGCCGGATGTCATTGCTTGCGTTGGCATCGGCGGAAAACTCAGCAGCCGCGACAAATATTCAGATTGGGCTTGTCACGCTCCTGAACTGGCGGAGCGGCGTTCGGCGGATTTGGCGTGCCGCCATACCGACGTAAAACGTCTTCTTTGCCTTTTTCAATCAGCGTCGAGAACTTGACGCTGCCGTCGGCCGAAATCTCCACGTGCGGCGTCGTACCCCGAATTCCCATCGTCGCAACAGGCGTGTCGATTTTCATGTCACCGGTCTTTGCAATTTTGCCGGCGACGAAAGTGAACGTTCCCTTTGTCAGACTGAGCAGCGTAGAATTTGATTTGCTGTTCGGGTCATACACGAACTCGGTCATCACCATGTTCGCGTTGCTGGACAAATCGAAAGCCGTGCCATCGGTGAACGTGATGCCGACGTGCCCATCCGCCCCGGTCGCAACCGTGTCGCCCAAATAGATGAGATCACCGACTTTGGCGCCGCCGGATGTATCGCCAAGCGCCGCTTGAAGAACGACAGCGCCCGCATGTCTGATCGTGACCGACCCTGACGCTGTGACGACTTTACCGATCGGGTGTACCGATTGGTTTGGTGCAGGGGTGCCGGCGTTTTGCGCTACAGCCGAATCCAAAAAGAAAATGCCGCTACAAAAAATGGCACCTGTCACGAATACGGCATGAAAAAGCGCGCGCATCGTCAAGCCTTTTGAAATATGAGGCGCCAAAATACCAGTACCGCTGAAATGCATCAACAAGCGCCGGCATCGGCTGGGCCGACTTCATCCGTAAATTGCACATAGAACCGGCATCCCTTTTCTGACATCAACCAAATGGATGAGGACCAAATACACTATTAATTTGAGCCATTTTCTCGATATTGTTGATTTAAACTGGCATTAAGGCGATATTTCACCCCGAATTAATGATCTTGCTGGCCCGCCAGCCAATTAAAACAAAACACTGCCCGGCGTGGCTCGAACGGGAGGGCGGCGCCTGTGTCCGCTTATTTTTGCCTCAAGCCGGATGCGCCCGGCTCAAACGATAAGCTGTTGCAGCCTTCGATCGGCAAGGTTGAAACGGCGCGTGGCATCTGCACACTTGTGCGGCCCGCGCAACCAGCCATTCAGATCAAGCCCGGCGAGGGCCTTTACGAAGGCGATGTCATTGAGACCGCGGACGGCGGCCAAATCTGTATTCGCCTGATTGACGGAACGGTGTTCAGCCTCGGCAGCAATGCCCGTATGGCGCTCACCAAGCTTATTCACCATACGAGAACGCCATCCGCTTTGCTTCACGTCGCTCGCGGATGTTTTTCATTCATTGGTGGTGCGATTGCAAAGGCCGGCCGCTTCGAAATCGAAACGCCGGTTGCCGGTATTCGAAGCCGCCTCCTGCCTGGCGGCTTTGGATTTCTCTCCTTCGCTGGCTTCTTCTTCGCAACGATGGAGGAAATCCAGGCGGCGAGTTCCGGCGTCGAATTTCTGGACGACGGGGTCATTACGTTCAAGGATTTGCAGCACGGTATCTTTGAACTGGTGACGAAAGAGGCGGTCCCGCGGCACATCCTGGTCGACGATCCCGGCGAGACGATTGTCTTGCGCCGATTTGGATCGTCGATAAGCGAGAGCCACATAAACAATAGCCTAGCCCAGATGCTGCAGTTTGAAACGGCGCAACAGGAAGCGTTGCGCATTTTTTCGCTGGGACTGCAGGGGCCGACCGCAACGGGCGCAAGCGGATCGAGTACACCGCCGCCTTTTCAGTTTCCGTCGTTGATCCAGCCGATCAATTTTACGCAGCCGAACAATTCTCCGCCTCTTACGATTCTGGACAATGTCGGCGCGAGCGGACATACGCCGACGCCATCCGACGTGATTTTTATTCCACCATCATTGCCGTCATTGGCGCCCAGCTCGTTGGTAGAGCGTGTCAATCAGACAGACGATCCCTCGCTCGACACCGCTAGCAGCACGATCGCTCTCGGCGGTCAAAGTTTTTCCCAAAGTACGCCGAGCTTCGTATGGTCGGCCGGCTCTCTTACAAGCGACCAAATAGATGGTCTTACTAACGCGAGTACGCTGACCGTGCTGCCTTCCGGCAGCGGAACAGCCAATGTCAGCTTCAGTGCGCCGGATAACGCCTTCGATTTCCTGGCCGAGGGCGAGACGCTCACCATTACGTATGAGGTAACTGGCAAAGGCGCCAACGGTGCCACGTCAACTCAACCGGTCGTCATCAAGGTCGTCGGCACGAACGATGCGCCGGTCTTAGCTGCCGATACTTCCGGCCCAGCTTCAGGCTCTCACCAGGTCGCAGAGTTGGCGGATCATACCGGCGACACGTCGGATAACGACATCGCTACCGGCACGCTGACTTTCAGCGATGTCGATCTCAACGATACCCACACGGCAAGTGCGAGCCTTGCTTCGATCAAGTGGTCGGGCAGCAGTACGCTGCCGCAGGGCCTGGAAGACGAGCTATCACACGCTCTATCGACACAGGTGACCGATACGGGGTCGGGTGGCGGCTCGGTTGATTTCAAGTTTTCTGCTTCCGACAAGGATTTCGATTTCCTGGCGGCGGGCGAGACGCTGACCGTGACCTATAACGTAACGGTCACAGACAACCATGGTGTCAGCTCGGTCCAGCCGGTGACGATCACAGTTACAGGCAGCAATGATGCGCCGGAATTCGGCGCCATTAGCTCAGGACTGCACGTAGACGAGCGTGCCGGCACCACTTGCGACCCGACGGACGACACAGCTTCCGCGACGCTTCAATTCACCGATGTCGATCTTGACGACACGCATTCCGTAGCCACCTGCCTCGTCTCGGCGACGGCTTCGGGCCACGATGCACTTCCCGAAGATTTGTGGAAAGCTTTGACGAAGGCACTCTCGGTAACCGGAATCGATGACAGCACGGGGTCCGGCAGTGGCTCGGTGAGCTTGAATTTCGCCGTTGCCGACAAGAATTTCGATTTCCTGGCAGCCGGTGAGACGCTGACTGTCACATACGAGGTGACGGTCACAGACAACAATAACGCCAGCTCAAAGCAACCGGTCACCGTCACGATCACCGGCACGAATGATGCGCCCGAACTGCACCTGACTAGCGCGTATATTCTGGATCAATTCAATGCCCAGGATTACGGTGCGTGGATTGAGCAAAACGACGATTTTGGAAATGCTCGGAATGGGAGTCCGACGGAGGGTGAGTTCCAGATTGCGCACGATCGGACAATAACTGACCAGACAGATTTTCAAATCAGGCTTACGGATAACGATGATGAGGTCGGTCCGCCCGACTTGTTGTCGCGGACGTTCGACCTCAGCGGTGCTACGTCAGCGACGCTGACGTTCGATTATCGCCGGGATATTCCGCGTGGCGACGCAAATGATAAATTTATCGTGCAAGTGTCGAAAGACGGCATAAATTTTACGGATCTTCCCCAGCAAATCGGTGCGACCGGGAATGGCAGCTTCGTCGATGCAAATTATCAGTCGTTCTCCTATGATCTGACGCCTTACATTTCCGACCAGACCACGATCCGTTTTTCCGTTGGAGACGATGTTGATAACGGCGATGTCGTCTATGTTGACAACGTCAAGATAGCTTACGTCGCCGCAGCGACCGATCCGCTTGTTCTGAACTACACCGAGAACAGCGCGGTCGGCGTATCCGCGCAGATCACGGATGTCGATAGCACGACGATCCATTCGGCGACATTCACGCTGCTAGACCCCAAGGAAAACGATGTCCTGACTGTTGTGGGAGACCTGCCAAACGGCATACACGCATCAGATTATAGCTCTGGCGTGCTGACGTTGACTGGGGATGCATCACTTGATGCCTATAACGTTGCATTGCAGCACGTTGTTTTCAGCAACACCAGCGACAATCCGGATACGTCCGACCGTACGCTCACAATCACGGTGAACGATGGCCATGATGGCAGCAGTCCCGTCACGGCGACCATCCACGTGACGGCAATCGACGATGCGCCGGTCGCGGCGAACGACCATGTCATCACCGACGACGCTTCTGCATTTCAGATTCCAGAATTTGCCTTGCTCGCAAACGACAGCGATCCGGACAATGCCCTAAATCAACTCAGCATCACGAGTGTTGATGCTGACCAAGACGATGGCGCCAGCCTGGGCAGCGGCCTAATCTCGTTTACCTCCTTTGATGACAAGTCGTTTAACTACACAGTATCGGATGGTTCACTTTCAGACACGGCACGCGTGAGCGTAGAGTCGCAGCACAATTCCACCAACACATTGACGGGAACTGATCAATCCGAGATTTTCATCCCGGTGGGGAGCGGGTCCTTTACAATCGATGGCAAGGGCGGGAACGACATCCTGATCGCGAGCTCCGGCGGGAGCACTTTGAACGGAGGCCAGGGCGCTGACACTTTGATCGGCGGTGCCGGCAATGACACTTTTGTGTTCAACTTCACGACCGACTCACAGCCCGGCGCAGGACACTTCGACACGATTCAGGATTTCACCGCGGGTGCCGATCACATCGATCTAGCCGCGATCAATGTGAGCGGTACCCCAACTCAAATCGGTTTGGGCGCCCCGGTGGGAGCGCATAGCGTCGCCTGGGCTTATGACCAAGCACACGATCAGACGATCGTCTACGTGAATGCGAGCGGCAACGTCGAAACGGCCGGCGCGACCGATATGGAAATCCACCTCGACGGCACGAACATCGACCTGAAGAATGCTTTTATTTTGCATAGTTGATCGTTCGCACGCCCGGCCGCGTTAACTTTGCTCGCGTGGAGGCTGGGGACAGGCCGCGGCGAGTGTGGCATAGTCGAAGCGGAGGTACGTTTCAGCCACCGAATTGGTTTGCGAAAAGCCTGTGGCATGACTCTGCAGATGTGAGCCAATGCAGCGTACCCAGCCAGATCGACGTCACAACCCGGCACGCTCGGAGCTTTCCGCCGCGCTGCGTGCATGTCGTGGTGCTTTTCTCGGCACCGGATTGATCAGCGGTATGAGCAACGCGCTGATGCTGACGGGCGCGATGTTCATGCTCGAAGTTTATGACCGCGTACTGCCCAGCCGCAGCATGCCGACGCTTCTGGCGCTGGCAATTTTGGCTGCCGGATTGTTTGCAGCGTTGGGAATGCTCGATGCCATCCGCGGCCGAATCCTGGTGCGCATCGGCGGATCGATCGATGAAACGCTCAGCGGCCGCGTGTACGATACATTGGTGCGGCTGCCGCTCACGGCTGGCGCGCAAGGGGACGGCAACCAGCCACTGCGCGACCTGGATTCCGTTCGATCCTATCTTTCGAGCCTTGGCCCCGTGGCCCTGTTCGATCTACCGTGGATACCGCTTTATCTTGCAATCTGCTTCGCGTTTCATCCGCTCATCGGCTTCACCGCCCTTGGCGGTGCCATCATTCTGATTGCACTGACGGTGGTGACCGAGATTTTGATGCGCGCGCCGACCAAGGCGGCGACAGAGGCAGGCGTACAGCGCAACGTCCTCGCGGAAGCAAGCCGGCGCAATGCCGAGGCGCTGGTTGCCATGGGCATGACCGAGCATATGGCCGGACGATGGGGTGAGGCCAACCGGCGTTACATGCACAATCAGCGCAAGGCGAGCGATCTTGGCGGCGGGCTCGGTGCGACGTCCAAGGTGCTGCGCATGATGCTGCAATCCGCCGTGCTGGCGGTGGGCGCGTATTTGGTCATTCATCAGCAGGCCAGCGCCGGCATTATTATCGCCGGCTCCATTCTTAGCGCGCGCGCATTGGCACCGGTCGATCTCACAATTGCCAATTGGAAGAATTTCGTCTCGGCGCGCCACGCCTGGCGGCGTCTGAACAGCCTGTTGACAGCGTTGCCCGCGCGAATTCCGCCGATGCTGCTACAGCCGCCCGTGCGCCGTCTCACCGTCGAGAATGTCAGCGCGGCGCCGCCCGGGCTTCAAAGAATCGTCGTGCACGATATCCGCTTCCGGCTCGAGGCGGGGCAGGGTCTCGGCATTATCGGACCAAGCGGCTCCGGCAAGTCCTCGCTTGCGCGGCTGCTGGTCGGGGTCTGGAAGCCGTTGCGTGGTAGCGTGCGCCTCGATGGCGCCTCGCTCGATCAATGGTCGCCCGGCGCGCTTGGACCGCATATCGGATACTTGCCGCAGGACGTGGAATTGCTGAGCGGAACGGTGGCGCAGAACATTGCGCGCTTTGCGCCAAACCCGGACGACAACGCCATCATCGCGGCCGCCAAAGCAGTCGGCGTTCACGACATGATCGTGCAGCTTCCAGGCGGCTATGACGCGCAGGTCGGGGAGCAGGGCTCTGCGCTCTCGGCCGGTCAGGCGCAACGCATTGCGCTTGCTCGCGCCGTTTACGGCAATCCCTTCCTCGTCGTTCTCGACGAGCCGAATTCCCATCTCGACTCTGAGGGCGATGAGGCGCTCACCCGCGCTATTCTCGGCGTGCGCGAACGCAGAGGCATTGTGATTGTTATTGCGCACAGGCCGAGCGCCATTGCCGGCGTCGATCAGATTCTGGTGATGAACGGGGGCCGATTGCAGGCCATCGGGCCGAAGGATGAAGTGCTCTCCAACGTGCTCCATCGCGCTCCGGCCGCACCGCGGCCGCTCAAAGTTGTTACCGAAAGCGGTGGAGCTGGCGCCTGATGACTATGTCATTGTCTTCCAGGGCCGAACCGGGCCAATCCATTCTTCCGCCGCCGATTGGCGGGAACGCATCGCGTCGATCCATACGCCGCCATCTGCTTGCAGGCGCGTTTATTGTGCTTTTGCTGGCTGGAGGCGTGGGCGGCTGGGCATCGACGACCGAAATCGCTGGTGCTCTCATCGCGCAAGGTTCGATCGTCGTCGATTCCAACGTCAAAAAAGTGCAGCACCCGACCGGCGGCGTTGTCGGCAAGCTGAATGTCCAGGACGGCGACCACGTCAAAGCGGGCGATGTCCTCGTTCGGCTGGATGATACGGTTACGCGCGCCAATCTGGCGATCGTCACCAAGGGACTCGATGAGCTCGCCGCGCGCAAAGCGCGTCTCGAGGCGGAGCGCGACGGTGCCGAACACATCAATTTTCCGCCCGATCTGCTTAAACGTGCGAGCATTCCATCTGTTGCTACGGCCATCACCAACGAACAGCGTCTTTTCGAATTGCGCCGGTCGGCACGCAAGGGCCAGAAGGCGCAGCTTGAGCAGCGTGTTGCGCAACTGAAGGATGAAATTGTCGGCGTCAAAGCCCAGTTGCAGGCCAAAGAACGCGAGATTTCGCTCATCAATCAGGAACTCGATGGCGTGCGCGATCTTTGGCAAAAGAAATTGGTGCCGATTACGCGCGTTACTGCACTCGAAAGAGATGCGGCGAGGCTGGGCGGTGAGCGCGGCCAATTGATTGCAGCAATCGCACAAACCGAAGGAAAGGTCACCGAAACCGGGCTGCAAATCATCCAGATCGATGAAAATCTGAGCAGCGAAGTCGCAAAGGATCTACGCGAGGTCGATGCGAAGACGGGCGAGCTTACCGAGCGTAAAGTCGCGGCAGAAGATCAGCTCAAGCGCGTCGATATTCGCGCGCCGCAAGATGGGGTCGTTTTCGACTCAAAGGTCCACACCGTTGGAGGTGTGATCAGCGCCGGCGACACGATCATGCTGATCGTTCCGGAAAGCGACAGGCTCCAGGTGGAGGCGAAGGTAAATCCGCGTGACATCGACAAGGTGCAGGTCAGCCAAAAAGCCTTCCTGCGGTTCACGTCATTTAATGTGCGGACGACGCCGGAGATCGGCGGAACAGTTACTCGCGTATCGGCAGATACGACCACGGATCAGCGCTCTGGACAGAGCTATTACACGATCCGCATCGACATGACGAAAGACGAAATTGCCCGGCTGGGCGACGTCAAGCTCATTCCCGGAATGCCTGTCGAGGCTTTCGTGCAGACCGGCGATCGAACGGTTTTGTCGTACCTCATAAAACCGCTAAGAGATCAATTCATGCGCGCGTTCCGGGAAAAATGACGGCTCTCCCAGGATCGCGCGATCGCCGGCTGGACAAATGAATTGGGCATCGCGCCTTGCGCAACGATTCGGAATTGCCCGCAGCCTCGCGCTTGTGCTGCTGCTCTTGCTCGCTGTGCTTCGTGTTGTCGATCCGTCGCCGCTTCACGGCCTGCGCGTTCGCACCTTCGATTTTTTCCAGACGCTGCATCCTCGCGAAGCAAAGCAGCGGCCGGTCGTCATTGTCGATATCGACGAAAAAAGCCTCAAATCGGTAGGTCAATGGCCGTGGCCGCGCACGCGTATTGCCGATCTTGTCTCGCGGCTGACGGACATGGGCGCGGTGGTTATCGGGTTCGATGTCGTCTTCGCCGAACCTGACAGGATGTCGCCCGCCCTGGCGGCCGAAAACTTTCGCGGCCTTGACGATGAGACCCGTGAAAAGCTGCGGGCGCTCAAGAGCAACGATGCGATTTTGGCTGATGCGATGCGGCGTTCGCACGTCGTGGTCGGCCAGTCGGGCCTGCCGGTCGCGACGACACAGCAGGACGCAAAGCAGCCGCCCGTCGGCATTGCAACCATCGGCGGCGATCCGCGTCCCTATCTCCTTGATTTTCCTGGGCTACTTCGCAACGTGCCGGTGCTTGAGCAAGCCGCGAGCGGCCGGGGGCTTTTCACCATCCGGGCCGAGCCCGACGGAATTGTGCGCCGCGTGCCGCTCGTTATGGTCGCGGGTGGAGGCGTCGTGCCTTCGCTCAGCCTGGACATGCTGAGGGTGGCGAGCGGCGCCAGCACGATTCTCATTCGATCCGATCGCGCAGGCGTGCAAAGCGTTGCGGTTCCGGGACTTGCGATACCAACCGATCGCAATGGGCAGCTCTGGATTCATTTCGCGCCCCATGATCCTTCGCGTTACGTGTCAGCGGCGGATGTGCTGGATGGAAAAGTTCAGCCTCAACGCGTGAACCGCAGGCTCGTATTGATCGGGACATCTGCGGTCGGGTTGCTCGACTCCAAGACGACCCCGATCGATCCCGTCATGCCGGGCGTCGAAGTGCATGCGCAAGTACTCGAGAGCATGCTCAGTGGAACTGCCTTGTCCGAGCCGGGCTACGCGATCGGCGCCGAGTTATGCGCTGCTCTTCTTGCCGGAATTTTCATCATTGCAGTGGCGCCTGTCCTGAATGCCGCCCTTTTATTGATCATCGGAGCGGCCATCGTTGCAGTGATGATCGGCGGCTCCTGGTATTTCTTTTATCATGATCGTCTGCTGCTCGACTCCACCTATCCGCTGCTGTCCAGCGTTCTCGTCTATCTCACGCTGGTGTTCGGCAATTACATTCGCGAGCAAGCGCAGCGGCTGCGCATCCGCTCGGCCTTCAGCCAGTATCTTGCTCCGGCGTTGGTTGAACAACTGACCAGGTCATCGGCGAAGCTTACGCTTGGCGGAGAAGAGCGTGAGATGACGATTCTGTTCAGCGACGTGCGCGGCTTTACCACGATATCGGAGCTGTACAAGGACGACCCGCAGGGCCTCACATCATTGATGAATAGCCTTCTGACGCCGACGACGAATGCCATCATCGAACACGGCGGGACAATCGATAAATATATAGGCGACGCCATCATGGCGTTTTGGAACGCGCCTCTGCTTGACTCCCGTCAAGAGATCAACGCCTGCGAGGCCGCGCTCGAAATGCTCCGTCGTGTCGAACTGCTCAACGAAGCCCGCGAGCAAAAAGCACGCGAAGAGGGGCAGCGCTTTATTCCAATAAAGATCGGCATCGGCATCAACACGGGAAAATGCGTGGTCGGCAATATGGGATCCGACTTGCGATTTAACTATTCCGTCCTCGGCGATGCGGTAAATCTGGCGTCCCGGCTCGAGGGACAGTCAAAAACTTATGGTCTGCCGATTATCCTCGGCTCAAGAACGGCGGCAAAACTTGACGGCAGATTCGCGTTGCTGGAGTTCGACTGCATCGCCGTAAAGGGAAAAACCGAGCCTGAGTTTGTCTCTACGATTCTTGGCGGCGCGGACATTGCCGCCTCGCCCGATTTTCGGCTTACGCATGAAGCCTTTGTCGAAACGCTTTCATTCTACCGGAACAGGGACTTTTCGCGGGCTGCGGAATCGATCGAAAAATGCCGTAAAATCGGTAGTAAGTACGGGCTCGATCGCTTGTTCGATCTTTATGCCGGGCGTATTCGTGCATTCCAGGCGAATCCGCCCGCCGACGATTGGAATGCCGTTGTCGTCCTCGATACCAAATAGCCGGCGTTTCGCTCAGCGGCCTGTGTAAACGAGACCGAGACAGGCGATGTCATCGTATGGGCTTGCGCCGCTCGTGAATGCGTTCACTTTATCGACGATGCCGTGAACTAAATCCCGGGCCGATGCGTGCGCGAGGTCGTGAACGGCTTGCTTGATTCGCCCATCGCCAAAGAACGCCCCTTGCGAGTTCGTTGCTTCAGGTAGCCCATCGCTGAAGAGGAGAAGGCGTTCTCCCGGAACCAGCCTTCGCGTGTTTACCTTGAAGGATGCATTGCTCCTCGCGGCAAGCGGCGGCCCGGTCGGCCTCAATTCCTCGAGCGCTTTATCGTTGCGCAGCAACAACGGCGCGTTGTGTCCGCAATTGCAATAGACAAGGTCTCCCGATTGGGGATCAACGATCGCGCAAAAGGCCGTTGCAAACATTGACTCCTGATTGTTTGCGGCGAGCAACGCATTGACTCGCCCGATCTCGGTCGCGAGATCGTCAGCGCCGCGCACCGTGACCCTGATGACCGACTGCACAATGGCCATGAATAGCGAAGCAGGGACGCCCTTGCCTGATACGTCCCCGATCGTAACCACCAGCCGTCTGCCGTCGGTGATGAAATAGTCGAAGAAATCCCCTCCGACTTCTCGCGCCGGATGCAATTCCGCATAAAGATCGATCGTCGTGAAAGCGTCGTCTTCCGCCTTGAAGGTTCGCGGCAGCATCGCGCGCTGGATCGCCGCTGCATTGGCCATTTCCTCGAATTGCTGCCGCTTGAGGGTGATCTGCTGCGCGAGTCTCAAGAACGAATGGGAAAAATCGACGAGCTCGGGCATTGGATGGAGAAGGTCGTCCAACAGTTTTGTATCGAAAGTGTTGTTCTCCAACGCGGCTAGCGCATTCGTGTAAAAGCCGATTGCTTGATTGAGTTTCGACAGGCGCTCACCGAGCTGCCCGATAATAAGGAGCAGCAGCTTCGGATTCTCTTTTCCAAGCTCGAGTAATTGCGACCGTCCGATCTTCAGAGCATCAACTGCGGTCCGCGAACGAACGGTCGCAGTGCGTGCGAGATCGGAAAAAGCGCCGACCTCGCCCAATAACATCCCAGGAAAGCAACGCGCGACTTGGATATCACCGTACGACGTCTCGACCAGAACTTCGGCTTCGCCGGAGACAATGAACAGGGCCGAATCACTAGCCTCACCCTGTCGAAGCATTACTTTGTCTGGCTCGTAATGCGCCACGTCGCAATCGGCGATGAGCCTTGCAAGAATTGAATCGTCGAATTGTCCGAGAACTTCGTGCTCGCGCAGCATCTGCAGAAGCACGTCCGATTTACGAGAGCCCGGCATGTGTTCCTTGCACCGTCATTCGCGGCAAATTGAGACGTGCGAACTCGAATTAGTGATTGATTTTCATCCTGATTTCCCCTTCTACTATCATGGATTGCAAATTCGGTTGATCGTTTCGCAATTTCTGGAAAATGCCCGTGGACGCCCTCCGGGTCGAAACGCGAATCCAAAATGAAATTTCCGAAGTCGGATCGGTCGCCGACTTGGTCAGTCGGTTTTGTGCAACGCACAATTTATCTGATCGAATGCTGGTCGCACTGAGCGTGTCGCTGGACGAGACTCTGAGCAACATCATTAAATACGCCTACAGCGATCAGCGCGGTCACTCGATTTTTGTGCAGTTGGCCCGTGAGCCTGATGCCGTGGCCGCCACGGTAGAGGATGACGGGCGGCCCTTCGATCCGCTGTCCGCGCCGAGGCTCGATTTGAAGTCGCCCGACCGCGATAGCGGCTTCGGCATCCACTTCATCAGAAATCTCATGGACGACGTGAAATACTTCAGGGAAGGCGGACTCAACCGTCTCGTAATGCGAAAACGTATCGTGTGAGTTGTACCTTGGGGAACGTAATGGACGTCATCGAACAAGAGGCCGGTAATGTGACGATTGTCGAGCCGAGGGGCCGGATCGACAGCGTGACGGCCAAGGAATTCGGCGACCGTCTTGCCAGCCTGTTGAGTGTCGGCCGACATCGGCTTGTCATCGATCTCAAGAGCATCAGCTACATCAGTAGCGCCGGCTTTCGACAATTGCTGATCGCAAACAAGTCGACCCAGGAGAAGAATGGAAAGCTTGCCTTGTGTGGCATTGTCGGCGAGGTAAAGAGACTCTTTGAGATCGGCGCATTCGATGATCTCTTTTCGATTTGTGCGACACGGGAAGACGGCATTGCGAGCGTCCAATGAGCAACATCGCAGCGCAGGAGGCCGCTCCTACCGTCCGCTCGTCGGCCGAAGGAAATAAGCCCAAGGGCGCTGCTCCGCCGCAGTGGGCAGGCGGCAGCTGGATCGCACGCTTCCTGCGGCGCGCTTATGCTGACCCAATTCTCTCAGCAGGCACCAAGAAGCCTGCCAGTCTTTTGTACGATGCCGATGAGCGGCCGACAGCCACAGTCGCGCTGTCGAACGGCGTGCAACACGTCGGGCTGATCGCCATCAATCTTGTTTATCCATTGCTCGTGTGCCGGGCCGTCGGAGCGCCGACGATAGTTACTGAAGGAATGCTTTCTCTCGGAATGATCGTTCTCGCCGCCGGAACGATGATCCAGGTGCTCAGGTTAGGGCCGGTCGGTTCCGGTTTCATGTTGCCTTCGACGTTCACGGCAACTTATCTCGCTCCGTCGCTGCTTGCGGCGCGCTTGGGCGGCTTGCCGCTGGTGTTCGGGATGACGATCTTTGCCGGCGCGGTTGAAGCTGCGATCTCGCCGTTGTTGAACCGATTGCGAACCTATCTTCCTGTTGAAGTGTCCGGGCTGGTGATATTGGTCATCGGCTCATCTGCGGGCCTCGCAGGCCTTCGCACGCTGCTCGGTTCCTCGGCGGCGCCCGTTACCCCGGCGGAATGGGTCGTCGCAGCCATTACCCTCGGCAGCATGACGGCGCTCAATATTTGGGGCAAAGGCATGGCCCGCATGCTTTGTGCCCTTATTGGGCTCGTCATCGGTTATTTGGCGGCAATGTCGGTGGGTGTGCTGACCTCGGCGCAGCTCGCACCGGTCCTCGATGCGAGCTGGCTCGGCTTTCCCCGTTTCGACTATCTCAGTTGGTCGTTCGATTCGACGCTTGTCGCGCCATTTGCCATCGCAAGCGTCGCCGCAGCGATGAAAGCGGCCGGCACGATCACGATTTGCCAGAAGATGAACGACGCGAATTGGGTCAGGCCTGACATGCGCTCTGTCACGCGCGGCGTGCTGACAGATGGAATGGCGACGATTCTTGCAGGCTTGGCCGGCGGCGTGGGGACGAATACCTCGACGCCGAGCGCAGGCCTTGCGGCCGCGACCGGCGTTGCCAGCCGCAATGTCGCGGTGGCTGCCGCCGGAATATTTTTCCTGCTGGGCTTCTGTCCGAAGATCACGGCGATATTGGCGGTCACGCCGCGCGCCGTCGTCGTCCCGGCTCTGGTTTTTGCCGCCACCTTTATCATGATCAATGGCTTGCAGGTGATGATGTCGCGCCTGCTCGACGCGCGCCGTACGCTCGTGCTCGGGCTTGGCATCCTGGCGGCATTGACGATCGATGTTTTTCCTCAAACCACGAAGCTGTTGCCGATCTGGATCGCCAACGTTTTTGCCTCGTCGCTGGTAGCGGCAACGGTCGTCGCCCTGGTGCTCAATCTGATCTTTCGCATCGGCGTGCGCAAAACCGCGACGCTCGAGATCGATCGCGATCAGGTCAACGCGCAGAAGGTGGAGGATTTTTTTGCGAAGCAAAGCGCATCATGGGGTGCTCGCCCCGATGTGGCCAAACGCGCTGCGTTCGGGGTCGCGCAACTCGTCGATGCCATCGCGGACACGGCTTGGGAAAGCGGCACGATGACCGTGCGGGCAAGTTTTGACGAATTCAATTTCGATATCGACGTCACTTATCCGGGTGAGCGCATCGATTTTCCCGAGGAGCGGCCTTCCGTCGAGCAAATTCGCGATAGCGAAGACGGCGCGCGTCTGCTCGCCGGATTCATGCTGAGGCGGAATGCAGACCGTATCCGTTCCTCGAGCAAAAGCGGCCACTGCACGGTGCATTTCCACTTCGAGCATTGATCGGCGGGAGTTGCCGGATGTGGGCGCAGAGTGGCTCGAACTTTGTCCAAAATTGCAGAAATTACGTAAACGATGTTCACCACCTTTCGTCGAGATTTGAATTGCATTGATGTGAATGTCGAATTGCTTGTCGGCAAAGACAGATTAAATCGCGACCTCTGATCGTTTCGCGGGGAGGGTCGCACAGACGGTTAATGGAATCTGCTGAAGCAGCGTTAACTCGCGTCTCGTTTTAATCAAAGCCGTCTCGTTTGATTGAATAGTTTCAAACAAACCACCCATATCAAGACGCTCGGTCTATTCGGGCTGGAGCACCAAATGATCGGGCACCATTCGTCGGACGTTCTGCCGTTTCCCAAGATATCGAGAAAAGACGAACAGCTGCTGCAGACAGTTCTCAACAACATGTCGCAGGGCGTGTTGATGTTCGATGCGGAAACCCGTCTGGTATTCTGCAATCGCCGCTACATTGAAATGTACAGGCTATCGAACGATGCGGCGCGCCCAGGCTGCATGCTGCGTGACTTGCTTGAGCAGCGTGTTCGGGCGGGCACGTTTTCAGGCAACGTCGACGATTATGTTACCCAGCTCATAGAGGCAATGGCTGGCGGACGTACCTACAGTCTGACGGCCACGTTACCAGACGGCCGCGCGTTCCTGATCGAGAGCAAGCCGCTCGCCGCAGGCGGATGGATCGCGACGCACGAAGACGTTACTGAACGTCTGCGCTCTGAAGAGCGGATCGCCCACATGGCGCGGCACGACGCGTTGACGGATCTTCCAAATCGCGTACTGCTGCGTGACCGCCTCGAGCACGAGGTAAAGCGCGTCAAGCGCGGTGAGTGCCTTGCGGTTCTGTGCCTTGATCTCGACCAATTCAAGGGCATCAACGACGCGCTCGGTCACCCCATTGGCGACGAACTGCTTAAGCTGGTCGCCAGTCGTCTGCGCGGATGCACGCGCGAGCCTGACACCGTGGCGCGGCTCGGTGGGGATGAATTTGCCATCATCATGACGCAGATGCAGGAGCCCGGCGATGCCGCGGTGCTCGCGCGGAGGATCCGCGAATCAATCATTAAGCCCTATCAGATCGATGGCCATCAGATCGTCACGGACATCAGCATCGGTATTTCCGTTGCGCCGTTCGACAGCACGGAACCCGATCAACTCCTCAAGAATGCTGACATGGCGCTCTATGGGGCAAAGGGCGACGGCCGCGGCACGTTTCGCTTTTTCGAGCCTGAGATGGATACGCGTATGAAAGCCAGGCGCGAGCTCGAAATGGATTTGCGCCATGCGATCGCTGCGAAAGAATTCGAGCTCTACTATCAGCCGCTCGTCAACCTGCAGAAAAACGAAATCACGGCTTTCGAGGCTCTGCTCCGATGGAATCATCCGGTGCGCGGAATAACCTCTCCCGCCGACTTCATTCCGATTGCGGAAGAAACCGGACTGATCGTTCCACTTGGTGAATGGGTCTTGAAAACGGCATGTGCCGAAGCGGTCAATTGGCCTGCGAACGTCAAGGTCGCGGTCAACCTTTCGGCCGCGCAACTCAACAGCCGCAATCTGTTGAGCATGGTAACGGCCGCGCTGGATGAGTCCGGATTGCCTCCTTCCAAGCTTCAGCTCGAGATTACGGAAACCGTGCTCTTGCAGAACACATTTGCGACGCTTGCCACACTGCATGAGCTGCAAAAGCTCGGAGTCCAGATTGCGCTTGACGATTTCGGAACGGGGTATTCGTCGCTCAGCTATCTGCGCAGCTTTCCATTCGACAAAATCAAGATCGACAAGTCGTTCGTGCAGGACCTTTCAAACGGCACAGAGCCGCTCGCGATTGTGAACGCGGTGGCAAACCTTGCCAGGTGCCTCAACATGACATCGACAGCGGAAGGCGTGGAAACGCAGCAACAGCTCGAAACCTTGCAGTCTGTCGGGTGCACAGAAATGCAGGGTTATCTGTTCAGCCGCGCAAGGCCCGCGAAGGAAATCAACGAGATTTTCGCCAGGCACACGGCAGGGATGTTGGGTGTTGGGCAGATACCCGACCTGGCGTCTGCAGCGGATAACCCGCTGGCAAAATCAGCCTAGCTTCGCCCCAGCAGCGCCGTACGGAGCACGACGGCGTCGTTGTGGAGTTCGTCACGGGCCGAGTACACGAGCGTCACGGGACCCGAGCGCGCCATCTTGCGGATTTCGGCAAGCTGCTCTGCGTGTTGTCGCAGCTCGGCTTTGTAGCGCCGGCGAAACTCGTTCCAGCGCTCCGGGTCGTGTCCGAACCACTTTCTGAGTTCGGTGCTGGGGGCAATCTCCTTGAACCAATGGTCGATCTTGGCCTCTTCCTTTTTCAGGCCGCGCGGCCACAGGCGATCGATCAAAATGCGCGTGCCGTCATCTCGCGACGGCTTCTCATAAGCACGTTTCAATTTGATTTTTTCAGCTGTGCGTTTGCCCATTTTGACAACGCTCGTCAGTGATAACCGACATCGGCGCGCACCTTACCGCGGAATACCCAATACGACCACGCCGTGTACATCAGGATGACCGGCAACAGAAACAACGTACCGATCAGCAGGAAGGCCTGGGTGCTTTCGGACGATGCCGCCTGCCACAAAGAATAATGGAAGGGCACGATCATCGGCCAGAGGCTGATGGCGATGCCAAGGAAGGACATCATAAAAAGCCCGATAGCACCCAGAAAAGGCGTAAATTCGTACCGGCGATTGAGCGCGTACCATTCGCCGATCGCAATCGCTGCGGTGATGATGGGAACGGGCGACAAAAATCCGATATTGGGCCAGGTGAACCAGCGCTGCGCAATGTCCGCATTGGCAATCGGCGTCCAGATGCTTACTGCAACGATTGCAATTACTACGCCGATGAGACAAATGCGGCCGCTGCCGCGCGCCCAGTCCTGCAGCGCGCCCTCCGTCTTGAGAACCAGCCAGCCGGCGCCAAGCAATCCATAGCCGAAGATCAACGCAACGCCGGTCAGCAACGCAAAAGGCGTGATCCAATCAAAGGACGTGCCTGCAAAATGCCGTCCATCGACCTGGAAACCCTGAATGAAAGTGCCAAGCACAACGCCTTGCGCAAAGGTCGCAACCATTGAGCCGCCGGCGAAAGCCCCATCCCAGAAGCGTCGCAGGCCGTGGTGCTTGAAGCGAAATTCGAAGGCGACTCCGCGAAAGACGAGTGCCAGCAGCATAATGAGGATCGGGAAGTAAACCGCCGGAATGATAATCGCGAAGGCAAGCGGAAACGCCGCCAGCAGGCCAAGACCGCCGAAGACGAGCCAGGTTTCGTTGCCGTCCCAGATCGGCGCGATCGAATTCATGACAAGCCCGCGCGCGTCATCGTCCGGCGCGAAGCCATAAAGGATGCCCACGCCGAGATCGAATCCGTCGAACACGACATAATAAAACACCGCGAGTGCGAGCAGGGCGGTCCACAGCGGTACCAGATCAAGCGCCATGACGCTGCTCCTAATCCGTGTCGGGCATCGCGCGCGCCGCGGTTTCGAACGGCCGGCCCGACCGTCCGCTTTCGACGCGTTCAGGCTCGCCCTGTTGCTGCGGTCCGCGCCGCACCAGCCCGGCCATAAATGCGATGCCGGTCGGAAACATGATCAAGTAGACGATAATGTAGAATGCCAGCGAAATCGCTACGTCGGTTCCGGTCAGCGACGGTGAAACGGAGTCGCCGGTACGCAGCAATCCGTAGACCGTCCATGGCTGGCGGCCGACTTCGGTCGTTGTCCAGCCTGCAACGACTGCAACGAATCCGAGCGGAGCCACCCACTGACAGAGCTGCAGAAACCAGACCGAATCCCAGAGGCGATCGCGCCATCGCAAAATCTGTCCGGCAATGGCCACAAACAGCATGATGACACCGATGCCGACCATTACACGGAATGCAAAGAAGGGCGGGCCAACCGGCGGCCGCTCGTCAGGCGGCCATTCCTTCAATCCCTTCACTTCACCATTCCAGGAATGGGTCAGGATCAGGCTGCCAAGATCGGGAATTTCAACGCGGCTGTGCATGACGGCATTTTTGTCATCCGGAATGCCGAACAGCGTGAGTCCTGCCGGCTTCTCGGTGTCGTAAAGGCCTTCGATCGCGGCGAGTTTGGCCGGCTGATACTCAAGCGTGTTGAGCCCATGCTGATCGCCAAGAAAAATCTGCAAAGGCACGATGATAATCAAGAGATCGAGCGCCATAAGGATCATCATGCGAGAGTCTTCGACCGCACGCTGACGCCGCAGGAGCCAAGCGGCGACGCCCATTACGACAAAGGCAGTCGTGATGTAAAAAGCCACGACGTTGTGGGTCAGCCGGTAGGGAAAGGATGGATTGAAAATAATCGAGAGCCAGTCGACCGGTTCGAATCGGCCGTTGACGATCTTGTAGCCTTGCGGCGTCTGCATCCATGAATTGGTGGACAAAATCCAAAACGATGAAAGCAGGGTGCCGAAAGCGACCATAAGTGCTGCGAAAAAATGCGCCCACGTCGGTACCAACCGCCTTCCGAACAGCAGCACGCCGAGGAACGAGGACTCCAGAAAAAAGGCCATCAATCCCTCATAAGCCATCATGGGGGAAAGAATGTCGGCGGTCGCATCCGTGAAGCGGCTCCAGTTCGTGCCGAACTGGAAAGGCATGATGATTCCGGAAACGACACCCATGCCGAACGAGACGGCAAAAATCCGGGTCCAGAATCCGGATATGCGAAACCAGATGTCACGCCCGGTGAAGAAATAAAGGCCCTCCAGCACCGCGATATAGGAGGCCAGCCCGACCGTGAAGGCCGGAAGCAGGATGTGCCAAGTGATGACCCAGGCCCATTGCAATCGCGAGAGCAGAACAGGGTCAAGCTCCATAAGGCCCTCCGGATCAATGCGTTCCTAGACTTCCTGGTCCACACCTCGGTTAGGCGGAAGAGACTCTGGCGGCAGGAAAACGCCTGATAAATGTAGAATTCTAGAATTCAGTTCGCGGGGGTTCGGCGGCACGACAACGCGTGAGCGCATGATCGGTTCAAGCAATTTGCTCGCTCGCCCCAAGCATGTCCCTGAAAGGTGATGGCGTCAAACGCCCAAGATGGAGAGGAGCCATGCGTGTGCTGGTTAGCGGCGCACTGCACTCGACGCCGCCCTTGTTTGCGAGCCGGATTCCGTTCAGGACCGGTGGTTCGCTCGGCTTTACCTGCTGAAGCCTCTTATCTTCGTTGTGCTCTCGCTGTTCTGGATCGCAGCCGGTATCCTATCGCTCGGGCCGGCGCGCGAAGCGGGTGCCGAACTGGCAAGAGCGGCGGGTGCAGGACCATCGGCGCTTTTCGTCGTTGTTGCGGGAGGTCTTGTCGATATTCTTGTCGGCGCTGCAATCGCAGTAAGGCAGACGACTCGAATCGGTCTCTACGCGGCGTTGGCCATACAACCAATCACCGGCGGATTGCTCGCCTGGCAGCTAGGCTATTCGCTTCACGACGGATGGATCGTCATCTCGATTTTTACTGTATCTTTTGACCGGCAGCCTTCTGGCTGCCGGTTGTCTGGATGCAGATACGCATGCGGAATCTCGCGGAGATGGCCGCCAAATCGAACGACCGCTTGCCGCCGGAATATCACCGGCTGTTCCGCTGGTGGTTCGCGTTCGGATTTCCTGCTTTCGGCGCGGTGATGCTGATCTTCTGGCTGATAATCGCCAGGCCGGCGATTTTTTCGTGGGCTAGTACAGAATCTGATTTGTAGTTCGGCTAAAGGTTGACTCTCACCATTCGTATTCGACCGGCGCGCGCATTGCCAGACCGGCGCCGATCAAAAACCAGAACGTTCGCTGGTAAAACATATCCGCGGGCATTGCCATCACGGCAAAAGCAACGAGACAGAGAACGACCAATTGCGAGGCGCTATCTCGTTTTTTGCGGCGAAACTCGGCGAACAAAATGTAAAGCGCGGGCCAGGCGAAAACGACTAAACCGACCAGGCCCATCTCTGCCATGATCCAAAGTGGCGTTGAGTGGATAATGAGAGGAACGCCGCTTGAGCTAGGGATACCTAAGTTTCTAAAGGCGCCGAGCCCTGCTCCAAAAATCGGATTGGTTATGAATAATTCCCAGCCGTGCTTTATCGAAAGGAGTCGTTCGGCATGATCAGCTGCAGACGGAGTAATTTCGGGTAGGTCTATATGCGGCAGAAGTGCGTAGAGGCTAATGTAAGTTCCGTTCCATAAATGCACCAGCAAGGCCGCAAGATTTGCAAGAAAAGCGGTAACGAGTGGCGACAGACCGGCAACAATTGCCAGAAGAATAGCGGATGCCATCTCGGCTACTGTCGCTGCGCGCAAATACAAACTTCCCAGGATTAGGATGATGGCCGTCCCCCAGCCGGATCGCGAGCCGCACCACCAAAGTCCTACCATGAACGTAGCGATTAACAGGACGCGTGTTCTCGAATTGTGTACCGCGACGATTGCCGCGGATAGCGCCATCAAAATTTGAAATGCAAATGAATTTCGATTCTGCGCAAATCCTTGAATTTCATTTTTAACGACAGGCAGTGAAATATGTATCCCGCCCGATTCAATAATAACTAGGGCGAATTCGATGGCAACAATAGCCGCGGTTGCGGCAACAAACGTCAAAAGGATCGTGTCAAATCCTTCCCGGCCTGCCGCCTTGATTACCAAGGCGCCCGTCGCTGCGTAGGCCAACAGAACGAACCATCCAAGAAAC
>DASTSG010000011.1:0-36005 GCA_035760805.1 Pseudolabrys sp.
GCCCAGTACGACGCATGGCTCGCGGCTTCGAAGAAGAAATATGCCGCCATCGTGCCCGAAACCAACGTCGCCCAGCTCGCGAAATAAGGACGAATAATTATGGCTGACCTGGCCCACGCTCACGCCGACCACCCGACCGGATGGCGCCGCTACGTCTATTCGACGAACCACAAAGACATCGGCACGATGTATCTCGTGTTCGCGATCTTCGCTGGCATCGTCGGCGGCATCCTGTCGATGATGATGCGGGCCGAACTGGCCGAGCCGGGGATGCAGATCTTCTCCGATCCGCACACCTTCAACGTATTCGTCACCGGCCATGGCCTGATCATGATCTTCTTCATGATCATGCCCGCGATGATCGGCGGCTTCGGCAACTGGCTGGTGCCGCTGATGATCGGCGCGCCGGATATGGCCTTCCCGCGCATGAACAACATTTCGTTCTGGCTGCTGCCGTTCTCCTTCACGCTGCTCATCCTGAGCATGTTCGTCGAGGGTGACTCCGGCGGTCACGGCGTCGGCGGCGGCTGGACGATGTATGCGCCGCTTTCGACCTACGGCTCGCCCGGCCCTGCGATGGATCTTGCGATCTTCTCGGTCCACATCGCAGGTGCCTCCTCGATCTTGGGCGCCATCAACTTCATCACCACCATCTTCAACATGCGCGCACCGGGCATGACGTTGCACAAGATGCCGCTGTTCGTGTGGTCGATTCTGGTGACTGTGTTTCTGCTGCTGCTGGCGCTGCCGGTCCTCGCCGGAGCGATCACCATGCTGCTCACCGATCGCAATTTCGGCACGACGTTTTTTAATCCGCAGGGCGGCGGCGACCCGCTGTTGTTCCAGCATCTCTTCTGGTTCTTCGGCCATCCCGAGGTCTACATCCTCATCCTGCCGGGCTTCGGAATGATCAGCCAAATCGTGGCGACGTTTTCGAAGAAGCCGGTGTTCGGCTATCTCGGCATGGCCTACGCGATGGTCGCGATCGGCGGCATCGGCTTTGTGGTGTGGGCGCACCACATGTATACGGTCGGCCTGTCGACCGGGGCGCAAGCCTATTTCGTCGCCGCGACGATGGTCATCGCGGTTCCGACCGGCGTAAAGATATTCTCCTGGATCGCGACGATGTGGGGCGGTTCGATCGAGTTCCGCGCTCCGATGCTGTTCGCGATTGGCTTTATCTTCCTGTTCACGATCGGCGGCGTCACCGGCGTCGTGCTTGCCAATGCCGGTGTCGACCGCGTGCTGCATGACACGTACTACGTCATCGCTCACTTCCATTACGTGATGGGAGTCGCGGCTGTGTTCGCGATTTTTGGGGGCTGGTACTACTGGTTTCCGAAGATGAGCGGCTACATGTACAATGAGACCCTCGCCAAAATTCAATTTTGGCTGATGTTCATCGGCGTAAACATCATCTTCTTCCCGCAGCACTTCCTCGGGCTTGCCGGTATGCCGCGGCGTACCGTCGATTATCCCGACGCGTTCCACGGCTGGAATGAGATTTCGTCGATTGGCTCATACATAACCGTTATTGGACTGGCCGTGTTCTTCATCGGATTGGTCGAAGCGTTCATGCGCAAGCGTGTCGCGGGCAACAATCCGTGGGGCCCGGCTGCCACGACGCTGGAATGGACGCTGTCTTCTCCCCCGCCGTTCCATCAGTTCGAAACGCTGCCGCGAATAAAGTAGGAGCTGCCAGCTTACGATCATGTCGCTCGTCAGCGCAGGTACAAGCGTCGCGCGGTCCGTGCCGACCGTGGCTGCCTCAACGCATGCGGAGCCAAGTCTCGCAGAGGTTGGTGACTTCATTGCGCTGATGAAGCCGCGCGTGATGTCGCTGGTGGTTTTCACGGCGCTGGTGGGGCTTGCTGTTGCGCCTGCGCACGTGCATCCGGTGATCGGCTTTGCCTCCTTGCTCTGCATTGCCGTCGGCGCCGGCGCCGCGGGCGCGCTCAACATGTGGTACGACGCCGATATGGATGCGAGAATGGTGCGAACCGCACGTCGTCCCATTCCGACCGGGCGGGTGCGGCCCGGAGAGGCGCTGGCGTTCGGCGTCTTGCTTGCCGGCTTTTCGGTCGTCGTGCTGGGGCTCGTAGCCAATATTTTGGCCGCGCTCCTGCTGGCCTTCACGATCTTCTTCTACGCCGTCATCTACACGATGTGGCTGAAACGCTCGACGCCGCAGAATATCGTCATCGGCGGAGCGGCCGGAGCTTTCCCGCCGATGATCGGCTGGGCGGCGGCAACAGGCTCGCTCTCGCTCGAGCCCATCGTGCTCTTTCTCATAATCTTCTTCTGGACGCCGCCGCATTTCTGGGCGCTCTCGCTTTATCGCGCCGATGATTATGCGCGCGCCGGTGTTCCGATGCTTCCAGTCGTCGCCGGCGACCTCGAAACACGGCGGCAGATCCTGCTTTACACGCTCATTCTCGTGCCGCTCGGCGTGGCGCCTTGGCTGCTCGGCTACGCCGGCATAATCTACGGGGCGACCGCGGTGCTCACGGGCGCCGTGATGTTGGCCCTCGGCTGGCAAGTATGCAGAGAACGCCGCCCAGCCGACCAGGCCAGCCGGCAGCTCTTCGCTTTCTCGATCCTTTACCTATTTCTTTTGTTTGCAGTGCTGCTGATCGAGCGCGGATGGGGCGGCCTGATCGGCCGATTTGCCGCATGAGCGCCGTGCAGGAACGTATGATGGACGAGAAACCGGAAGACGAGGGAATCGTGCTTACGGAGGCACAGAAGCGGGCGCAGCGCTCGCGTTCGATCGCGATTGCGCTGGCGCTGGGTGCGCTTGTCATCCTGTTTTACATCGTGACCCTGGTGAAGGGTCCGATCGTCTTGATGCGGCCGATGTAATGCCATGAGCGCCCCCGGCAAGAAAAGCACATCCGTACGCCGCGACATCGTCATCGCGGCCTGCTGCGGCGCGTTCGTGGCCTGCATGGTAGGGGCCGCGTATGCAGCGGTGCCGTTTTACAATTGGTTCTGCCGCACGACAGGCTTCGCCGGAACGCCGCTCGTTTCGAAAAAGGCGCCAAGCCACGAGCTAGAGCGCACAGTGACGGTGCGTTTCGATTCCAATGTCACGCCGGGGCTGCCGTGGATCTTCAAGCCGGAGCAAAACACGATCAAGATCCACATCGGCGAGGTGACGACCGTCCATTACAAGGTCATCAACGAGGCCGCTCGCACGATCACGGCTCAGGCGTCGTACAATGTTTCACCGTCGACGGTCGGAGCCTATTTCGACAAGATCAATTGCTTCTGCTTTACGAAGCAAACGATGAAGCCGGGCGAGACGCGGGAGATGACGGTGGTGTTCTACGTCGATCCGTCGATCGTGAAAGATCGCGATCAAGACTCGCTCAACACGATCACGCTATCCTACACGTTTTACCCTTTGCCGGACGAATCGGCGCCGGTTGCAGACGCGGGCACCGGATCGCCTAACAACAAACTCTAGGTCGATAACGGCGGCAACGACCGCCTGATATGGGAATTGAACGGAGAACGAAGACGATGGCCGACGCGCACGCAAAGCATCACGACTACCATCTCGTGAATCCGAGTCCGTGGCCGATCGTTGGATCAATATCGGCTTTCGTGCTGGCGGTCGGTCTCATCCTTTGGATGCATCATTTGACCGCGTATGCGCCGCTGGTGTTTGGGCTCGGTGTCATCGGCGTGCTCTACACGATGATCGGCTGGTGGCGCGACGTCATCAAAGAGGCGCAGTACGAAGGCTTTCACACCCGCGTCGTCCAGATTTCCCACCGCTATGGCATGATCCTGTTCATCGCCTCGGAGGTGATGTTCTTTGTCGCGTGGTTCTGGGCCTATTTTAACACCGCGCTGTTTCCGGATCTGCAATCCGATCTCGGACGGCTGGCGTTTACGCACGGCGTTTGGCCACCCAAAGGGATTCAGACATTCGACCCCTGGCACCTGCCGCTGCTCAACACACTGATCCTGCTCACGTCGGGTACCACCGTGACGTGGGCGCACCATGCACTGCTGGAAAACGATCGCCAGGGCCTGAAGTGGGGGCTGCTGCTGACGATTTTGCTCGGCATCAGCTTCACATGTTGCCAGGCTTGGGAATACGCGCACGCCGCGTTCAATTATTCCGGCAACATTTATGGCGCGACGTTCTTCATGGCCACCGGGTTTCATGGCGCGCACGTCATAATCGGCTCCATCTTCCTGATCGTTTGCCTTGTCCGTGCGATGAAAGGCCATTTCTCGCCGAAGCAGCACCTCGGCTTTGAGTTTGCGGCGTGGTATTGGCATTTCGTCGACGTCGTATGGCTGTTCCTGTTCTTCTGCATCTACGTTTGGGGCGCAGGCGTACCGGCTCCCGAATGATTAACCGCCTCGCGGGACCGAATTTGTGCGAAAGGGCGGCGGACGTGCCGCCCTTTTGTTTTGTTGAGCTGAAACATGACCGATGATCAGCTGCCGATCGGCAGGGGACTTCGCTGCCGTTGTCCTCGTTGCGGGGAAGGCCGCCTGTTTCGCGGCTTCCTGACGTTGCGTCCAGCCTGCGATGCTTGCGGGCTCGATTACAGCTTCGCCGATTCCGGCGACGGTCCGGCAATTTTCGTGATCTTGCTCGCCGGCTTTGTGGTCGTCTTCGCAGCCTTGATTACCGAAGTCCTCTATCAGCCGCCGCTTTGGGTGCACGTGGTTTTGTGGGGGCCCCTGATCGTGCTCGTGACGTTTCTGCCGCTGCGCGCGATAAAGGGCCTTTTGATCGCGCTGCAATTTCATCACAAGGCGGCTGAGGGGCGCTTCGAACACCGGACCGAGGAATGAGCAACGCAACAGAGCGGCGGCGCGGCATTGTCGTGCCGACGATTTTCGTTGTTATCGGAGTCGCCATCCTGCTTGGGCTTGCCAAGTGGCAACTCGACCGCAAGGTTTGGAAAGAGAACCTGATTGCGACCATCACGTCGCGTCTATCGTCGCCGCCGCAACAATTGCCGCCGGCGTCGCGCTGGCAGCAACTCAATCAAGCCACGGACGAATATCGGCGGGTGACATTTTCCGCCGAATATCTCATCGCGCAGGAGGCGCTGGTCTATACCGCCGGCTCGGCGTTTCGCCCCGATGTGTCCGGTGCAGGATATTGGGTTTTCACGCCGGCGCGGCTCGCGGACGGCAGCATCGTCGTCGTCAACCGCGGCTTTGTGCCGTTCAATCAAAAAGAATTGGCCAGCCGTGGAACAGGAGCGCCCACAGAGGTCACCATTGCCGGCGTACTGCGCTGGCCGGAAAATCGAGGTCTGTTCACGCCAGCTGACGATCCATCGCAGAACGTTTGGTACGTTCGTGATCCGCGCCTGATCGCCGCGGCAAAACAATGGGGAGCCGTTTCCCCTTTTTACGTTGAGCAAGAAAGTCCGCAACCCTCTGGCGGCTGGCCGCGTGCCGGCAAGCTGACGGTCTCTTTGCCGGACAATCATCTACAATACGCCATCACCTGGTTCCTGCTTGCCTTGGTGCTGATCGCGGTCTACGCGAGCTGGTTTGTACGCCGGCGGCAGCGCAACTGACGCGACAAAAAAACGCGGCCCACTGCGGCGGCCAGAAATGTGTGTTTTTCTTTAAAAACAGAGTCTTAGTCCAGACGTGGAGCCCAAGGTCGAAGCTGTCGATAGGGCAGAAATCCCATAGCGTGGTGTGCCGGTCGATGTTAAATTGCGGTATTCGGATGCAGATTTTTGCGGGGGCGGCCTTGAAAAAATCGAATTTTGCCGGCGCTTCCGTTGGCGCCATCGTCCTTGCCACAGCTGCGCAAGCTTCCGACATTGGCGGTCAATCTCTGCTGGCTCATGGGCCATGGAATTGGACCGGCTTTTACGTTGGCGGCAACGTAGGAGCAGCGTGGGCCCGCAGCTCCATAGGGAATGATCCGACCTCAGCGTTTCCATGGCTCAACGGAAGCACCAGTAATGACAGGACTGGTGTAATCGGCGGTCTACAGGGCGGGTACAATTGGCAGTGGGCCAGCCTCGTGCTGGGCATTGAAGGCGACCTTTCTTTCGCTTCAGTCGACCGCAGCGTTGCAGCAGCAAATGTTGCAGGCCCGGGCTTTGAAGACAGTTTCCGTTCTCGTCTCGACTGGCTTGCAACCATCCGCGGCCGGCTCGGGTGGGCGGTTGATCGTGCCTTGATCTATGGCACGGGCGGCGTGGCGTTCGCCGGTCTTAAGGATGAGCTGGTTAGTCCGCCGCCGACCCTGGGAGGGTTCACCGCCAGCACGGATTCAAGTGTCACCGGCTGGGCGGCTGGTGGTGGTCTCGAATACGCGTTCACCGGCCACTGGACAGCGAAGGCGGAATATCTTCACGTTGACTTTGGCAATCGGACAGCGACCGTTGGGTCACCGACGCCGGGTTACGCATTCAAGTTCAAGGATTCGCTCGACATCGCCCGCGTCGGCATAAACTACAAATTTTGATCGGCACACCGTGAGCAATTACTGAGTGCTGCATGAGTGGGGCTCGAGCCGTTGTCTCATTTGTTGATCTGATTTTCCATCACGCGCTTTTGGCACCGGCAAAGCCGGCCATCATTCTTCCCGATCGCGTTGTCACCTATGACATGATGGCGCAAGGGATTCTGTGCGCGGAGGATCGCATTCGCTCTATCGGCCTGAATCCGGGCGTGCTCGTGTGTGTTTCAATCGACAGCCCAATACGGACGCTGATCGTTAGCGCTGCATTGTTCAGGCTGGGGCATCCGGTCATTATTACGGGAAAGCCGGACGACTGTTTCGTTCTGCGCCTGCCCGTCGGCGCCTATTTGCATGATTCGGGGACGCCTCTCATTCCCGGACAGAGACAGGCGGTTGTGGATGAGAGCTGGTTCATCGGTGATCGACGGAAAGTCATTGCGAGTCCGCCGCGTGGCTTTTCCGATGATGGAAAAATTTGCTGCGTCGCGCTGTCGTCAGGCACGACCGGCCGGCCGAAGCCCATTTCACTGACGATCCGGGCGTTTCAGCAGTGGGTGGAAAACGATTTCACCCTGCTCGGCTTCCGTGCATGGGAAAGATTGCTGTTGCTTGTGGGATTGACGACCAACTGGGGTTTCACGTTAGCGGCACACGCACTTTTCGCAGGACGTACTCTTGTGTTTGCCAATAACGCTCGCGAATCTCTGCACATGATTACGCTCTATAATGTCGAGGCGGCTGTAGCCACGACTCTGCAGCTGCGCGATATCGTTCGTGAGCAGATGCGAGAGGCGCTTCCGTGTCCTTCGCTTCGTATGATCGCAACGGGCGGCGGCTTGTTCTCACCGTCATTGATTGCGGAGGCACAATCCACACTTTGCAATGTGATCGTCACTCTATATGGATCGAGCGAAGCGGGTGGAACGGCAATTGCCTCAGCCGATAAAGTCGGGTCCATTGCAGGCGTGGCTGGATTTGTTGCGCCGTGGGCGGAAGTGGAGATCGTCGATGACGCCGGCAACGAATTGCCGATCGGCAGCGAAGGTATCATAAGGATTCGCGCAACGTGCCAAGGTGCGCCGTATCCGCCAGGCGTTGACAATCCGAATTTTCGCGGTGGATGGTTCTATCCCGACGATCTCGGCCGCTTCACGCCCGACGGTCTGCTAGTTGTCACGGGCCGCAAATCCGAGGTCGTCAACGTCGGCGGACTCAAGCTTGCGCCGGATGTCATCGAAGATGTTTTACGCAATCATCCCGCCATATCGGATGCAGCGGCCATCGGCAGCGTGGGCGAGGGCGGTATCGAGGAGGTTTCGATTGCGATCATCGCCAAAACGCCGGTCTCCGAGAGCCATCTGATCGATTGGTGTGGTGAGCGCGGCATCCCCGTCGCGCGCGTCTTTACGGTCGATGTTTTGCCAAAAACCACCTCGGGAAAGATTCAGCGCGATCTCCTCAAGCGGCAGCTTCTGGAACCGGACGGTTCGGCATGACCAGTGGCGTGCAGCGCCGCTGCTCACCCTTTGCCGTTCCTTTTCATCGGGGCGGCGGGGAAGGGCGCCCGCGGGGCCCGGTGCCGGCAGGCCGACCTAACCGTGTTGTGAAACCCGCATCCCGGGTCTAGTCTCGCGGTTCGATCCACGGCCCTGTAGGGCGGAAAAGAACGTCATTTCAATGCGTTACGTCTCAACGCGGGGCGATGCTCCGGCGCTCAATTTTGTCGAGGCAATGCTTGCGGGGCTGGGCCGCGACGGCGGTCTCTACGTGCCCGAAACATGGCCTTCCGTAAGCCCGGACATGATCGAAGGCCTCGCCGGACAGCCTTACGCCGAGGTCGCGTGCGACCTCATTCGCCCCTTCGTTGCGGGCGCGCTCGCCGATGCGGACCTCGCACGGATGACGCGCGAAGCCTACGGCACTTTCCGGCATCCCGCCGTCGCACCGCTCGTACAACTCGGCCCCAGCCTTTTCGTGCTGGAACTGTTTCACGGGCCGACGCTCGCGTTCAAAGACCTGGCCATGCAGCTCGTCGCGCGGCTCATGGATCACGCGCTGCATCAACGCGGCGAGCGCACGACCGTTGTCGTTGCGACCTCCGGGGATACCGGCGCTGCCGCCATTGAGGCATTTCGCGGCCGCGCGCAGGCCGATGTGGTCGTGCTGTTTCCGCACGGCCGCATCTCCGACGTGCAGCGGCGGATGATGACGACGGTCGAAGATCTGAATGTTCATGCCGTCGCTATCGAGGGCACCTTCGACGATTGCCAGGGCCTGGTGAAAGCGATGTTCAATCACCATAGTTTTCGCGAGCGCGTGCGGCTATCCGGCGTCAATTCGATCAACTGGGCACGCATCGTCGCGCAGATCGTCTACTACTTCACGGCGGCGGTGGCACTGGGAGCGCCGCGGCGCAAGGTGGCGTTCACGGTGCCGACCGGCAATTTCGGCGACGTTTTTGCCGGATATGCAGCCGCCCGCATGGGCTTGCCGATCGAGCGGCTCACGGTCGCCACCAATGTCAACGACATTCTCGCGCGCACATTTGCGACCGGCACGTACGAAGTTCGCGAGGTGGTTCCGACGACTTCGCCATCCATGGATATTCAGGTGTCCTCGAATTTCGAGCGGTTGCTGTTCGATGCCTACGGGCGCGATGCCCAAGCCGTCCGCGCGCTGATGGGGGCGCTCACCCAGTCCGGACGCTTTTCCATCGCGGTGCCTGCGCTATCGAAGATGCGCGAATTGTTCACCGCCGAACGTGCCGATGAAGACGAGGTGGCCGCAACGATACGTGCCTTGAAGCGCGAGGCGGGCTATTGCGCCGATCCGCACACCGCTGTGGCGCTCGCGGTCGCAGAAAAAGAATCCCGCGATCCCTCGGTGCCGATGATTGTTCTGTCGACCGCGCATCCTGCGAAGTTCCCCGAGGCCGTGCAGGCGGCGTGCGGCGCCAGGCCTGAGTTGCCGGACTGGTTGGCCGATCTCGGCACTCGCCGGGAGCGCATGACCGTTCTTCCGGCCGATCAGGCGGCAGTTGAGCGTTTTGTCATTGGTGCGTCGCGTGCAGCACGTGAAGGAGAAGCGGCATGACAGTCGAGGTAACCCGTCTTCCGTCCGGTCTGGCGGTGGTAACGGATCAGATGCCTCATCTTGAAACGGCGTCGCTTGGCGTCTGGGTGGGGTCGGGTAGCCGCGACGAGCAGCACGACGAGCACGGGATCTCGCATCTGCTCGAACACATGGCCTTCAAGGGCACCTCGCGCCGTTCGGCTCGCCAGATCGCCGAGGAGATCGAAGCGGTGGGCGGCGATCTCAACGCGGCTACCAGCGTCGAGACGACCGCCTATTACGCCCGTGTACTCAAGGCTGACGTGGCCCTGGCGCTCGACGTGCTTTCCGACATTCTGGCCGACCCGACCTTCGATGCCGAAGAACTCCGGCGCGAGCAGAACGTCATTGTTCAGGAGATAGGCGCGACGGAGGATACCCCCGACGATCTCGTTTTCGAGCGCCTGCAGGAAAAGGCGTTCCCCGGCCAGGCGGTCGGCCGCACAATTCTGGGAACGCCGGACACCGTACGCTCATTCAATCCTGTGCGGCTGCGGGAGTATCTGTCGCGCAACTATCGTGGCCCGGACATGATTGTTGCCGCGGCAGGCGCGGTCGACCACGCCCAGGTAGTTGCCGAAGTCGAGCGCCGATTTGCAAGCTTCACCGGTCCGGCTGCGCCGGTGCCGCAGCCCGCGCGCTTTGGCGGCGGCGTCCACATCGAATCGCGCGATCTGGAGCAGGCGCATCTCGCCTTGGCGCTCGAAGGCGTGCCTCAGTGTGACAGTTCCTTGTATAGCCTGCAGGTGTACACCAACGTGCTGGGCGGTGGGATGTCGTCGCGCCTGTTTCAGGAAGTGCGCGAAAAGCGCGGGCTCTGTTACGCGGTTCACGCCTTTCATGCGCCGTATACCGACACCGGGTTGTTCGCACTCTATGCCGGAACCGATGGAGCCGATGCACCGGAATTGATGCAAGTCGTTATCGATCAGATTGCCGCGACGGTCGAGAATCTGAACGAAGTGGAAGTCGAGCGCACAAAGGCGCAGATGAAGGCCGGCTTGCTGATGGCGCTCGAAAGCTCGGAGGCCCGCGTCGGGCAACTCGCCCGCCAGATGCTGGCGTGGGGGCGACCAATCCCGTTGCAAGAAATCGTTGCAAAAATCGATGCCGTCACCGTCGAGAGTGCACGTGCTGCTGGCCGCGCTCTGATCCGCCGCGGCCATCCTGCGATTGCGGCACTCGGCGCCGGCAAGGGTCTTGAAAGCGCGGCCGCGATCGCTGAAAGTCTCTGGCGGCAAGCCGCCTGATCTTGTTCAAGTCGCGTCCATGGCCTTCTTTCGTACCGTAAGCTTCAATGAGCCGATGACGACCGTTCCGGGCAACGGTGTCTTCCTGCGCTCACCGCAACCGATCGACTACAGCGAATGGGCGATGTTGCGCGAAACGAGCCGCAGCTTTCTCACCCCATGGGAGCCGTCGTGGCCCGTTGACGACTTAACGCGCGCCGCCTTTCGGCGTCGGCTCAAGCGGTACGCGGAAGACCAGCGGACGGATCAGGCCTATGCATTCTTGATTTTTCGCGAAAGCGACAATGTGCTCTTGGGTGGCATCACGCTCGCCAACATCCGCCGCGGTGTGGCGCAGGCGGGCAGCATCGGCTACTGGATCGGAGCGCCGTATACGCGGAAAGGATACATGAGCGCGAGCGTACGCGCGCTGCTTCCATTTGCATTCGATACGCTAAGGCTGCATCGGCTCGAGGCTGCCTGCATCCCGACGAATGCTGCGTCGATACGGCTGCTGCAGAAGTGCGGCTTCAAGCGCGAGGGTTATGCGCGCGATTACTTGTGCATAAACGGCGTCTGGCAGGACCACCTTCTTTTCGCCCGCCTCAAAAGCGATACGGACTGACGCGCCCCTTTGCCGATTACCGGCGATATCGTGCTATATAGCGGCGCTGGGGTCATCGCAAATCACGGATCGGCGTGTGCTTATGGGAATGAAAGGAAAGACGGCGTCCGTCACCCTGCTGTTGCTTTGGTCGGCTGCGCTTGGCGCATGCTCATCCACAAATAGCAGTTTGCTCGACACGTTCTCGCTATCGAAAAAACCTGCGCCGGCCGGCGCAACGGTGGCAAGCGCAAACGCGGCCGTTCCGCCTGAACAGCCGGACGATTTCGATTGTCCAGGCATTCAAATCCGCAATGGCGCCTCGACGTTGATGATCGGAAGCAGCCCGAACGGCGCGAGCGAACCGAGCGCTCTCGATCTGAAATATCAGGGATCGATCACCCGTACGGCCCGCGAGTGTCATGTCGCCGCGGGAACGGTTACGATGAAGATCGGCATCGAAGGCCGTATCATTACCGGTCCTGCGGGAGGCCCCGGACAGATCGAGGTGCCGGTGCGAATGGCGGTCGTGCACGAGGGGCCGGAACCAAGGACGGTCGTATCGAAGCTTTATCGTCTGCCGGTTACGATCGCCGAGGGACAGGGAGGCGCGACGTTCACCGAGATCGATCCGGATGTCGCGTTCCCGCTGCCACAACCTGTTTCGGTAATCGACGCTTATGTCGTCTACGTCGGTTTTGATCCGCTTGCGGAACAGCCTCAGAAAAAACGGGCGCCGGCGCGCAGGTCGCAAAGCCGATCGCGCTCGAACCGGTAAAGGGTGGCAGATTTCGATTAAAGCGGGCGCGCTCGTCGCGCAGATATCCGCCTCAGTTCAGTTTCTTTCGGACATCGTCGATGCCCTTTTCGATCAGCGCGGCGGCTAGATCGCCCCTCGTCTCCTGGGACAATATCCTTTCCGCCGCCCCGACCGCCGCTTCGGCGGCGGCGCTTCTGACGTCTGCCATGGCCTGGGCTTCCGCCTGCGCGATCTTGGTTTCCGCCATTTTGGTGCGGCGCGCGACGAACTCCTCCATCTTGGCCGTGGCGTCCGCAGCCAGCCGTTCGGCTTCGGCCTTTGCGCTTTCGATGATCGATTGCGCCTCGCGTTCGGCTTCGTCGCGTTTGCGCTGATATTCCGCGAGCAAGGCCATTGCCTCGTTTTTCAGCCGGCTCGCCTCGTCGAGTTCGGCTTTGATGCGTTCGCTGCGGTCGTCGAGAGCCTTGAGCACGTATTTGTGGGCGCCGAGGTATCCCATGCCCGCGACGAACACGATGAACGCGAGCGCCACCCAAACTTCAGGATCTGAAAACATCAACCGACCTCAACGTTTGAGAGCGTCCGCGACTGCGCTCGCAACCTCTGCATCTGCCGGCGATTTGCCGATCAGCTGTTCGACGATTGCTTTTGCCGTATCGACCGCGATACCGCGCACATTGCTCATCGCGGCTTCCTTCGTGGCCGCAATGGTTTTCTCGGCTTCCGCAAGCCGCTTGCTGAGCTGATCCTCCAGCTTCTTGCGGGCCGCTTCCAATTCGGCGGTTTGCTTGCTGCGCGTTTCCGCGGCGATGGCCTGGGCCTTTGCTCTGGCATCGGCAAGCGCCTTTTCGTAAGCGGCGATCGCCTCGTCGGATTGCTTCTTGAGCCGGTCCGCCGCCGCGATATCGCCTTCAATGTGCTTTTCACGTTCTTCCAGAATCGAGCTGATGCGCGGGAGCGCAAGCTTGGACATCAGCACGTAAAAGATGATGAACGTGAGCGCGAGCCAAAAGAGCTGGGAGGGAAACGTCTCCGACTTGAACGGAGGAAACCCGCCGCCGTGCTCGCCGGACGGGGTGTGTTCTACCGTTCCAACCGTTGTATTCGTTTCAGCCATCACCAGCTCCGTACGCCCGGGTCCGCGCGCCCGTCAGATCGCGTACAACAGCAGCAGCGCGATCAGCAGCGAAAAGATGCCGAGCGCCTCGGTAATCGCGAACCCGAAGATAAGGTTGCCGAACTGTCCCTGTGCCGCCGACGGGTTACGGATCGCCGCCGCCAGGTAATTGCCGAAAATAATGCCGACGCCGACGCCCGCGCCCCCCATACCAATGCAGGCAATGCCGGCACCAATATATTTGGCTGCCACTGGATCCATAAGAAAGCTCCTTCTGTTCTGATTGTGCGGCGAGCCGTTAATGGCCCGGGTGAATTGCATCGTTGAGGTAGATGCAGGTTAGAATTGCAAACACGTAGGCTTGCAGGAACGCCACGAGCGTCTCCAGCGCAAAAAGGATCACAATCATTCCGAATGGCAGCGCCGCACCGGCCCAGCCAATGATACCTTGCGCGCTCATGAGGAGAATGAAAGCTGCGAATACTTGCAGCGTGATGTGACCGGCCAGCATGTTCGCAAAAAGCCGCACGCTGTGGGATACCGGACGTGACATGAACGAGATGATCTCGATCGCCACGATCAGCGGGAGGATATAGACCGGCACGCCTTTCGGCACGAAGAGATTGAAAAAGTGCAAGCCGTGCGCCCACAGGCCGTAAATCAGCACCACCAGAAACACCGTGAGGGCAAGCGCTGCCGTAACGATGATGTGGCTTGTGACCGTGAAGGTGTAGGGGATTATTCCGATCATGTTCGCCGCCAGAACGAACATGAAGATCGTGAAGACGAACGGGAAAAACCGCATGCCTTCCGTGCCGGCGGTATTGCGTATGGTTGAGGCGACGAATTCGTAGGACAATTCGGCGGCCGATTGCAGGCGGTTCGGCACGAGCCGACGCTTGCTGGTCGCGCCGAGCAGGAAGGCTGTCAGACCGGCGGCAATCGCCACCATGAAAGCGGCCGAGTTCGTGAAAGCGATCTCGGTGCCTCCGATATGCGCGATCGGAATGAGATTGACGATTTGGAACTGATGGATTGGATCGGCCATGAATTCTAGTCGGTCCCGGTTCTATTGCTGACGACGCCCGCCGCCCGCATCACGTTCAACACGCCGGCCGCGAAACCAAGCAGAACAAACACAATCAAACCCCACGGCGAAATTCCCAGCCAGCGATCGAGCAGCCATCCGATAAATGCCCCCACGAGGACGCCGGCGACCAACTCGGTCGACAGCCGGAACCCGCGAGCGAACGCCGATGCATCGGCGGTCGGACGAGGATCAGAGTCCTTTTCGGAAGGTCGGTTCGCTTTCGCGAGCCGTTCGCCGAGACGCTGGAGCCTCGCGGAGAGTGCGGCCTCGTCGTCCGGTGGTTCTCCACGACCGCCTTCTTTGCGCGTGTCGCCAGCCATGCCTTCGACACCTGCGCAGAATCCAGCCGTCCGCGTGTCCCGCCGCCCTCAAAGCCGCGCGGACCATACTGAGGGGGTGTATGCGAGTCAAGAAACGTGGGCTGCGGCATAAGTGTTTGATATCAGGTCTTAAACAGACAATTTTCCAAGGAAGCCGGGAGATGAGCGCCGTGAGCCCGTCACCGAACCGCAGTGGCCCATTGTATCTGCTGCGTTGGAGCGGATGATAGGCTCAGGCGTTCTATGACCGGTCTCAATGTGAGGGTGATCACATGCCACGTTTCCTCGCGACTGCTGTTGTCGTCGCGGCTGTTGCAGCGTCGGGGGCCGCGCAGGCGCAAAATCCGCCGGACGGCACAGCATCTGACAATTTGGCGCAGGCCGTGCAGGGCGCCGCTACTCAGGACGCAAGTCCGGCATTCGCACAGGAGCCGCCGTCGGCGACGGCCGGCATCCGAATCATCACCCGACCGCAGAATCCTTCGGCCGGCTCGAAGGAATCCTCGACGGCGCCGGCACCGCCCGCAGTCAAAGCCCAATCGTCCGATGCGGAAAGATATTTGTTTGAGCGCGCAGGTGACGGGTTCCTGCGTCTCGACAAGCAGACGGGTCAAATTGCCCGTTGCAATCGGGAAACGTCCGGATGGGATTGCCACAGTTTGCCGGAGCATCCCGCGGCACTTGAACAAGAAATTGCGCAACTGCGGGACGACATCAAGAATTTGAAAGAGCTGCAACAGAAGACGTCCGATCTTGAGCAGTTACGCGCTGACATTGCCGCGCTCAAGCAATTGCCGAAGGAGCTGGCGGATGTGAAAACGAAGCTCGGCGAGCTTCAGGGCAAGGTGCACGATTTGAACGGATTGCGGGCAGATGTTGACGATCTCAAGTTGTTGCGGGCGAAAGTCGCCGGCTTGAGCGATTTGCAAACCGCGATCGATGACGTCACGAAACAGCTTGCTGAGTTGCGGACGGAATCGGCTGCGAACAAGGCGGCCAAGAGTAACAAAGATGATTCTCCGGCATCCCAAGCGAAACAGGAAAATGATGACAACGCCGCACATTTGTCGCCGCGACAGGCGATCGATCGTGCCACGGCATTTATTTCAGACACCTGGCGACGGCTCGTCGACATGATTTCAAATTTCCAAAAGGAAGCGATGCGCAGGAGCTGAGGCTCCCGCATCCATTGCCCGTGTCCGCACAGATTTCGGCTATTGCCCACGCAACACCGCAAACGATTGCGACCGCCACCCTCAGAATTGAAACGGGAGGTATGGGCTTTGTCGATATTACGCGTGACGCCCAGCGTTTCATCGAAAAGGCGGGCGCGGCTGATGGCGTGCTGCTCGTTTACCTGCGCCACACGTCGGCGTCGCTCACTATTCAGGAGAATGCCGATCCGCGCGTGCAGACCGACCTCATTGCCGCGCTTGACCGCCTCGCGCCGGAAGGGGCTGCGTGGGTGCACGACTCCGAAGGTGCGGACGATATGCCCGCGCATGTGAAGGCGATGCTCAACGGCGTTTCATTGCACGTTCCGGTTACGGCAGGGGCATTGGCTTTGGGCACGTGGCAGGGCATCTATCTGGTGGAGCATCGGCGTGCGCCACACCCCCGCGACGTGATGCTGCAATTTGTCGGCTCGACGCGCGCCGCTGTAACACCTTGAAGCAAAAGGGGTTAGGCATACCGGGATGGCCGCCTATTGCTGACCTCCATTGAGCGCAGTATGGGGTTCCTTGCGCCCATTCGAGAGATTTCGCGCGTGACCGAGCATTCAAGTTATCGAATCCTGATCGCGGACGATCATCCGCTTTTCCGCGGCGCGTTGCGCGAGGCGGTAAACGGCTTTTTGCAGGGCACGCATATCTCGGAAGCGGGATCGTTCGATGAAGCGGTCGATCTGCTTGAGCGCGGCGGCGACATCGATCTTGTCCTTCTCGACCTGCGCATGCCGGGCACACGCGGGTTTTCAGGACTCATGTATTTGCGCGCGCAACATCCGGGCGTGCCGATCGCGGTTGTCTCGGCCAATGACGACCCATCGGCCATTCGGCGCTGCATGGAATTCGGCGCGTCGGGTTTCATCCCGAAGACGCTCGGCGTCGATGCGATGCGGGGCGCGATTTCGCAAATTCTGAACGGGGGCGTCTGGACGCCGCCCGATGTCGATCTCGGCGGCGGCTCGGACAAGGAAACGGCGGCGCTTCTGACGCGAATGGCGACCTTGACGCCGCAGCAGGTCCGCGTGCTGATGATGCTGTCGGAAGGACTCCTCAACAAGCAGATCGCGTATCAACTCGGCGTATCCGAGGCGACCGTGAAAGCGCATGTATCGGCCATCCTGCAGAAGCTCGGCGTTGAGAGCCGCACGCAGGCGGTAATTGCGGCCGCAAAAATCGAGGCCGGTCAGTGGCCGAATAACCTGCCGGCCGAGACCTGACGAGTTCAACAGCGTTCTATTCTGCGGCGATGCGGAGCGCGCGCCATTGCGTCAGCAGTGCTCGCAAAGCCGCCGGCTTGATCGGTTTGTGCAGGAACTGGATGCGCGCATTGCGCGCCTCTTCGCGCACCTCGGGGCTGTGATCGGCGGTGATGAGAATCGCCGGCAGGTCCGCGCCATAATGGCCGCGCAAGGCGGCGATTGCCTCGATGCCGTTTCCTTTATCGAGATGATAATCGACCAACAACCCGTTCGGCGTCCGCGGGCTGGCGGCGAGTTGAGCGAGCGCATCGGCCAGGTCATGCGCCTTGACGACTTCGCAGCCCCACCCGCGCAGCAATATCTCCATCCCGTCCAGGATCGCCGGCTCGTTATCGATGCAAAGCGCGATTGTACCCGCGAGCTGCCCGACTTCATGGCTGATTTCGTGGTGAACGGGTTCGCGCGGGAGGGTGGCCGGCGCCTGCGGCACGACGACCGAGAAATGCGAACCGCGTCCGGGCTCGGACTCGACGGTGACCTCATGCTCAAGCATGCGGCTGATGCGGTCGACGATCGACAACCCAAGCCCGAGCCCGCGTGCGATGCGGGCTCCCTGGTCGAGTCGATGGAACTCCAGAAAAATGTCGCGCTGGCGCCCCTTCGGGATGCCGACGCCGGTGTCGTAGATGCCGATGCGCAGCCGCTCGCCTTGCCGCCGGCAGCCGATCAGGACGCGCCCCCGGGGCGTGTATTTGATGGCGTTCGACACCAGGTTTTGCAGCAGGCGACGCAGCAATCGGCGGTCGGAGCGCACCGAAAGCGAGCAGGTCACGAATTTAAGGGCCAGGTTTTTCGATGCCGCCAGCGGCGCGAACTCAGCTTCGATTTGTCTCAGCAATTCATCGATCCGGAAGTTCGCAAGCTCCGGCTTCATTGCGCCGGTATCGAGCCGCGAGATATCCAGGAGAGCACTGAAGATTTCTTCTACCGCTTCGAGCGACGCATCGATGTTGTTGATGAGCGGACTGTACTCGCGCGCATCCTTTTGCTCGATAAGGCTGGTCAGATAAAGGCGCGCAGCGTTAAGCGGCTGCAAAATGTCGTGGCTCGCTGCGGCCAGAAATTTTGTCTTCGAAATATTCGCGGCGTCGGCCTCGCGCTTGGCGTGCGCCAATGCGTCGTTGAGCCGTGTCAGCTCTTCGGTGCGTTCGCGCACGCGTCGTTCCAGCGTTTCGTTAGCGCGCTCCAGCGCTTCGGCTGCCTTGACGCTCGCCGAAATGTCGGTGAACGTCGTCACGATGCCTCCATCGGGCATCCGATTCGCGCGAACCTCGATCACCAGGCCGGGCGTGGCAACGCGTTCAAGGAACGGCTCGGTGCCGGAGACATAGCGCTCGATTTGCGCGTCGACGAACGATTTGATTTGCCCGGCCTGGACGTCCGCGCGCGCGACATTGAATCGCAATATTTCGTCAAGGCGGATGCCGGCGCGCGTGAGGCTCGGCGGCAGGTCCAGTAGTTCACCGAACTGCCTGTTCCAGCAAATCAGCTGCAAGTCCTTGTCGAATACGGCAATGCCCTGGCGGACGTGATCGAGCGCCGTCTGAAGGATTTCACGGTTGTATTGGATCGCAGCGCTTGCATCATCAAGCAGCTTCAGGGCGGCCTTCGTCGACACGGTACGCTTGCGTAGCGCAAGCGACATCACCAGCCGCGAAGACGCGCCGCCGATCGCCGATGCCAGCACGTGCTCGGCGTGTCTTATCAAACGGAAATCGGCTTCCTCATACGTCTCGAGGCTGATGCGGTGCGTGGCGGCGAAGCTTTCAAAGGCATTGCGCGTGCGGGTCTCGCCCAGATATCGCGCGACCGTCGCGCTCAATTCACCGACGCTGACGGACGAGCGCCAGAGCCGGAAGCTCGGTGCAATCGGCGTCAGGTCGGTGGGAACGAACACGTTGGCCTGCAGGCGCTCAATCGATGACGGCGCCCGCGCCAGCGAAAACAGCACGTAGCAAAGGATGTTGACCGTCAGGCTGCACAGCACCCCGTGGACCAGCGGAGGCAGATCCATGCCGAACAGATGCTGCGGGCGAAGCGCCCAGAGGCCCCACGGACCGACATCGACCGCCTGCTGGGCGGCAACGCTGATATCCGAAAGCGTCGGCAGCAGAAGCGTATAGCCCCAAACTACGAATCCTGTCGTCATGCCGGCGATTGCTCCACGCGCGTTTGCGCGGCGCCAGATCAGCCCGCCGAAAAATGCCGGTGCGAGTTGTGCGATGGCTGCGAACGACAGCAGACCGATCGACGCCAGTTGCGCGTCGCCGGCCGACCGGTAGTACATATATGCGAGCAGCAGGAGAACGAAGATCGCAAGGCGCCGCACGATCAGAAGCAGCGAGCCCATGTTTTCACGGCCGGCAAGCAATGCTCCCGGCTGCTGCAGCACAAGCGGCATGACGATATCGTTCGATACCATGATAGAGAGTGCGACGGATTCGACGATGACCATTGCGGTCGCTGCCGACAGTCCGCCCACAAAAGCGATAATCGTGAAGACGCTTGAGCCCGCTTGCAGGGGCAACGCCAGCACGAACATGTCGCTGTCCATCTTGCCGCCCGAAAAGGTCAGCAGTCCGGCTATTGCAATCGGTACGACGAACACATTGATCGCGATCAGGTAGAGCGGAAAGAGCCAGGCAGCGCGCTTGATCTCGTCTTCGTCGTGATTCTCGACCACCGCGACATGAAACTGTCGCGGCAGTAGCAGCGTCGCCATAAAGGAGAGCAGCGTCATCGCCGTGAGAGTCGCAATGTCCGGCTGCCGGGTGAAGATGGCGCTGGTGTGCGGAGCTTGCATTGCTCGCTCGTAAAGCGCCGACGGTCCGCCGAACATCCAGAAGGTTACAAAGATGCCGACCGCCAAAAACGCGGTCAGCTTGACCATCGATTCGGTCGCGACCGCGAGCATCAACCCGTCCTGGTGTTCCGTCGCATCGATGTGCCGGGTACCGAACAGCACGGCAAACGCCGCCATCAGCAACGCGACAATCAACGCGAGGTCACCAAATATCTGAGTGCTGACGTCGGAGGCCGGGGAGAGCTGCGTGATAATCGTCTCCAGCGACGACGACACCGCCTTGAGCTGGAGTGCGATATAAGGAATCGAGCCGATAATCGCGATGAAGGCGACCGTCGCCGCGACCGCCTGGCTTTTGCCATAGCGTGCGGCAATGAAGTCGGCGGCCGACGTGATGTTTTGCGTCTTGGCGAGCCGCACCACGCGCAGGAGCAACGGCGTGCAAAGCCCGACCATCAGCGCCGGACCGATATAGATCGTGAGGAAATCGAAACCCGTTTGTGAAGCGAGGCCGACCGAGCCGAAGAAGGTCCATGACGTGCAGTAGATAGCGAGCGACAGCGGGTAGATCAGCAGACGTGCCCGGCTTTTACGATCCAGCCGGCGGACACGGTCACCGTAGCTCGCCACCAGGAACAGAAGCCCGATGTATCCGAGCGCCACAGCGATGACGGCCCAGCCTTGCAGCATGTTCGACGCCACTTCTCTCACGCGACGCTCGGGGCTAACCCCCGGGCTCGACGGTGGATTTTACCTCTGGAGGGTGTTCAGGTCGAATCGGGCGCACGGGCGCGGGCTGCATGCCTTAAGGCATGCAGCCAGCCGGAAAAACGGCGATTACAGCTTATTCCGCTGCGATGGCCTGTTCGCGCTTGGCAAGCCCGAGCCGATCCCACACGTCGACCAGCGCTTCGGCAAGCGCGTCGATCAGGGCATCATCATGATAGGGCGAAGGCGTGATGCGCAGGCGCTCCATGCCGCGCGGCACCGTCGGATAGTTGATCGGTTGAATATAGATACCGTGCTCGCCAAGCAGCATGTCGCTTGCGGCCTTGCACTTCTCCGGATTTCCGACCAGCACCGGAACGATGTGTGTTTCGCTCGGCATAACCGGCAGACCGGCGGCATTGAGCACCGACTTGACGCGCGCGGCACGATCCTGATGGCGATCGCGCTCCCACTGCGATGATTTGAGATGCCGAATGGCCGCCGCTGCGGCAGCGCAGATTGCGGGCGGTAACGCCGTGGTGAAGATAAATCCGGGCGCGTAAGAGCGGACCGCATCAATCAGCGTCTTGCTGCCGGTAATGTAACCGCCGAGGCAGCCGAAGGCCTTGGCAAGCGTTCCTTCGATCACGTCGACGCGTTCCGCGGCATTGTCGCGTTCGGTGATGCCGCCGCCGCGCGGACCGTACATGCCCACCGCATGCACTTCGTCCACATACGTCATCGCGCCATAGCGCTCGGCAAGATCGCAGATTGCGTTCACCGGCGCGACGTCGCCATCCATCGAATAGAGGCTCTCGAATACGATCAGCTTGGGCCGATCGGGATCGGCAGCGGCCAGCAGCTCCTCGAGATGCGCAAGATCGTTGTGCCGCCAGATTCTCTTCTCGGTGCCGGATTGGCGCACACCTTCAATCATCGAATTGTGATTGAGCGCGTCCGAGAGGATGAGGCAGTTGGGCATCAGCCGCGCAATGGTTGCGATGCCGGTTTCATTCGAGACGTAGCCGGAGGTGAAGAGGAGGGCGGCTTCCTTGCGATGCAGATCGGCGAGTTCGCGCTCGAGCTCGACAAGCGGATGGTTGGTGCCGGCGATGTTGCGCGTGCCGCCCGCGCCGGTTCCCATGCGTGTCGCGGCATCCACCATGGCGCCGATGACCTTGGGATGCTGCGCCATGCCGAGGTAATCGTTGGAGCACCAGATCACCACAGGCTTGGGCCCGTCGGCGGAGTGCCACGTGGCGTGGGGAAAACGGCCGGCAATGCGCTCTAGATCAGCAAATACCCGATACCTGCGCTCGTCCCGGAGCTGGTCCAGGGCCCGCGCGAAATACGCATTGTAATCCATGGTTATTCTCTATGCCGCCTGACGCCCATGGCTTTTTAGAAGGCTTCCAGGGCATTTGTCGAGGCCAGATTCGTCGCATTCAATCACGGTTTCAGGCCTGTGACCGGCTGCCAGCGCCCCCTATAATTTTGCCCAACAATTAACGGCCCGAAAACCGCGGTATGGTTCTCTTGCGCTGGCAGGAGAGCCAGAGTGCACTTAATCCATTTTAAGGCGATTTTGATCGTCGGGCTCATTTTCATTCCGCTTGAGCGGCTCCTTCCGCTGCATCCGGAGCAGAAGGTATTTCGCAAGCATTGGCAAAATGACCTTGTCTATCTTTTTCTAAACGGCATTCCGATAAATCTCGGGCTGCTTGTCATCATCGGAGTCGCTATCGCTGCGATCGAGGTGATCGTTCCCGACGCTGTCGGCAAGACGGTGCGATTACAGCCGATCTGGCTTCAGGTGATCGAAGTCTTAATCATAGCAGACATCGGCTTTTATATCGCGCACAGGTTATTTCACGCGGTACCGTTTCTCTGGCGGTTCCACGTCATTCATCACAGCATCGAGGAGATGGACTGGCTTGCCGCACATCGGGTTCATCCTGTCGATCAGGTATTGACCAGGGCGACATCGCTTTTGCCGCTCTTCGTGCTGGGCTTCTCTGATGCTGCGATCCTGATCTTCGCGCTCATCTATCAGTGGCAATCGGTATTCATTCACTCGAATACACGGATCAAACTCGGTCCGCTGAAATGGATTATTGCCTCGCCGGAATTTCATCATTGGCACCATGCAAATGAGCAGGACGCCCTCGACAAGAATTTTGCAGGCCAGCTCTCGTTTATCGATGCATTGGGTGGAACGTTGTTCATGCCGGCAAGGCGGTCGCCCAAAAAATATGGCACGGCTGAACCGGTACCCACGCTCTACCATCAACAGATGGTCTTTCCGTTAGCTCATAAGGACGAACGGAAAAGATCCGACTCTCGCCTCGCCGAAAACGTGGAGCACTGACCCGTCATGACGTCGTATTTTGAAGATATTTTTGGCAAGAGCGTGTTGATCGGGATTTTTTCACTACTTGCGTTCCTTCAGATTAATGCGATTACCGAAATGCTGCATGCTCCTGACGGCATTGAGCGCTTCGGAACGACAGTGATCGCAAAAGCTTTCACACTGATTTTTCTGCTGATGACGGTTTTCCTCACCATCAAGCGGCTTCCACCCAAGAGTACCGCTTCCGGAATCGAACCGCGCGTGACGGCGATCACCGGAACGTTCATTCTCATGCTGTTGGCATTCGTGCCGGCCGGCACCACCGGCGCGGCCGTCCGTTTTGTTTCGGCTGTTCTGATCGTGACAGGCACCCTTCTCTCGATCTTTTGTCTTTATTGGCTCGGCCGCTCGTTTTCGGTGATGGCAACGGCGCGGCGGCTCGTTATTCAGGGGCCGTATGCCTACGTGAGGCATCCACTTTACGTTGCTGAGGCAGTGACCACGGTCGGAATCGTGCTGCTGAACTGGTCAGCTGGCGCGTTTGTCATCGGTGCCGTTTGGTGCGTTCTTCAGTTTCGGCGCGCGGTCAATGAGGAGGCCGTACTGCGTTCAGCATTTATTGAATACGACGAATACGCCCGGACAGTCCCACGATTTATCCCCACGCTTGCTATCGCGCGCAAGAAGCGTGCGCGCCACAGCACGGCGGCAATATCGTAGGAAGGCAAATGTCCGACATTGCAGTCGGCGGCGAGCGCCGCCAAAGCATACTGACGCGCCTCGCAATTCTATGTTTTGCCTATGCTGCGGGTGCGGCGCTGATTGACGGGAATCTGTACTTACTTAATCTCGCCAAATACCTCCCGATCTTTCTTGGGATCGTTCCCGTTTTCTGTGCAGTCAATTTGCTCTTATCTGCTCTCGTTTCATCTTCGAAGAATCCGCTCGGCTTCGTTCACAACGCTCTAAGAGAACGGGGTGCGGCTGCTGTCGGCATCGGTGTCACTTGCTGGGTCGGGATGGCCGCGTTCTGGACCTACAAATTTCACATCCCCGAACTGGTTCCGTTTTACGCCGACAGGGCATTAGCGAATGTTGACGAAGTTATTCACTTCGGTGCCCCCTGGCGATTTCTACACTCGATTACGCCGGACGCGGCAGTGCCGGCGATGGTGCTCATTTATTTCCCGGCGTGGGTCGTTCAATTTGCGGCGGTTATCGTATTTGCCGCCTTCCATTCAAATGACGGCAATCGGACACGTTACCTTGTTTCGTTTGCAACGGTTATCGCGGGGCTGGGTACGTTACTTGCCGGAACTCTCTCTTCGGTTGGTCCGATTTATTATGATCGTTTTCTTGGTGGGACGCGCTTCGCAGGTTTGACCGATGCACTTCACGCGAATGCCGACGCCAGCCTAATCATACGCGTCTCCGAACAGCTGTACGCCGCGTACGTCACAGGGACCGGCGGCCTGGTTGCAGGAATTTCTGCGATGCCAAGCATCCATGTTGCGGTTCCGGCTCTAAACACGCTCTTTCTACTGACAGTAAATCGATGGGCTGGCATTGCCGGATGCATCTTCACCGCGGCCATCATGTTTGAATCGGTTTATTTCGGCTGGCACTACGCAGTAGATGGATATGTTTCTGTTATTGCTGTTTCGGTAATCTGGTATGTAGCGGGACTTATCACTAAATATGATAAGTGGACAGATGGAATGGCCTGCATCCGCGATGCCGGCGTTGCACAAGCTTCCTCCTATGAATGAACACATCACCGGCATCGAGCACGGCTTAACTAATTACGGCGACCGCGATTTCTCGCTTTACCTGCGGCGCTCGTTCGCCCAGTCCATGGGCTACTCCCGTACCATGTTGTCGAAGCCGGTGGTCGGGATCGCCTACACGCAGTCCGGGTTCAACAATTGCCACCGGCACTTTCCTGAGCTTCTGCAAGCGGTGAAACGCGGCATCCTTTCGGCTGGTGCATTGCCGCTTGAGTTTCCAACCATCTCGCTTGGCGAGGTCTTTCTGTCACCAACCAGCCTGAAGTTTCGAAACCTGATGTCAATGGACACGGAAGAGATGATCCGTGCCCAGCCAATGGATGCGGTGGTGCTGATGGGCGGATGCGACAAGACCGTGCCCGCGCAATTGATGGGAGCCGTTTCCGCGGGCCGGCCGGCAATCATGCTCGTGGCGGGCCCGATGATGACCGGACGCTATCGCGGTGAACGGCTCGGTGCCTGCACCGACTGTCGGCGCTTCTGGGCACAATACCGCGCCGGCAAGGTCGACGATCAGGAGATTTCCGAAGTCGAGGGTCGGCTCGCAACCACAGCCGGAACCTGCGCTGTGATGGGCACCGCTTCCACCATGGCCTGTCTGGCCGAGGCGCTCGGCATGATCTTGCCTGGAACCGCTGCGATTCCCGCAGTCCATGCTGACCGTTTGCGCGCGGCCGAGGCGACTGGCGTTGCTGCGGTCAATATGATCGCTTCGAAGCTCACCCCCGAACGGATCGTCAATGCGAAATCCATCGAAAACGCGCTGCGCGTTTTGCTGGCGCTCGGCGGCTCAACCAACGCGGTCATTCACTTGACGGCGATCGCCGGACGAGCCGGCATTCACGTGTCGCTCGATCAGATCAACAAGCTGTCGGATACGACGCCGGTGCTGGTCAATCTGAAACCGGTCGGCAACGGGTATATGGAAGATTTCTTTGCAGCCGGCGGAATGGGCGCGCTGCTGCGCGAACTGAAGGATCTGCTGCACCTGGATTGCATGACGGTCACCGGCGAGACGCTCGGCGAACGGCTCGCTGCCGAGGATGCCGATTGGGTTGATCGCACCATCATCGCCGCTCGCGCGGCGCCGCTCGAACCGCAAGGCGGACTGATCGCTCTTTTCGGTAACCTCGCGCCGCAAGGCGCAATCCTGAAACGTTCGGCCGCCGACACGAGGCTGTTCGAGCACGAAGGCAAGGCCGTCGTATTTTCCTCGCTCGAGGATTTGGCGGCGCGCGTCGATGATCCGATGCTCGATGTTGCACCTGAAGATATTCTTGTGCTGCAAAATGCCGGGCCGCATTCGGCCGCAGCCATGCCGGAAGCGGGCTATCTTCCCATCCCGAAAAAGTTGGCGGCCAAAGGCATCAAGGACATGGTGCGCGTGTCGGATGCGCGGATGAGCGGAACCGCATTCGGCACGATCGTTCTGCACGTCACTCCTGACGCTGCCTCGGGTGGGCCTCTTGCCCTGGTCCGTAACGGCGACCGCATCCGTCTGTCGGTCAAGGAGCGCCGAATTGATCTTCTTGTCGATTCGGCTGAGCTCAAGCGCCGGGCTGCAACGCTCAGGCCGGCAGCGCCGCCGCCGACGCGCGGCTATGCGAAACTTTACGCAGATGAAATCCTCGGCGCCGATCAGGGCTGTGACTTCGGCTTTCTGCGTCCGCCCGGGCCACAGGCTTAATGCGGGCGAGAAATTTATAAGTTCCGCCTTTACGTCCGCGTAGTCCTAACGGCGATTAACCAAGAATAGCGGGCAAAATTAACGCCGCGAATATGACATAGCCGTAGCATCGAGAAGATTGGGTGCGGAGCGCGCCTGATCTGAGGCGGCGACACATGCTACGTGTTTTCAACTGTCTCGGCACGGCGCACGACTGGCGACTCGTCTTTCTTGCCGGCGTCGTTTGCTTTTTGACTTGTGTTGCAGCGGTAAACCTTTTCAATCGCGCACGCGTTTCGGCCGGACATTCGCAAGCGGTTTGGCTCGGGACTGCCGGATTTGCAACCGGCGTTGGCGTATGGGCAACTCACTTCATCGGCATCCTTGCTTTCCGCCCGCCTGTTCCGGTCGCCTACGGAATTTTCCTGACCATTCTCTCGTTGATCGTGGCGATTGGAGTCGTGACGATTGGCCTTGCGGTTGCGAGCTACGCCCGCCGTCGGTGGAATGCGGCAGCTGGCGGGCTCATCGTCGGCGCCGGCGTCGTTTCGATGCATTACCTCGGCATCGCCGCACTGGAAATGTCCGGCACTATCATCTGGGGTACCGATCTGGTCGTCTGTTCAATCATTCTCGCGCTGGTTTTTAGTGCCGCAGCACTCGAAGTACTGTCGCATAATCTTGGCGCGCGCGGCCTGCTACTTGGTGCGGTTCTTCTGACCCTTTCGATCGTGTCGATGCATTTCACAGGCATGGCTGCTATCGGCCTCATCCCGGATTCGATAAGTCGCTTCGACGCTTCGGCATTCTCGGACACGTCGCTTTCGCTTGCGATTGCTGCGGTTACGACCTTTGTGCTTGCGATGTGTGTAATCGGTGCGTGGTCGGACCGCCGAACGAAGGACAAGCTCGACGAGCAGAACAGATTGCTCGACGGCGCCCTCAACAACATGTCACAGGGCCTGTGCATGTTCGATGCGAGCAGCACGCTTTTGCTCTGGAACCAGCGATACATCGACATGTACAACATCGACGCGGCGCGTATCAGGCGCGGGTCTACGGTCCGCGACTTGCTCAATGCGCGGCTTGCTGCCGGAACATTTCCGCTCGATCCCGATGCCTATGAAGTCGATCTACGTACGTCGCTTACAGAAGGCAGGGCTTTCGCACGTAATGTTGAGTTAGGGGACGGTCGCATTATCGCGGTTATCAACCAGCCGATGGAATCGGGTGGATGGGTTGCGACGCATGAGGACATTACCGAGCGGAAAAAAGCGGAACGAGAGCTCGAACACACAAGAGCATTTCTCGACACAGTGATCGAGAACGTCCCATCGCCGATCATTGTGAAATCGATTCCGGATCTCCGCTGCCTGCTTGTTAACCGGGCGGCGGAAATGGTTTTCGGTATCGATCGACATGCGATGCTGGGCAGGCTCACCTCTGAGATCGTGCCGGAAGGCGCGGCGGAGATCGATGCGGAAGATCGCAAAGCGGTGATGTCGGATCGTCCGATTTTCCGCGACGAGCATACGATCATCACCCCTGGCAACGGCGCCCGCGTCATCACCTCGACGCGTCTTCCGGTTGCCGGTCCTGACGGAAAATCCCGCTATCTGATCACCATGATCCGCGACCGGACGACGCGCAAGCAGCACGAGGCACAGATCGCGCATCTGGAGCATCATGATCCTTTGACGGACCTGCCGAATCGCGCCGCGTTCAAGGCGCGCCTGGGTGAGATGCTCGAGCAGGCGCAACGGAGCGACGACGGTTTCGCGGTGCTGTCCGCGGATCTCGATCGCTTCAAGGAGATCAACGATGTCTTCGGCAGCATGATTGGCGACGAACTGCTCGCCAAGGTCGCGCGCCGGCTGCAGAGCGTGTGCGGTGAAGCGTTCCTCGCGCGCGTCGGCGGAGACGAATTTGCCATCCTGACTGCCATCGGGCCGCAGCCGGGCACCGCCGCAGTCCTGGTCGATTCCATCACTGCGGCGTTTACGTCTGATATCGAAGTCAAAGGTCATTCGCTCAAAATGGACGTTACCATTGGTGTCGCGGTTTATCCGAGCGATGGCGTCGACACGGAATCGCTGATCGCCAACGCGGACGCGGCGCTTTATCGCGCGAAACACGAGGCGCGCGGCTCGATCCGGTTCTTTGAACTTTCGATGGACAAGCAGCTGCGCGAAAAGCGCGTATTGCAGCAGGATTTGCGCGCAGCCATCATGCGCGACGAGCTCGAGCTTTACTATCAGCCGCAGGCTAAAATAGGCGGCGGCATTACCGGATTCGAAGCGCTGGTACGCTGGCATCATCCGCGCCTCGGTCTCATCCCGCCGAGCAAATTCATTCCGCTCGCCGAAGAAAGCGGAATGATCTGGGCCCTTGGACAGTGGATTCTTCGCACGGCCTGCCGCGAGGCGGCGGCGTGGCCGCGGACTTTGAGCATCGCCGTCAACCTGTCGCCGGCGCAGTTCCACAACGGCGACTTGACGAACTTCGTGCATGAGACGCTGATCGCGACAGGCCTCTCGCCAAGCCGTCTTGAGCTCGAGATTACGGAAGGCGTTCTGATTGGAGACTTCAGCCACGCCGTTACGACTTTGCGCCGCCTGAAGGCTATTGGCGTCCGCATCGCCATGGACGATTTCGGCACCGGCTATTCGTCACTGTCCTATTTGCAGTCGTTCCCGTTCGACAAGATCAAGATCGATCAGGCCTTCATCGCCAATTTGAGCCACCGCCAACAATCGGCCGCGATCGTTCGCGCCGTGATCGGTCTTGGGCACGGTTTGAATTTGCCGGTGCTCGCCGAAGGTGTCGAAACCGAAGAGCAACTCGCGTTCCTTGCCGCGGAATCGTGTGACGAAATTCAGGGCTTCCTTATCGGAAAACCACAGCCGATCGAAGTTTATGCCGAGGCGGTTGGGCGCACACCGAAAAGGAAAAGAAAAGCGCCGATCGCGCGCGCCGGCTGATCGCCGCAAGCAAGCCCATCGACAATTCCAAAGCTGGTGCTGCCGGAGTGGGTGTAACCGTTCCAAGGCGGCACAGGAGCCTTGAAAAACAGCCGTGCGCTCACCGGCCAAATCGCGCGATGCAGAATTGTAGCCTCCGGGTCGCGCGGCCGGGAACAATCTTTTGCCGATCGGACTTAAAGGGTGACCCTGAATATTCGGGAGCGACGGTCATGGATTTCGGATATGGCATAGGCGGATTGATTGTTTTGGCGCTCGACATTTGGGCCATCGCCAGCATTGTGCAGAGTGGGGCACCTTCAGGGACCAAGGTCGTCTGGATTTTGGTGATCGTGCTTCTGCCTTTGATTGGGTTTATCTTTTGGTTGCTCGCGGGTCCCGGAGGCAGACGGGTCAGAGTGTAAGCGCGCTCTGGCGTTTGTTGGGATTTACATTACAGAGCAACTAATGGAGCACTGTCTTTGGCGAGCGCTTTATCGGCGTGCGCAGAGAAAAGCTGATGTGAACACTCCTGCGCATCAGGACCAACGCCAGCTAAGGACCGTTTTTCCCGATTTTATTGAACGATAAGCGCTTTAATATGGTGCTGCCGGAGTGGATTGAACACTCGACCTCCCCCTTACCAAGGGGGTGCTCTACCACTGAGCTACGGCAGCGAATGAGCCGAGGCTGCGAATTGCCTCGTGAGCGCGGCGGAAACTGCCACAATGCACCCGGCCGGCGCAAGGAAAAGGCGGAATAGCGGCTTGCCGGTCTATCTCCTTCGCGCATACTTACAGTGTGGCACGGACACGGGACGAAAAATCGAAGCCCAATTCGGACGCAAGGGCGAAGCGGCTGGCGCTCGCTTTGCGCGAAAATCTGCGACGACGTAAGGCGCAGGCGCGCGGCCGCGGCGCGCCCTCGAGCGGGGCTGCGGACAAGGGTAAAACCGACACCAGCGGCAACTCCTGAGCACCGGCTTCTCGTCCGGCGGGTCCGATTTCCGCCGCAATCGGGGCGGCGAGGCTTAAATTACCACAGCGGCAGGAAGGCTTTGCACGGCGGCGGGCGGCAGTCCATAAAGCCGCCGGCAGCGTAAGCACGGCAGAATGGGCGGGCTACATGGATCGCATACGGATCGTTGGCGGCGAGCGGCTGAACGGCACGATTCCGATTTCAGGGGCCAAGAATGCGACCCTGCCGTTGATGATCGCCAGTCTTCTTACCGATGAGACGCTCATTCTGAACAATGTGCCGCGGCTTGCCGACGTCATCCAGCTACAGCGAATTCTCGGCAATCACGGCGTCGATATCATGATTGCGGGGAAGCGTACCGGCGACGCGCCGAACAGCGGGCGCACGTTACACATTTCGGCAAAACACATCGTCGACACCACGGCCCCCTACGAACTTGTCTCCAAAATGCGCGCGAGTTTTTGGGTGCTGGCACCGCTCGTCGCACGGATGGGCGAGGCGCGCGTGTCGATGCCGGGCGGTTGCGCCATCGGCACACGGCCTGTCGACCTGCTGATCATGGCGATGGAGAAACTTGGCGCGCAGATCGATATCGAAGGCGGCTACGTGGTCGCGCGCGCTCCGAAGGGCTTGCGCGGCTCCGAGATCGTGTTTCCAAAGGTCACCGTCGGCGGCACGCACACGGCAATGATGGCGGCGACGCTTGCGAACGGCACAACAGTCATCGAGAACGCCGCCCGCGAGCCGGAAATCGGCGATGTTGCCGACTGTCTCAAAAAGATGGGCGCCAAAATTTCCGGCGCCGGCACGTCGCGTATCGTGATCGAGGGCGTCGCCAGGCTGAACGGGACGCGCCATTCGGTTCTGCCTGACCGTATCGAAACCGGCACCTACGCCATGGCGGTTGCGATGGCGGGAGGCGATGTCATGCTGCAAAATGCGCGCCCGGAACTGTTGCAAGCCGCGCTCGATACCTTGGTCACGACCGGCGTCACCGTGACACCGACCAATGAGGGAATCCGCGTTTCGCGCAACGGCGTGGGCCTTGATCCCGTCGAAGTCACAACCGCGCCCTTTCCGGGATTTCCCACCGATCTGCAGGCTCAATTGATGGCGCTGATGACGCGCGCCGACGGCACTTCTCGCATCACCGAAACGATCTTCGAGAACCGCTTCATGCACGTGCAGGAGCTTGCGCGTTTCGGCGCCCACATTCATCTCGACGGGCAGACGGCGACGATCGAAGGCGTCAAACGCCTCAAGGGCGCGCCGGTGATGGCGACGGATTTGCGCGCCTCGGTGTCGCTTGTGATTGCCGCGCTTGCCGCGGAAGGCGAAACGATGGTGAACCGAGTCTATCATCTTGACCGCGGCTTCGAACGGCTGGAGGAGAAGCTGTCGCAGTGCGGCGCGATGATCGAACGGTTGAGCGCATAGTGGGGGGAATTCGTGGTGCAGATAAGGGTGCTGAGTGCGGGCGCGGTGCAGCCGATGGTCGAAAGCCTCGGCGCGGAATTCGAACGTGAGAGCGGCCACAAGCTCGATGTGCAATTCGGGACTGCCGGCGCGTTGCGCGACCGGCTGAAGGCGGGCGAAAAAGCCGATCTCGCCATCTTGTCTGCCGCCGCGATCGATGCGCTTGAGAAGCTCGGCCTTTTCGTTTCCGGCAGCAGGACCGACGTGGGCCGCACGGTGACTGGCCTGGCAGTCCCTGAGGGCGCTGCGCTCCCCGATATTTCGACGGTGGACGCTTTCAAGCGTGCGCTGCTTGCCGCGCGCACCGTTTCTTACACGGATCCAAAAGCCGGGGGTTCGTCCGGCAATTTCTTTGTCGCCCTGCTGGAGCGGCTCGGTATTGCCGACGCCGTCAACGCAAAGGCCGTGTTGCGCGGGCGCGGCTACGAGGTCGCCGAAGCGGTCGCGAACGGTGACGCCGACATCGGGACCACATTCGTCAGCGAAATTCTGACCGTGAAAGGTGCAAGGCTCGTCGGTCCGCTGCCGGACGAGATCGCAAACGTGAACACCTATACGGGCGCCGTCCTTGCGGGCAGCACCGAGCGTGAGGCCGCGGCCGCTTTCCTGCGCAAGCTTGTCGATCCGGCAACCCGCGGCCGCTGGACGGCGGCCGGCCTTGAGCCGGCCTTTCAGGCCTAACTCACCTTCAGAGGTGCCTTGCGCCGCGAATTGGGCTTTCCTACCTACCGTAAACGGAACCGGCGGTTGTCATGGACTTGCTCAAATTCATCGCTCTGGACGACGAGGACCTGGAGGTGGTTTCGGCCCATCTGCAGGACGCGGTGGTGAAGGTTTCGGAGGTCTTGTGGAGGCCTCGTGAAAAAAGAGTGGTGATTGCGCTCAATCGTTTCGATTGGGAGGGCGCGCAGACCGATCCACCGCAAAATCGCCGCCGTCGTGCCGCGCTGCGCTTTGAGCGGGTGATGTCGTGCAGGTGCCGCGGCATTGATAGCGGCAAGGATCAGGTGCTCAATCTGCTTGCGGTCGAATTCGCGCAAACCTCGGCGCCGTCCGGGGTAGTGACGCTAACCTTTTCCGGGGGCAGCGCGATACGCCTTGAGGTGGAGTGCCTCGAAGTCGAATTGGCCGATCTCGGCCCGACCTGGATGGCGGCCAGTTGCCCGAAGCATCCCGCCGACTCGCCTGAATCGTTGAAGCTATAGCCGGTTTGAACTTTCCAGCCCGGCCCTTCTTGTAAGCGCATCGGCTGCCGGGCCCTGCCGTTGACGGTTCGCGCAGCAAAGGGTTGACGGCACCTTCCGCATGACCCATTCACCTGCCATTCGGGCTTGGTCCCGGCAGGATCGATCATGCCTGTTCGGCTGGACAGTAACAGTGCGGATTTCGCCGAGCGCTTTCACGCGTTGCTTGCCGTCAAGCGTGAGGCGGCGGTTGACGTCGAGCAGGCGGTGCGCACGATCGTAAACGATGTGATCGCGCGCGGCGATAAAGCCCTGATCGAACTGTCGGCGAAATTCGATCGCGTCGATCTCGCGCACAAAGGAATACGCATCGGCGGGGACGAGATTGCGGCTGCCGCAAAGGTGTGTGACGGAAAGGCTGTCGAGGCGCTCAAGCTCGCGCGCGATCGGATCGAAAGTTATCACCGGCGGCAGCTTCCGTCCGACGATCGTTTTACCGATGGACTGGGTGTCGAGATGGGCGTCCGCTGGACGGCCATTGATGCTGTCGGCCTCTACGTGCCGGGCGGCACCGCAGCGTATCCGTCATCCGTCCTGATGAACGCGGTGCCGGCGAAAGTCGCCGGCGTGCAACGGATTGCAATGGTCGTGCCGGCGCCGGACGGCAAGCTCAATCCGCTGGTGCTGGTCGCAGCGGAGCTTGCGGGCGTTGACGAAATCTATCGCGTCGGTGGCGCGCAGGCCGTTGCCGCGCTCGCATACGGAACTGAATCCATCGCGCCGGTGAGCAAGATCGTCGGGCCGGGCAACGCCTATGTCGCCGCGGCAAAGCGTCTGGTGTTCGGCAAAGTTGGCATCGACATGATCGCCGGCCCCTCGGAAGTGCTCATTGTGGCGGATAAAACCGGCGACGCGGATTGGATCGCCGCCGATCTGCTGGCCCAGGCCGAGCACGATGTCAGCGCGCAATCCATTTTGATTACGGATGATGCGCGATTGGCACACGAGGTCGAAAAGGCCGTCGAAGCCCAACTGAAAGCGCTTCCCCGCGCCGATATTGCCGGCGCGTCCTGGCGCGACTTCGGCGCGATCATTACGGTCGGCAAGCTGGACGACGCCGTCGCGCTGGTCGATCGGCTCGCTCCCGAGCATCTCGAGATTGCCGCGGCCGGAGCCGAGGCAATTGCCGCCCGCATTCGCAACGCGGGTGCCATCTTCATTGGACCGCATACGCCTGAAGCCATCGGCGATTACGTGGCGGGCTCCAACCACGTGCTGCCGACCGCGCGCTCGGCACGTTTTTCGTCCGGGCTTGGCGTTCTGGATTTTATGAAACGCACGTCGCTGCTGAAATGCGCACCCGACCAACTGCGCACGCTCGGCCCGGCTGCCATTGCGCTTGCGGAAGCTGAAGGCCTTGCCGCGCACGCGCGATCGGTCGCCATTCGCCTCAACAAGCGATGAACGCGGCGAAATCACCAGCCAAGCCGGGCAAGCAGTGCCTCGTTAGCGTCAAACTGGACGAGAAGTCGATCGGTCGCTCGCATCCGGATGTCGAGCACGAGCGTGAAGTCGCGATCTACGACCTGCTTGAGCAGAATTCATTTGCCCCTCTTAATCATGCGGGCGGCCCCTACGTGCTGCATCTCAGCATTACAGGCAATCGTCTTGTTTTCGATATCCGGCTCGAAGATGGAACGCCGGTCGCAAAGCATTTCTTTTCGCTCTCGCCGCTGCGCCGGATTGTGAAGGACTATTATCTCATCTGCGACAGCTACTATCAGGCGATCCGCACTGCGACGCCTGACAAAATCGAAGCGCTCGATATGGGCCGGCGCGCGATTCATAACGACGGGTCGACCATCCTGATGGAGCGGCTCAAGGGCAAGGTCGCCATCGACATCGATACGGCGCGCCGCTTGTTCACGCTCATCTGCGTGTTGCACTGGAAGGGCTGAGGCAGAATGTCCGCGCCGGAGCATCTGCGTCCCCGCGCAGTCCTGTTCGCATGCGGGCTTAACGCTGTCCGCTCACCCATGGCTGCCGGATTGTTTCAGCAGATGATCGGAAATGAGATCCGCGTGGCCTCCGCCGGTGTGCAAAAAGGCGAGCTCGATCCGTTCGCCGTTGCGGCCATGAAGGAAATCGGCATCGATATCGGGCGCCATAGGCCGGTCACTTTCGAGGAGCTTGCCGATCTCGGCGAACTCGATTTCGATTTGATCGTGACGTTATCGCCGCCGGCGCACCATCGCGCGCTCGAATTGATACGGACTTACCCTGCCACGGTCGAGTATTGGCCCACGATCGATCCGACCGGTGTTGAAGGAAACCGCGAGCAACGCCTTGCCGCTTACCGCGAATTGCGCGATCAGATGCTGGCGCGGATACAGGAGCGCTTCGGCAAACAGTTTGGCAGCAACGAATAGCCGCGGGTGAACGCTCGAGCCGGGCGGCTCGGTCGCGGGTTCATGGCGTTTCATCGAGTGGCTCTGCTCCCGAAGGCACATTGACGTGCAGGTTGCAGCAAACGCGCATGCGCCGTCCTGCCGACCGGCGGTCGCGAACGCTTTGTTCGAACAACGGTAGTGGAGTGTTACCCAGGGGCGGTCGAACATTGAACGCAAGCGTTTGATACATAACGCGTCTCTCAATGAGGTTGCGGCGTGGGCCAACACGGAGGCCAACGCGATTTCCGCCTTGAAAAATCGCGGGTTCGATTCCCGTCGCTAAGCCGACGCCCGATCTCGGCAGCGAAAATGGACAGCCGCAAGCAAACTCTTGTCCGTATCGGCTGCACTTTCCGGCGTCGAATGCATTTATCTCCTGGACTGGTTTGCGCGCCGAGAATGGCGAGCCGGAGCCGCATCAATAGCGAAAGGACCTTTGGTGAAGAATTGGCCTGCCC